>NZ_AP024355.1:1420000-2067275 GCF_019704135.1 Desulfuromonas versatilis
GGTGGCTTAGGTAAAACCTGTCAACCTATTTTAGGACGTGACACTGTCCCGTCCTGCGCAGGCCAGTCGAATTCTGCCCTTGCGCAAAGAAAAAGACCGGGAGCCCCATGGGCCGCCGGTCTTTTATTGTTGTGGAACAGTCTATTTTTTCAGCTCGATGCCAAAACTCTTTATCTTCCGGTGCAGATTGGAGCGTTCGATTTCGATCGCCTCCGCCGTGCGGGAAATGTTCCAGTCGTTCTCCTCCAGCTTCTGGATGATGAACTCCCTTTCGAAATCCTCCTTGGCTTCCTTGAAGGTCACCGCGCCGGGATCCCCGTTCGCCGCCACGGCCACCCGCGGGGCGCCGCGCCGGTCGAGGATGCCCGCCGGCAGGTCCCCCTCGGTAATCAGGGTGCCCGGGGTCATGATCACCAGGCGTTCGACGATGTTCTTCAGCTCCCTCACGTTGCCCGGCCATGCATGACGGACCAACGCGTCCAAGGCTTCCGGGGTGATGGTCTTGGTTGCACGACTCTCCTTGCCGCAGAAGTATTCCAGAAAATGCCTGACCAGGAAAGGGATGTCGGTTGGGCGCTCGCGCAGCGGCGGCACATGAAAAGGAAGGACATTCAACCGATAATAGAGGTCCTCGCGGAAATTGCCGCTGCGGATCTCCTCCTCGAGGTCCTTGTTGGTGGCCGCAATGACCCGGACGTCGACTTCGATGGTGCGGTTGCCGCCCACCCGTTCGAACTTTCTCTCCTGCAGGATGCGTAGGACTTTGGCCTGGGTCTTGAGGCTCATGTCGCCGATTTCGTCGAGAAACAGGGTTCCCTCGTGCGCCTGGTCGAACTTGCCCTTGCGGGCGGCGGTGGCCCCGGTAAAAGCCCCCTTTTCATGGCCGAAAAGCTCGGATTCGATAAGCTCCTCGGGGATGGCCGCGCAGTTGACCTCGACGAAGGGCTTGTCCCGCCGCCGTGACTGGTTGTGGATCGCCCGGGCGACCAGCTCCTTGCCGGTGCCGTTTTCCCCGGTGATGAGAACCCAACCAGAGGTGGGCGCGGCAATGGAGATCTGTTCCTTGAGCCGGGCAATCGGCTGGCTGTTGCCGATCATCTCATGCTCCTTGGCAAATTTCGCCTTCAGGGAGCGGTTCTCCTCCACCAGGTCCCCCACCTTCATGGCGTTCTGGATTCCCAGCAGGACCTTTTCCAGGGATAGCGGCTTTTCGATGAAGTCGAAGGCGCCCAACTTGGTCGCCTTGACTGCGGTTTCGATGGTGCCGTGCCCGCTCATCATGATCACCAACTGTTCGGGGCTGGTTTCGCGGATGCGGCGCAGCACTTCGAGGCCGTCCATGCCGGGCATCCAGATGTCGAGCAGGATCAGGTCAGGGTTCTCCTCCAGGGCGAGGGGCAGGGCCTCTTCGCCATCTTTGGCAAACAGGGTGCGAAAGCCCTCGTCCTGAAGGATGCCCTTGAGGCTCTCGCGGATGCTCGCTTCGTCATCAACGATCAGAATGGTTTTCATGATGGTTTCCTGTATTCAATCCAGGCTGCCCGGGTAGGGGTTAAACCTGGGTGGCGCTGTTGCCGTTGACCGGCAACTCGACGATGAAGCGCGTACCCTTGGGCTGATTGTCCTTGACCCGGATGTAGCCGTTGTGGTCTGAAATGATGCTGGATACGATCGCCAGACCGAGTCCGGTGCCTGACTTTTTGGTGGAAAAATAGGGCTCGAACAGCCGCGGCTTGTCTTCGGGGGCGATGCCGCTGCCGGTGTCGGAAACGGTGAAGGTGGCCATCTGCAAAGACGGGTTGTAGCTCGACTCGATGAGGATCTGCCCTTGGCCGTCGATGGCGCCTACGGCGTTGTCGAGCAGGTTGATGGCCACCCGCTTGATCTGGTCGCGGTCGAGATTGAACATGGGGACTTCGGGGTCCGGCTGAAACTGGAACTCGATCTCCTTGTGGCCCTCCTGGTAGAGAACCAGGGCGTCGCTGAGGATCTGGTTGAGATTATTGGGGGCCGGATTGCTGGCCGGCATTCGGGCGAAATTGGAGAACTCGTTGACCAGGTTTTTCAGCTCATCGACCTGCTGCACGATCATGTGGGTGCACTCGTCGAAGACCGTGTCATCGCCGCTGAACCGGTCGAGGTAGCGGCGGCGAAGCCGCTGCGCGGAGAGCTGGATGGGGGTCAGGGGGTTCTTGATCTCATGGGCGATGCGCCGTGCCACCTCGCGCCAGGCCGCCATGCGCTGGGCTTTGAGCAGATTGGTCAGGTCGTCGAAGACCACAACGGTGCCCATGAATTCGCCGCTTTCGTCGCGCAGGGTGGTGACGTTGACCAGCAGGGTGATGCGCACGTCCTGGATCGGCACGGTGATCTGCTTGCGGATCGAGTCTTTGCCCGACTCCACCAGCTCTTTCAGAAACTCCTTGATGATCGGCAGGTTGCCCGCCCCGACGACTTCCCGGAAGTTCCTTCCCAGGACCTTGCCGGTCTTGATCTTCAGCATCCGCTCGGCGGATTTGTTGATGGTGGTCAGATTGCCCTGCTTGTCGACGGAAATGACCCCGGCGGTGACGTTTTTCAGGACGATCTCCATGTAGCGGCGGCGCTGGTCGAGCTCCATGTTGTAGACCTGGAGTTCCTTGTTGGCCTGCTGGATCTCCATTTGCCCGCGCCTCAGGTCGGCGGTCATCTTGTTGAAGGCCTCGACCAGCGTGCCGATCTCATCGTCCGAGCGCGGCTCGATGCTGACTTCCAGGTCCCCCTCGGCGACCCGGCCGGTGGCCACGGCCAGCTCCTGGATGGGGACGGTGATGCCCCGGGCCAGGTGAAACCCGAACCAGGTAGCGAGGAAGATGATGATCAGGGCGATCAGCAACAACACGATGACGTAGCCCGACTGGATCTTGCTTTTCAGCAGCTTGGTGCTCTTGTACTGCTCGAAGGAAGCGCTGATCTCCTTCATCTTGTTGACCAGCGAGTAGGGGACGTAGTAGTTGACCACGACTACCCCGACCACATCTTCGGGGTTGAAGGTGGAGTAGACCGGGACGATGCCCCGGATCAGGTCGGCCTTGCCCACCGGAGTGATGCGGGTGAAGCGGTTGCCCTGGAGCCCCTCGCGGATGTTGTCCGAGCCGGGATCGGTGAATTCGGCGGCGGGCACCTGAGGGTTGGAGGCCCTCACCAACTCCTCGTAGGTGGCGGAAAAGACCTCGACGATCCCCAGGTTGTATTCCAGCTGTTTCTGCTTGATGACCTGGCGCAGCTTGGGGAGGTTGGCATCGTTGAGCAGCTTCTCCTCTTTGACGATGCGGGCCAACTGTTCGGCGTAATACAGGGCGTTGGTGGCCGAGTTCTTGTAGTAGGTCTGGGCGACCTCAAGTGACTCCTGCAGAGAGGCTTCGATCTGGTCGTTGAACCAGTTTTCGATGGAATTGGTGATGAAGCCCGCCGAAACAAAGAACAGCAGCATGGTCGGCACCAGGGACAGGGCGATGAACGCCACCACCAGCTTGGTGCGCAAGCGGGCCCCGGGAACCTCTCGTCGTCGTTCCAGAAGCAACTTGAAGAGGTTGCGGAAAACCAGAAAGAGAAACAAGATGATCAGCAGGATGTTGATGTTGATCAGGGCCAGAACCAGGATGCTGTTGGAAAGCGGCAGTCGGGACGCCAGATCGAACAACTGGGACTCGAAGCGCGAGAGCAGCGCCACGACCCCGATGATCATGAGAATCAGCAGCAGTTCCCTGCGTCGTTTTCGCGCTTCGGATTTTGGTCTGACGGTCTTGCCTGGGGGCGGATGCATGGGGACCCTCGGAACGTTTTGCTAATCTAAGGGCTTGATTTTACGAAAAAAACCATCTGAATGCAAGCAGCATGAACGAAAAAAGGCAGCCAGGGGCTGCCTTAAATTTTTCCAGGAAGAATTTTTCCGGCCTCAGGCCTCGGAAAGGGCCAGTTCCGAACCGATGAGCGGAACCCCGCCGCGCAGGGCTTCTTTCAGGTCCGCCTCGGTAAATTCCACGAGCTTCCAGCAATCAGGAGAGGCCAGGATCTGCTCGACCATCTTGTGGTTGATGTCGTGCCCCGCCTTGAAAGCCTTGAAGTGGCCGAGAATCGGGTAGCCGACCAGGCTGAAGTCGCCGATGGAATCGAGGATCTTGTGGCGGACGAATTCGTCGGAAAACCTCAGGCCCTCAGGGTTGAGAATCCGATCTTCTCCGATAACCACGGCATTCTCCAGCGAACCGCCGCGAGCCAGGCCGTTGGCCTTGAGGTATTCGACTTCCTTGTAGAACCCGAAGGTCCGCGCCGGGGCGATGTCGCGGCGGAACAGTTCGGGGGAGAACTTGATGGAGCGATGCTGCAGCCCGATGCAGGCGTGATCGAAGGCGATGTCGAAGGTAATGCGGAAGAAGCGCGAGGGAATCAGGGTGACGCGCTTTTCACCGTCGATGACGGTCATCGGTTTGCGTACGGCCAAAAATTTGCGGCTGCGGGGCAGGCTGCGCACGCCGGCCTCCTCGATCATCTGCACGAAAGGCGCTGCGCTGCCGTCCATGACCGGGACTTCAGGCCCGTCGATGTCGATATGCAGGTTGTCGATGCCGAAACCGGTAAGAGTGGCCATCAGGTGCTCGATGGTGGAAACCGTCAACCCGCTTTTGCCGATCACGGTGGCCAGGCGGGTATCCACGACGTTGGCCGAGATGGCTTCGATGGATACGGTCCGATCCCCCTCGGTCCGGTGGAAGACGATGCCCGTTCCGGCATCCGCAGGGCGCAGGTTCATGTTGATGCGGCGCCCCGAGTGCAGCCCGATACCTGAAATGAGCACGGGATGGGCGATGGTACACTGGTATATCATTGAAAGAAAAATCCTCCACAAAAGCGGTAGCACAATTTGCAGAGATGGACTTGCAAAGACTTTGCCATCTTTTTTGTGGTTGCAAGTTGTTGAAAATGCGAAGGATTATTGCGCCGGACGATGGGCTTTCTGTGGTTAATTTGCAAGGCGGAAGGTCGGGTGTGTGGTTGCTGCAACACAGCCACAGGGTCGCTGGGGAGTCCTGCAGGGATACTAGGAGGGTGTCGGACTATACGGGCCGAAGCGAAAATTTGGAAGCTTGAGGCCAGAATTCGGCTCGTTTGAGAGCTCATAGCCATAGCTATGGGCCGAAAAGGAGCTGAAATCCGGGCCAAGCAGCCGAATTTGCAGCCGGCTCATCGATAGTCCGACAGCCTCCTAAAGGCGCCCCGAGCGCAGGATGGCAATGGCGAGCCAGAGACCGAGAAAGCCGGCGATGGAGTAGCCCAGGATGCCCAGGGCCGGAAACCCCAGCAGCATAGGGCCTTTCTCGGTCTGCATGATCAATGAGGAGCCGATGATCAGAGCCGCGATGATCAGGCTGAAGGACAGCCGGTTGCTCGATTTGTCGAGGTCATTGATCAGTTTCTCCAGCCCGCGGTGCTCGAGGTCGATCTTGAACTTGTTGCGATTGACCCGGTTGATGAATTCTTTCAGATCCCGTGGCAGGTTCTTGGCCAGAGCGGAGTAGGACTGCGCCACACGAAACAGTTCCTTGGAGAGACTCGTCGGGGAGAGCCGGTCGCGAACCATCCGGGTCATGAAAGGCCTGAGATGTTCAACCATGTTGAAATCCGGGTCCAGTTGGCGACCGATCCCCTCTATGGTCACCAGGGCCTTGCCGAGTAACATCAGGTCCGCGGGAAATTTGATCTGGTAGCTGGTCAGGATTTCAATGAACTCCACCAGCAGTTTCCCGGCGTTGATCTCCTGCAGGGGGATCTCGTAGTAGGCGTCGATCAATTCGCCGAGGTCGCGCTTGAGGGCTTTGAGATTGACCTCGTCGGTGACCTCCCCGGAGTAAAGAAGCTGGCTGATTACCGCGTCCACGTCCCGTTGCAGGATGTTGACCAGCAGGTCGATGAGCTGGTTTTTCAGGTCGTCGTCGACCCGCCCGACCATGCCGTAGTCGATGAAGCAGACCCGGTTCTCGTCCAGCACGAATATGTTGCCCGGGTGGGGATCGCCGTGAAACAGCCCGTGCACCAGCACCTGGTTGAGAATGGCGTCCGCCCCGTTGCGAGCGATGATCTTGCGGTCCAGCCCCGCTTCGGCGAGCCGGTCGAAATCGGAAATCTTGATCCCTTCGACCAACTCCATGGTCAGCACCCCTTCGCCGGTCGCCTCCCAGAACACCTTGGGGACATAAACGGTCTCATCCTCGGCGAAATTGGCCGCGAAACGGTCGATGGTGTGCCCCTCACGGCTGAAGTCCATTTCGCGGTGAATGGTGCGGCGGAATTCTTTGACCACGCCGATGGGATCGTAGATTTCTCCGGTAGGGATGTGGTGCTCGATGAGGTAGGCCAGCCCCATCAGGATGTCCAGGTCGGTTTCGATGACTTTTTCGATGCCCGGGCGGCGCACCTTGACGACCACGTGCTCGCCGCTGTTCAGGCGGGCCTTGTGGACCTGGGCGATGGAGGCGGCGGCAATGGGGACCGGGGAAAACTCGGCGAACAGCTCCGCCACCGGATAGCCGAGTTGACGCTGGATCTGCTCCTGGATCTCCTCCAGGGGGATGGCCGGCACCTTGTCCTGGAGCTTGCGGAACTCGTCGGCGTATTCCCGGGGAATGATGTCGGGGCGGGTGGAAAGAATCTGTCCGAGCTTGATGAAGGTCGGGCCGAGTTCCACCATGGCCAGGCGCAACCGCTCGGGCTGGGTAAGGCGTTCGATCTCCTTGGGGGCGGTCCCCAGGGTTACGATCTTTTTTCCCAACTCCAGGTAATAGTTGATATTGAGCTGTTCGACGACGTGGCCGAAGCCGTACTTGATCAGGATGCCCAGGATGTTCCGGTAGCGCCGGATTGAGCGGATGTTGCGGTTGATCCGCGAAAAGGTCAGCATGCGTAAAAACAGTCCGCCGGGTTATTCACCCTGCTCCTTGAGCTTTTTCTCCAGGGTCTGGACTTTTTTGCGCAGCTTTTCGAACTCCTCGAGGGTGACCACGCCCATGCGCTCACAGGCATTGCGCACTTCTTCCCGGGCCAACTCCTCGAGCTTCTTCTGGTTTTCCTTGGCGGTTTGCTGAAGTTTGTCAAAAAAAGCCTTGCCTTCCTCCTCGGTAACGTTGAAGCGCTGCTTCATTTCCTGAACCAGCTCCTCGGCTTTTTTCTGGCTGAGGGAGACGGCGCCCATGCCTGCCAGCAGGGTTTTCTCGAGCAGTTCGAACATGGTGACCTCCTGTAAGGGCTTGTAATTTTAACTAGTTAAATACTAGCACAGCAAGCCATCCTTTCAATGGCCAAAATTGCCCTGGCCATCCCCGAGCTCAACCTCCTACCAGCCGGAGAATTTCCGGCATCCGGGCGCGGGTTTCCAGCTCGCCGGCCCGGATTGCCTCGGCGGCGCGGTTGAACTCCAGCAGGGTGATGCCGTTCAGATCGGGGCGGATGACCAGGTCGGCCTCGTTGCGGTCGAGCTGCAGGGCGTTGATCTGGTTCTCCATGATTGCCACGCTCTGGGCGAAAATACGGAAGATCCCTGGAGGCTTGCGCCTGGGACTGGGAGCCGGGCTTGGCTGGGTGAGCTTTTCGCGGGGATTGGAGCGAAGAATTTCGCGAAAGATTTTTTCCACCCCCTGCGAGGTCAGAAATTCTCTCAGCCCGCTGGGATGCACCTCCTTTTTCCCCTCCATGGGCAAAAAGGTCTCCGTCGGGCGTTTGCGGACTTCCGGGATGGCGCAGACCCCGATCACCACCTCGGCACCCAGCTCGTAGGCCACATCGACCGGCACCGGGTTGAGCAGACCGCCGTCGATTAGAAAACGTTCCCCGAAGGGGACCGGGGTGAAGATGCCCGGGAAGGCGACCGAAGCCCTGAGTGCCTCGAGGAGGTTGCCGCGGCGGATGACCACCGCTTCGCCGGTTTCCACGTCGGTGGCCACCACCCCCAGGGGGATTTTGAGCTCCTCGAAGGTGCGCGCCGGCAGCATCTCGGCCATGAAGCGGGTCAGCTTGCGCCCGTCGATGAGTCCGGAGGTTGGGATGGTCGGGTCGAGGAGCTTGGCGAGATGTTGCCAGTCCACCCCCCGAGCCACCTCTTCCATCTGCGCTACACCCACCCCCGCGGCGTAAAGCGCTCCGATGAAGGCGCCGAAGGAGGTCCCGGAAAGCACGTCCACCTTGACCCCGCCGGCTTCAAGCGCCTTGAGCACGCCGATGTGGGCCATTCCCCGCGCGGCGCCGCTGCCGAGGGCCAAGCCGGTTCTGCGGGGGGAAGGCTGAGGGTTCATCGTCGGGCCACCTTCAATAGGGATGGTTCGCCCTCAGCGGCGAAACAGCCAGAGCAGAAAGGAGACCAGCACAGAGAGCAGAATGCAGGTCGAAAGGGGAAAGTAAAAGGAAAAATTGTCCCGTTGGATGCGGATATCCCCCGGCAGTTTGCCCAGGAAGGGAAGTTTGCCGCCGTAGAGATACAGCAGTCCCGCCGCGATCAGCACCAGGCCGGCCAGGATGAGCAGCTTCCCGGGGTGCATGGCTCAATTCCTGTTTTTCGGGCAGTAGCGCTCTTTTTCCGAAAAGATGCAGCCGCAGTACTGCTGCCGGTAGAGCCCCATGGCCTTGGAGGCGTCGATCCCCTCGCGCCAGCCACGGCGAAAATCATCGTAGACGAAGACCAGTCCGTATTTTTCCGCCAACTCCTCGCCGAATTCGCGAATCCGCTCATGCTGCTGGTAGCGCGAATAGAGCAGGCTGGTGGAAAAGGCCTCGAAGCCCTTTTCCGCCGCCATGCGCGCCGTGGCCTCCATGCGCGAGCGGTAGCAGTAGTCACAGCGCAGGGCTGGGTTGAGGGCGACCTCGCCGAGAAATTCCTCAAGCAGGTACTCCTCATTGTAGAGCACCTCGAGTTCGACCCGTGTGGCGTACTCCCGCACGGTCTCCAAGCGCCGCTGGAATTCGAGAAAGGGATGGATGTTGTGGTTGAAAAAGTACCCGGTCACCGCGTGGTTCTGCTCGCGCAGGACCTTGACGGGGAAAATGGCGCAATTGGCGCAGCAGAGGTGAAGTAGAACGTTCATCGACCTGCCCTGACGTTGAAAGGAAAACCAAGCAAGATCCCCTATTCTAGCAGTTTTTGGCTTTTAGGGAAGGGGTTTCTCCCTCCAACTCCTTACTCCTCGCCGAGGGGCTCCTTAATAAGCCGGTGTTTGATCCGCTGAGTCAGCCACCAGACCGAGCCGAGCATGAAGGGGACCAGGGTGGCCAGGACCACTTTCTTGTCGAGGTGCAGCGCTTCCAGGGGGACCCCGTTCAGCACGTAGCTCAGCAGGCCGACCAGGTAGTAGCTGATGGCCGCAACCGAGAGTCCTTCGACGGTCTCCTGCAGGCGAAACTGCAGCCTGCCGCGCCGGTTCATGGCTGCCAGCAGGCTTTTATTCTGCTCCTGCAGGGTCAGGTTGACGCGGGTGCGCATCATGTCGCCGGCCCGTTCGATACGCTTGGAAAGATCCTCCATCCACCCCTGCACCGACTGGCAGGTACGCAGGCCGGGAGTGAGGCGCCGGGTCATGAATTCGGCCACCGTCATGTGCCCGTTCACCGCCTCTTCCTGGATATTCTGCAGCCGCGTCAGAACCAGTTCGTGATAGGCCCGGGTGGCCGAAAAACGGGTGTTGGTCTCGGCCCGGTAGGATTCGAGCCGCGCCGAGAGGGTCGAAAGGCGAAACAGCAGGTCGCGGTTTCCTTCGCCGGTTTCGATGTGTGGGATCTGCGCCAGCATCTCGGCCAGCTGCTGGTCCATCGCGTTGAGTTCCGGCGAGATGCGCTTGGCCAGGGGCAGCGAGAGCTGGGCCAGCAGACGGTAGGTCTCCAGCTCGACGATGCGCTGGACCAGCCGCCCCATCTGGTAATCGGAGATCCCCCGGTTCTGGATGAGAAAGCGCCCGAAGCCGTCGCTGTGCAGCTTGAAGGCGGTGCAGAGCAGCGCCTTGCCTTCCTTGGGTTGGCTCATGATCAGCCGCTGCCCTTCGAAGTAGCGGGTGAGCGCATCGTGGTCCATGGGCAGCTCCCCGTCGTCGACGACGATATGGAAGGCGGCCACCGCCTGGCCCGGAAGCTGGGCGGTCCAGTCCTGGGGAATCATTTCGATCACCGGGTGGCGAAACGGCTCGGCCCCGCATCCCGCCGGGCGCAGGAAGGTCAGGGAGTAGAATTCCATGTGCCGCTCCCAGCGGACCGTGAATTCGCCGAAGTTCTGCTCGAAGGAGACCGTCTCGGGGCCGGGCTGATTGACGCTGTAGCGCCGGCACAACTCGCAGAGCAGCCGAAACGCCTCGTTCAATTCGGCCGGCTGGGCCTTGAGCGCCAGGTGGGAGATCTGCTGGGGCGTGCTGATGATCTGGAAGGGGCGGGCGTGCAGTTCGTCGTAGAGATTGTCCCGCAGCGGGTGCGTGGAGAAAGGGAGGCAGAAATATTCGGACATGGGATGACCCTCGAAAAATGAAAAATGAGTTGCCGGGAAACAGCTGCCCCCGCCATGGCGGGGGCAGGGGGCGGCTTACGCCTGAATCCTAACCATAATCGTAATGGATAGAGAATTCAACCCGGAGAAGAAAGTATACGGGATCCGGCCCATCACCCGGTCCGTCGCTCGCGCAGAAAGTCCGCCAGAATCCTGGCCGTGTGGGATTTGCGCTTTTTCCGGGCGAGGGTTTCGGGCGGCCCCTCGGCGACGATGCGGCCGCCGCCGTCGCCCCCTTCGGGGCCGAGGTCGATGAGCCAGTCGGCTTCGGCGATGACGTCCAGGTTGTGCTCGATGACCAGCACGGTGTTGCCGGCCGCCACCAGGCGGTGCAGCACCCGGATCAGTTTTTCGACGTCGGCCATGTGCAGGCCGATGGTCGGCTCGTCGAGGATGTAGAGGGCGTGGTTGGGGCCGAGGGTTCCCGCCGGCGGTTCGGCCAGGTCCGGGCGCACCTTGGCCAGTTCGGTGACCAGCTTGATGCGCTGCGCCTCGCCGCCGGAGAGGGTGGGACTCTGCTGGCCCAGGGTCAGGTACCCCAGCCCCACGTCCTGCAGCAGACTCAGCGCGTGGTGGATCTTGCGATGGGCGCTGAAAAACTCGGTGGCCTGGTTGACGGTCATCTTCAGCACCTCGCCGACGCTCTTGCCCTTGAAGCGCACCATCAGGGTCTCGGCGGAGAAGCGGGCTCCGCCGCAGGCCTCGCAGGCCACCTTGACATCGGGGAGGAAGCTCATCTCGATCTTTTTCATCCCCTGCCCCTCGCACTCCGGGCAGCGTCCCCCCTTGACGTTGAAGGAGAAGCGCCCCGGCCCCCAACCGCGCATCTTCGCCTCGGCTGTGGCGGCGAACAGGCGGCGGATCTCGTCCCAGAAGCCGACGTAGGTGGCCGGGCAGGAGCGGGGGGTCTTGCCGATGGGGGTCTGGTCGACCTCCAGCAGACGCTTGACCTGCTGCCAGCCGCGGATCTCCCGGCAGCCGCGCAGCGGCGGCGTCTTGCCGGCGCGGCCGCGCTTTTCGGCGAGCAGGCGCTGCAGGTTGGCGTGCAGCAGCTGGCGCACCAGGGTGCTCTTGCCGCTGCCGCTGACCCCGCTGACGCCGATCAGCCGTCCCAGGGGGAAGGCGACATCGATCCCCTTGAGGTTATGCAGGCCGGCGCCGAGGATCTCCAGCAGCGGCGTCTCCCCGCTGCGCCGCTCCACCAGCGGGTGACGCAGCGGCTCGGCGAGAAAGCGCCCGGTCAGCGAGTCGGGGGCGGCCATCAGCTCGGCCACCGTCCCCTCGGCGACCAGGTAGCCGCCGTTGGCCCCGGCGCCGGGGCCGAGATCGACCACGTGCTCGGCGCGGCGGATGGTCTCCTCGTCGTGTTCGACCACCACCACCGTGTTCCCCTTGCCCTCGAGCTTGGCCAGGGTGTCGAGCAGCATGCGGTTGTCCCGCGGGTGCAGGCCGATGGTCGGCTCGTCGAGGATGTAGCAGACCCCGCGCAGGTTGGAGCCGAGCTGGGCGGCGAGGCGGATGCGCTGGGCCTCGCCGCCGGAGAGGGTCGGCGCCGAGCGGTCGAGGGAGAGGTAGCCGAGGCCGACCTCTGCGAGAAACTGCAGGCGGCCGCTCAACTCGGCGACGATGTCCCGGGCGATCTCCCCCTCGCGACCCGCCAGGCGCAGGTCGGCGAAGAAGGCGCCGGCCTCGGTCACCGGCAGGGCGGTCAGCTCGGCGATGGAGCGCTCGCGGAAGCGGATCGCCAACGCCTCGGGACGCAGCCGCTGTCCCCGGCAGACCGGGCAGGTCTGTTCGGACCCCTCCCACCACTCGTTCCACCAGATCTCTTCGCCGCTCTGTTCGGCGTCGAAGCCGGGGAGCACCAGCCCGGTGCCGTAGCAGGAGGGACACCAGCCGTGTTTGGAGTTGAAGGAGAACAGCCGCGGGTCGGGCTCCTCGAAGCTCTTGCCGCACCCCGAGCAGGCTCGCCGGGTGGAGAAGAGCAGGCCGTCCTCCCTGGCCGGGTTCCGTTTCGGCCCGCCGCGTTTCTTGGCGCCGGCCGGAGCCGGAGCGCCCCCCTCGCTGACCTGCACCACCCCTTTGCCGAAATCGAGGGCGCGGGCCAGCAGCTCGCGCAGCTGTTGCTCGGATTCCGGGGCGACGAGGATCTCGCCGAGGGGCAGCTCGATGTCGTGTTCCTTGAAGCGGTCGAGGCGCGGCCAGGGGTCGGTGGGGGTGGCCAGGCCGTCGACCCGCAGGTGGTCGAAGCCCTTGGCCGCCGCCCACTTGGCGAGGTCGGTGTAGTACCCCTTGCGCCCTTTCACCAGCGGCGCCAGCAGGGTCAGGGTCTTGCCGCGGAAATCGCGCAACAGGCGCTCGAGGATGATCTCGGAGGTCTGCGGTTCGATGGGCAGATCGCAGTCGTGGCAGTACTGGGTGCCGAGCTTGACGAACAGCAGGCGCAGAAAATGGTAGATCTCGGTCAGGGTCGCCACGGTGCTCTTGCGGCCGCCGCGGCTGGTGCGCTGCTCGATGGCCACCGTGGGGGGGATGCCGAAGACCGCGTCGACCTCGGGGCGGGCCGAAGGCTGCACGAACTGGCGGGCGTAGGCGTTGAGCGATTCGAGGTAGCGGCGCTGCCCCTCGCCGAAGAGGATGTCGAAGGCGACGGTGCTCTTGCCGCTGCCGGAGATGCCGGTGATCACCGTGAAGCGCCCCCGGGGCAGGCAGATGTCGACGTTCTTGAGGTTGTGCTCCCGCGCCCCGTGCATGCAGATGCGGTCGGTGGCGTGGGGCGGCGGCGCCTCCTGGACCAGCACCGCGGCCTCCGGCGGGCGGGCGGTGCCGGGGGTGGCGGCCCGGCGGTAGTCGCGCAGGGCGGCGCCGGTGTGGCTGCGGGGGTGGCGGGCCACCTGGTCGGGGGTGCCGGTACAGACCAGCTCCCCGCCGGCCTCGCCCCCCTCGGGGCCGAGGTCGATGAGCCAGTCGGCGGCGCCGATGACGTCGAGGTTGTGCTCGATCACCACCAGCGAGTGCCCCTCGGCGAGCAGGCGGCGGAAGGCGCCGAGCAGCTTGGCGATATCCTCGAAGTGCAGGCCGGTGGTCGGCTCGTCGAGCAGGAACAGGGTTTTCCCCTGGCCGCGCCCCTTGGCCTGGGCCAGGTAACCGGCCAGTTTGAGGCGCTGCGCCTCGCCCCCCGAAAGGGTCGGCACCGGCTGGCCGAGCCGCAGGTAGTCGAGCCCCACCGCCGCCAGCGGCTCCAGGCCGCGCAGCACCGCCGGGTTGGCGGCGAAAAAGGCGAGGGCCTCGGCGACGGTCAGCTCCAGCACCTCGGCCAGGTCGCGGGCCTCGCCGGTAGTGGCCGAGTGCAGCTTGACCTCGAGCACCTCGGCGCGGTAGCGGCGGCCGTTGCAGTCGGGGCAGCGCAGGTAGACGTCGGAGAGAAACTGCATCTCCACGTGCTCGAAGCCGTTGCCGCCGCAGTTGGGGCAGCGGCCGGTGCCGGAGTTGAAGCTGAAGGTGCCGGCGGTGTAGTCCCGCTCGCGGGCCAGGGGCTCGGCGGCGAAGGCCTTGCGGATGGCGTCGAAGACCCCGACATAGCTGGCCGGGTTGGAGCGGGTGGTCTTGCCGATGGCCGACTGGTCGACCAGGGTCACCTCGTCGATCAGCCCCAGGCCGCGGATGGCGCGGTGGACGCCGGGCAGCTCCGCCGGCTTGCCTAACTCCTTGCTCAGGGCGTTGTAGAGAACGTCCTGGATCAGGGTCGATTTGCCCGAACCCGAGACCCCGGTCACCACCACCAGGCGGTTCAGGGGCAGGGCGACGTCGATCCCCTTGAGATTGTGGGCCGCCGCGCCGAGCACCTCGAGCTGCGGGTGCGACTTGCCGATGGGGGTGGGCCGGTGTTCGGCGAGCACCGCCCGCTTGCCGGTCAGGTACTGGGCGGTCAGGGAGTTTTCGGCGCCGGCCAGCTGCGAGGGAGGGCCGAAGAAGACCACCTCGCCGCCGCGCTCGCCCGGGCCCGGGCCGAGATCGAGCAGGCGGTCGGCGGCGTGCATCACCAGCGGGTCGTGCTCCACCACCAGCAGACTGTTGCCGGCATCGCGCAGCCGCCGCAGCACGGCGACGATCCGCCCCATGTCCCGCGGGTGCAGGCCGATGGAGGGCTCGTCGAGGACGAACAGGGTGTTGACCAGCGAGGTGCCCAGGGCGGTGGTCAGGTTGATGCGCTGCACCTCCCCGCCGGAGAGGGTCCGGGACTGGCGGTCGAGGGTCAGGTAGCCCAGCCCGACCTCCTGCAGGTAGGCCAGCCGCCCGCGCACTTCGGCCAGCAGCAGCTCGGCGGCCTGGTCGAGGGGGGCGGGGAGCTTCAGGTGTTCGAAAAACGCCCGGCAGCGGTCGATGGGCAGCAGCATGACGTCGTGCAGGCAGAGCCCGGGGGGAATCGCGGCGCCCTCCGCTTCCCCGGGGCGCAGGCGCTTTTCGGCCGGCAGCACCCGGTCGGCGTCGCCCTGGCCGCCCAGGCGCCAGTAGAGGGCCTCGGGCTTGAGCCGGGCGCCCCGGCAGGCCGGGCAGAGATCGTAGGAGCGGTAGCGCGAGAGCAGCACGCGAATGTGCATCTTGTAGGCCTTGGACTCGAGCCAGTCGAAGAAGCGCTGCACGCCGTACCAGTGGCCGCTCTCCCAGGACTTCCAGGCTGCATCCCCCTGCAGCACCCAGCGCTGCTGCTCGGCGCTCATCTCCCGCCAGGGGCGATCCACGGGCATCCCCGCCTTGGCGGCATAGCGCAGCAGGTCGTCCTGGCACTCGCGAAAGCTCTCGGTCTGCCAGGGCTTGACCGCCCCCTCGGCCAGGGTCTTGCCCGCGTCGGGGATCACCAGGTTGAAGTCGACGCCGATGGTGCGGCCGAAGCCGCGGCAGCTCTCGCAGGCGCCCACCGGGGAGTTGAAGGAGAAGAGGTTGGGGACGGGGTCGGCGAACTGCAGGTCGCAATCGGGGCAGTGCAGGTCGGCCGAAAAGCGCCAGGGCTCCCCGGGCTCCCCCGCCGCGTTGACCGGGTAGACGGCAACCCGCCCATGGCCGACCTTGAGGGCCGCCTCCAGGCTCTCGGCGATGCGCGCCCGGTCGCGGGCGCGCAGCCGCACCCGGTCCTGCACCACCTCGATCAGATCCGGTGCCTCGCGGTGGATGCGGGTGTAGCCCTGGGCCGCCAGGTGCCCCTTGACCTCCTCGGCGGTGAAGTTCTCCGGCACCGGCACCGCGAAGGTCAGCAGCAGGCGCGGTTCGTCCCCGGCGCTGCGGGCCAGCAGGTCGCGGAAGATGCTCTCGGGGGTGTCGCGGCGCACTTCGCGGCCGCAGCCGGGGCAGAACAGGCGGGCGGCGCGGGCGAACAGCAGCTTGAGGTGGTCGTTGAGTTCGGTCATCGTCCCGACCGTGGAGCGCGAAGTGCGCACCGGGTTGGTCTGGTCGATGGCGATGGCCGGGGGAATCCCCTCGATGGCGTCGACCTGCGGCTTGTCCATGCGGTCGAGGAACTGGCGGGCGTAGGGGGAGAAGGTTTCGACGTAGCGGCGCTGTCCCTCGGCGTAGACCGTATCGAAGGCCAGGGAGGATTTTCCCGAACCGCTCACGCCGGTGACCACGATCAGTTCGCCGAGCGGCAGGGCCAGGTCGAACCCCTTGAGGTTGTTCTGGCGAGCCCCCTTGATGACGATGGCGTTGTCGTGACTGGACATGGAAGCTCCGCGGGTTTGGAGGGCTGCGGCCGGGCTACTCTTCGACCAGGGGCCAGGGGGGCAGCGGTTGGCTTTCCCAGATCCTTTCCACCATGGCGGCTGCAGCCCGGGGGTTGGCTACCCGTTTATGTGCCAGGCGTACCAAGGCCCGGCGCAACTGGCGCAGATCCTCGAGGTAGCGTTCGAGAATCTCCGCGACCACCTTGCGCTCGGCGGGCATGGAGAAGCCCCCCCTGCGTTCCCCATGGGAACATAATACCAGCGCCCGGGCGGTTTCCGCACCCTCGACTTCGAGCTCGTTGCCCTGCTCGTTGTAGAGGGTATAGCGGCCGAAGAACTCCTCACCGGCGCGCAAGGGGCCGGCAATGCGAAAGTCGACCATGCGTGGCCGGTAATAGTCATACAGGTAATGATCGGGAAATTTCGGCAGCCCGTCGACAAAAACCTGTGCCGCAATCTCCCCGGCCGGGTCGTCCTGGGGCTGCTCCTGGGCGCGCTCCTGGCTGCGTTTGCGCGAGCGCGAGACAGCAGCGGTCTCCACGGGGACCTCCTGGCCGATCCAGGGGGCGATTTCCCGGTCGAGTTGCGCGGCGCCCGGTGCCGGTTCTCCATCCCGCCACTCGAACTGCCGCAGGTTGGCAAGGATTTCCCGGGGCGGCAGCGGCCATCCCCATCTCAGCGCTTCGCGCTCCAGGTAGCTGCGCTGGGGCAGGGGCGCCCCACCGCTGACCACTTTCCAGAGATGGCGACCCAGGGTCGTACGGCTGAACAGGAAGGCCTCCCGGTCCAGGTTTTTCGGCCAGCCGTTTTCTATCGGCATGGCCAGGAGCCCATCCTCGAGCAGCTTGAACAGTTCGGCGGAAAGTTCCAGGGCCAGGGGGAGCAGGCTGCGTGGCCCGGCTGCCAGGCGTTGCGCGGAGAGCTCCCTGGGGCCGCCGGGACCATCGACATGGCAGGGGGGGGCGCCGGATGGTCCCTTGACCAGATGCAGGGTCGTGCTGCCCGACTGATCGGCGGCGATCCTTAGCAGCTGAAACTCCTCGCGAAGCAGCTCGAAGAGCGGTTCGCCGAAATCGGCGGTCAGCCAGCCGGCCGGTATCCGCAGGTAGAACAGGCTCCCCTCGGCCCCCAAGCCCAGCAGGTGAATGAACTCCCAGACCCAGCGCGGGGTCTGCGGGCGCAGCGGAAACCTGCGGGTCGGCCAGGAATTGCGCAGCTGGGCGGTCAGGGCCTGGCGCTGCCTGGGCGGCGGAATGGTCTCGTCGCCCAGGGCGCCGACAATCCCCCGGGCTTCGGGCGGCGTGACCATGGTCAGCGGGGAGAATGCCTGCGCCAGCAAGGGTGGCTCCTGGCGCGTGCTGCGCAGCAGGGCGAGGTACCCCAGAAGGGGCTGGGGGGCGGAAACCATGAGCTCCTGCCCGGTTTCCCCGGGGAGTCGGTCCGGATTGACCAACAGCAGGGGCGCCGGTGCCGGCCGCTCCTGCTCCGGCAGGGGAAATCCTCCAAGGCCAGGTCCCTCGTGCAGCAGCAGCAAGTCCAGGGTTTGCCGGAACCGCTCGCGGTTGTCGCCGAGGCGCAGCTGGATCAACCGGCGGAACAGGTGGTGGAAGCGTACCGCGCTCTCCGCCGGCAGGGGCAGTTCATGGCGCCCCGGGGAAAGCGCATCTCGGAGTCCCTCGGGCAGTGTGTCGAGGGCAAAGTGCATGGCCCGCTCGAGTCCCTCGGGCTGGACCGCTGCAGGCAGGCGGTCGAAGAGCAGCAGGGCGAGCATGCGCAGCAGGGTCAGGTGCCCCTTGCCGCTGGCCAGCAGGTGGGCGTCCCCGGCTTCGCTTTCCAGGCGGTTTTCCCCCAGGGCGACGCGGTAGGCTTCATCGAGGTAGGGGACGGCGGAAAGCAGCGTGCCCTTGAACAGGTTGCCCAGAAAATGGGCCGAAAGGGCATTCGGAGGGACGGCACCGAGCACCGACAGAAGCTTCAGCTCCTCGAGCACCCGGACCAGGGATTCGCGGAAAATGACCGGCGAGGCTTCCTCCGCTGCCGGCAGAGCCAGGCTCTTGCCGCGAACCACGCCCTGGGGATGGTCCTCCCAAAATACGATCTCGCGGTCCGACCAGGTGACAAAGTGCTGCAGACCCAGGGCCCGAGCGCACTGGCACCCGGCATCGGTGACCTCCTGGGATTGCCGCTCCGGCACCAGCAACACCCCGCCGGCCATGAAACTGTCCCGGTTGATCCAGAAGACCAGCGGCGGGGCCTGGATCCCCCCCTCGGTCCACAGGGGCGGGAAGGTCTCAACCTTGCGGAAGGGGAGCCGGCCTTCTTCGATGGCCGCTTCGGCCCAATGTGCCAGTTGTCCGGTGAAAAGCTTAAGAGTGTTCTGGTCCATGCAAATCAGCGGCGGGCGGAGGGGAATCGGAGCCGGCCTGATATTCAGGATGCTCCCCGGGACAATATTTGAATTCGCAGGTCAATGGCTTGGCTAAGGCCAGGCCAGAGTTCACGGATGCAGCAAAAAGATAAAGGGCCGCCACGACGACGGCCCAGGGGGTGACTCAGCAGGGCTAGTGCGTAACTCCCCCCATGGCCGAAAACGTTAACACAGATAGTGACCGGCGCCAACGATTTTATGCGGCTTTGCGGGGCTGGCGGCCGGTCAGCGCGGGGAGTCCTTCAATTCCATTTCAATGGTCAGTTCCTTGAGACGCCGAATCTGTTGGTCCAACCGATCCCGCTCACTCCGACACCGGTCATTGACCTTTTGCAGCTGTTTAAGGTCGGCCTGCTGTTTTTGCGACTGTTCCAGGATGCTGGCGATGCTTTTTGCCCGCCGGGCCCAGGGGCTTTGCGGGTAGCTGCGCTGCAGTTCCACGAAGGGCTGGGGGAGCTGCGAGGCCGGCAACTGGTCGAGCCCCTGGCGGAACAGGGCTTCATCGTATGGCAGCACAACTCCGCAGCCGCACAGGGAGCCGAGCAGGAGCAGCAGGTAAACACCCCTCCGGATCATCGCTTGTCGCGCCTGTCGAAGAGAAAATTGCTCCCCGGTTTGTCCTTGAGGTATTTTTTCAATTTGGCGCTTTCCCGGCTGATCGCCTCAGGTGAGGGATGGCTCAGGTTGTCGGTGCAGACCACCGCGACCGAGATGGTCATCAGGGGGAATTGCCGCTCCACACCGTAGCGGTCGTGGGCCACAAAGGAACCCGCCTGGCGGTCTTCCGCCGAGTAGAATTCGGGAGCCAGCCGGTCGAACGCCTCAACCAGGCCAGGTGCCAGCATCTCGGCCCGTTCGGTGGTGGTGATGACCACGTAGTCATCCCCCCCCACGTGGCCGACCAAGTCGTCCGGGGCCCCGATTTCCTTCACCAGGCTGTTGATCATTCGGCCTACCCGGTTGATCACGTCGCTGCCGGCCTGATAACCGTAGCGGTCATTGTAGGCCTTGAAGTTGTCCAGGTCAATGTAGACCTGGGCGAAGGGGCTGCCGGCGCCCAGGCGCCGGGACATCTCCTGGTCGATGGCCAGGTTGCCCGGAAGCCGGGTCAGGGGGTTGGCGTCAAGATGCAGCTGGTCCAGTTCCCGCAGCTTTATCCCCATCTCCCCGAAGGCCCGGGCGAGCTGGCCGAACTCATCCCGGGAGCTGTTGCCGATCTGGTAGTCGAAACTGCCCGCTGCAATCTCGCGGGTGGCGGAGATCAGCCCGGAGACGGAGCGGTGAATATAGAAGATGACCGACAGGGCGACGGGGGTACCCAGGGCCAGCCCCAGCAGCGCAAAAAAAATGGCCCGATGAAACGCTTCGGCGCTCCTTCGAGTCAGCTCCTGGAGGCTTTGGTCGATGTGCGCACCACGTTCGGCCAGAAACGTATCTAAGGCGCCGATCAGCCCGTCGATGCTGGCAATCAGGGCACTTTTACCCGCCTCGCTGTTCCCAGGGGGGGGCTGCTTGGGGGCGGCGAGCTCCCCGTCGAGGATCAAGCGGTATTCGGTGACGGCAAGGTGAAGCGAATCGGGGAGCCCTCCCTGCAGGGGGAGCCGGCTCAATCTATCCCAGTTGTCCGCGAACTCTTCACCGCGGCGGACGAGCAGTTCGCGCAGCGCCGGGTCCTTGAGCAGCAGAAACTGTCTTTCCACCCGCTCCTGGGACAACAGATTCTGGCGCAGATCGCGGGCAATGCCCAGGGCGGCGAAGTCGCCGGCAACCAGCGCTTCGGTCCTGTCGGTCTGCTCGCCGAGGCAGGCCAGGGCATAGAGGATCGCCAAGGCTCCGAACAGAGCCAGCAGCAGATAGCTGAGGGCGATTTTGTGGGTGACGGTCAGTCGTGATGGTCGGCCCATGATTCCATTGCGCCGGCGGGCAGCCCCGCTGCTCAGGAGAAAAGCCCGCCTTCCGACCCTGGTTCGGCCGGCAGCCGGTGAAAGTGGCGGTAGGCCAGGGGGGTTGCCGTCCGCCCTCGCGGGGTGCGGTTGAGGTAGCCCTGCTGCAGCAGATAGGGCTCGATGACATCCTCGATGGTGTCTTTTTCCTCGCCTACCGCGGCGGCCAGGGTCTCCAGGCCGACGGGGCCGCCGGAAAACTTGTCGATGATGGTCAGCAGGATCTGCCGGTCCATGTGGTCAAAGCCGCACCGATCCACCTCCAGACGCTCCAGGGCCCGGTCGGCCACGGCGGCGGTGATGGTCCCGTTGGCTTTGACCTGGGCAAAATCCCGCACCCGGCGCAGCAAGCGATTGGCAATGCGGGGGGTGCCGCGGCTGCGGCGGGCGATCTCCAGGGCGCCCTCGGTTTCGATGGGCACGCCGAGGATGCCGGAGCTGCGGCGGACAATGGTGGCAAGTTCTTCCGGGGTGTAGAACTCGAGCCGCGACATGACCCCGAAGCGATCGCGCAAGGGGGAGGAGAGCAACCCGGCACGGGTGGTGGCCCCCACCAGGGTGAAGCGGGGGATGTCGAGCTTGATGGTGCGCGCCGAGGGGCCTTGGCCGATGATGATGTCGAGCTGATAGTCCTCCATGGCCGGGTAGAGGATCTCTTCCACCACCGGCGAGAGGCGGTGGATCTCGTCGATGAACAGCACGTCCCCGGCCTCGAGGTTGGTAAGGATCGCCGCCAGGTCACCGGTCTTCTCGATGACCGGCCCCGAGGTGCTCTTGATGCCCACCCCCATCTCGTTGGCGATGATGTTGGCCAGGGTGGTCTTGCCGAGCCCCGGCGGGCCGTAGAAAAGCACGTGGTCCAGGGCCTCGGCGCGGTTGCGGGCCGCGGCGATGAAGACCTCGAGGTTCTCCTTGGCCTTGGCCTGGCCGATGTACTCGACCAGGCTGCGCGGGCGCAGACTGGTCTCGTAGCTATCGTCGTCACCGGTTGTGCCGGCGGTAATCATGCGATCGGACATAAGACTCGTTCGAGGTTCGAGGTCTTTGCGTTCAACAGGGAACGTCGAACAGGATTTATTTGGCCAGCACTTTCAGGGCTCCCTTGAGGATCTCTTCCACGGGGGTGTCGGCGGGGATCTCCATGGCCTCGAGGACTTTTTTCGCCTGGTTTTCCTTGTAGCCCAGGTTGAGCAGGGCCGACAGGGTGTCGTCAAGGGCGTTGGCCGGAGCCTGAGCGGGGGCGGCTTTGCGGGCTCCCGCGGAGGGGGCCAGGCCGAGTTTGCCGATTTTTTCCTTGAGCTCGAGCACCAGGCGCTCGGCGGTCTTCTTCCCGATGCCGGGGATCGCCGAGAGCCGCTTGATGTTCCCCTCGGCCAGCGCCGCCATCAACTCATCGGAAGGGATGTTGGAGAGGATGTTGACCGCCAGCTTCGGGCCAACCCCCGAGACGCCGATGAGCAGGCCGAACATCTCCTTCTCGCCCGGGGTCAGAAACCCGAAGAGCTGGATCGCGTCCTCTTTGACGTGGGTGTGCACGTGCAGGCGGACCTTGCCTGTTTCGGGCAGGGAATAGAAGGTCGACAGGGGGATCACGACGCGGTAGCCCACCCCGCCGACGTCGACGATCAAATGGTCGATGGATTTGTAGGCGATCTCGCCGGTGAGCAGGGCAATCATGGAAAACCAGTGATCAGTAATGAGTGATTAGTGATTGGTGAAAAGCCACTGCAAAAATCATCGCTTTTTTGCCAGTGCTTGTTCGAGCCGATTGCTGAGGCCGGCGCTGTGGGCGTGGCAGATGGCGACGGCGAGGGCGTCGGAGGCGTCCTCCTGGGCGATCTCGGGCAGGTTCATCAGGACCTTGACCATCTGTTGAACCTGCTGCTTGGCCGCCTTGCCGTAGCCGACCACGGCGTTTTTTACCTGCAGGGCGGAGTATTCGTGGACCGGCAGCCCATGGTTCACCCCCACCAGCAGGGCGGCGCCGCGGGCATGGCCGAGCTTGAGAGCCGAAAGGGCGTTCTTGGCGACGAAGATGCTTTCCACCGCCACCGCCTCCGGGGCGTAGTCGGCGATCACCCGGCAGAGCCCGTCGTGGATCAGCTTGAGGCGGTCGGCCAGATCGGCATCGCTGCGGGTGAATATGGCCCCGTTGTCGATGTGGATCAGGCGGTTGCCCTGTTTTTCGATTACCCCGTAGCCGGTTATCCGACTGCCGGGGTCGATTCCGAGAATCCGCATAAATTCAGTGGGCAGTGGACAGTGGACAGTGAAAAAACTGATCACTGTTCACAGGTCACTGGTTTTACCCCATCACCTTTTCGATCTCCTCGTCGGAGATGTCGAAGTTGGCGTAGACGTTCTGGACGTCGTCGTTGTCCTCGAGCTTGTCCATCATCTTGAGCATCTGCTCGGCCTGCTTGCCTTCGAGCTGGACCATGTTCTGGGGGAGCATGGTGACTTCGGCGGTTTCCCATTTAAGCCCCTTGGCCGCGAGGGCCTCGCGGACGTCGATGAAATCCGCCGGGTCGGTGATGACCTCGTAGGCATCCCCCTCGTCCTTGACGTCCTCGGCGCCGGCTTCCAGAGCCGCTTCGAAAATCGCCTCGAAATCGCTGTCGGTGCTGAAGGCGATCAGCCCCTTGCGGTCGAACAGGAAGGCGACCGAGCCGCTGACCCCGAGGTTGCCGTTGTGCTTGGTGAAGATGTGCCGGACGTCGGCCACGGTGCGGGTGCGGTTGTCGGTCATGAACTCGACGATGATCGCCACCCCGCCGGGACCGTAGCCCTCGAAGGTTCCCTCCTCGTAGTTGACCCCCTCCAGGTCGCCGGTCCCCTTCTTGATGGCCCGGTCGATGTTGTCCTTGGGCATGTTCTCGCCCTTGGCCTTGTCAACCGCGGTGCGCAGGCGGGGGTTGGAGTCGAGGTCGCCGCCGCCGATCTTGGCCGCGACGGTGATCTCCTTGATCAGTTTGGTGAATATCTTGCCCCGCTTGGCGTCCTGGGCGCCCTTGCGGTGTTTGATGTTGGCCCATTTGCTGTGTCCTGCCATCTGTCTCTGCTCCTTGAGGTATTTCTGTGTGGCGGAAAACCGTTCAATCCTAGCATGAAAAAATGGTGTCCGACAAGGCCTTTCCCCGCCCGGGAGGCGGCCCCCGCCGGTTTACGGGCAGGGGAATCCTGTCGGCCTGCGAGCGGAGGATGCCGGCGAGTGGAAGCGCGCGAAAGTTGGCCTGTCGGCACAGAAAAGCCGACCCTCGCGGGCCGGCTCTGTGTCTGAACGGCTGTTTTCACCGGAGCCTTCAGTGCTCCCTTGGATAATTGCGATATTCGATGACCCTGAGCTGATCGTTGATCTTCTTGACCCCCTCAAGCCCCTTGACCAGGTTGATGGCGGCATCGTGTTCATCCTGGCCGTGGATGTGCCCGGAGAGGGTGACTACCCCGTCCTTGACCTTGATTTCCAGGTGATGGCCGTCGAGGTCATGGGAGGAGAGGATGGCGATCTCGGCCTTCTTGCGGATGATCAGGTCGGCGAGGACCTTTTTCGAGGCCCCCTTCTGCTCGACCAGGTTGGGATCCTTGACCCCGTCGCAGATGAGCTTGACCGCGGTGTCTTCGTTGATGCGCGAGGTGTTGATAATCAGATCGTAGTGCAGCGGGTCGGCCCAGTCGCGGTCGAAATAGTACTTGATGAACCCTGCCCGCTGCTGGTCGCTCTTGCGGACCAGGGTCCTGGCCAGGTCGGGGTCGAGCCATTCCCGTTCGGCCCAGCGTTCGACGCGCTCTTCGAAGGGGGCGATGATGCGCACCCGGAATATGTGGCTGACCCCCTTCAGAAGGTCCTGACCGCCGCGCCCGTAGATGATCACGTTCCCCTTGAGCGCGTATTCCAGAACGATCAGCTCGATCTGGTGCAGATCGACCTCGATCTGCTCGTCGAGCTTTTCCACGAAGGCCGGCGGCTTTTCGTCGGCTTTCTCCAACGCCTCGGGCGTCAGCCCGTAATCGGGGGCAACCTTGCGGATCGCTTCGCCGTCAACCAGGGTATAACCCAGTTTTTCCGCAGCCTTGTGCGCAATGGGAATGCCTGCGCTGCCCATTTCCCGCGAGATGGTGATGATGGCCATATCTCTCCCCTATCCATGTAATATTGCAACAGAAACGGAATCAATTCTAACAAGCTTTGCGCAGCTTGAAAAGAGTTAATTCCGATTCGGCCCCTCGGCGGGAGGCGGGGTCAGTAAATCGGCTTGTGGTCGAAGAAGTGTTTTGCCTCGATGAAGCGCACCGTGCGGCTTTTCGAGCGCATGACGATGGAGTGGGTATCGGCACCGCCCGAAAAATAGCGGACCCCGCGAAGCAGATCGCCGTTGGTGACGCCGGTAGCGGCAAAAAAGACGTCGCCGCGGGCCATGTCCTCGGTCGCGTAGACGCGATCGAAATCCTCGATCCCCATGGTGCGGGCCCGGTCGCGTTCCTCGTTGCTCATGAAGACCAGGCGCCCCTGCATCTCCCCGCCCATGCATTTAAGGGCCGCTGCCGCCAGGACCCCTTCGGGTGCTCCGCCGATCCCCATCAGCAGGTCGACGCCGCTGCCCTCGACGGCCGCAGCGATGGCCGGGGCTACGTCGCCGTCGCTGATCAGGTGAATCCGGGCGCCGGCCTTGCGGATCTCGTTGACCATCTTGTCGTGCCGAGGCCGCTCCAGGATAACCACGGTGAGGTCCTCGACGTAACATTTTTTCGCCTCGGCCACCCGTTTCAGGTTGGTGGCGGGCGAGGCGTTGATATCGATCGCCCCCCGGGCCGAAGGGCCTACGGCGATTTTCTCCATGTACATGTCCGGGGCGTGAAGAAAGCCCCCGCGCGGCGCCAGGGCGATGGTGGCGATCGAACCGTTCATCCCCTTGGCGCAGATGTTGGTCCCCTCCAGCGGGTCGACGGCGATGTCGACTTCGGTCCCCTCGTTGCCGTTGCCGACTTTTTCGCCGATATAGAGCATCGGGGCTTCGTCCATCTCCCCCTCGCCGATGACCACGATTCCGTTGATCTCGATGGAATCCAGCGTACGGCGCATGGCATTGGTGGCCGCCTCGTCGGCTGCGTTCTTGTTTCCCTTGCCGACCCAACGGCCACAGGCCAGGGCTGCTGCTTCGGTGACCCTGACCAGTTCCAGTGCCAGGTTGCGATCCATGTGTGAAGTCCTCCTTTAAGTCGGGTAGCCGCGAACCCGCAATCCTGGAGTCCGGGCCGTAACTGAATGGCCGGTATCATGGCATGAAACCAGGGGAAAGACAAGTTTTGGGGTGAAAGTATATGCAAATTTGCATATAATGACGGCAAAGCGATCGGTTTCCGCAATCAACCCGCGCAAGGAGGGCTGCCGCCAATGCGAGGCAAATTCATGATTTCCCTGTTGTTCCTGGTGGCGACCATCGGCTCCGCCTGGGCCGCTCAGGTCGGCCAGGTCAACTCAGCCGAGTCCCAGAAATTGCTGCGCCAGCATCCCGGGCTTTTCCTGCTCGATGTCAGGACGCCCGAGGAGTACCGGGAGGTGCGGCTGGAGGGGGCCCGGCTGATTCCCATCGACCAGGTCGTGGCCCGGCTTCGGGAAATCCCCTTCGACAGACCGGTTCTGGTCTATTGCGCGATAGGCTCGCGCAGCAGCCAGGTCGCGGATTATCTCGTTCGCCAGGGCCATCCCGAGGTTTTCAACATGACCGGCGGCATCTGGGGTTGGCAGCTCAGGGGGTACCCCGTGCTCAAGGGGGCGCCCTGATCCGTTATTCGTGGCGCCGTAGCCGTGGCGGCTTCTGGCGCCGCCGCGCAGCAGGGTAAACAGCATTGCGGCCAGCAGTAGGGCGGCAAGCAGCAGCAGCCAGATAGTTTCCTTTTTCATCCGTTTCAACCCTGATTCCTCCTGCGGCGGCTGCAGCCGCCGGAAAGGGACGTGCCATGCCACAAGGCGATCTGTTTGTCTGGGCTCACCGGGGGGATTCCGCCCATGCTCCGGAGAACACCCTGGCGGCTTTTGCCGCCGCCGAGGCGGCCGGTTGCGACGGCATCGAGCTCGACGTGCACCTGTGCCGCGACGGGGTGCCGGTGGTGATCCACGACGAGACCCTGCAGCGCACCACCGATGGCCGGGGGCGGGTGGCCGCCACCTGGCTGCGCCAGCTGCGGGAGCTCGACGCGGGAAGCTGGTACGCTGCGGCTTTTGCCGGTGAGCGCCTGCCGACCCTGCGGGAGGTCCTCGAATGGGCCGAGGACCGGCTGCGGATCAATATCGAAATCAAATCCGCGGCGGCAGGGATGGCGGTGCTTGACCTGCTGGGTGATTTTCGGCGGGCCCGGGTGCTGATTTCCTCCTTTGATCATAAGCTGCTCGCCGCCCTGCGCCGCGACGCGCCAGAACTGCCCCTCGGCTTTCTGGTCGATTCCCGATTCTGGCGCGCTGGCCTCAGGCGTGCCGTGGCCAGCGGCGCCGAGAGTTTCCACCCCCGCCAGGACACCCTCAGCCGGGCCATGCTCAGCGCCTGTCGCGATGCGGGGCTGGCCCTTTACCCCTGGACCGTCGACGATGACAAACGGCTCAGCGAGCTGCTCAGGCTGGGGGTGGACGGCGTCTTCACCAACGACCCGGCCCGCGCGATTGCCTGTGCCCGCCCCCGCCGCCGGCCCGGCCCGGGCTGGTAACTGCCGGTTTTGACAAGCAGTTCGCCCATGCTAAACTGGGATAGCATATAGCCCTCAGTTTTCCCCGTAAGGAGCAGTCACCCGCGGCCCGCTGGGCAAGTTCCCGGTCCTCGGGGCATATCAAATAATGCTGACCAGTCTGACCAGCGTCAAGTCCATCGTCTTCGATCTGGACGGTACGCTTTACACCAGCGACGGAATCGCCCGGGAGATCCACCAGGCGGCTGTCCAGGTTGTCGCCGAATCCCGAGGCATCTCGCCCAAGGAAGGGCAGAGCCTGCTGGACTGCTCCCGGCGGCGGCTCGGCGAGACCCTCGAGGAGGAGCCGACCCTGACCCGCATCTGCATGGAGCTGGGGATCGAGGTCCGCGACCTGCACCGCGCTTTCCGCCGCAACGTTCATCCCGAACGTTACCTCGAAGCCGACCCCGTGCTCTACGCTTTGCTCGATTCTCTGCGCGACGATTTCGATTTATACATCTACACCAACAACAGTCTTCCCCTCTCCCAGAAAATTCTGGCGCTGTTGGGGGTGGAGGGGCTGTTCCGGCGCCTGTTCACCATCGAGTTCACCTGGGTTCCGAAACCCGACCTCGAATCCCTGCACAAACTGCTCGAGGAGATCGGCGGCCAGCCGGATTCCTTCCTGTTCATCGGCGATCGCCATCAGGTCGATCTGAAAGCGCCCGCCAGGCTCGGCATTCCCACCCTGCAGGTTAATGAAACCGCGGACCTGCTGCAGATTCACAAGCTTCTGGGGATCATTCCCTGATCTTTGCTTGTCATTCCTGACCTGCTGGGTTAGAATCCCCCCCGCTTAAAAAATCACCAGGAGGAAAGCAATCGTGGATTCTGCGGCCGGCAGCGAGCAGGCGGACAACAATCCCCGGCTGGAAGCATTTATCCGCCAGCGGGTGCGGGAGGCGGGGGGGATCACCTTCGCCGAGTTCATGGGGCACTGCCTCTATCACCCCGAGCTCGGCTACTACACCTCGCCCCGCGAGCGAATCGGCAAACAGGGTGACTTTTTCACCTCGAGCAGCGTTCACGCCCTGTTCGGCCGGCTCATCGCCCGGCAACTGGTGCAGATGTGGGAGTTGCTCGGCAAGGGCGCTTTCACCATCGCCGAGCAGGGGGCGGGCGAGGGGCACCTGTGCCTGGACATCCTCGATGCCCTGGCTCAGGAGGCGCCCGAATTCTACCGCTGCCTGCGCTACTGCCTGGTGGAGATCGGTGCGAGCAGCCGTGAGCGGCAGCGCGCGCGCCTTGGCGCCCACCTGGAGCGGGTGCACTGGTGTAAACTGGACGAGCTGCAGGGGATGGAAGGGTGCGTTCTCTCCAACGAGCTGGTCGACGCCATGCCGGTGCACCTGATCGAGAAACAGGAGGGCGCCCTGCGCGAGGTCTTCGTGGTCGAACGCGACGGGGCTTTGAGCGAAGAGCTGCGCGAACCCTCATGCCCCGCCATCGAAGCGCACCTGCTGCGGCTGGGAACCGGCCCGGTGGAAGGCAACCGGGCCGAGGTCAACCTCGAGGCGGCGGACTGGATGCGCCAGGTGGCCGGGCTGCTCAAGCGCGGCTTCGTCGTCACCATCGACTACGGCTACCCCGCCGAGGAGCTCTACGCCCCTTTCCGCCGCAACGGCACCCTGATGTGTTACCACCGCCACACCACCAGCGAGGATCCCTATCAGCGCTTCGGCAGCCAGGACATCACCGCCCATGTCGACTTCACCGGGCTGCAAATGGCTGGCGCCGAGGGCGGGCTGGAAACCCTGTACTTCGGGGAGCAGTATCGCTTTCTCCTGGGGCTCGGGTTTCTCGAGTCCCTGATGGAGATGCAGGCCCGCGAGACCGATGAAAAGCGCGCCATGGCCCTGCGCATGACCTTGAAAAACCTCATCCTGCCCGATGGGGGCATGGGGTCGCTGTTCAAAGTGCTGGTCCAGGGCAAGGGGGTCGGCCGCCCCCGGCTGCTGTGCAGCAGGAACATAGCCGATATCCCGCTGCCCGCCGGCGGCATGTTCTGAGCACCCACACCGGAGCGGTTCCGGGGTATAATAGGTGCGTGACAGGTGCATCTTGCAAGGCCCCTTTGCGGGGTTATACTAAAACGTAACGAGCCAGGAGGAATGCATGAAAGAAAAAGTCCAGGAAGTTCTGAACATGGTCCGTCCCGCCCTGCAGGCCGACGGTGGCGATGTCGAGCTGGTCGACGTGAGCTCCGAAGGCGTGGTTTCGGTCAGGCTGACCGGCGCCTGCGGGTCGTGCCCCATGTCGACCATGACCCTCAAGATGGGGATCGAGAGAACCCTCAAGGAAAAAATTCCCGGCGTCAAAGAGGTGGTCCAGGTCTGAGTTGATGACTCTTTGCATGGAGGAGCCTTCCATGATCAAGGTAAAAACCTTCGGTGAGCCTTTGCAGCCCTTCAAGACCCACAAGGAACTCGATGAGCTCGATCAGCGGGTAAACCGCTTCATCCAGGAGAAGAACATTACCAAGGTCATTTCGGTCAGCGACACCACCACCAGCGACACCACCGGGGCGAGCATCGGCCTGGTCCGGGTGCTGGTTTACGAATCCTGACCCCTCCATACAGGAAATCTTGCGGAAAAGGAGCTCACACGGGCTCCTTTTCTGTTTAACCTGCCTGTTGGCATTAAACGGGTTACAAGGTTCGGAAAAAATGCTATGAAGAGAGCATTGTCCAAGCGGGCAGACCCGCGTTTTGACAGGAGGAGCGAAACACCGTGAACGGTTCCCATGACACCCATTCCAAGACCATCGGCTACATCCTCTGGATCTTCGGCTTTACCGGCGCGCACCGCTTCTATTACGGCAAACCGGTTTCGGGTACCATCTGGTTCTTCACCCTGGGGCTGCTCGGCATCGGCTGGCTGATCGACCTGTTCCTGATCCCGTCCATGGATCGCAAAGCCGACCTGCGCTTCACCCCCGGGCGACTCGACTATAACGTAACCTGGATCCTGCTCACCTTCCTTGGCCTGTTGGGCATCCACCGCATGTACATGGGCAAATGGCTCACCGGCATTCTCTACCTGGTCAGCGGCGGGCTGTTCGGTATCGGCTATATCTACGACTACTGGACCCTCAACGACCAACTGAGCCAGATCAACCGGGGAGGATGATGCCGGCACTGGATACCATGCTCCATTCGCAGTTGTTCAACCAGGTGCTGCTCTCCGCCGCGATTCTGGCGGGGGGAACCCTGGGCGGTTTTATCCTCTGCTACCTGATGGGCAGCTTCGCCGACCGCCGCCACATCAAGCGGCGGCGCACCCTCTACCTGCAGAAATTTGTCCGCTACAGCCTCGGCGTCGCCATCGTGCTGCTGATCTGCCTGGTCTGGGGGATCAATCTTTCGGCGGCCTGGGTGGTTCTCACCTCCCTGTTCGGCATCATCGGCATCGCCTTGTTCGCCCAGTGGAGCATTCTGAGCAACGTCACCTGCTGTTTCATCCTGTTTTTCTCCGCCCCCTTCAAAATCGACGACTTCGTCACCGTCAAGGACGGCGATAACAGCGTCACCGGCCAGGTCGCCGACATGACCCTGTTCTATGTCCGGCTGCTGACCGGGGAGGGCGAGCTGGTCAACATCCCCAACAACCTGATCGTGCAGAAGACGGTTTTCACCCATCGGCAGGGCACCACCGCCCAGCAGAACCCGGGCTGAGGGGCCCCAGGCCGCCGCCCGCCAGGTTTGATCATGCCCAGATACCTGTTTTCTTTTATCTCCCTGTTTGCCGCCGTGCTGGTGCTGATGCTCGGCAACGGACTGTTCGGTTCGTTTCTCAGCCTGCGTATGGTCGCCGAAGGGTTCTCCGAGCAGACCATCGGCCTGGTCATGGGCGGCTTTTACGTCGGCCTGGTCTCGGGTTCATTTTTCTGCCAGCGGCTGATCCAGCGGGTGGGCCACGTGCGGGCCTTCACCGTCTACGCGGCGATCAACACGGTAGCGGTGATGCTGCAGGCGCTGCACGTCGGCCCCTTCTGGTGGGGGGCGTTGCGGGTGGTCAGCGGCGTGGCCATGACCGGGATCTACATGGTTGTCGAGAGCTGGCTCAACGAATGCGCCAGCCCCCAGACCCGCGGCCGGGTCTTCTCTGTCTACATGGCGTTGACCTTCCTGGGGATGGGGGGCGGGCAGTTCCTGCTCAATTTCAGCGATATCCGCGGCCAGGACCTGTTTCTGATCGTGGCGGTGCTCTTCACCCTCTGCCTGGTGCCGGTAGCCGGAACCAGGACCGTGCACCCCGAGCTGCCCGAATCGGCCCATTTCAACCTGGGCAAGCTGTTCCGACTGGCGCCCCTGGGGATGCTCGGCTGCCTGAGCGCCGGCCTGGCCAATGGCTCCTTCTACACCCTCGGCCCGGTGTTCAGTCACCAGATGGGCTTTCCGGTTTCCGGGGTCGCCTGGTACATGGGGATCACCATCCTCAGCGGCCTGCTGCTGCAGTGGCCGGTGGGCGGACTCTCCGACCGCTTCAACCGCCGGTTGGTGCTGGGGGGGCTGAGCCTGATGGTCTGCCTGATCAGCCTCGCCATCGTCGCCGCGGGGGAGAGTTCCCTGCCGCTGCTGCTGGGCTTGACCGCGGCCTACGGCGGGATCGCCTTCACCATCTACCCGGTTTCGGTGGCCCTGGCCCACGACGGGCTCGAGCGAGGCGACATCGTACCGGTCAGCGCCGCCCTGATCCTCTCCTTCGGGGTCGGAGCCGGAATCGGCCCGGTGGCCGCCTCCTCGCTGATGGCCGCCTTCGGCCCCATCGGCATGTACCTGTTCATCGCCGGCTGCAGCGGCCTGTTCGGTGCCGGTGCGCTTCTCTACCGCCCCCGCCGGCCGACCCCGTTCGAAGAGCAGGTTCCCTATGTTCCCGTCCCCCGCACCTCCCCGGTGATAACCGCCCTCGACCCGCGGGTGGAACCCGCCGAAGAGGACGATTTGACCCAGAAGGCCTAGGTCCTGAGCTGGGCCTGGCATGATTCTGGCTATTGTCGGCAGGCATGGGCCGTTGGGGGATGCCAGGCAAGGAGGAGGGAGAATGACGCGGAAGACTCTCGGGCTGCTGCTGGCGCTCGGGCTTTTCGGCGCGCCCCCGTGCGACGCGGAAAAACTCTACCGTTACCGGGATCCGGCGGGGACCCTGAGCTTCAGCGACCGGCCGCCGGCCGGCAGCGTCCCTTACGCCGTGGAGCAGGTCCGGGTGAGCCAGCCGCCGCCGCGGGTGACGGTGGAGAACCGCGGCAGCCGCACCCAGCCGCTGCTCTACGCGGTCAACGAATACCGCGGCCCGGTGGAACTGGAGCTGGCCTTCGAGTCAAGCGAGAACCTGGCCAGCGACCCGCCCCTGCCGCTGAGGGTGGTGCTTCCCGCGGGTGGCGAAACCCGGCTCGCCGCTTTTCGCCCCCTGCGCTCCGACCGCTCCTGGTCGTACCGTTACCGGTACCGCTACGTGGTCGGCGACCCTGGCGCCCGCCATGCCCCTCCCGGGCCCTACCGGCTGCCGTTTTCCGCCGACGCCAGTTTCCGGGTTTCCCAGGGATTCCGGGGGGACTTCAGCCATACCCAGCCCCACAGTGAATACGCCGTCGACATCGCCATGCCCGAGGGGACGCCGGTGCTGGCCGCCCGTGGCGGGGTGGTGATGGAGATGGCCAACGATTATTTCTCCGGCGGCATCGACCAGCCCGCCTTCGCCGAGCGGGCCAACTACATCCGCATCCTGCACGATGACGGCACCATGGGGGTCTACGCCCACCTGCAGCTGGAAAGCGCCCAGGTCGGGGTCGGCTCGCGGGTCTCGGCCGGCCAGCTGCTGGCGCATTCGGGAAACACCGGCTTCTCCAGCGGCCCGCACCTGCATTTTGTCATCGAACGCAACCGGGGGCTGGAGATCATCTCGGTCCCCTTTGCCTTCGCCGGGCCTGACGGCGAGGAGTTGGAGCCCCGCCAGGGTCAGGTGCTGGGCGCCCGTTAGAACCTCACCAGGAGAGACGCTTTGACCGATCATGCCGAGCGACCATCGATTTTCGAGCAAAGCTACCCGGTGCGCAGTTTCGAGGTGGATTTCACCGGCCTGCTGCGCCCGGTGGCCCTGCTCAATTACCTGCAGGACATCGCCGGCGAGCATGCCGACCGCCTCGGCTTCGGGGTCCGGACGCTGCTGGAGCGGGGCCTGACCTGGGTCCTCTCCCGTTCCCACACCCGCATCCTGCATTACCCCCGTCAGGGGGAGACGCTGCGGGTTGCCACCTGGCCTTCGGCCCGCCAGGGGGTGTTCGCCCTGCGCGATTTCGAGGTTCACGACGGCCAGGGGCGGGTGGTGGCGCTCTCCTCCAGTTCCTGGGCCCTGCTCAATATCCAGACCATGCGCCCGGTGCGCCTGGAGGGGAACCTGCCCGATTACCCGACCCGGGGGCGGCGGGCCCTGGAGGTCAGTTTCGACCCGCTGCCCGAATTGACCGATGCGGAACTGGAACTGCCGTTTCGGGTGCGCCTGGCCGATCTCGACATCAACCTGCACGTCAACAACGCCATTTACGCCGCCTGGGCGCTCGAGGCGGTCCCCGAGGAGGTGCTCAAGACCTTCCGTCCCGAAGAAATCGAGATCGGCTTCCGCTCCCCGGCGTTTTATGGTGATAGAATTCTCTCCAGAAGTCGCGCGGTCGGAGCGGCCGACGCCCCATGCTTTCTGCACCAGCTGCTCCACGAGCAGGAGGCCCGGGAGTTGACCCGGCTGCGCACCCGCTGGAGGCCGCTCGGGGAGTTCTGATCCGCCAGGCTCCGCCCCTGCGGTTAAGGCCAAGGAGGCCGCGTGAGCCGTCCCCGTTTTGTCCACATCTTCCCCTGCCTGCCCCTGGCCTGGCTGCTGCTGGTTCTGCTGCTTGCGGCCTGCGCCCCCCAGCGCGGCTACGAGGCCGCCTTGGTGCTGGCCGACATTGCCGCCCGCGACAAGCCCAGCCGGCTCAAGGAAACCACCCCCACCCCCATTCGCCGTCCCCTGCACTTCAGCGTGGAGGGGCGCAGCTACCAGGGCGACCTCTACCAGCCGGTGCCGGGGTCGCTGGCGGCCATCCTGCTGGTGCCCGGCGCCGCGGAAACCGGCAAGGACGACCCGCGCCTGGTGGCCTTTGCCCGCAGCCTGGCCCGGGCCCGCTTCACCGTGCTGGTCCCCGACCTGCAAAGCCTGCGCGAACTCAAGGTCAACCCCGGCAACGTGGGCGAACTGACCGACGCCTTCAGTGCCCTTATCTCCCGCCCCGATTATGCCCCCGGGGGGCGGGCCGGCATGCTTGCCTTCAGCTACGCGGCGGGCCCGGCGCTGCTGGCGGCGATGGAGCCGTCGATCCGCGAGCGGGTCCACTTCGTGTTCGCCGTCGGCGGCTACCACGACCTGCCCGGGGTGCTCGGCTTCTTCACCACCGGCTATTTCCGGGAAAACGGCCGGCTGCGCCATCTGGAGCCCAACGAGTACGGCAAGTGGGTTTTCGTGCTGAGCAACCTGCACCGGCTTTCCGAGCCGGCCGATCGCCGGAGCTTCGAGGCCATGGTCGAGCGCAAGCAGGTCGACCTCGCCGCCGACCTGAGTGATTTGGCCGCCGACCTCTCCCCGGAGGGGGAGCGGCTCTACGCCTTCATCACCAACCGCGACCCGGCGCGGGTCGCCGAACTGATCGGCGGGCTTCCCTCTAGCATCCAGGAAGACATCGAGGCCCTCGACCTGGCCGGCAAAGATCTCTCGGAACTGCGGGCGCGGCTGATCCTGGTGCACGGCTACGACGATCCCATCATCCCCTATACCGAAAGCATCGCCCTGGCCTCTGCGGTGGGCAAGGAGCAGGCGAGCCTGTTTCTCGCCGAAGGGCTGGCCCACGTCGATCTGCAGCCGGGGCTGGTCAGCCGCTGGCGGCTCTGGCGGGCGATCGACGCCCTGCTTGCCGAGCGCGGAACCGATCCCGCCTTGCTCCATTGACTAACTACCGGACTCTGGTAACGTGCAGGCAGGGGCCAGGAGGGCTCTGCAGGCAGCCTGGCGGGACCGAACCGATGGAGGATCGCATGCGGATCGACAGCGGCGTGTTCGAGCAAGGCGGGATAATTCCGGCTAAATACACCTGCGACGGGGCGAATGTTTCGCCGCCGTTGGACTGGTCCGGGCTCCCCGGCGGGGCGGCCAGCCTGGCGCTGATCTGCGACGACCCCGATGCGCCCGTCGGCACCTGGGTGCACTGGGTGGCCTACAACATTCCCGTCGACCGTCCGGGGTTCGGGGAACATATCCCCGGCGAGAGGCAGCTGGCCGACGGCTGCCTGCAGGGCCACAACGACTTCAAGCGCATCGGCTACGGCGGGCCCTGTCCCCCCAGCGGGACCCACCGCTATTTCTTCAAACTCTATGCTTTGGACTGCAGGCTTGCCCTGGCTGCCGGGGCCACCAAGGAGCAACTGCTCGCGGCCATGAAGGGGCACATCCTGGGCGAGGCCGAGCTGATGGGGACCTACCGGCGCTCCTCCCGGTAGGCGCAAGTAGGGGAGCCGCCGGCGGGCGCTCGATAGATGGGGGCGCAGTGCAGGCCACACCCGCCGCGACCGCTATTGGGAGATGCCGGGGGAGGAGGTGCGCAGGGTGGGGGCGTGGCTGCCCTGGCGGGGCGAGGTGAAGGCCAGCAGGGGGGCGAACGAGAAGAGATCCTTCTCCGACACCTTCCAGTAGGCCAGGGAGAGAAAACCGAGGAAGTCTTCATCCAGGGGGACGTCGATGCCGCCGCCGACGATGGTTTCGTTTATGCCCTCGGCTGAATCGGCGATATCCTTGCAGTAAAGCTTGAACAGCGAGGCGCCCTGGCCGCGCTTTTCCAGGCCGAAGGCGGCCCGTTTGGCCGCTCCACCTTGGCGGTAGCGCCCGAACCAGGTCCCCAGGTCGGTCTTGAGCCGCAGCTGGCTCTCCCAGGCCGGCGCCAAATCGTCCGCTCCGGGGGTGAAACCCTCGGAATAAGCCAGCATGCGCTGGCCGACCAAATCGAGGTCCAGGCGGTATTCGCGGACCAGGCTAAGTTTCTGCAGCAATTCCCCCGGGTCGCCACCGAAACTGAGCCTGAGCCGGTTTTCCACCTTTTCATAGAACTCCCCCCCATCCCCGGCATGCTGAGGCTGCGCGTCCAGCCCGGTGTACTTGTAGGCCGTAAGGGTGTTGCCGAGGGTCCGCAGCAGACCCTCGAAGTGCCCGGTGTAGGCCAGGGCCAGGGCCTGTTCGTAAAACCCGGGGCGCACCTCCGGTTCCCACTCCCCGGGTTGCTGGGCCGGGCGGTGCAACAGGCGGTAGGTCGCGGTCAGTTCGCCGAGCCGGGCCGGGAGGAAGGTGCCCAGGCTGTAATTCATCCGTTGAATCTCGTCGCCGGTCCTGCCCAAAGTCAGCTTTTGAAATCCGTGATAGCGCGGTTTGGCCGGCAGCATCCGCAGCCCCAGACGAACGCCCGCCTGCAGCCAGAGCTGGCGATCGAGCACCTCGTCCGCACCGGCAGGAATGCCGACGTTCTCTAGCACCGCGACAATCTCCCCGGCAGGGCTGCCGGTGGCCCGGGAGAGCTGCCGGGCGCTGAAACGCGGCGGGGTCTGCAGGGTCGGGGGGCGGTCCTTGTCCCCCAGCAGCAGAAGCGACTCCGCGGCAGGCCAGAGCAGGGTGGTCAGTTCGGCGTTGACAGCCAGCGTGAAGGGGCTCTGCTCCTCAAGGGACCGCTCCATCCTGAGGTCAGTCTCCAGCAGCCAGGTGCGGGCGAGAAACTCGCTGTCCAGCAGGGCACGGTCAAGCTGCCAGCTCTCTTCGTCGAAGTGGAGCTTGAACTCCGTGTTGTCGCCGCGCCGGGGGTTGGCGTACGTGAATTTCAGATCCCGCGGGGCGGAAAAGGGCTCGGTTTCCGGATTCTGGGCCAATTTCAGGGTCGGGTCCGCCGCCAGTTGCTTGTGCAGGACAAATTGCCGGTTCAGCTCGGGCGAGCTGATTTTCAGGCGCGAATCCGCGGCCAGGTCGTAGGCGAGATAGCAGGAGGAGTTGTTCGCATCCGCCACCAGGTATTTGCCGCTCTGGCAGGCTGCCAGGGCCAAGGCCAGGCCGATGGCTACTGGTGCGATATGCAAGAATTTGCAGATTCTCCCTGCCATTCCCTGGGCCTTTCCAGCCTTGCGCTATGGTCGAGGCTTCTTCCTTGTCGCCCCGGGCGAGCGCCCCTCCGCCGCCTCTGTCTCGAGTTCCTGCAAGTCAGAGGCCATTGTAGTGGATGGCTGCGGAGATGGCAAGCCAGGGGCTGGCCGGCAGGTGGGGATGTGCGGTGAAGGCTATTGCGGGGGACCGGCCGAGTCCCGGGGGGAAAAGATAGCCTGGATTTTATGGGTCAGGGTTTCCAGGTTGAAGGGCTTCTGGATGAAATTTCTGCCGTCGGTGACCTCCGAGGGGGCGCTCACCGCGGTCTCGGCATAGCCCGACATGAACAATACCTTCAATTCCGGATGGATCTGCCGCAGGCGCTCGGCAAGCTGAAAGCCGTTGCTCCCCGGCATCACCACGTCGGTCAGCAACAGGTCGATGCCGGGGGCCGAGTTTTCCATGATTTTCAGTGCCCTCTCCGGAGAATCGGCCTCGACCACCTGGTAGCCGCAGGAGCGAAGCAGTCGGGCGGTCAGATCCAGAACGCCTTGTTCATCCTCCACCACCAAAACGCCTTTGGCTAGCGCTGGCAAGGCCTGGGCGGCCGGGGCCGCTGGTTTTTCAACTCTGCGTTCGGTACACGGCAGGTGAATCAGAAAGGTCGCCCCCTCTTCGGGCTTGCTATGCACTTCAATATATCCGCCGCTCTGTTTAACGATGCCGTACACCGTGGAAAGGCCAAGCCCGGTCCCTTTGCCCCGTTCCTTGGTGGTGAAGAAGGGTTCGAAAACTTTCAGGCGAATCTCCTCGCTCATGCCGCAACCGGTATCCTTGACGGATAATGTTGCATAGGTGCCGAGGACGGCTCCCGGGTGGAGATCGACAAACGCCTGGTTCAGGACGCTGGTCCCGGTTTCGATGAGAATTCGACCGCTATCCGTGATGGCGTCCCGGGCATTGACCACCAGGTTCATCAGGATCTGTTCGATTTGTACCGGGTCGGCCCAAACCCTGGGGATCTTGTCCGCCAGGGTAAGCTCGATCTCGATATCTTCCCGGATGACCCGGCGGAGCATTTTTTCGGTGCCGCGAATCAGGTGGTTGAGATCCAGAACCTGGGGCTCGAATACCTGACGGCGGCTGAAGGCGAGCAGGCTGCGGACCAGCTCGGCCGCCCGTTCACTGGCCTTGAGGATGGTGCGGGCGTCGTTCTGGCGCGCTTCGTCCTGGGTTAGTGCCCGGATCAACAAGGTGCTGTAGCCCTGGATAACCGTCAGCAGGTTGTTGAAGTCGTGGGCGATGCCCCCGGCGAGTTGTCCCACGGCCTCCATTTTCTGGGACTGTCGCAGGTGGTCGATGGCGGTCCTGCGCGCCATTTCGGTGCGGGTGGTCTGGACAGCCAGGGACGCGGTCTGGGCGAATGCCTCGATTTCCAGCTGCTCACGTTCGCCGAAACCGTTGGGCCGGTTCGCCAATCCCAGCACGCCAACGATCTCCTCCCCGATAAACAGCGGGGTGGCCAGAAAGGAACTGATCGGCAGATGGTTTGGCGGATAGGGACCGCCGGCGCACTTGGCCCCGTCTGGAGAGTTGGTCAGGATGGTCTGTTTCCGTTCCACCGGGGCAAAGACCAGGGAGTGTGACCTGGGAATGGCATAGACATGCTCCCGGTCGGCGGCCTTTCCAATCTGCTGGAACAGGCGTTTTTCCGATGCAGGAGCGCCTTCGTGCAGGGCGAGGATCCGGGCATCACCTCGGGAATCCAGCTCATAGAGAAAGCCCGCACCGGCTCCGGTGATTTCCACGCAGCGGCTGACCATGACCTTGGCCATTTGCCTGATGTTTCCGCCTTCGAGATAGCTGAGAATCGCCTCGGTCATGGCGCTGGAGAGCTGGTGGTTGCGCCGCTCGTTCTCTTCGGCACGTTTGCGTTCGGAGATATCGCGGACGATGTGGATGGCGCCAATGACTCTGCCGCGGGCATCGACCCGCGGAATCGCCCGGGTTTCGATATATTTTTGCAGATGGGGTTCGAATAACTCCGCGGATACCGGTTGGCCGTCGGCAAGCATCCGGGCGATCACGCATCCCGGGTGGGGGCTGTCGAGGCCGTGGAGGTACTGATGACACTTCTGGCCGCTGCGGCAAACTTCCGGGGCAATTTTCAAATGCGCCCTGGCTGCCCGGTTGCTGAGCAGAACATTGAACTCGGTGTCATGGACGGTGATCATGTCATCGAGGCTCTCCAAGGTGTCCTGCCATTCCTGCCGGGTCCGGATCAGCTCCGCTTCGATCTTGTGGCGTTCCAGGGCATAGCGGATGGAACGCGTCAGCAGCTTTTCGTCGAAATGCCCCTTGACCAGATAGTCCTGGGCCCCGGCATGGAGTGCCCCCAAGGCGATCTCGTCATCATCGTTGCCGGTCAGAACCACCACCGGGTGGTGCGGAACCCGCTCCCTCAGGGTGTGAAGGGTGTCAAGACCATGACTGTCGGGCAGGCTCAGGTCGAGCAGGACCAGGTCGACCGGGTTCGCCTCCAGGAAATCAAGCCCACCGCCCAGGGTGGGGCGGGTGGCCAGGTCGAATCGGCTGCGGTCCAACATTTCCCGGAGCAGGCGGGCGTCCCCCGGATTGTCTTCGATAAGCAGCAGGGCGATCTCAGTTCTCAGCGGCATGACTCTCTCCAAAAATCATTCATGGCAGGATGCGGAATATGCATCCACGGCAAAGTCAGCCCCATGCAATAGTAACTATGGGGGCAACCCTCGCAGCTCAGGCGGATCTCAGGGTAAAATGAAAACTCGTTCCGGATCCGGGTTCCCCTTCTACCCAGATGTTCCCGCCGTGTCTATCTATGATTTTTTTACAGATGGCTAATCCTATGCCGGTGCCGGGGTACTGGCCGATAGGGTGGAGTCGCTGAAAAATCTGAAAAATCCTCTCCCGATGGCGGGCGTCAATGCCGATGCCGTTGTCGCTGATCGCGAATTCCCAGAACCCGCCCCTGGGGGTGGCCCGTACCTCGATCCGGGGGGCCGCATCGGTTTTGAATTTAAGGGCGTTATGCACGAGATTCTGAAACAGCTGGGTCAGCTGCAGGGGATCGGCCATCACTTCCGGCAGCTCTCCGATCCGCAGCTCCGCGCCGCTTTCCCTGATGCTGGCGGCAAGATTGTTTAGAACCGTGGAAATCAGCTTGTTGCAGTCGACCTTCTCGGGCGGTTGGCCTTTCCGGCCGACCCGGCTGTAGGCAAGCAGATCTTTGATCAGCGCCTCCATCCTGCGTGCGCCGTCGACGGCAAAGCCGATGAAATCGTCGGCATCCTGATCCAGCCGCCCCTGGTAGCGGCGGGAAAGCAGTTGGATATAGCCGGTGATCATGCGCAACGGTTCCTGCAGGTCGTGGGAGGCGACGTAGGCGAAATTTTCCAGCTCCTGGTTGGAACGCTGAAGGTCCACCAGCAGTTCGTTTAACCGCTGCTGGGATTGCTTCGATTCGCTGATGTCGTAGCATGAGCCGATATAACCGGCGAACCGCCCCTCCAGATCGTGGAAAGGGCGACCGATATGATTGATCCACCGGTACTCACCGCTGTGGTGACGCAGCCGGTACTCCATGGCGAAGGGGCGCCTGGCCGGAAACGATTGCTGATACGTCTGCAGGCAGCCCTCCAGATCCTCCGGGTGGACCCCTTGGGTCCAGCCATCGCCGGTTTCCTGACTCAGCGAGCGCCCGGTAAAGTCCAGCCAAGTGCGGTTGAAATAGTTGCAGCGGGCGTCCTTCCCCGCCCGCCAGATCAGCGCCGGGAAATCCTCGAACAGCTTGAGATAGAAGTCGCGGGCGGCGCTGATGGCCGTCTGGGCGCTTTTGAGCTCCGAGACATCTTCGAGAACGACTGCGGTTCCGATGAATTTCACACTGACGTCGAGCATGCGCTTCAACCTGACCTGGAAAACCGATGGCTGGCCCTGGGTCTGGAGGCTGGTCGTGAAACTCAGCTCGGGGCTTTCGGGGGAAAGTTCGCGCAGTCTCTGGACGAGCCAGTCCAGGTCATTGGTCGGGCGCGCATGGCCGTAATAGGATGCGCCGGGAATGGATTTGCCGGCAAAAAGATTGGCCGCGGCATGATTGAGGTTAATGAGCTTGTGGTCCGGGCCGAAAAAGAGCACCGGGCCCTGCAAACTCTCGAACAGCGTCAGGTAGAGGTTTTTTTCGTTGGTCAGCCGCCGGTTGGCATCCTGCAGTTCGTCCAGTTTGGCGCCTTCGGTCTTTTCCGTCCACTCGGTGCAGAATCCGAGTTCGATCCGGTCAAAGAAACGATCTAGATACTGCCGCAGGTCATTTTGTTCCCTGGCAGAAAAATCCCCTTCCTGGAGCAGGTCCTGGAAGGCCTGGCGGCAGTACTTCATCATCCCGAGGAACATGGCGAGGGTGACCCCGCGGGTGCGGTGTCGCCGGGCCTGAAGAATGCCGAATCCGGCAATGGGGTCGTTGGCGAAATCTTCGTCCGGCCCGATAATTGGTGGATCCGGATTGGCGTTGAGCGCCTGGATCAGAGCGGCGGAAAGCCCCTTCACCGCTGCCCGCCAGGCTTCGGCCAGGGTCGAGGTGTAACGGGTGTAGCCGCATTGCTTGGCATACTCCAGCATACGCAGCATCAGCCACTCTTCGTGGCTTTCAAGGCAAGTGGCGATTTTCAGCGTATCCATGTACCCATCCTTCCTGTTCGCGGAATCCAGAATGTTCGCTCCGTCCTGGTCAATTGGCGGCGGGAAGCTTGACGATGGAAAACCAGAATGCTTCGATCTGCTTGACGATCTCCATGAACTTTTGCAGGTCGACCGGCTTGTTGATGTAGCAGTTGGCGTGCAGGTCGTAGGCCTTGAGGATATCCTCCTCCGCATCCGATGTGGTCAGGATGACCACCGGGATCGAGCGCAGTTGGGGATCCTGTTTGATCTCCCCCAGAACCTCCCGGCCGTCCAACTTGGGAAGGTTCAGGTCCAGTAGGATGATGTCAGGCCGCGGTGCCTGGAGGAACGGAGCGGTGCGCTTCAGAAATGCCAGGGCCTCTTCGCCGTCCCTGGCGACATGGAGGTTGTTGAAGATCTTGGCTTCTTTCAGGGCCTCCTGGGTCAACCGGATGTCCCCGGGGTTGTCTTCGACCAGAAGGATTTCTATGAGGTTCGGCTGCATGTATGGCTCCTTTTTTTAATCCCTGGGGCTTGGCGGGCTCGAGGATGGACCGCCAATGGTAATCCTCCGCTGCCTGTCGAAAATGGATTAGGAAAAAATGCAATATCGGTGCCAGCTAAGCTTGTTTCCAGGGGATTTTTTAATCAACGGGCCAGCCAGCCGCTTGGGTACGGATCAGGGGGGGAACAATAGCGGGATGTCAGACTTCAGGAGATTGTTTCCGCCAGGGCCGCCCGCACCCCTTCCTCGAAGGGGGTCAATTCGAAGGGGATCAGCTGCCGCAGGCGGGTGTCGCGGCAGACCACCTGGTTCTTCAGCCCCTCGATCAGGGGGACGGCGATGGACGGCTTGACCGACGAGGCCAGGCCCACCGCCCAGGCGAACATCCTGGGCGAGACGAGGGGGATGGGCAGGTACAGGTTGGTTTGCCCGGAAACCTTAGCGAAGCGTTCCAGCATCTGGTGATAGCTCAGAACCTCGGGGCCGCAGATATCGAAGGTTTGGCCGACGGTCTCTTCCCGCTCGAGGCATTCGGCGAGGTAACGGATCACGTCGGCGACGGCGATGGGCTGGCAGGGGGTGTCGATGCTCATGGGAATGAGCATGAGCGGCAGGCGGCGAACCAGCGAGCGGATGATTTCAAAGGAGGCCCCGCCCGCGCCGATGATGACCGCGGCGCGCAGCACCGTGACGGGGAAGCTTGCCTGCTGCAGGAGCGCGCCGACCTCCGCCCGGCTGGACAGGTGTTTGGAGAGCCCCTGGTCCGGTTCCCCCAGCCCGCCCAGGTAGATGGCGCGACGCAGCCCGGCGCGCTCCCCGGCGGCGACGAAGTTCTCCGCCGCCCGTCGGTCCAGGGCCGGGTAGCGGGTGCGGCTGGCGCCGAGAGAATGGACCAGGTAGTAGGCCGAGTCGATGCCCGCCAGGGCTTCCTCGAGGGAGTCCCGGTCGAGCAGATCCCCCCGGTGCCACCTGGAGACCCCGGCGGAAGTGTTTCCCTGCTGCCGTGACAGGCCGTGCACCTGGTAGCCCCGCTCGTGCAGGGCCGCAACCAGCCGCCGACCGATAAAGCCGGTTGCGCCTGTCACCAGCACCCGATGGTTTCTGCGCATGGCCCCTGCCTCCGCTTGCCTGTACCCAGTTTACCCTGATTTTGCCCGAGATCGAGCCGGGAAGGGCTGGAGTCACCACGGAGCGGGCCGCGCCTGCCGGCTCAGCTGGTCAGTTGGTCGAGCCAGCGTTCCTTGATTGCGCGGGGAAACCGCTCCCAGAGCGGACTCAGGATCAGGTCGCGCACCTGCTGCTTGTGCCCCTCCTCCTTGGGCCGTCGGAGCGGGGCGGGTGAGGATTTTCGCGGATCTTGTCGCGTTGAATGGCGTTCGAGCATGGACTCCTCCTTGGGCGGTGTGTTGTCCCCGGCCGCGATGGCGGGGGCTCAGTAGTGCCAGGCGACGCTCAGGTAGGCGAAGCGACCCGGCTCGGGGACCTGCACTCCCGAAGCGAAGGGGGTGCGCTGGTAGGAAAGGTGCCGGGTGTAGAACTTGTCGAACAGGTTGTCGACCCCCAGGTACAGGTCCCAGGCGCTGCGCGTGAGCCCGGCCTTGAGGTTGGTGATGGCCCAGCCGGCAGTCGGTTGTTCATCCAGGGCCGGGTCCACCCGGTCCTGGTGGTCGGCGAACTGCTCGCTGGCCTCGACGAACCAGCGGCCCGAATCGTAGCGCAGCGTCAGCGACCCGTTCAGCGGCGGGATTTCCGCCAGCGGGGTATCATCATCGCGGTTTTCCCCTTCGCTGTAGGCCAGGGCGGCGCGCAGGAACAGATCGCCGGGCAGCGCCAGCTGGGCGCCGATTTCCCCTCCCCAGAGGCTCGCCTCGATGTTCTCGAAGCTGGTGGCCGGCAGCAGGGGGTCGGCACCGTCGGGGTCGGGGAGCCGGACCAGCTCGATGTAGTCCTGCAGGCGGCTGTAGAAAAGCGAAGCGCTCAGGTAGATCCGCTCGGCGGTGTATTTCACCCCGAGATCCACCTGGTTGTTGCGGGTCGGGTCGAGTTCCGGATTGCCGACGCGGTTCGAACCCATCGGCTTGCGCAATCCGACATACAGCTCCTGGGGGTCGGGGACCCGCACCCCGCTGCCGAGCCCGGCGAAGACCTCGAGGGCGTCGCCGGCGGACCAGCTCAGCTGCAGGTTGCCGGACCACTCGGCGAAATCGGCGTCGGCCTCCAGCGTGGTTCCCGGAAAGTAGGGCTGGTAGAGCGAGCCGAGCCGGTCGCTCTCGAGCTTGTTGGCTTCGACCCGGGTCAGATCTCCGCGCACCCCGCCGGTGAGGGTCAGCGAATCGCCCAGCGGCAGCGAATATTCGCCCCAGGCCCCCAGGTTGTCGGTGTCGACGTCGGGGATCATCGGCTGCTTTTCATAGCCGAAGGCCGCCAGCTGGTTGGCGGCGTCCCAGGTGCGCCGGTAGGCGTCGAGGCCGGTTTTCAAGGTGCCGTCCCCGGCGGCCAGGGTGGTGCCGAGCTTCAGGCCGACCACCCGTGAGTAGGCATCGGTGCGCATCATGTAGTCGCGGGTCACCATCATGCTGGGCCGCGAGCTTTCCCGCAGTTCGTCGTGCATCAGGTGGTTCACCTGGTTCCAGAAGGCCTGCAGCTGAATTTGCTCGAGACCGGGCACGGGATCGGCAATCCGGTAGAGCCAGTTGAGGCGGTGGGTGCGGTCGTACTCGGCGTCCATCTGCAGGTAGGGGTAGAGGACGTGGTCGGCTTCCTGGTACGAGTAGCCGAGTTCGCTGCGCGAGCCGGCCGTGGGGTTGAGCCCGGCCTTCAGCCAGGTGGTGTGGATGTCGTAGGCCCGCGAGTCGATCTGCTCGGGCCGGTAGCGGTTGCTGCTGGTCACCGGGTAGATGTCGGTGATGCGTTTGCCGTCGCCCGAGCGCGGCGGCAACGAATATTTGTAGGCGTGGCCGGCCAGTGCGTCGCCCCCCTCGCCGCCGAAGCCGATGGTCCCAGCGGCGTTGACCATGTCCCAGGAGCCGAGGGTCAGGTTCAGGTCGCCGCCGAAGCCGGGGGCGGCGCTGCGCGTGGTCGCCTCGACCAGCCCCCCCAGGCTGCCCGGGTTGCTCAGGTCATAGGGCCCCTTGAGGATGTGGATCTGCTCCACCTCGGCGAAATCGAAATGGAAGGCCGGGGAATCCATGCGGTTGGGGCAGCCGCCGTAGAGCCGCACCCCGTCGAGCAGGACATTCAGGTCATCCCCCTGGAAGCCGCGCAGGACCACGTCGTTGGCGATGGCCCCCTTGCGGACGAAATCGAGCCCCTCCACCCGTTGCAGGGCCTCGCCGATGTCCCGCGCCGGGCTTTCGCGCACCTCGCGGATGCTCAGACTCTCCATGGCCGGCGATTCGTGCTCGCCGCGGACCACGATCTCCTCCAGCAGTGGAACTTCCTCCGCGAAGGCGAGGGCTGCCACCGACAGGCAATGCAACATAAGGACTCCGGTCGCAACGGATTTCCGCATATTCCCTCCCTTGAAATGTTATGGAATGTTATTGAAATGTTTTTCAGGTGTAAAAAGTATCATCAAAATAACACGGTGGCAAGGTGTGAAATGCTATCCGCTTTGCGATTTTTTAAAAAACATGTTACGTTGCTAACATTGTGATCTTCGGCAAGGAGAAATGGAATGAAGGGTGTTCAGCGTAGAAAAGCGATCCTGGAAGCCGTCCGGCGCGAGGGGGGGATTTCGGTGAGCGATATCGCGGCGCGCTTCGCCATCTCCAAGATGACGGCGCACCGGGACCTGGAGCTGCTCGAAGGGCTGGGGGAGGTGAAGCGGATTTTCGGCGGAGCCATCCCCGTCGGCGGAGAGCCGGCGGAGGCCGTGACGGAGAGCGTGGGCCCGGCACCGGGGGCGGGGAAGACCGATTGCATGATCTGCTCGCGGCCGGCCACCCAGCACCTGCTCTACACCCTGACGCTGGCCGGGGGGGAGCAGCGCTTCGCCTGCTGTCCCCACTGCGGCATCTCGGCGCACCTGGTGCTGAAGGACAAGGTGCAGATGGCGATGGCCGCCGATTACCTCAACGCCCGGCTGCATCCGGCGCAGCGTTCGCATTTTCTGATGGAGAGCGCCGCGGCCCCCTGCTGTCACCCGTCGATTCTTGCCTTTGAAAACCAGGAGATGGCCCGCCGCTTCCAGGCCGGCTTCGGCGGCCGCCTCGGTGGGTTGCAGGAGGCCATCGACTTTCTCGAGCAGGACCTGGCGCTGAACAAGGGGGAGAGTTCCTGTCCCCATTGTGCCGCAGCCCGGGGCAAGTAGACTCCCAGTCCCCGGTCAACTCCCCCGCAAAAAGCGGCTCAGCCGCAGCAGCAGCCCCTGGCGGGTCAGGATCGCCCCGTGCGGGCAGAGCTCCTGGCAGCAGAAACAGCCGATACAGCGCTCGAGGTCGATCTGCAGTCTGCCGGTCTCAACGGTCATGGCCCGGGGCGGACAGTGCTGCACGCAGAGGCCGCAGGCCAGGCACTTTTCGAAGTCGGGTTCGGGCAGGGCGGTGGTGGTGCGCTTGAGGGGGTTTTTCAGAAACGGGGGGAGACCGAAATTGACGTCCGTGGCCTTGGCGGGGCGAAAATGGGCCGGGCGCAGGGCCGCCGGGCGCTCGCCGTAAATCTCGAGTTCTTCCAGGCGGCTGCCGGGGCGCCCGGTCTTGCGGGCGATCTTTTGGGTCCAGCAGGCATCGGGGCGCAGCCCGACCAGCTCCATGGCCAGGGTGTCCACCGCCAGCGCGTCGGCTCCGGCCAGCAGGGCGCCGATCTGCACCGGGTCGCCGCCGCCGGGGCCCTGGCCCTCCATGCCGACCACCGCGTCGACGATGTTCAGGGCGGGGCGGATGTGCTCGGCCAGCTCCAGCAGCATCAGGGCGAAAAACGCCTTGTCGGTCCCCGCCTGCAGGTGCAGGCGCGGCTTGCGCATGCCGACTACGGCGCCGAACAGGTTCTTCACCGCGCAGGTCAGGCCGATCATCTGGTGGGTTTTTAGCTTGGGCAGGTTGATGACCACGTCGGCCTCGAGGATGTCGCGGGCCACCTCCAGCTCGTGAAAGGTCGAGCCCTGGGGGCGCACCTTGACCGAGTCGGCGAAGGGGGCGAAGCGCGCGCCGCTCTCCTCGATCACCTGCAGGATCCCGCAGCGCTGCGCCACCTGGCGCGGGGTGCCGATGCCGGGGGAGTCGCCCACCGAGACGATGCCGCCGCACCCCTGGACCAGGGCGATGACGGCGCGGACGACTTCCGGGTGGGTGGTGACGGCCTTTTCGGGGGGCTTGGCGGAGAGCAGGTTGGGTTTGAGGAGCACCTTCTGCCCGGGACGGACGAAGGCCTGCATCCCGCCCAGGGGGGCGAGCAGCCTCTCGATGGCCGCGGTGATGGTTTGGGGGGAATAGTCCGGAGCGGCGACCAGGCTGACCGGGTGTTTCATGCGCCGATGACCTGCACGAGCAGCTTGCGCCGGCGCGGACCGTCGAACTCGCAGAAATAGACCCCCTGCCAGGTGCCGAGCAGCGGCTCGCCGTTCTCCACGATCAGCGTTTCGCTGGCGCCGACCAGCGAGCTCTTGATGTGCGCGGCGCTGTTCCCCTCACCATGCCGATAGTCATCCTGGAAGGGGACGATTTTATTCAGTTCCATGGTCAGGTCGCGCACCACGTCGGGGTCGGCGTTTTCGTTGATGGTCACCGCGGCGGTGGTGTGGGCCGCGAACACCACGGCGAGACCCGAGCGGATGCCCGAGTCGCGGATGGCCTGACGCACTTCGCGGGTGACCTCGATCAACTCGACCTGCTGGCGGCTGACGACTTCGATGCCGGTCATTCGGATTCTCCCTGGAGCCCCTCCAGGATCGCCTGAAACGCCCGGGGGTGGTAGAGCAGCGAGGTGTGCCCCATGCCGCTCAGTTCGATTTCCGCTGCCCCCTCGAGGCGCGCGTTGGCATAGGGCAGGACCATGTTCTCGTGGCGGGTGAAAATGGCGGTGAAGCGCACCCCGGGGGGGCGTTCGGCCGCCGCGAGCCGTTTCAGAAAGTCGGCGCCGGGAACCAGCAGCTTACCCAGGGGCGAGAGGGCGAAGGGGGCCAGGCGCGAACCGCTGTTGGGCGAGCCCAGCAGCACGCAGCGTTCGACCTTGGCAGCGCCGCCGCGGATCTGCACGTAGTTGCGGGCGATCATTCCGCCCATCGAATGCCCGACCAGGTGAACCCGGCGGGCGCCCCCGGCGTGACGCAGCTCATCCACCTTTTTGGCCAGACGCTCGGTGAGGCTTTCCAGGTCTTTCCAGGGGGGCAGGTTCAGGCTGTAGACGGCCTGGAAACCCGCCCGGCGCAGCCGCTGACGGGTCAGCAGCCAGCAGATGCGGTTCTGGAACAGCCCGTGCAGCAGGATGACCGGGGTGCCGTCGGCTGCCGGCAGCGGCTTTTCGCGCCCCCCGAACCAGCCGAGCGGGTGCAGCAGCACCGTTGCCATCAGCACGGTGAATTCCTGGATGAGCAGCTGCGCCGCCAGCCCCATCGCGGCCGGAGTGAAGCGCATTTCGACCAGTTCCGGTGAGCTGTTGGCGCTCTCATACCAGGCAAAGGCGAAGGTCAGGACCACCACCGTTGCGACGATGGCGGCAACCAGGCCCAGCAGGCCGACGAAAAGGCACAGGACAGTTGCCATAATCCCTCCTGGAGAAGGCGGTATTATGGCATGGGGGCCGGGGGCCGTCAACGCGGCGGATGGTTTGAGCCGGCTGTTTTTCACTTAGCCAACCCCGGCTGCCCGGGTTATAATCGCTCTTGTTGCCGCCCGGGCCGCGATCGACCAGTCGAACCAGGTAGGCCCGAACATTCAAGTCCCCAGACCGGGCAGAGTCCCCCAAGGGCTGCTCGGCCGGGAAACGCCCGCTTAGGTGACCCCGTGGAAGAGTTGATCCGCCGCTTCGAAAAACACCTGTCCGTCGAGCGCAACCTCTCGCCCCACACCCTGCGGGCCTACCGCCAGGATCTTGAGGAATTCCGCGCCTTTCTCGAGCAGGGGCAGGCAGGCGGTGGCAAAGGGCGCGAGGCAGCCGGGCGGATCGACGCGATCGTTCTGCGCCGCTATCTGGCACTGCTGCACAAGCGCAACCGGAAATCGACCATCGGCCGCAAGCTTTCGGCATTGCGCACGTTTTTCAATTACCTGGTGCGCGAAGGGGTGGTCGAGGTCAACCCGGCCGAGACCATCGCCACTCCCCGGGCCGAGAAGTATCTGCCGAAGACCCTGAGCGTCGACGAGGCCCACGACCTGATGGAAAAGACTCAAGGGGGGGATCTGCTCGCCCTGCGCGACCGGGCCATCCTGGAAACCCTCTACTCCTGCGGCCTGCGGGTCGGCGAGCTGACCGCGTTGAATGTAGCCGGGGTCGACCTGGTGGAGGGGTTGGTGCGGGTGGTGGGCAAGGGGAGCAAGGAGCGCATTGTCCCCATCGGCGCCAAGGCCCGCCAGGCTCTCGAATATTACCTCGAGGCTCGCGGCACTCCCGCGGGGGACGAGCCCCTGTTTCTCAACCATCGCGGTGCCCGGCTCACGGCCCGCAGCGTCGAGCGCAACCTCAAGCGCCTGCTGCTGCAGGCCCACATCCTCAAGGACGCCACCCCCCATGCCCTGCGCCACTCCTTCGCCACTCACCTGCTGGATGGGGGCGCCGACCTGCGCGCCATCCAGGAGCTGCTCGGCCACGCCTCGCTTTCCACCACCCAGAAGTATACCCAGGTCAGCATCGACCAGTTGCTGAACGTTTACGACCGGGCACACCCGCGCAGCCGCAAAAAATCTTGAATCACATGTTCCAGGGGCTGAAACCCGGCGGCGATGGGGCTAGAGGATAAAAATTACCAATTTTGTCATGATTCGCTTGACAGCTGTCCGGCGCTGGGTAAACTAGACGCCAGGTTTTGCACTCGCCAATTTTAATCGAGGAACGAAAGGAGTTCATAATGAGCGTACTGGTAAGCAAAAAGGCCCCCGAGTTCACCGCTGCCGCTGTCCTGGCCGACGGGTCGATCAAGGACGATTTCAAGCTTTCCGATTTCAAAGGCAAGTACGTTGTGCTGTTTTTCTATCCCCTTGACTTCACCTTCGTCTGCCCCACCGAGCTGATCGCCTTCAGCCGCCGCATCAAGGAATTCGAAGAGCGGGGAGTCCAGGTCATCGGTTGTTCGGTCGATTCCCAGTTCACCCACGTCGCCTGGCGCAACACCCCGGTGGATCAGGGCGGCATCGGTGCGGTTCATTATCCGCTGGTGGCTGACGTCAAGCATGAGATCTGCCGGGCCTATGACGTCGAGTTCGATACGGCGGGGGTCGCCTTCCGCGGCTCGTTCCTCATCGACCGGGAAGGGGTGGTCCGCCACCAGGTGGTCAACGACCTGCCCCTGGGGCGCAACGTCGACGAAATGCTGCGCATGGTCGATGCCCTGCAGTTCACCGAAAAGCACGGGGAGGTCTGCCCCGCCGGGTGGACCCAGGGGGAAAAGGGGATGAAGCCCAACCGCGAGGGGGTTGCCTCCTATCTTGCCAGCGAAGCGGAAAAGCTCTGATCCACACCATTGCCAGCGAAACTCCACCAATTGAAAAGGGCGGCTGCCAGCCGCCCTTTTCATTTTCCTTCCTCCGCGAGGACCCCCCGGTAAATCTCCTCGAGTCTCTGCGCCTCCCGTTCGGGATGGTATCGTTCCCGCAGCGGAACCGACAGGCGCCGGCGCAGCTCGGCGCTCTCCAGCAGGGCCGCAGCCTTGTCGGCAAACTCTTCGGCATTGGCGTAGAGCAGGCCGTTGACCCCCTCTTCGACCACGGCGGCGTTGCCGGGGATGTCCCTTGCCAGCATCGGCCGGCCGAGGCTGGCTGCCTCCAGCAGCGCATTGGGCAGCCCCTCGCTTAAGGAATTGTTGACCACCACATCCGCTTCGGCCAGGGCCGCGGGAACGGCCGAGGGAGGAAGTATCCCCAGGTAACGGGTCCAGGGGCAGCGTTCCACCTCGGCCAGGAAGGACTGCCCGTACCGGGCATCGAGCACCGGCCCGCAGAAGCCGAGCATGAACTTCCACCTTGCGGCCAGCGGTGCGAACAGCTGGAGCAGCTCGAGGTTCCCCTTCACCGGCCGGATCCCGGCGGGATGCAGGAACACTACCGTCTGCGGGGCGATCCCCGCCTGTCGGCGCAGCGGCCAGGGATCGGTGCCGAGAATGATCCCCGGGGGGAGGTAGCGGATTTTGCCGGCCAGCTCGGGAAACCTTGCGGGGAGGGCCTCTGCGGTTGTCGGGTTCTGGGTGAGCAGCGCCGCGCTGTTTTCCAGCACCCCCCGCACCAGCGGCCCCAGGGCGGGATCGTCGAGGTCATGGTTGACGTCGGTTCCGGTCAAGCTGGTCACCCCGGGGAGGTGCAACCGATCCCTGATTTTCAGCCAGGGCAGACCGACGCGGCTGGCATGCAGCAGGTGGAGCAGGTCGGGGCGGAATGCGGCAACGGTCTCTGAGAGTCGCTCCGCCTCGCCCGGGGCGACGGTCAGCAGCTGCGCTGCGTGCCCTCGCAGGAGCATCCCCTGGAGGTAGCGGCGGGCGGTGACCAGGTTGCCGCTGGCTTCTGTCTGCTGGGGGGCGACGATGAGGATGCGCACGTGGAGCTCCGATGAATGTCCCCGGCGGTGGCCGTTCAGGGGGCCTTGAGGCAGGTTTCCAGGGCCTCCGCCAGGTTTCGCATCAGCACGAAGTAGGCCTCCGGCCCGGCAGGCAGGTCGGCCCCCAGGGGGTCGAGCACTCCTGCCCGGGCGCCTGTCCCTTCGATGACGGTGGCGGCCAGGCGCGGTTCGAACTGCGGTTCGCTGAAGACGCATCGGGCGCCCAGTTGGCCGATGGTGGCGCGGATTTCCCTGAGGCGCCGGGCTCCCGGCTTGCGGTCCGGGCTGACCGTGATGGCTCCCACGGCGTTGAGATCGTAGCGCTTTTCGAGTGGCTGGTAGCCGTCGTGGAAAACCACATAGGGGGCTTTGCGCAGCGGTTCGAGCCTTTGTTCCAGTTCGGCGTCGAGGACCCTTAGCCGCTCCGCGAGCTTTTGTGCGTTGCTGGCATAGGCCTCGCGGTGGGCGGGATCGAGCCGGCCCAGTTCGGTGGCGAGCAGTTCGGCGATGGCTAGGGCATTGTTCGGGTCGAGCCAGAGGTGGTAGTCGAAGTCGCCGGAGGCGTGATGGTCGTGGTCATGCTCGTCCGGGTGCTCCGGGGAGGCCTCCCAGGCTCCCCCCGCCCGGCTTGGCAGGAGCTTCACCCCGGGCGCCCGGGCCAGGGTGAGGACGCGGACCTTTTCCCCCAGAGCGGCGAGGGTCCGCTGCATGAACGATTCCAGCCCCTCGCCGACCCAGACCACCAGGTCGGCCTCGTTCAGGGCGCGGGCGTCCGAAGGGCGCAGGGAATAGCTGTGGGGGGAGCCTCCCCCCTCGATCAGCAGCTGCGGCGAGGCGACCCCGGCCATGACCGCGGCGGCCAGGGAGTGGATCGGCTTGATGGTCACGACCACCTTGGGTGGCGAGGCCGCAGCGGCCGGCCAGGCAACCATGGCGAGCAGGGCCAGCAGCAGGGTGGCCGGAAAAATTCGGGTGGGCATCGACACTCTCCCCTCTGTAAAATTCCGCTTGCGGAATGTTTGTAATGTTATATTGTAACAAAAATGTCAAGCTGAATCAGGAGCTCCGCAGATGGACCCAACCCCCTCGCCCTTCGCCCGCAGCGGTCACGATCATCGGCACTGCGTCAGCAGCGCGCTGAATGCGGCAGAGCGCCTCTGCAAGCAGCGCCGGGTGCGGCTGACGCCCCTGCGCCGGCGGGTGCTGGAACTGGTCTGGGCCGACCACAAACCCGTGGGCGCCTACGAGCTCCTCGAGGCGCTGCAGGCCGGGGGGCGCGCCGCACCGCCCACAGTATACCGGGCGCTCGATTTTCTGCAGGAGCAGGGCCTGGTCCATCGGCTCGCCTCGCTCAACGCCTATGTCGGGTGCGCCCATCCCGGGACGCCCCATGCGGGGCAGTTTCTTATCTGCCAGTCGTGCCGCGAACTTGCCGAACTCACCGATCCCGGGGTGGCCGCCGCCATCGAACAGAGCTCGCGGTCCATCGGTTTCATGCCCCGGCACCAGACGGTGGAAGTTCTCGGGGTCTGTCCCCGCTGCAAAAAGCAGGAGACCAGTTTTGGCCAATAACCGTTCGGGCCATCCAGGGGAAACCCTGATCGCCCTCGACAACGTATCGATGAGTTTCCAGAAGCGCCAAATCCTGCGCGAGGTCAGCCTCACCGTCCAGCCGGGGGAAATCACCACCCTGATCGGGCCCAACGGGGCCGGCAAGACCAGCCTGCTGCAGGTCGCCCTGGGACTGCTCACCCCCGACAGCGGATCGGTTTATCGCCGGCCCGGTCTGCGCATCGGTTACATGCCCCAGCGCATCCAGGTCGACCGGACCTTTCCGCTGACCGTGCGGCGCTTCTTGGGGCTCGCCGGGAAGCAGGCACACCAGCGGGTGATCGACACCCTGGGGGAAGTCGGCGCAGGCCATACCCTGGAAACCCCGATCCAGGGACTCTCCGGAGGGGAAACCCAGCGGGTGCTGTTGGCCCGGGCGCTGCTGCGCGATCCCGAACTGCTGGTGCTCGACGAACCGGTCCAGGGGGTCGACGTGCACGGCCAGGTGGAGCTCTACCAGCTCATCACCCGCCTGCGCAGCAGGCGTGGCTGCGCGGTGCTGATGGTCTCCCACGACCTGCACATGGTCATGGCCTCCACCGACCGGGTGATCTGCCTCAACCGCCATATCTGCTGCACCGGCACCCCCGAAGCGGTCACCCGCAGCGCCGCCTACGTCGAGCTGTTCGGGCCGCTGGCGGTAAAAAACCTGGCCATCTACTCCCACGACAAGGATCACCGGCATGAAATTTGAGTTGCTCCCCGGAGAGGGTAGACGTTGAGGAAGGCGGAAGTAACCGATGCTCGATGATTTTCTCTGGCGTGCCCTGTGTGGCGGGGTCGGCGTGGCCATCGTTGCGGGGCCCTTCGGCTCCTTCGTGGTTTGGCGCCGCCTGGCCTACTTCGGCGACACCCTGGCCCATTCGGCCCTGCTTGGCGTCGCGCTCGGCTTTTTACTGCACATCAACCTGACGCTGGGGATTGTCGTCGTCTGCCAGGCGCTGGCCCTGCTGCTGTTTTTTTTCCAGCGGCAGAAACGCCTGGCCAGCGATACCCTGCTCGGCATCCTGTCCCATGGGGCGCTATCCCTGGGGCTGGTGGCCATCGCCTTCATGGAAACCTTGCGGGTAGACCTGATTTCCTACCTTTTCGGGGACATCCTGGCTATCACCCGGGCCGATATCTATTGGATTCTCAGCGGTGGGGCGCTGTGCCTCACGGTGCTTATCCTGCTCTGGCGGCCCCTGCTCTCCATCACCGTCCATGAGGACCTGGCGCGGGTCGAGGGGATCCCGGTGGATCTGGTGGAGGCACTGTTCGTTTCGCTCCTTGCCCTGATCGTCGCGGTCATGATGAAGATCGTCGGCCTGGTCCTGGTCACTTCCCTGTTCATCATCCCGGCCGCCACGGCCCGCCGTTTCGCCAGGACGCCGGAAGCCATGGCTGCCCTGGCCAGTGCCCTGGGAAGCGTCGCCGTCGCGGGGGGGCTCTACGGCTCGCTGTTGTACGACACCCCCGCGGGACCCTCCATCGTGGTTGCCGCGACGCTGCTCTTTGCGGGCTCGCTGCTGCTGCCCGCACCCAGAGGTTGATATCCTGCCTCTTTTGGGTACTTGCCAGGGAAGAAAAAAAACGGGCACCCCGACCGGGGTGCCCGAAAGTTTGTTTATTTCAGATGTCCGCAATAGGGGTCAGCGTTTGCCCTTTCTGCTGTAACTGGGTGCCGCTGCCGGTTCAGGCTCGGCGACAGGCAAGGGGGCCGCAACCGGCTCCGCTGCGGGTTCGGCCGGCAGCGGGCTGATTCCCTGGGCGCAATCGGCCACGCAGCGGTTGAGCGTATCGATGCTGCTGACCACCTGGCTGCGCACCTCCGCGGAGGTCGGCTGGCTCATCAAGGCATCGATTTTCCCCAGATACAGGTCCTTGCATTGCTGGTGGCAGGTGTCGAAATCGAGTGCCTGGCTTGTCGACGCCGTCATTGCGACCACTGCGAAGGCCACGACCATCGCCCCGCTGATACTGCTCCTGGTTCTCTTCTTCATTTCCCCTTCTCCTTTGTTCAATTGGTTGGTGCTTGCCCGGAGTTTCTCCGGATGCCCCCACGGCCCCCTGGCAGGACGGGTGCCTTTTTTACCCATTTGCTCATACTAAGTAAACAGGGCTCGGAAAGTCAACAGAATGATTTTCTCGGCGTTTTTCGGGGCAGAAGGGGCGGCGGAAAGGAGGGGAGGGGGGGGCGCGTCGTGCTCCTCGGCTAATCCGTGTCGAATCGCTCGGAGGGTTCCAGATCGTGATCCACCGACACCTGGATGCTGGTTCCGCATCGAGGGCAGATGCGAACTTTTCGGATCGCCACATCCTTGGCATGATGACGAATCCGCCGATCACAATCGGGGCATTTTAAAAAGATATAACCCATCAACATGGCTGAGTCCTTTTTCCTTATACCGAGCCCAATGGTGGGGTATAGCGTATTAAAATGCAAGTGAAAATTTTCATAATGATTGGCTATGCGTGGGTTGTTAGCTGGAAAAAGGCGGTCTCTCGAGGGGCCGAACACGGATGGAGGGCTGGGAAATTTCCGGGAACCTGCGGGAAGAACGACAACGGCGAGGCCGGCTCAGCCACCAGGGCACCAGCCCGGGAGCGGCTTCGGGTGGTTATTGCGGTGGGGCAAGAGCCGCCAGCTTACGTACCAGCTGGATCGTTTCGCCCTGGCCGGCCAGAAAGAGCTGCTCGTCGAGAACCGAGGCGAGGATGGCGTCGGTGGTCAGGGGGTTGGCCAGTACGGCCCGAAAGACGGTGATCGAATCGCCACCGTAGCGGGCGGGAGCCAGGCGGGTACGGGAGACGAAGGATCGGCCCGCCGCGCGCTGGACTTTCTGCACGGTTTCGGTGATCTGATCCAGCAGGGCGTTGATCCGGGAGACTCTTTCCTGCGGGGCTTCGGCCAGGGCCGCCTGCAGCCAGGCCGGGTTGTAGCGGTAGGTGAGGATGTTGAGCTCCGGAGCGGTGACCAGCTCGAAGTCGGGATGGGCCTCGATCATGGCGGCGAAGCGGCGGGCCCGCTCGATCCCCTGGTCCATGAGCAACTCGTAGCCCTTGCGGCCGATGATCGCCAGGCCGGCATGCACCAGCATGGCCATGCCCGGGCGCGAGCCCTCCAGGGTGTGGCTGCCCAAATCCCGGGAGCCGCGCCGGATGATGTAGGCCGCGTGGTGCTCGATGGCCGATAGGGCTGCCGGGTCTTTGAACACCACCATGCCGGCACCCATGGGGACGTAGAGTTGCTTGTGAGCATCCAGGGTGACCGAGTCGGCCCGTTCGATGCCGCGCAGCAGGCCGCGGTGGGTCCGGGAGAAGAGGGTCGGCCCACCCCAGGCGGCATCGACGTGGAAGTGGCAGCCCAGCTCCCCGGCGAAATCGGCCAGGGCCTCGAGGGGGTCGACGTTGCCGGTTTCGGTGGTGCCGGCGATGCCGACCAGGGCCAGCGGGAGAATCCCCTCGTCGGCCAGTCGGCGACTGTACTCCCTCAATCGGCGCAGGTCGATGCGGTTGTGCTCGTCGGTTTCCACCCTGATCAGGTTGTCGCGGCCGATCCCCAGCAGGTCGGCCGCCTTGCCCAGCGAGTAGTGGCCCCGGCGCGACACCAGGATCGCCAGGCCGCTGCAGTCCAGGTGGCGCAGCGCCCCGGCCAGCCCTTCGCGGGCGATGCCGCGAAACTCGCCGGATGGAGCGCACAGGCGGTTGCGCGCCGTCCACAGGGCGGTGATGTTGGCCACCGTCCCTCCCGAGCAGAAGGCCCCCAGGGCATGATTGCTGTCGTGGATGAAGCGTTCGTAGAAGCGGTCCTCGCGGTCGTAGACCAGGCGGTGGAGCATGGCCAGCACCTGCCGTTCCATGGGGGTGAAGGCCTTGGAGGTCTCCACTTTGACCAGGTTCTGGTTCAGGGCGATCATGATCCTTGAGAGCGGCAACATGAAGTAGGGGATGGCCGAGGTCATGTGGCCGATGAAGCTCGGCGAGGCGGTGTGCACCGACTGGGCGACCAGGGTCTCTTTGAGAAACGCCGTGTAGTCCGAGACGAAGGTCGGCTCCTCGGGCACCCGGGAATCGCTGAAATCCCCCTCGATCTCGCTCATGTCCCGCTCCAGGGCGACGATGTGCTCCTGGAGAAAACCTGCCAGATTGTCGCTGATGGCCTGGTCGATCCTCCCCAGGGTGGAGTCGGGAGCCTCCGGAATGGTGAAGATCCGGTACAGGTTCTCCAGGTTGGCCTGGGCGAGTTCTTTGCTTCTGGGCATGGCGGGCCTCGAGAGGAGTCAGGAATCAGGGGCCAGGAGCCGGAGGCCGATTCTCATTGGTATTTTTACCCAGTATATGCCAAATTCTACCTGTTGCTAAACCCCCGCGGCCTGGAACGCGGCGCTGACGATCGCTTTGGCCTCGGTCAGGATAAGCTTCAGGTGCTCCTCGCCCTTGAAGGACTCGGCGTAGATCTTGTAGATGTCCTCGGTCCCCGAGGGGCGCGCCGCGAACCAGCCGTTGGCGGTGGTGACCTTGAGCCCGCCGATCTCGGCGCCGTTGCCCGGGGCGCGGGTGAGTTTGGCGGTGATGGCCTCGCCGGCCAGGGTGTCGGCTGTGACCTGCTCGGGCGAGAGCCTGCCGAGCACCGCCCGCTGCGCGGCGCTGGCTTCGGCGTCGATGCGGGTGTAGACGGGGGCACCGAATTTGCCGACCAGCTCCTGGTAGTGCTGGGCCGGATCGCGGCCGGTCACCGCGGTGATCTCGGCGGCCAGCAGGCAGAGGATGAAACCGTCCTTGTCCGTCGACCAGACGCTGCCGTCCTTGCGCAGGAAGCTCGCCCCGGCGCTCTCCTCGCCGCCGAAGCCGAAAGAGCCGTCCACCAGCCCGTCGACGAACCACTTGAAGCCGACCGGGACCTCGGCCAGAGGCCGCCCCAAATCGGCCGCCACCCGGTCGATCATCGACGAGGAGACCAGGGTCTTGCCCACCGCCGCGTCGGTGCGCCATCCCTTGCGGTTGCCGAACAGGTAGTGGATCGCCACCGCCAGGTAGTGGTTGGGGTTCATCAACCCCGCCGAGGGGGTGACGATGCCGTGCCGGTCGAAGTCCGGGTCGTTGCCGAAGGCGATGTCGAAATCGTCCTTGAGCCCGATCAGCCCCGCCATGGCGCAGGCCGAGGAGCAGTCCATGCGGATCTTGCCGTCCTTGTCCACGCTCATGAAGCTGAAAGTGGGGTCGGGGTGGCCGTTGAGCACTTCGATATTCAGCCCGTATTTTTCGGCGATGGGACGCCAGAAGCCGAGGCCCGAGCCGCCCAGGGCGTCGGCGGCGATGCGCAGGCCGGCCTTTTTGATCGCCTGCATGTCGATGACGTTTTCCAGGTCGGCGACGTAGGGGGTGACAAAATCGTGGAAAGCGGTGGTCGCCGCCGCCAGGGCCTGGTCGTAGCTCAGGCGCTTGACCCCCTGCAGCCCCTGGCGCAGGTAGCCGTTGGCGCGATCGGCGACCCAGGCGGTCACGTCGGTGTCGGCCGGGCCGCCGTTGGGTGGATTGTACTTGATGCCGCCGTTGTCGGGCGGGTTGTGCGAGGGGGTGATGACGATGCCGTCGGCCAGTTGCCCCTGGCGCCCCTTGTTGTGGCTGAGGATGGCGTGGGAAATCACCGGGGTGGGGGTGTATTGCAGGTTCTCGGCGATGCGCACCTGCACCCCGTTGGCGGCCAGTACCTGCAGGGCGCTGGCATGGGCCGGCTCCGAGAGGGCGTGGGTGTCCATTCCCAGAAACAGGGGGCCGTCGGTTCCGGCCTGGGAGCGGAAGTCGCAGATCGCCTGGGTGATGGCGAGGATGTGGGCCTCGTTGAAGGTCCCCTTCACCGAAGTGCCGCGGTGGCCCGAGGTGCCGAAGGAGACCTGCTGGGCATCCACCTGCGGATCGGGCTGCCGGGTGTAGTACTCGGTAATGATCCTGGGGATGTTGGGAAGGATCGATTTCGGTGCCGGCTGACCCGCCAGAGGGTGAAGCGCCATGCTTGATTCTCCTTGTGTTTGGCAATATCTTTAATGGGGTAAATCTCTTTTACTGAATCCCCGAGTGTAGCCGGTGCAAGAATTCTGTCAAGGATCAAGGTGGCCGCCGGCTTCCGAATAAATACGGAGGAAAATCTAATGCGCGATATTTCGGTCAAGCACAACCCGCCGCGCGCCGAGTTGGAAAAGCTGGGGGTGTTCTCCTGGCCGATCTGGGAAAAGGATGTCTCCGACTTCCCCTGGACCTACGGCGAGCGGGAAGTCTGCTATCTTCTCGAGGGGGAGGTGACGGTCACCCCCCAGGGGGGTGGGCCGGTTACCTTCGGCACAGGGGACCTGGTGAGCTTTCCCGCCGGCATGTCCTGCTTCTGGCAGGTGACCCGGGCGGTGCGCAAGCACTACCGTTTCGGCTGAAGCCGGCCTGAGGGGGCAAGGGATGGAATGCCGCGTGGGGTGCGCAGCCTGCTGCATCGCGCCGTCGATATCCTCGGCGATTCCCGGGATGCCGCAAGGCAAGCCCGCAGGGGAGCGCTGCGTCCAGTTGACCGCCGATAACCGCTGCCGGCTGTTCGGTTCGGCCATGCGTCCCGCGGTCTGCCGACAGCTGCGTCCCGCCGCAGAGATGTGCGGGGAGAGTGCCGCCCAGGCGCTGGCTTACCTGGAGCTGCTGGAGCGGCAAACCGGACCCTGCAAGGAAACAAGCTGACCCGATGTCCCCCTTTTCGGGCCGCTCGCCTGGGGGCAGCCAACCATCCTTGCCGGGAGGGAGGATTCGTTCCATGCTCAAATTGCTGCTCAGATCCCTGGGCCTCTGGTTGTTGCTGATTCCCGTGGCGATAGCCAATGCCGGGATCCGCGAAAAGCTGCTTGTCCCCCTGCTGGGAGAGGGCCTGGCGCTGCCGGCCAGCGGACTGCTGCTGTCTTTACTGATCCTGGCGCTTACCCTCGTGCTGCTGCCGCTGTTTCGCGGGGCGTGCGCCGCCCACTACCTTCTGGTTGGTGGGTTGTGGCTGGCTTTGACCTTGGCCTTCGAACTCGTCATGGGGCGGGTGGTCATGGGGAGGTCCTGGGGCGAGGTGGCGCAGGTATTCAACCTTCGGCAGGGGAACCTGATGCTGCTGGTGTTGCTCACCACCGCCCTGGCCCCATATCTGGCTGCGCGCTTGCGGGGGCGGCTATAAAACGGATTGCCTGTGACGAAAAGTGCCGACTCCGGCAGGCTAAGCCGAGCCGGTAGCAGGCAACAACCATCCTGATCTGCAAGGACCTCCATGAAAAGACGTACCGTTTGTGAATTTGTCCGCAAAGCCGAACTTTGGCCGCTGGTCGATGCCTGGTCTGGCGAAACCGGCTTCAGGCTGTGGCGCGAGGAAGGGGACCGGCGCATCTACCGCAAAGGGGCCTGGCTGTTGACCGCTCCGGCCTTTGTCGAGATCAGCCAACGGCAGGGCAGGGTGAGGATCGAGGCCTGGGTCAAGGCGGATTTTTTCCTGGTGCTCAGCCTGCTCAGCGGCCGTTCCGCCGAAGCGGGTATCGAATCGGGCGGCCTGACCGCCGCGGTGCCCCGCAAGCGGGCCCGGGCCGCATTGAACATTCTGCTGGGGCGCCTGGGCCAGAAACCGATTGGCTAGTTTCCCTCCCCCCCCCGGTGGGAGCGCTCCCGGCAATGGAGCTGTTCCCAACCGGAGCAGTGGCTGTTCCATTTTCCCCCGGGGAATCGAGACAAAATGGGCCAGAATGTCCCACCTGTTTGGCGCACATGTGCACACCTGACCCATGGGTGTGTGTCATGGGTGGCACGCGTAAATTGAAAGTTGTGAAAATTCAACAGCTTGAAGATTTGGCAAGATTGGCACGAGTTTGGCTAGGGAACAGGGGTGAAACCTTGAGGCATGCGTCGCGGCCTGTGGCGGATGCCGCACAATATTTTCCCCGCGTCCAAACAAAGGAGACAGAACAATGGGAGAACCGGCCAAAGCATTCTGGATCAACGAACCCGAGGAAGTTGAGGAAGCCGTCGAGTCGAGCTTCGAAGACATCGCCTGCATCTGCACCGGCCTGCCCGACGACTGCTGGAAATTCGGTTCCGACTAAACCTCCACCCCCTGTAGTGTTGAGTTCAGCAGCACAAGGCATTACCCCAGGAGTACTTAGATGAAAAGCTTTACCCGCAACCTTTGCTTGTCCCTGGTCTCGGTGGCGATCCTAGGCGGCACGGCCCTGGCCTCCCCCGCCAATCTGCCCGATTTCGACCAGGTCAGCAAGGACAACGACCGGGTCATTTCCAAGCATGAGGCCGTTCAGGCCAATATCCCGGCCGAATTCTTCCTGCGTGCCGACCAGAACCATGACGGTGTGCTGCAAAAGGAGGAGTACGACAAGCTGAAGGCCGAAAAGGCGCCGGAAACCGCGGCCAAGTAGTCGCGCCGACCAGCCAGCAGTCATCAGCAAAAGCCGGAAGCCACCCTCGCGAGGGTGGCTTCCGGCTTTTTGGGGGGCTGCTTCGGGCAGCCTTATTTCTTTTCTACCAGGTACCCGCCGTCCACCCAGGCCTTCCAGCCTCCTTGGAGGGCGTAGACCCGAGTGTATCCCATTTCCTTGAGTTTCAGCGCCACACTGGCGCTGGTGCCTTCGCTCGGTCAGGCACAGTACAGGACCAGTTTCTGGGTCCGAGGGTACTTCCCTGACCACTTCTCCGGGGAGGCCCCGTCCTCTCTGGCGGCGCCGGGGATTTTCCCGTCGCTGCTTTCCCAATCCGCTGCCCGACGCACGTCGATGATCACCAGGTCGGCGGACCCGAGTTCGGCCTGCAGCTCCGCGGGGGTGATCCGCGGAACCAGGTCCGCGGCGGGAACCTGCCCCAGGCAGCCCAGGAGCATCCCCGCGGCAAGTAGTGTTACCAAAAGCCAGCGTATGGTCATTGGTTCTCCTTTCAAAAGTTTTTGTGCACACCGATGGGATAACGCTATCATCCGTTAAGGATTTGGCAAGGGGGGGGCCGGCTGGCCCTGTTCAACGTCCGCCACAATCTGCTATTGTTGGACGGAAGACCTGCACCAAGGAGACGAAAAGTGTTTGCTGACGAAAATATTTCCCTGGAGTGTCCCTACTGCGGCGAGGCCATTTACCAACCGTTGAGCTGGTTCCAGAAGGCCTATTCCACTTGTCCGGTCTGCCAGAAGGGCTTGGCAGCCGGCCAGTTTGCCGCCAGGGTCAAGGAAATCGAGCAGGCGCTCGATGCCCATATCGAGGAGATGGTGGGCGGGGCGCGAAAAACCGGCTGCTGCGGCGGGAAATCTTCCTGCTGTTGAGGAATCCGAAAAGGCAGGATCAGGATTTACTGTAGATTTGATCCAAGAAGGAGGGCTGGAGTTCCAAAATGAAACGCATTGGCGTAATTGTCGGGGCGTTTGCCCTATTACTGCTTCTGGCCTTCGGCGGGTGGATTCTGAGCCGGCCCGAGCGCGGCACCACCGGCGCGGTCAGCACCAAGTTCCGCCTGCTTGGGCCCAACGACAAGATCGTGGTCGACGGTTTCGACGATCCCAAGGTCAAGGGGGTGGCCTGCCATGTGAGCCGGGCGCAGACCGGCGGGATCAAGGGGGGGATCGGCATCGCCGAAGACACCAGCGATGCCAGCATCGCCTGCCGGCAGGTGGGGCCGATCTCTTTCGTCGGCGAGCTCAGGGACGGGGAGCAGGTTTTCGATGAGCGCCGCAGCGTTCTGTTTAAGAAACTGCAGGTGGTGCGCTTTTTCGACCCTGAGCGCAACGTGCTGGTCTACGTCTCCTACAGCGACCGGGTGATCGAGGGGAGCCCGAAAAACAGCATCAGCACCGTGCCGATCATGCCCTGGCCACAGAAGTGACCATCGGCCGCCGTGCTGCCGGAAGAGAACGATGAAGCAGGTGCCTCTGCAGATCCGGGTCGAATGCTATGCCGGGTACCGTGGCGAGGAGACCCCGCGGCGCTTCTTCCTCGGCGCGCGGAGGATCGAGATCGCCGAGTTGCTCGATCGCTGGCTGGGTGAGGACCACCGCTATTTCAAACTCCGCAGCGTCGAAGGCGATCTATACATCCTGCGCCATGACCCCCGGGCCGGCTGCTGGGAATTGACCTTTTTCGAAGCCAAAAACAGAAGTCCCGACATTCCGCCCTTATCCCGCCTTTTCTGATTTTATCAGCGTGCCATTGCCTTTCCTGATTTATCAGGTTCTCACTGCATCTGCCGGCAGCCGGTCTCCCGGGTCAGCGCCACGCAGACCAGCGCCAGCACCGCCCAGACCAGCATCAACGAAAACCCGGTGCGGAAGGCGCTCAACTCGTAGATCCTGGCCCCCCCGGCCATCGCCCCCTGCCACTTGCGGTCGAGCATCCAGCCCACGGCGGGCTGCAGCAGCATCGGGCCGAGCATCGAACCCATGTTGCAGACCCCGGCCGCGGTGCCGGCCAGGTGTGCCGGGACCGACTCCTTGGCGAAGGCGAAGCCGATGATCATGCAGCCGGCGGCGAAGCCGATGACGATCAGCAGGGCGACCAGGACGGCGTAGGGGAGGGCCGGAACCAGGATGACCACCGCCCAGCCGGCGGTCAATACCGCACAGCCGGCCACATAAAGGGGCTTGCGCAGGCCGATGCGGTCCGACAGGCCGCCGCAGACCGGGCCGCCCACCGCCCAGGCCAGCAGCAGAGTCGAACAGAGCGCCGCCGCTTCCGGCGCGCCCAAGCCGTAGTGGGTGGTCAGAAAGGGAACTCCCCAGAGCCCGGCGAAGGTGAGAATGCTGCCGGCCACCGCCCCTGGGGCGAACAGCAGCAGCCAGGTGTTGCGGTAGCTGAAGACCTGCCTGAGGCCTTCGATAATCCCGGTGCGGGGCGTCCCGCTGGGTGCCTTGGGGGCGTAGCTGGCGTAGCCCCGCTCCCCAGGGTCGTCGCGAACGATGATCCAGATCGCCACCGCCACCAGCAGAGGCAGGACGCTGGCGGCGAGCATGACCGGCCTCCAACTGTAGGCGACCACCAGCAGGCGCAGCGGAGTGCCGGCGAAGACCGCGCCGAGAATCCCCAGAAACAGGGCCATTCCGGAGGCGAGGGCGAACTGGCGTGGGGCCATCCAGAGGCTGGAGAGCTTCATCATGGCGACGAAGGCCACCGCCACCGAGCCGCCGATCAGCAGCCGGCCCGCGCAGGCCCAGAACAGCCCGTCGGCCAGGGCGAAGCAGAGGCTGCCGACCCCCGCCACCGCCGCCCCCGCGGTCAGCAGGCGGCGCGGCCCCCAGCTGTCGGCGAGCAGGCCGGTGGGGATCTGCATGGCCACGTAGCTGTAGAAATAAAAGGCCGAAAGGTTGCCCAGGGCCGCGGCCCCCAGCGTGAACTCGCTCATCAGCTCGGCGGTCATGACCCCGGGGGCGACCCGCTGGAAGAAGCCGATGATGTACAGGGCGGCGCCCAGGCCCCAGACGGTCCAGGCCAGGCGGGCGGGGGGGAGCTTGGTTGAATGCATAAAACCTCGGTGAAGATGTCGGGATGCGCCAACTCCGGCGTCGGGACCTTTTGCTTCCCGCCAAAATATTAAAACGCTGTTCTCTTGTCAAACCCTAAACTTCCGGGCATAATACGGCATTTCATGAACGCAGCCTGCCGGCTGACTTGCTGGGTCCCCATTTTTTCCCCAAGGAGCGCCTCATGCCCATCATCGCCATTGAAGGTCCACCCATCGCCGCCCCTGCCGTCCGCCGCCAACTGGTCGAGGAGCTCACCGCCGCGGCGGCCAAAGCCTATGCCCTGCCGCCTGAGAAGATCATCGTGCTGATTCGCGAGAACAGCCCGGAGCAGGTCGCCGTGGGGGGCGTGCTGATCGCCGATCGCAAGTAGCCCTTCCAACGACTCACCTCTGACAGGAGACCACTTTGAACATCAAACGCCACCGCCATCTATTGGCCATTGCCCTGACCCTGCTGGTTGTCGTGCTGATGAACGTCGACTGGACCCCCCGGGAGAAAAAAGAGGCTGTCGGAAACACGGCGACGCAATTTCTCGAACTGATCGACGCGGGGCGCTACGGCGAGGCCTGGGATGAAGCGACGGGCTTTCTGCAGCAGAACATTCCCCGCGACCGGTGGATCGGCAAGGTCGCCGGCGAACGGGAGGGGATCGGGGCGCTGCTCGAGAGATCCCTGAGCGAAACCGGTTTTACCAGCGAGGCCTCCGGCGGCCCCGAGGGCGAGTACGCCGTGCTGGTTTATCAGTCCAGGTTCCAGCACAAGGGGCAGGCCAGCGAAAAGGTGACCCTGCTGCTGGGCAGCGACGCCGTCTGGCGGGTCGCCGGCTACTTTATCGAATAGGTTCATGGGGGCAGTTCCGCCGGATCGGGACCTGCCCCCTTTCCTCCCCCCACCGCCGCCGACCTGGTTTCAGGCGGCCGGTTCCCCCGCCTTCGAATCCCTCCCCCCGTGGATTGGCGCCCGATTCCCACTTGTTGGTAAAATGAGATAAGAAGCATCGGATATCTCGGCGCATGTCCCCGAAACTTCTGCAGAAGATCGGTTGCCTGTCGTTCCGGGGCGGCAGTTCACCGGGGAAGGAGCGATCATGAAACGCATAGGTACGCTGCTGTTGGGGCTGGTTCTGACCCTGGCCGGCTGTGCCCCCGTGATGGGCCCTCACGAACAGGGCGGCACCCTGCTCGGGGCGGCAACCGGGGCCCTGGCCGGGTCGCAGATCGGTGACGGACGCGGCAGGCTGGTGGCGGTGGCCATCGGCAGCCTGGCCGGTGCGCTGATCGGTCAGGGTGTCGGCCAGTCCCTCGACCGGGCGGACCAGCTGACCATGCAGAGGAACGCCCGGGTCGCCCTCGACCAGGGGCGCCCCTATCTGGCCTCCACCTGGGTGAACCCCGACACGGGCAGTTCCGGGTCGGTCACCCCGGTCAGGACCTTCGGCACCACCGATGGCCGCTATTGCCGGGAATACCTCCAGAATGTGCTGGTCGGCGGGGTACAGCAGCAGGCCTACGGCACCGCCTGCCGGCAGGCCGACGGCAGCTGGCTGATCGTGGCCAACAACCCGGTGAGCGACTATCGGCCGGTCACCACCGTCTATCAGACCCGCTACGCCCCCTCTGGCTATTACGGGGGATACTATTATCCCTGGTACTACAGTCCGGTGCGGCTGTTCTTCAGCCTCGGCTACTTTCATCATGGCCACCACGGCAGGCACCACCTGCATGGCGGACATCACTTCAAGGGCGGGCATCACTTCCGCGGCGGAAACCACTTCAGAGGGGGGCACCACTTCAAGGGGGGACATCATTTCAGGGGCGGGCACCACTTCAAAGGGGGGCACCAGCTGCGCGGCGGTGGGCATGGCTGGCAGCGCCGGTAGGCAGCCAAGCCGGGGACGGATTTGAATGGTAAACTGAAGGATAGATCAGCACGGCCTCCCGGGAAGGGAGGCCTTCTTTTCCCCGAGGAGGGCCCCATGACCACCCCGATGCAGCAGCTCAGCCCCCTGCGCAACACCACCCAGGCCGAGGAACCCGAGGCTCTGGCCGAAGAGCAGCTCCGGCATTTCGGCATCGACCCTCGGGGCGAATACGGCCAGACTCTGCTCAGGCTGACCCGCAGCCTCTACGAAGCACAGGCGGGCACCGCGGAGTTGTGGCGGATCACCACGGCGACCCTCGGCCGACTGGATCGCGGCGATCGCATCGCTTACTTCAACGCCAAGCGCTTCGTCTCGTTTCAGTTGGCCAAGATCCTCGACACCCTGCAGAACCCCCTGCGCAGCACCTACCAGTCGATCAGCGTGCGCGAGCACGGTTTCGCCTGCAAGGGGGCCTACCCGCTGTTCGACAACGTCGCCGCCATCTTCAGCTCCACCCCGGTGATCACCCGCACCGCCACCTACCTGTTCGCCTGCACCGAATGGGTGGAGGACGCCTTCAAGGGGCGCGAACCGCTGCTCGAGATCTACTCGCGATTGCTCAACCCGACCTCGATCAGCCTGGCCAATCACATGGTCGATCTGGAGGCCGGCCCCATGGCCGGCCAGTACCTGGCCTGGAACTTCAATTCGGGGATGGCCGCCATCGACGGGGTGCTGGCCCACCTGGTCGGCGCCCGCGACGTGGTGCTGGCCAGCCGCAACGTCTATGGGGGCACCTACCAGTTGCTGCACGACTGGTACGGCAAGAAGAGCAACCTCGACCTGGCCATCGAGTGGTTCGACGGCTTCGACGGCGCCGCCTTCGCCGCGGCCCTGGCGGCGACCCGGAAAAAATACGCGAGCCGCCTGGCCGAGGGGCGGCGGATCTACGTCTACCTCGAATCTCCCTGCAATCCCCACGGCAACGTGCTCGACGTGCCGGAGATCAGCCGGCTGGCCCATCGCGAGGGCTCCCTGGTGATCTGCGACGCGACCGTCGGCACCCCCTTCCTGCAGCCGGTGCTGCGCCGTGCCGACCCGGCCGAACGCCCCGACTTCGTCATCCACTCCTACACCAAGGACCTCTGCGGCAGCGGCACCACCACCGCCGGGGTGGTCATCGCCCGCAACGAGCGGATGTTCCTGCCCAAGGGGGAGAGCGCGACCATCGACGGCCCCGATGGCCGGCCCGAGACCATCCCCTGGGACGAGACCCTGTTCTGGAACGTCTACTACGTGAAAGGGGCTTTTCTCGACGCCGACAAGGCCTTCGAGGTGCTCAGCGGCCTGCGCACCTTCGAAAGCCGCGTGCTGCAGAAGGGGATCAACACCCTGGTGCTGGCCCGCGCCCTCGACCGCCATCCGGACATCAACGTGCACAGCCCGGCCGCCGAGGGGCACCCAAACGCGCCGCTGCGCGAACGGCTCATGTATCTGGGGCTGCCCGCGCCCCTGTTCACCATCGACTTCGAAGGCGGCGGCGGGCACCCCCCGGTCCCCCGCGAGTCCTTCAAGCGCTTTTTCGACTGGCTCGAGCCGGCGGTGGGGCTGCAGGTCAGCCTCGGCCAGACCAACACCATCGCCCTCTGCCCGGCCCTGACCAGCCACTCGGAACTCTCCGCCCAGGCCCTCGCCGAGGCGGGGATCGCGCCCACCACCATCCGCATCTCCGTGGGGCTCGAGGATCCCAGGGTGCTGATTGCCCATTTTCTCAAGGCCGCCGAGCTGACCATCGAGCCCGCCGTCCCCGGGTTCTGCGCCGGGTTCCCCACGGGGGAGGAGATTGACCGGCTCTACCGCGGCATCTATCTCGAATACCACCGGCGCTTCATCGATGCCCAGCCGGATTTTGCTGAGCTGGCGACCTGAAGGAAATAGGCAATATTCCATGACCTGGAAGAGGGAAGGTGCCCACGCGAAGGCGCGAAGAACGAGAAGTTGTCAAAAAAAAATCTGCCGAAAAAAACGGCATCAACCTGTCGGAGGTGTTTTTCCTTCGCGGCCTTCGCGCCTTCGCGTGAGACACGCTTTCCCCATTCACCGTTTCAGTCAACCGTCTTCAGCACGTGCAGCCGAACCCGTGCTACGCCCTGCTGAAGCATGCCGATGGCCTTGGCCGCGCGGCGGGTGAGGTCGATGATGCGGCCGGAAACGAAGGGGCCGCGGTCGTTGATGCGCACGTCGACGCTCTTGCCGTTTTCCAGGTTTTGCACGCGCACCCGCGTGCCAAAGGGGTAGCTGCGGTGGGCGGCGGTCAGGGCGTTCTGGTCCAGGCGCTCGCCGCTGGCGGTGCGGCGCCCCTGGAACTTGTCGTGGTAATATGACGCCAGCCCCACGGCGCCGGGCGCGGAAGGCTCCTCCTTGGGCGCAACCACCAGGCCGCAACCGGAAGCCAGAAGTCCGCATAGGGTAAGGGCGAAGAGAAGCAGAAGGTTTTTCTTCATCGCATAACACCTGCCCGCACAAGATTCAAACCTGTCAGTCTGAGCGGTTCACATCCCTCCCTGAGAGGGGGCGGCCTGTAACCAGTCTACTTGATCGGGGAGAACGGGCAAAGGAAGGCGGCATAACCCGTGAAGATCTTCCACAGCGACATACTCTCCTTTCCCCTCCACCCGAACCAGGATTTTCTCGTCGCCAAATACGAACTGCTGATCCGGCGCATCCTTTCCGCCGGCTTCGCCAGACCTCGGGAGCTTCTCACACCGCCCGAGGCCACTCTGGAGGAGATCACCCGGGTCCACGATCCCGACTACGTGGAGCGGCTGCTGAAGGGGCAATTGTCTCCCCGGGAGCTCCGCGAGGTGGGGCTTCCCTGGTCCCCAGGGATTATCGAGCGGGCGCGCCGCTCGACAGGGGCCACCATCGAGGCTTGCCGGTGGGCGCTGCGCGAGGGGGTGGCCCTGCACCTGGGTGGCGGCACCCACCACGCCTTTCGCAACCGGGCCAAGGGGTTCTGCTGGCTCAATGACTGCGCCATTGCCGCCCGGGCGATGATCGCCGAACAACGGGTGCGGCGGGTGCTGATACTCGACTGCGATGTCCACCAGGGTGACGGCACGGCGGCGATTTTCCGGGGCGACCCGGACGTGTTCACCTTTTCCATCCACGGCAGCTCCAGCTACCCCTACCACCGCAAGCCCGGCGATCTCGACATCGACCTGCCCAGCGACACCGGCGACCAGGCCTACCTTCAGGCCCTGGAAGCAGGGCTGAAAACCGCCCTGGAGCGGTTCACCCCGGAGTTGGTCATCTATCTGGCCGGCGCCGACATCTACGAGGGCGACCGCTACGGGAGCCTTTCTCTCAGCCTGGATGGGATCGGGCTGCGCGACCGGCTGGTCTTCGACTGCTTCGCCCGCTCCGAAACCCCGCTGGCGGTCACCCTGGCCGGCGGTTATTCCGCGCAGATCGAGGACGCGGTGGAGATCCACTTTCAGACCGCCCGTATCGCTTTCGAGTACCACCAGCGACGAAATGTCCGAATATCGGAATAAATGCAGAAGTGTGCAGGGAGTGATTAGGGAAGGTCTTTTGAATCGAACCGGATGACAGGAGAGAGGTTCGCTTGAACCCCCTCCGCCTTGAAGGGGGAGGGGGTTCGTTCAATCATTGCCAGTCGAGGATCACCTTGCCCGACTCTCCGGAGCGCATCACCTCGAAGGCCTGCTGGAAGTCGCTGAGCGGAAAACGGTGGGTGATCATCGGCGTCAGATCGAGGCCGGCCTGCACCAGGCTGGCCATCTTGTACCAGGTCTCGAACATCTCCCGCCCGTAGATCCCCTTGAGGGTCAGCCCCTTGAAGATGATCTTGCTCCAGTCTACCGGCATCTCCTCCGGCGGGATGCCGAGGATGGCGATCTTGCCGCCGTGGTTGATGGTCTCGAGCATCTCGCGCAGGGCCGAGGGGACGCCGGACATCTCCAGCCCCACGTCGAAGCCCTCGGTCATCCCCAGCTCCGCCTCCACCCTGGTCAGCGATTCCCGGTCGACGCGCACGGTGCGGGTGGCGCCCATGCGCCCCGCCAGTTCGAGCCGGTAGGGGTTGATGTCGGTGACCACCACGTGGCGCGCCCCGGCGTGGCGGGCCACCGCGGCGGCCATGATGCCGATGGGCCCGGCGCCGGTGATCAGCACGTCCTCGCCCACCAGGTCGAAGGAGAGGGCGGTGTGCACGGCGTTGCCGAAGGGGTCGAAGATGGCCGCAAGTTCGTCGGAGATGCTCTCGGGCAGCTTGAAGGCGTTGACCGCCGGCAGCACCAGGTATTCGGCAAAGGCGCCGGCGCGGTTGACGCCCACCCCGATGGCGTTGCGGCACAGGTGGCGGCGGCCGGCCCGGCAGTTGCGGCAGTGGCCGCAGGTGACGTGCCCCTCGCCCGAGACCCGGTCGCCGATCCGAAAGCCGCTGACCTCCTGGCCCACCGCGGCTACCACCCCGGCGTATTCGTGGCCGATGGTCATGCCGATGGGGATGGTCTGCTGCGACCACTCGTCCCAGTTGTAGATGTGGATGTCGGTGCCGCAGATGGCGGTCTTGGTGATCTTGATCAGCAGGTCGTTGTGGCCGATCTCGGGGATCGGCACCTCGTGCATCCAGATGCCCGGCTCGGGCTTGAGCTTGGCCAGGGCCCGCATGGTCTTGCCGCTCATCGGATCACCCCCAGTTCGCGGCCGACCCGGGTGAAGGCCGCCACCGCCTGGTCGAGCTGTTCGCGGCTGTGGGCGGCGGAGATCTGGGTGCGGATGCGTGCCTGCCCCTTGGGGACCACCGGGTAGGAGAAGCCGATGACGTAGATCCCCTCCTCCAGCAGCCTGTCGGCCATGCGCCCTGCCAGGGCGGCATCGCCGATCATCACCGGGATGATCGGGTGGTCGGCGCCGGCCAGGGTGAAGCCGGCCTTGCTCATCTGCTCGCGGAAATAACGGCTGTTCCCGGCCAGCTGCGCGCGCAGCTCGTCGCCGGCTTCGAGCATCTCCAGCACCCGCAACGAGGCGTAGACCACCGCCGGAGCCAGCGCGTTGGAGAAGAGGTAGGGGCGCGAGCGCTGGCGCAGCCACTCGACGATTTCCCGGCGCCCGGAGGTGTAGCCGCCGCTGGCCCCGCCCAGGGCCTTGCCGAGGGTCCCGGTGAGGATATCGACCCGCTCCATGACCCCGTGGTATTCGTGGGTGCCGCGCCCCCGCTCGCCCAACACCCCCACGGCGTGGGAGTCGTCGACCATCACCAGGGCGTCGTAGCGCTCGGCCAGCTCGCAGATGCGCGGCAGATCGGCGATCACCCCGTCCATGGAGAAGACCCCGTCGGTGGCGATCAGCCGAAAGCGCGCGTCGCGGCTCCGCTTGAGACAGTCCTCGAGCTCGGCCATGTCGTTGTTGGCGTAGCGCAGGCGGCGGGCCTTGCTCAGGCGGATGCCGTCGATGATGCTGGCATGGTTGAGGGCGTCGCTGATCACCGCGTCCTCTTCGCCGAGCAGGGTTTCGAAGAGCCCGCCGTTGGCGTCGAAGCACGAGGAGTAGAGGATGCTGTCCTCGGTGCCCAGATAGTGGCTGAGGTTCTGCTCCAGCTGTTTGTGGGTGTCCTGGGTGCCGCAGATGAAGCGCACCGAGGCCATGCCGAAGCCGCGCTCGTCGAGCCCGCGCTTGGCGGCCTCGATCAGCGCCGGGTGGTTGGCCAGCCCCAGGTAGTTGTTGGCGCAGAAGTTGATTACCTGCTCGCCCGAGGCGATGCGGATCTGGGCGCTCTGCGGCGAGTGGATCTGCCGTTCGTCCTTGTAGAACCCCTCGCCGCGCAGCTCCTCGATCTGCCTGGCCAGGTGCTGGTAGATTTTTCGGCTCATGAAAACCTCCGGCGGGCTACCCCTGCGACAGGCTGATCTCCACGTGCAGCTCGTCGGCCACCGTGGCGAGCCCCTCCTCGATGGCGCGCAGCGCGGTCCCCGCGGGGAGCTGGACGTGGATGTCCATCAGGTAGACGGCGGTGCCGCTTTCCGGGGAGGCCTGGGCCTGGGATTTGAGGTCGACGATGTTGACGGCGTTTTTAGCCAGGTACTGGCTGATCTTGTAGACGATCCCGGCCTGGTCGAGCCCCTCCACGTGGATAGTGGCTGCGGCGGCGGCGCGGGGAGCTTTGGCCTGGCGCGCCGGCAGCGGGCGGATGAAGGCCGAGATCTCCTTGTCCAGATCGAGCCGTTCGCATTCCTGGAGCAGGGTCTCCTCGACCCCCTCCTGGTTACAGGAGAACAGCAGGTTGAGGGTGAACTCGTCGGCCAGCATGGTCATGGCGGTGTCTTCGAGGTTGCAGCCGTTTTCGTAGAGCATCCGGGTGACGTCGGCAACGATCCCGGGACGGTCCTTGCCAAAGGCGGTCATGATGAAGCGATTCTGCATTGCAGCCTCCGTGGGTGAGTTTGGGATGCTGCAAGCTTAATACACGGGGGGGAAAAAGCAAAGGGGCCATAAAGACACGCTTGGCCGGGCGGGGATGAAGGTTGACATTCCGTGGCGGAGGGATTATCAAGGTCTGGCTGAAAACGCAGCACCCCACAGGCATACACCCTCAGGGCTGGCTCTGAGCTCCCTCCCCTTCAAGGGGAGGGCAGGGGTGGGGATGGGCCTGGCACGGCAGGTCGGCACCCCATCCCCCTCCCGACCTCCCCCTTGAAAGGGGAGGAGGTTAGTGCACCAATAACTATTGGACAGCAAGAAAAAGGCTGGTTTTTGCGGCGCGGCGCTCCGCCCTGCAAGGAAGGTTTTCAATCCATGAAACTGGTATCGTTCAACGTCAACGGCCTCCGCTCGCGCCTGCACCAGCTCGAGGCGGTGGTGACCAAGCACCGGCCCGACATCATCGGCCTGCAGGAGACCAAGGTGCAGGACGTCGATTTCCCCGTCGCCGCCATCGAGGCTCTCGGCTACCGGGTGGCCTTTCACGGCCAGAAGACCCACTACGGGGTGGCGCTGCTCTCGCGCCAGGAGCCCATCGAGGTGCAGCTCGGCTTCCCCGGCGACGGCGAAGACGCCCAGCGGCGCCTGATCCGCGGCTGGTTTCGGCTGGCCGACGGTTCGACCCTGCAGGTGATCAACGGCTATTTCCCCCAGGGGGAAAATCGCGAGCACCCGGTCAAATTCCCCGGCAAGCAGCGTTTTTACGCCGATCTGCAGGCATGCCTGGAACAGGGCTGCGACCCTGCGACCCCCCTGGTGGTGATGGGCGATTTCAACATCGCCCCGGTCGATCACGATATCGGCATCGGCGAGGACAACGCCCGGCGCTGGCTGCGAACCGGCAAGACCAGCTTTCTTCCAGAAGAGCGCGGCTGGTTTCAGGCTCTTCAGTCCTGGGGGCTGCACGACAGCTTTCGCGAACTGAACCCCGGGATCGACGACCGCTTCAGCTGGTTCGACTACCGCAGCCGCGGCTTCGAGAGCGATCCCCGGCGCGGCCTGCGCATCGACCACATCCTGCTCACCGCCGGGTTGATGGAGTCCTGCCGGGAGGCCGGCATCGACTACGAGATCCGCGCCATGGAAAAGCCCTCCGATCATTGCCCGGTGTGGGCGGATCTCGAACTGGGCTGAGCACTGCTGCCTCCCCTCCAAGGGGAGGGCCAGGGTGGGGAGGGGCTCCGCTAATCCTTGGTCTCCGTCTTGCATAACCCAGCCGAAATCCGGCGGGTGCCAAAAATCCGCCGGATCGCCTCATTGCCGGGAGGATGCGGATGGCCCCAGAGACCAGTCAGAAAATAGTAACGCTCAAGGAACTGCTCGCCCGCATGCAGGAAGAAAAGAACTTTCCTGCCGTCTCCCGGCACATCTCCGAAATCAACGCCAAGGCCTCCCCCAACAGCAACTCCTCGGCCCACCAGCTGGCCGAGCTGGTACTCAAGGACTACGCCCTGACCAGCAAGCTGCTGCGGGTGGCCAACTCTGCCCTGTTCGGCCAGTTCTCCGGGCAGATCTCCACCATCTCCCGTGCGGTGGTCGTGCTCGGTTTCGAACAGGTGCGGCTGGCCGCAACGGGCCTGATCTTTTTCGAACACCTGCAGGACAAGGCCCGCTCCCATTACCTCAAGGAGGCGGTGCTCGCCTCGTTTCTGAGCGGCATCCTGGCGCGCGAACTGGCCCGTCACCTGCGGCTGGAGGGGGGGGAGAGGTATTTCATCGGCGCCATGTTCCACGGCTTCGGCCGGCTGCTGGCGATGTACTACTTTCCGCAGGAATACGAGGTTTTCCAGGAGCTGACCAGGGCAGGGGAGGGTTCGGAGGAAAAGGCCAGCCGCAGGGCGCTGGGCATCTCCTTCACCGAGTTGGGCATCGGGGTGGCCCGCTCCTGGGGGTTGCCCGAGATCATCATCGGCAGCATGAAAAAACCCCGCCCCGAGGACCTGGAGAAGAAAACCGGCAAGGCCGATCACCACCAGTGCCTCTCCGGCCTGGCCAACGAGCTTTGCGCGCTGACCATGAACCTGCCGGTTCAGGAGCGCCCCGCCCGTCTTCAGGAACTGCTGAAGAGATACAAGGAACTCTACCCCGTCCCGCAAAAGAAGATCCTGGAGATGCTGGACGGCGCCCTTTCGGAAATGGAAAAGTTCTCCGACGTCCTGAGCCTCAACCGGGCCGATCTCGCGCTGCTGAATAAACGCAAGTTTGCCGGGGACGAAGAGGAGGGGAGGGCGGCCGCCGAACCCGAGCTGGTGGAGGCGCCCGCTGCTTCGGCGCTGAAGAAATTCCAGGTCAGGGAGCCCGCGCAGCGCATCCACCGCGATGCCGACCCCGAGGACCGGCGTCAGCACCTGATGGCGGGGATCCAGGAGATCACCAACGTCATGCTGGATGATTTCGCCCTCGACCAGATCCTCAACATGATACTGGAAACCGTCTACCTGGGGATCGGCTTCGACCGGGTCCTGCTGTTCATCAAGGACCCCCGCTCGGGCGCCATGCTGGCCCGCTTCGGGCTGGGCAAAAACACCCGCGAGCTGGTCAAGGGATTCAGCTTCCCCGTCGATGAGGGAGGCTCGGACCTGTTCAGCTGGGTACTCGCCGAAGGGCGCGATCTCTACGTCGGCAACATCTCCGATACCGCCGTCCGCGACCACAAGCCCCGCTGGTTTCGCGACGCCATCTTCTCCCCCAGTTTCGCCCTCTATCCCATCACCGTCGACAAAAAGTGCATCGGCCTGATCTACGGCGGCCATGACCAGCCGGGCGAGCACCTCGACACCCAGCAGCTCAATTCCATGAAGACCCTGCGCAACCAGGCGGCGCTGGCCATCAAGCAGTGCTATGCGGGTTAGGCGGTAGCCGCGATACCTTCCTCGTCAATCGATCCCATTCACCCCTCCACCTCCGAGCGGGCAAACGACAGCGCATCGCTCAGCCAGTCGTCGGTCTGCAGGACGGTTTCGCGCTGGCGGAAGGCCAGGCGCTGGGCGGCCTGCTGGGCGAGGGCTAGGGTTTTTTCGACGAGAGCGGCGGCCCCCGGGCGGTTTTCGGCGAGGGCCCGGGCCAGCAGGCGGCGGGCGGGCCGGGGGGCGAAGCGCCGCAGCAGTTCGTCGTCCATGCTGATGTAGCTGCGGGCGCTGCCGGGTTCGCCCTGGCGAGAGCAGCGGCCGATCAGCTGGCGGTCGATGCGGCCGGCCTCGTGGCGTTCGGAGACGATCACGTGCAGGCCGCCGAGTTCGGCCACCCCGCGGCCGAGGTGGATATCGGTGCCGCGGCCGGCCATGTTGGTGGCGATGGTCACGGCGCCGCGCTGGCCGGCGCCGGCGATGATCTGCGCCTCTTCGCGGTGGCGCACCGCGTTGAGCAGCTGGCAGGGAACCCCCTGGCCGGAGAGCATTGCGGCCAGCTCCTCGCTGGCCGCAATGCTGCGGGTGCCGACCAGCACCGGCCGCCCCGCCCGGTGACATTCCAAAACCTCGTCGGCAATCGCCCGCCATTTGCTCTGTCGGTCGGCATAAACGCGGCTCGGCAGAATCTCGCGGATGCAGGGCTTGTGGGTGGGGACGGCCAGCACCGGCAGGTTGTAGATATGCCAGAATTCGCCGGCCGCCTCCCGGGCGGTCCCGGTCATCCCCCCCAAATGCCGGAAGAACCGGAAAAACCGCTGAAAGCTGAGCCGGGCCAGGGTTTCGCTGGGGTCGGAGAGGGCCAGCCCCTCGCGGGCCTCGATGGCCTGGTGCAGGCCCTGGCGCCAGGTGCGCTGGGGCATGAGCCGCCCGGTGAATTCATCGACGATGACCACCTTGCCCTCCTCCACCACGTACTGCTTGCCTCGCCGGTAAAACTCCCGCGCGCTCAGCGCCGTGAGCACCAGCTCTTCGCGGCGGGCTTCGCCGCGCCAGAGCCCCGGCAGCTCTTCGGCCGCGGCGCCGAGCCGGGCGCGCCCCGCTTCGGTCAGGCGGATTTCGTGGTAGCGCTCCTCGCTGCGGTAATGCTCCCCGGGGACCAGGGAATCGGCGATCCGCTGGGCCAGCAGGCTGGTCTCGGTGAGCGCCCGGTTTTCCTGCGTCGCGGAGATGATCAGCGGGGTGACCGCCTCGTCGATCAGCACGCTGTCCGCCTCGTCGATGATCGCCGTGTCCAGCCCGCGCATCACCCGGGCGTCGTTCTGCACCGCGCGGGGGTCGAGCAGCCGGCGCAGCTGGCGGCGCGCCGCATCGCTGCAGAGCCCGGGCTGCAGCCGGTCGCGCAGAAAGTCGGCGAGCAGCTCCTTGCTGGTGGTGTAGACCACGCCCCGGGCGTAGTTGCTGCGCCGCTCCGCCGGCTCCATCTCTCCCCCCACCCAGCCGGCCGACAGGCCTGCAAAGCGGTAGAGAGGGGCCATGATCCCGGCATCGCGGGAGGCGAGGTAGTCATTGGCGGTGACCACGTGGCAGGGGCGGCCCGACCAGGCGGCGAGGATCGCCGGAAAACAGGCGGTGAGGGTTTTGCCCTCGCCGGTGGCCATTTCGGCCAGGCAGCCGTGATGGATGGCCAGGGCGCCGAGCACCTGCACCGGGTAGGGGCGCATCCCCAGGGTCCGTTCGGCGCTTTCGGCCAGCAGCGCCAGGGCCTCGGGGAGCTGGGCCTCGTACCCCTTTTGGCGCCGGCGGAAATGGGCCTGCATCTGCTGCAACTCCTCGCGCAGCCGGCGTTCGGAGAGCAGCCGCTGCTGCAGCGAGCGGGCGACGATCTGCTCGGCCTGCTCGCGGTAACGCTGCAGGGTGCGGCCGCCGCCGCGCAGCCGTCCCAGGGCGTCGTGAGCCCAGCGGTCGAGTCCCTTGGGCAGCTTGCCGGGGGTGGCGATGCGGGTGGCATGGTAGTCGCGGGCCGGCAGCATCATGTCTGGTAGCGCCTCTGCAGCAGCTGGCGCAGTTTGCGCGCCCATTGGCTCAGCAGGGGCTCGGCCGGCAGGCTGAAGCGGATGCGCCCCGACTGGCCGTGGAACAGCGCGGCATCTGACGGATTCTGCAGTTCGGCGAAGATCTGGAAAAACGGCTCCACGGTCTGCAGGCCGCTGTCGTCCTTGCCCGAGACGGGGATTTCGCCGCCGGCCAGCCAGCCGAGGGCGGCCGAAGGGAGCCGTTCGTGCTGGAAGGGGATGAAATCGCTCCGGCGGACCTTCAACGGCGAACCCGCCTGGCCGTTGAGGCGCACCTCGGCCTCGCCGGCAAGGCTGTCGCTGAACAGGTTGGCGGCTTCTTCCTGGGAGACCACCGCCGAGAACCGGAAGCTCTCCGGGTTGACGATCACCCCGAACTGGGTGCCGCGGGTCAGCCAGCTGCCGGCCAGCTCGGGGCTCTCCGGGGCCACCCAGACCCCCGCCTCGCCCGCCTTGATCAGCAGCGCCCGGCGCTGCCGCTCAAGCTTTTCGCGCCGCTGCTCCAAAGCCGCCAGGCGCTGGCGCAGCATCTCCCGCTCGGCGTCCCCCTCGGCGACAATGCTCTGCTGGCGCAGCGCCATAAGCTCCGCGCGCTGGGCGGCGACGGCCCGCAGTTCCAGCTCCAGCTCCGGGTTCTCCAGGCGCAGCAGCGGCGTGCCCCGCTCCACCCGGGTTCCGCTCGGCGCCAGGATCTCGGTCAGCTGCCCGGGGGCCTCGCTGGCGACCCGCAGGAAGGTCTGCGCCTCGAGGATCCCCGGTGCGCGGAACCCGCTCGGGAAGGGGACCACGGCCAGAAACAGCAGGCAGAAAAGGAGAGCCCCCAGGCTGACCGCCACGGCCCGCGGTCGGTTGCGGGCCAGGCGCGGGCTGGCGGCGAGGTAGCCGGCCAGGCGCCCGGCGGGCAGGATCCCCCAGGTGACCATGCAGAAGACGGCCATCAGCAGGCCGGCCAGCAGGAAGCGGTCGGCGACGAACAGGATGATGCCGCCGTAGACGATGATCCGGTAGAGGCCGCTGGCCAGGCCGTAGCCGGTCAGCCAGAGGGCCTCGCGACGGCTGCCGGCGGGGCTTTGGGCATGTTCGCAGCCGAACAGCCGGTGTTCGGCCAGGTATTTGAGCTGGGCGAAGGAGCGGGTGTTGAGGTTGGGGATGCCGGCCAGGTCGGAGAGGATGTAGTAGCCGTCGTAGCGCAGCAGCGGGTTGGCGTTGAACACCACCGTCGAGACCGAGGCGACCAGCATCATGTTGAAGGCGACGCTGTGCAGGGTGCCGGGGCCGGTGTTGGCCCAGAGCAGCGCGGCGCAGAAGGCGGCGAACAGCTCGAAGATCATCCCCGCGGCGCCGACCAGGATCCGCTGCCGGCGGCTGCGGAACGACCAGCTCGAGGTGGCGTCCATGTAGGGCAGGGGGGTGAAGACCATCAGCATCACCCCCATGGTGTGCACCTCGCCGCCGAAGCGCTTGCAGAGGGCGGCGTGGCCGATCTCGTGCAGCAGCTTGACCAGCACCAGGCCGGCGTAGAGCGGGATCAGATTGTCGAAGGCGAGCACGCTGCGCGCCTCGTGGGCCAGGGTATCCCAGTTTTCGAGGACCGCCTTGCCCGCCAGCAGGGCCAAAAGCATCCAGAGCGCCGCGGCCGCCGGGCCGGTCAGCCAGCGGATCAGCGCTTCGCTGCGGCGCAGCAGGTTTTCGGGATCGAGCAGCGGAATCCTGATGAACATCAGGTTGAGGAACTTGGAGCGGATCTCCCGCTGGCGCTTGTCCGAGTAGCGCTCGAACAGCCGCGCGCTGTCGGCGGGCAACTCGCAGAAGAGCAGGTTGGCGAAGTAAAGCTGGCCGAGCAGCGCGATCACGTCCTCCTGCCCGGGGGCGCCGTCGGGGTCGCGGGCCAGGCACTGCTCCCAGACCTGCCCCACGGTGCGCTCCGGGTGCAGGCGGATGGCGAATTCGTGGGCCTCGGGGCGCAGGCGGAAGAAGCTGTTGTTGAAGGGGTCGTGCAGGACGTACCACTTCTCCCCGCGGAACATCTGCCGGCGCACCCGCACGTTGGGGCGCAGCCCGATGCGCAGCTCGGCCACCCGGTGCCAGGATTCGCTGAATGTTCGTCCTTGGGAGTTCATGGCTGTCCTTTGAAAACAGCTCTTTCACCACCCGCTCGCGATGCTGCTCGCTGAAGGACACGAAGATCACGAAGAAAATCCAAAACAGGAAAAGCTTTTGGGGGTTTCTTCGTGTTCTTCGTGCCCTTCGTGGTGAAAAGTTCTCTGGTTTTCACATCCACAACCGCATGCGCAGAAAATCAATCGTGCGGTGGGTGATAATCCAGAGAATCCGCCGCTTGCCGACTTCGACCTTGGCGATGCCGCTCATGCCTGGGCGCCACCAGCCGGGCGGGGCTTCGGCGGGGGCGGCGCGGACGTGGAAGAGGTTGCCTTCCTCGCCGGCCTGGGCCACGGGGTCGATGCGCTCCATCCGCATGGCGAACTTGAGCCGGGGCTGGCTGACGAAGGCGATCTGGCCCGGTTGGCCGGCGGCGATTTCGTGAATGTCCCGCTCGTTGAGCCTGATCTGGGCGAAGAGGTTTTCGCTGCGGGCCACTTTGAACAGGACGTTCCCCTTGTCGACGGGCGCCCCGCGCAGCTCTTCCAGGTCGCCCTCGACGACGATGCCGTCGATAGGCGAGCGCAGCTGCGCCTGGCCCAGCCGGTAGCGGACCAGTTCGAGCTGGGCCGCCGCCTGGTCGGCCTGGGCCTGGGCGATCTGCATGTCGACCAGGGCGCCGCGGGCCCGGGCCTTTTCGGCTTCGCGCAGGTAGCGAATCTGGTTGGCGACGGCCGCCGCTTCCTCGAGCAGCAGATCGTCGCTGTCCAGCGAAAGCAGCAGATCCCCCTGGCGGACCTGCTGGCCGATCCTGACGTGCACCTCGTCGATGTATCCCTCGAAGGGGACCGACACCTGGCGGACGTCGTCGCTCTTGAGTATGAAGGGGGCCTCGACCCGGTAGGGGATCTTGATCACGATCATGGCGGCCAGCAGCAGGCAGGCGAGCAGGGCGCAGCCCTTGGCCAAGGTGTGCTCCACCCCGAGCAGGGCGGAGGTCTTGTCGCGCAGCGCATCGGCCAGCTTCGCCCCCCACCAGCGGCCCGCGGCCTTCAGGTCACCGAGCCGGCGGGCTGTCTGGTCGCAGAGCACCCGCAGGCCGAGCAGCTCTTTTTCGGTAAAAGGCGCCTGCTGCCGCTCGCAGCTCAGCACCCCCACCGGCTCGCCGTCGAGGCGGATCGGCAGCGAAACCATGTACGGCACCCCCTGCTCGGCGGCGAACTGCGCATGGTCGCGAACCACCGCGCCGCTCTGCTCGCCGGGCGGCAGCACAATCTCCTCGTCCTGGTCGAGGGCCTCCTCCATGGCCGCTTCGAGCCTGCCGACGATCTCCATCTTGCGTTCGAAGCGCTCCATGTGGCTGACGGCCTGCAGGCGGACATACCCCTTCTCGAGCCAGCCCAGGCTCACCCGCGAGCAGCCGATGCGGGCCGCGGTCTCGTTGACCAGGGTCATGGCCGCGGCGAAGTGGTTCTTCTCGGCGTTGAGCAGCACCAGCATGTCGAGGGTTTCGCCCACCGCGGCCATTTGCTGCAAAGCCCGCCGCGCCGCCCGCTCGCGCTGGTACACGGCCGGGGCATCGGCCAGCAGCTGCAGGCCGGCAAGGGTCCGCTCCTTTTCCCCGTCCCGGGTCCCGCCGGCGACAAATACCGCCACGCTGTCCTGACCGGCATCTTCCTGGTGCAGGCGCAGACCGAACAGCACCAGATCGGTCTCCCCTGCCTTCGCGCCCGGGACGCAGGCCCAGGCGGTCCCCTTCTGCAGGGCCGCGTCGGAGATCTTCTCCGCGGCTTGCAGCAGTTTGGGGGGGATGTTGCGGCTGGCCTCGGGCCAGTGGCTCAGAGGCTTCCAGGTGCCCGGGTTGCGCTTGCGGGTCAAGAGGATGGCGGCTTCGGCCCTGGCCTGCCCGGAGGCGAACTCCAGAAAGGCGGGCCAGAACCGGCCCGGATGGTCGGGGAATTGATGGATTTCCCGGATGGCGGCTGCTGGGTCCAAGGGCGGGACTTTCTTAAAATCCTAAAAGCAAGAATTAGCCACGGATAAAATCTGATAAATTCGGATAAGGCAAAATCATGAACTTCCTAAGGTTTCTGAATGATTCGGTTTTTTGTTGAGTTCTCCAGGTTTTGAAAAATCAGATTTGATCAGATTTGATCCGTGGCCAATTGCCTTTATAAGGGTTTTCAGTTCAGAATCATCGCCCCGGCAACCCCCGGCACGATTTTCCCTTCCTTGTTGTCGAACACCGCCTTCACCTTGCGCAGGCCGCTGGCCGGGTCGACCACCGGGCTGACCAGGATGATCTCCCCCTTGAGGCTGACCGGGTCGCCGCCGGTCTGTAGCTGCAACTCGACCGCCTTGCCCGGCTTGAGGTCGCGGACGGCGGCCAGCTCGAGGTTGGCGACGAAGGTGCCGCGGCTGGTGTCCACGAACTGGACCAGCGGCTTTTCGATCTCGCAGTTCTCGCCGGGGCCCACCAGCAGTTCGGCGACGGTGCCGGTGAAGGGGGCGCGCAGGTAGCGCTTGGCGAGTTGCTCGCGGGCAATGTTGTATTCGATCTCCTCGCGCGCCTCGGCGGCTTCGAGCCGGGCCAACTCGGCCTGGGCGAGGGCGAATTCCAGCTCCTGATTTTCCAGCTCTTCGCGGTTCACCGAGCCGGTCGAGGCGTAGAGTTCGCCGGTCGATTTGAGGTGGGCTTCGAGGGTCTTCACCTGCCGGGCGGCGGACTCGACCTCCGCCTTGCTCTGCCAGATCAGCTTGCGCCGTTCGGCCTCCAACTCCTCGCTGCGTTTGTCCAGCTCGAGGATGACCTCCCCCTTGTTGACCCTGGCCCCTTCGGCGACATGGATCTTCGCCACCCGCCCGGCCACGGCGATGCCCAACGCCACATCCTGGTAGGGTTCTGTGACCCCCGGGATGCTGAACTGCTCGGCAGCTGCCAGGGGCGCCGCCCCTGCCAAGCAGAGCAGCAGGGCGGCCAGCAAGGAAAAAAGTTTGCGGACGGGGGATCTTTTCTCGGTGCAACTCAAAGTTCGACCTCCATCAGTTCAACGCCATGATTGACCAGGGACATGCCTCCTGCCACCTCCAGGCTGACCAGGGCTTTCTGCAGGTTCACCAGGTTTTTAAGGGAGGCCTCCTGGGCCTTGCGGTAATTTTCCTCTTTTTCGAGAACCAAACGGCTGTTGCTTTTGCCGGCCTCGAGGCGGGCGATTTCCGCGTCGAGCAGCTGTTTGTGGATCTCGACCACGTCGCCGGCGTAATCGACCTGCTCGGCGGCGCTTTGGACATTGTGGACCGCCGTGTCGATGCCGTTGGTCAGCTCGACTTCGATCGCCTTGAGCATCAGCAGGGCCCGCTTCTTCTCCAGGTTGGCCTTCTCCAGTTCGCTGGCTCCGGCACGGTTGCCCAGCAGAGGCAGGTTCAGCTCCAGGCCGATGGACCAGTCGTCGAAGCGGCTGTCCTCGATCTGCTCCCAGGAATCGCCCCTGGAGAAGTCGAGGCCGTTGAGGCCGAAGCTGGCCTTGAGGTCAAGTTCGGGCCAGCGCTGGTTGCGGGCGTAGGCGACCTTGAGGCCCGCCCGCTCGATTTTTTTCTGCGCGGCCAGGTATTCGGGGCGCAGGCGGAAGGCCCTCTGCCGCATGGCCTGGAGGTCCGGGACGCTGGTCTCGGCTTTGGGCGAGTCACCCGCTTCGAGCGGGGCCGTGCCGCGCTCTCCGGCCATGGAGACCAGGGTGCGCAGCCGGTTGACAGCTTCGAGGTGTTCCTGCCGCGCCTCGCTGCGCAGGGCCAGGCGGGAGATCACCCCGGCCTTGGCCTCCAGCACCTCGGTGCGGGCCATCTTGCCGATGCGGAAGCGCTCCTCACTGTCCTGGAGAATCTGCTCGGCGACCCGCAGCGATTCCTCGCGCATCCGGAGCTTTTCCTGGGCCTGGTAAAAATTCCAGTAGCGCGCCGCCGTCTCGCCGACGATGCGCATCAACTCCTGGCGGTATTCCTGGAACGCGACCTGGCTTTCCGCCTCGGCGACGCGGATGCCCGACATGGTGACGGCAATCCCGGCGTTCTTGAGCAGCGGCTGGGTCAGGGTGATGCCGAGAAACATCTGGTATTCCCGCTCCTCGTCGGTCAGGGTGCGGGTCAGGGTGTTGGACAGCCGGCGGTAATCGTAGCCCAGTTGAATCTGGCCGCCGGTGGGCAGCAGGCCCTGCACCGCGGCGCTGAAGTCCCAGTTGCGCTCCTCGTAAGTCAGGGTGAACTGGCGGCTTGCCGACTCCTCGGCGGTGTTTCTCTGGCTGCGGTCCTCCAGCTGCAGCGAGCTGACCAAGCGGGGCTCGAAAATGCCCCGGGCCTTTTCCATTTCCGCCTTCTGGATACCCCACTGAGCCTTCTGTGCCTGGATCTGCTGGTTGTTGGTCATCACCAGCCGGACAAAGTCGGCAAGAGTGAGCTTGCCCGCGGGGATTCTCCCCGTGGTTTCACCGGGCTTCTCCGCCGGATCCCGCAGGGTAGGCGCCACCGCGGCCCCCTCACTGGGAGCAGCGGTGGTCCCCTCGGGGAGGTTCCAGGCCAGGGCCTTGTGGTATGGCGGAGTCTCTTTGCCAGCGGGGGCGGGCTGCTCAGACAAAACGCCCATTTGGGACCAGCCTGAACCGATCCTCCCGATGGTCAATCCCGCTCTTCCCGTTGTGGGGTAAAGCAGCAACAGCGATGTCGCAAGCAGTAATAGCCGCATGGGTTCCACTAAGAATCCTTGCTGAAGAAATCTCTTGGCATGATCGGCAGAAGGCCGATTTTTTCTAATTTTCCGTCAAATCACCTATCCCGGGCCCTGGGGGTTGGCCTTCCGAGGCCTGGATTTGCAAGAACCCTGCCCGGGATTGGGTTGCTGTGGAAACAGTTAATAAACCTGCTCCAAATACACCGAGGGACTTGGCCGGGGGTGGATTCCGGGGGCTTTTAAAGGCGTGGCAAGGAAAGGTGAAAGCAGCGGTCGGGCAGGGCTGTTGGGTGGGTTGCCTGCCGTTGCGGCTGCCTTGGATTAGGTTTTGCAAGAGTTGCTTCTATTGTATTGGAGCTCTAGGCGGAGGGTGCATAAAATGGGGAAATCATCGGTGTCGAAATTTTGGCTCGAACCTCTCGAGCCCCGCCTGCTCTTCAGCGCTGACCTGGTTCCGCCGCCGCCCGAGGGGGGCATCGCCGCGGGCGAAGCCCCGACGGTGCTCGAAATGCCCCTGCAACTCGATGCCGCTGAAGCGCAGCAGGCGCAGAGCGCCGAATCGCTGCGCCGCGAAGTGGTCTTCATCGATGCCGATGTCAAAGATTACCGGCAGTTACTCGACGATTTCACGGCCCGGCAGGACGGCCAGCGGCAAATCCAGGTCGTGGTTCTTGACGCCAACCGCGACGGCATTTCCCAGATCAGCGAGTACCTGGGTGGCCAGCGGGATATCGACGCCATCCACCTCATCTCTCACGGCAGCGACGGTGCGGTGAAGCTGGGTAATGTCTGGCTGACCGGGCAGAACCTCTACGCCTACGCCGAGGCCATGGAGGGGTGGCGCGAGGCGCTTTCCGGGGAGGCGGACCTGTTGCTTTACGGCTGCAACCTGGCCCGGGGGGAGGCTGGCGAGGGGCTGCTGCAGAATCTCCGCTTGATCACCGGGGCCGATGTGGCCACCTCCGATGACATCACGGGCCATCAGGGCCTTGGCGGTGATTGGGATCTCGAATACCGTGCCGGAGAGATCGAGACGCAGATTGTCTTGAGCAGCGAGCTGCAACAGAGCTGGCAGGCCGTGCTGGCGACGACCTGGGTGGCTCACGAGACGGCGACGGATTCTTCCGAAGTGAAATCCGACCAGAACTGGGGACAGACTTTTTCCTACACCAGCGGCGCCGGCAGCTACACCGTCGACCAGGTGAGCGTCCAGCTCCGCAAAGAGGCCGGCGCAGCGGGCCAGATCATCACCGTCTCGCTGCGCGACAGCTGGAACGGCACGGTACTGGCCAGCAACTCCATCAGCGTGGCGGATCTGACCACCAATCTGGCCTGGTACGCCTTCGATCTCAGCGAGGTCAGCCTCAACGACGGCCAGATCTACTACCTCCGGGTTGCCAGCAACAACGCCTCCGGCAAGGTGCACGTCGGCATCGATTCCGCCGGCGGCTATGCAAATGGCGATCTCATCAACAAGGACGGCGCTCCAGAGGTTGGCAAAGACATGGCCTTCCGGGTCACGGAGGTCGCTCAGGAGGGGCTCTGGATCACCACCGATAAAGACCTGAGCGCCGGCGGTGAAAGCTGGGGCAAGGCCGACCTGGTGCAGATCGCCGACCCCAACCTGGCTTTCGAACCCGGCACGACCAGCGGCACCCTGGATATCGCGGCGGCCTTGTCCGCGCACGCTGACAATAAACAGATCAACGGGGTCCATTATGTTTCATCGGATATCCAGGTGGGCACCACGAACTTTCAGCTCTATGCAGGCGATGTCCTGTTCACGTCCGCGGATGCCTCCGCAGCGGCATTCGGAGGCCTGAATGTCGACAAGGACGACGTTGTGCTGTTCCGCCCCGATGCTCCTAATGATTACAGCTCGGGGACCTTCTCCATTCTATTCCGGGACATGGTCCCGGGGCAGGAGATCCGGGGGATCACCCTGGTTGAAAGGGACACCGTTGTCGGTGGTATCACCCTCAATGCGGGGGATTTCCTCTTTTTGCGCCAGGGGGGCACCGAAGAAAAGCAGATCTGGCGTTACACCGATTATACGGCGGGAGGTGTCGCCGGCGGTACGGCCAGCGTCCTGATCAAGGGGGGCGATAATCTGGTCAATCTTCCCAAACGCCTCGTAGGAATCGATCTGGTGGAGACCTCCACCCGCATCGGCGGCCGGACCCTCAACGCGGGGACGATCCTCCTTGCTACGGATACCGATGGTACGTTCGGCCGGGATGGGCTGCCGGTCAAGAAAACGGATATCTTCGCTCTCGAGGTGATTACCGCCTCCGATCCGGTGCTCGACCATATCGGCGAGGCAACGGCCTCGCTTTTCTTCGAAGGTGCCGACCTCGGCATCACCGACAAGATCGACGGCTTCACCCTCAAGGTGCCCCAGAACAGCCCCCCGGCGGCGACGGCGAACACCGTCAACACACCCGAGGACACTGCCTACAATTTCCGTGTTGCCGATTTCACCTTTTCCGACGCCGAAGGCGACCCTCTGGTCTCGGCGACCCTCACCAACCTGAACCTGGCCGGCGGGACCCTGGCCCACAGCGGCGGCACGGCGGTCAACAACGGCGACACGCTGACGGCGGCACAGCTCGACACGCTGGTCTACACCCCGGCGGCCAACGCAAGCGGCAGCCCGCTGGCGAGCTTCGACTTCACGGTCAACGATGCCGCCAGCGGGACAGTCGCGGCGCAGATGCAGATCGAGGTCACCGCGGTCAACGACGCTCCTGCGGTCGCCATGAACGAACCCCTGACTGTTCCGGAAGGGGCGTCAAGAACAATAACCTCGGCGCATCTGGAAACCACCGACCCGGACAACAGTCCCGACCAGATCGTCTACACCTTGACCAAGCTGCCCGATGACGGCTCGGTGCGACTCGGCGGCGTTACTTTGACGGTGGGCCAGACGTTCACCCAGGACGACATCAACAACGGTCGTGTTTCCTACCGCGACGCTGACGAGGGGGAGACCACCACCTTCGAGCTCACCGTCGGCGATGGCACAGTGACCCTGCCATCCCCTATCGTTTTCAGCATCAACGGACAACCCTTGAACGATGCCCCGGTGGTGACGGGGCCGGCAGGTGGCCTGAATGCGACCGAGCAGATCGGGCTGGCCATCCATGGGAATGGGTTCGGAGTCAGTGACGTCGATGCAGCCGGGTCTGGAGCCCTTGCCACACTGACCGTCGGTGAAGGAACCCTTTCGGTGGTTGCGGGCAATTCAGGGGTGGTCATCGCCGGCGGCAACGGCACCGGGACGGTGACCCTGTCGGGAACCATCGCCCAGCTCAATGCCCTGCTCACCGGTGCGAGCACGGGGACCATCACCTACCTGAACAGCTCCGATACCCCGGGTGCCGCAACCCTGCTGACGGTGACGGTCAATGACCTGGGCAACACCGGGCAGGACCCCGGTTTGACAGGTAATGCGACCTCGGAAGAGGGAAGCAACAGCGTCATCATAAATATTACGGCGGTCAACGATCGCCCGGAGCTTGGGGCCAATACCCTCACCATAAGCGAAGGTGGCACGGTAGTCCTTTCCGGGGGCGAACTTTCGGCCACCGATGTGGAGACCCCCGACGACACGCTGATTTTTACTGTCGACAATGTCACCGGCGGCCGGTTTGAACTGACCACGGTTCCAGGAGTGGCTGTCACCAACTTTACCCAGGCCCAAGTGGTCAACAATGAAGTTCAGTTCGTCCACGACGGCGGCGAAACGGCGCCGAGTTATGATGTCAGCGTCTCCGACGGGTCGCTCTCCGATGGGCCCGCGCCCGCCGTCATCAACTTCACCAACCTGAACGACCGTCCGGTTCTGGGCGCCAACAGCCTCACCATCAGCGAGGGTGGCACAGTCGTCTTCTCCGGCTCCCAACTCTCGGCCACCGACGCCGATAATGTCCCTTCCGACCTGGTTTTCAACGTCACCGGAATCAGCGGTGGCCGGTTCGAGTTGGTGGGCAGTCCGGGAATACCGATTTTCAGCTTCACCCAGGCCCAGGTGACCGCCGGGGATGTCCAGTTCGTCCACAACGGCGGCGAGTCGGCCCCTGCCTACCAGGTGAGCGTCTCCGACGGGGTCCTCTCCGACGGGCCCGCGGCTGCCGCCATCAGCTTTGCCAACCAGAACGATCCGCCAACGCTGGGGAACAACACCCTGACGATTCTCCAGGGCGAGACGGTTGTCCTTGGCACCGGTCAGCTTTCGGCTACGGATCCGGATAACGCCGTTGCGGGCCTGATCTTTACCGTCAGCGGAGTCACCAACGGTCGGTTTGAACTGGTGGCCAGTCCCGGTGTTCCGATTACCATCTTCACCCAGGCCCAGGTGGCTGGCGGAGCGGTCCAATTTGTTCATGACAACAGTGCCTTGGCCCCAAGCTACCAAGTGAGCGTCTCCGACGGCTCTCTTTCCTACGGTCCTGAGGCCGCTGCCGTCAACTTCAATACCGTCAACCAGCCGCCGGTGCTGGGCAGCAATACCCTGACCGTCAGCGAAGGGGGCACGGTGGTTCTCTCCACCCTCGACCTCTCGGCCAGCGACCCGGACAATCCCGCTTCCAGCCTGAGCTTCAGCGTCTCTTCTGTCACTGGGGGCCAGTTCGAATTTACCTTCGACCCTGGGGCAGCGATAACCAACTTCACCCAGGCTCAGGTGACCGGCGGTGTCGTGCAGTTCGTGCATGATGGCGGCGAGGCAGCACCCTCCTACCAGGTGAGCGTCTCCGACGGTTCGCTCGCCGATGGCCCCGCGGCTGCGGTCATCAATTTCACCAACCAGAACGACGCCCCTTCACTGGGGAATTACATCATCGACATCAGTGAAGGAGGGACGGTTGTTCTCTCCGGTTCCAACCTCTCGGCCAGCGATGTGGATAGTGTTCCTGCGAGTTTGGTTTTTTACGCCAGCTCTGTAAGCGGCGGTCATTTCGAACTGACCAACAATCCGGGCGTGCCGATTACCAGCTTCACCCAGGCCCAGGTGACCGGCGGTGTAGTACAGTTCGTGCATGACGGCGGCGAGGCGGCACCCTCTTTCCAAATCAGCGTCAGCGACGGATCTCTCTCGGACGGACCGGTAGTCGCGGTCATCAACTTCACCAACCACAACGATGCCCCGGTGCTGGAGAACAATACTCTCACCATTGCAGAAGGAGGCTCGGTCGTTCTCTCCGGCACCAACCTTTCAGGCACCGATGTTGATGATCCCGATTCCCTCCTGATCTTCAATATCTCCTCTATCACCGGGGGGCAATTCGAATTGGTGGGCAGCGCCGGCGTGCCGATTACCAGCTTCACCCAGGCCCAGGTGAACAGCAACGCGGTGCGGTTCGTACACGATGGCGGTGAGGCGCCCCCTTCCTACATGGTGAGCGTTTCCGATGGCTCTGTCACTTCGGTTCCAGTTGCCGCTTTCATCAATTTTACTAACCAGAATGATCCCCCTGTTCTGGTGAACAACAGGCTCACCATCAGCGAGGGGGGCAGCGTGGTCCTCTCCGCTGCGGAGATCTTCGCCAGTGATGCGGAAAACGCTGCCCTGACTTTCACTGTCTCCGCTGTCAGCGGCGGCCACTTCGAACTTGATAGCGCCCCGGGGGTGCCGATTTTCAGTTTCACCCAGTCCCAGGTGAACAGCAACGCGGTCCGGTTTGTGCACGATGGCGGCGAGGCAGCGCCCTCCTATCAGGTGAGTGCCTCTGACGGCCTGCTCTCCACCAATCCCGCGGCTGCCGACATCAGTTTCACCAACCAGAACGATCCCCCCGTGGGCGGCTTTACCGTCGCCGACATTATCCCCGGTGCCCAGATCATCCAGAGCACCGACGGCAGCGGGGTCATCACCATCAACTGGAAGGCCACGGATATCGAACTGGACCAAGTCACCCTGGACAATTTCCTGTACAGCGATGACGGCGGTGTCACCTGGTACGCTCCGAACAACGGCGAATTTTCGGGGGCTTTTTCCGCGAACTGGTTCGACAACGGCGGCGCCGGCTGGTCGACCGGCTCGAGCTTCGGCAGCGCGCCGGCCCATACCTTCACCTTCAATACGCAGCACGCCGACGTCACTGCGGTTCATTCCCTGGACAACGTGGACCAGAGCGATATCCAGATCAAATTTACCCTCAACGACGGCAGCGACATCAGCTCGGTCACCTCGGAGAGTTTCAGGGTCGATAACGAAAACCCGACGCCTTCCATCAAGAGTGCCCAGTACTACTTTGCCGACAGCACGCTGCACCTGAAAGGCCCGGGTTTTTCAACGATTGCAGATGTTGGAACAGATGTGAAGACCTATCTGGACTGGTCCAAACTGCTAATCGACATCAACAGCGATGGCGCGGCGACCCCCGACATTTCTTTCTCGCTTGCGGATGTCTCCAGCGCGATCATCACTAAAAACAACGAACTGGTGATCCAGTTCACCCCGGCTAAGGCGGCCGCCATCGAGGCGACGCCAGGCTTCGGTCAGCCGGGTGGATTCGACAGCCTCTCGGTCACCTCGGGTTTCTGCCGTGATGCCTTCGGCAACGCCGCGACCACCGACGGTACCGTGCCTTCTCCCCTCAGTGTCGTCAACCTGAATGCGACCCAGGTTTATATCGAGGACTCGCAGCTGGATTTCATCAACGAGTTGGAAATCGTCTCCTCGGGACAGGACGTATCGGTGGCCCTGGTCCTTTCCGACCCGATGGCCGGCGGCCTGAGCACCGGCACAGTCGGGACGGCCACCTCGACCTACGATGCCGGCACCGGCCTCTGGCTGGTGAGCGGCGACGTCGACGACGTGAATGCTTTGCTCGCAGCTCTCAAGTTCACCCCTTCGGCCAACTATGCCGCCAATTTCACTATTTCCATCAGTGTCTCCGACGGTGTATCGACGCCCCTTAGTGGGTCCTGGGACATGTCGGCCAAACCGGTCGGTGATACGCCCACCGTTGCGAACATCACCACCGACGAGGACACCCAATCGGGGCTGATCGTTCTGGATCGCAATGCAGCAGACGGAACCGAGGTGACCCACTTCCGCATCTCCGCCATTACCGGCGGCACCCTCTACCTGGCCGATGGGATTACGCAGATCAACAACGGCGATTACATCACCTACGCCCAGGGCCAAACGGGCCTGCGCTTCACCCCGGCAACTGACAGCAACTTCGCCGGCTCCTTCAACGTCGAATCCTCGCAGGATGGAATCAGCGTCGCGGCGCAAAGCGGCATTGCCACTTCGACCATCACCGTCAACCCCGTCAACGATGCGCCGGTCGCTGGTCACGAGAATCTGACCATCTTCGAGGACAATCCCCTCACCATCACCGACCTGCTGGCCAATGACACGGATGTCGACGGCGACAAGCTGACCCTGGCCTCCTTCACCCAGCCGGCCAGGGGGGCCCTGGTCGATAACGGCGACGGCACCTTGACTTATACGCCCGGCGCCGATTTCAACGGCACCGACAGCTTCAGCTACACCATCAGCGACGGCAAAGGCGGCACGGCCACCGGCACCGCGGTTATCGTGGTTAAGCCCGTCGGGGACACTCCGCAGGTAACCCACGGCTCTGTCGTTGCGGGACGCCAGTCGGATCTGATCTTCGTCACCCCCAACGCTGCCGATGGGGCGGAGGTGACCCACTTCCGCATCTCCGGCATCAGCGGCGGCATCCTTTATCTGGCCGACGGCGTGACCCGGGTCAACGACGGCGATTACATCACCGTCGCCCAGGGGAAGGAGGGGCTGCGTTTTACCCCCGCAGCCGGGACCACCGCGGATGGCAGTTTCAACGTCGAAGCATCGGAAAACGGCGTGGCGGTTTCGGCCCAAAGCGGCGTTGCCACAGCGGGAATCAAGGTTATGCCACCTCCGCAACAGGAGTCTTCCACGTCGGAAGCCGGCAAAGAGGTTGCCGAGGAAATTCCTGAGGAAGGGAAAGCCGAGGACGAAAAAATGGTCCCGGAGATCTCCGAAGCGCTGGATCGGACCGGGGAAACCGCAGAGCCCCCGGCGGATTTTTCTCCCCCTCCCGCGGCAGAGGCCACCCAGCCCGTCAAGTCTTTCGCCCCGCTTTACGTCATGGATCGGGAGAATGCTTCCGGTGACTTGGCGGGTAGTGTTTTCGAGGGATTGAAAAACCTCATCGAAACAGCCCCGGATCTTTTGGCCGGTTTTCAGAACGCCCTGGCCAACCTCGATATCGCGCCTCTGTCCCCCGAGGCCTACGCGCAGGTCCGTGACACCCTGGACAGCATCAAGGAAGAACTCGGGGCGCAATCTCACGTGGAAAAGGCGGTGGTCGGCTCGGCCATTGCCACCTCCATTGGGCTGTCGGCCGGTTATGTGGTTTGGATGCTCAAGGGCGGCTCGCTGATGGCGTCGGTGCTCTCCTCGCTCCCGGCATGGCAGCTCACCGATCCGCTGTCGATTCTGGCCGGGCACAAAAAGGACGATGAGGATGATGACGAATCCCTGGAGCGGATCATCGAAGACGGGGCGGAAAGCCGGAACCCAAGCGACGATGAGGGCGACGATGAGGGCGACGATGAGGGCGACGATGAGGGCGACGATGAGGGCGACGATGAGGGCGACGATGCGAAAATTCAATGATCCGAAATCCTGCCTGGTTGTCGCGGTTGGTCCGATGGGGGCTCCATGAAGCTGTTTAGTCCAAAAGTCCGCATCGTTACGGGGCTGGTCGGGGTGATGACCAGTCTGGTCATGCTGGCCTTTTTTCTCAACATCATTCCCGACCGCAACAGCGCGGTCCTCCAAGGGCGCGCCGCGCTGTCCGAAGCTATCGCGGTCTACAGCACGGCGCTGGTCCAGAGTTCCCGGGTCGCGTCGGCAGGCGGCAAGCGCCTCGAGGGGGATTTCGCCCTGCTGGCAGAAAGAAACGACGACCTGCTCTCCCTGGCCCTGCGCCAGGAGGGGGGCGAGGTGCTGGTGGCCACCGGCGATCATTTGGAACGCTGGAAAATGATGAGTGGCGAGTATTCGAAGGACTCCCAGGTCCGCGTTCCGATCTGGGCCGGCGAGCGCAAATGGGGGGAGCTGGAACTGCGGTTCAGGCCCTTGGCCGCCCCCGGAATGTGGGGGATACTGACCACTCCCCTGGTGCAAGCGGTCCTCTTTATGGGGCTGGCGGGCTTTCTGATCTACTATTATTACCTGGGCAAGGTCCTGCGGCAGCTCGACCCCTCCCAGGCCATCCCCGGCCGGGTGCGCGATGCCCTGGATACCATGGCCGAGGGACTGCTGATCCTCGATCGCCGGGAGCAGATCGTGCTGGCGAACCAGTCCTTCGCCGCCATGGTCGGCAAACCGGCCAATACCCTGCTCGGTTATCGCGCGGGGGAGCTGCCCTGGGTCGATCTGCAGGGGAAAAAGGTCGAGAAATCCCAGCGCCCCTGGGTCAGCTCCCTGCTGCAGGGGGAGGTGCAAAAGGACAGCGTCATCCGGTTGCGCCTGGCCGGGGATTCGTTTCGCACGGTTAAGGTCAACTGCTCGCCGGTGCTCGGCACGGGGGGAAAATACGCCGGGGTGCTGGTCAGCTTCGACGATGTCACCGCCCTTGAGGAAAAGGAGGTCGAGCTGCGCAAGTCCAAGCTCGAGGCCGAGGAGGCCAACCGGGCGAAAAGCTCATTTCTCGCCAACATGAGCCACGAGATCCGCACCCCGATGAACGCCATCCTCGGCTTCACCGAGATTCTCAAGCGCGGCTACGTCAAGAACGAGGCCGAGAGTCTTCGCTATCTCAACACCATCCACTCCAGCGGCAAAAACCTGCTCGAGTTGATCAACGATATCCTCGACCTTTCCAAGGTTGAGTCGGGCCACCTGGAGATCGAGAAAACCCGGGTCGAACCCTACCCGATCATCCACGAGGTGATCCAGATGCTGGGGGTCAAGGCCGCCGAGAAGGGGATTGTCCTCGAAATGAGCCCTCAGGGCGAGCTTCCCAAGGAGATCGAAACCGATCCGGTGCGGTTGCGGCAGATCGCCTTCAACCTGATCGGCAATTCCGTCAAGTTTACCGAACAGGGAAGCGTGAGCGTGCGCTGCCGTTTCGAACCCGATGCCAGGGACCCGCGGCTTCTCCTCGAGATCGTCGATACCGGCATCGGCATGAGCAAGGAAGCCCAACAGAATATCTTCGATCCCTTCGTGCAGGCCGACAACACGGTGACCCGTCGTTTCGGCGGCACCGGCCTCGGGTTGGCCATCAGCCGCAAGTTCGCCCACGCCATGGGGGGCGACATCACCGTGGAAAGCGAGCCGGGGCAGGGGAGCACCTTCACCGTTTCCCTTCCCCCCGGCGATCTGACGGGGGTTGCCATGCTGCGGCCCGATGAGTTGGCCGCTCTGCAACACCGGGCAAACACCGAGCAGGAAACCCGCTGGCAATTCCCCCATGCCCGGGTACTGGTGGTGGATGACGGGGTGGAAAACCGCGAACTGGTGAGGTTTCTGCTTGAGGAGGCGGGGCTGGCCGTGGAGGAGGCGGAGAACGGCCAAGACGGGGTTGACAAGGCCCGCACCGAAGCCTTCGACGTAATTCTCATGGACGTAAACATGCCGGTGATGGACGGTTTTACCGCGGTGGGGATCCTGCGTCGCGAGGGGCTGAAAATGCCGGTGATCGCCCTGACCGCCAACGCCATGAAGGATTTCGAGGCCGATTGCCTGAAGGCCGGTTATTCGGGGTACCTGAGCAAACCCATCAATATCGACCGGTTCATGGAAACCATGGCCGAGCTGCTTGGCGGCCGGCAGGAAGCGGCCCTGGAGGCCCAGGTCGATCCCCAGGTCCAGGCCGGGGAGGGGGCGAGCGTCCAGCCCGTGCCGCCCGCGGAGGCCAGGCCCATCGTCTCCAGGCTGCCGATGAGCAACGAGAAGTTCCGCTCGATTGTCGGCCGCTTCGTGGCGCGGCTCGGCGAGCAGCTCGAGGCCATGGAGCGGGCCGTGGCGAGCGACGATTTTGCGGCGGTGGCCGAGCTGGCCCACTGGCTGAAAGGGGCGGGCGGTACGGTGGGCTTCGGGGTTTTCACCGAACCGGCGGTCGAACTGGAGAGCTTCGCCAAGCAGGGGGACCGGGAGCGGGTGGTCCAGGTCGTCGCTGGGTTGCGCAACCTGGAGGCGCGCCTGGTCAATCCGGCCAAGGAAGGCGGCGAAGCGCCCGGCGCGCAGCCAGTCGCGGCCGCGACTGCCAGGCCGGCCGCGACTGCCGGTTCGTTTGGCCGCGAACCGGCTCCGGTGGTATCAAGGCTGGCCGGCAACCAGCGGTTGCACAATACTCTGCTCAGCTTCGTCCGGAAACTGGACGACCAGATCGTTGCGATGGAGCGGGCGCTGCAGGCCGGCAAGATGCCGGAGCTGGCCGACCTGGCCCATTGGCTCAAGGGGGCCGGAGGCACCGTTGGCTATGACGCCTTCACCGAACCGGCAGCGAATCTGGAAGGTTTCGCCATGGCTGGCCAGGCGGATCAGGCCGCCCTCGCTCTGGCCGAAATCAAGTCCTTGGCCCAGGCCCTGGTGCCGCCGACGCCATGCGATAAGCCGCCCGATCAAAGCAGCCGCGCCGTCGGTTGCGCGGGCATTGAATCCTGATCAACTTATTATACATAGAGGGACTTCATGGACTTGCAGGGCCATGGCCAGCGCAAGCTGAACGACGCAACCATAATGATCGTCGACGACGAACCGATCAACATCGAGGTGGTGCAAGCCTTTCTCGAGGATGAGGGGTATCGCAACTTCCTCACCGTGGAAGATTCGACCCGGGCGCTGGCGATGCTGGAAGAAGGGCGCGTCGACCTGCTGTTGCTCGACCTGGTGATGCCCGGGGTGAGCGGTTTCGATATCCTGGCCGCAGTGCGCGCCCATTCGAAGCTGAAACATCTGCCCGTCATCATCCTGACCGCTTCCAGCGATGCGGAGAGCAAGCTCAGGGCTCTGGACCTGGGGGCCACCGATTTTCTGGGCAAACCTCTTGACCCCTCGGAACTGGGGCTGCGGGTACGCAACACCCTCGGGGCCAAGGCCTACCAGGACCAGCTCGCCTATTACGACCCGTTGACCCGACTGCCCAACCGGCAGCTGTTTCTCGAGGAGCTGAGCTGGGTTCTTCAAGCCGCCCGACGCCATGAGGAGCTGTTGGCCCTGCTGAGCATCGAGCTCGACAACTTCGAGAAAATCAACAACACCATGGGGCTCAGTGCCGGGGACGAGGTCCAGCGTCTGGTGGTACAACGGGTTCAGGGCGTGGTGCGCAGCATCGATGTGTTGGCCCGCGCCGCTGGTGATGAAAGTGCCGAAATGTCTCTGTATCACCTGGACGGCAGTGTTTTTTCCCTGATCCTCAACCGCATAAAAAACGCTGAAAGCGCCGCCTATGTCGCCGAACGCATCGTCAAGGCGGTCAAGGCTCCCATGCAGATCGAGGGGAGAGAGGTCTACGTCACCGCCAGTATCGGCATCGGCTCCTACCCGGATACCGGCGAGGAGCCGGGCGCCCTGCTGCGGCTGGCCTCGAGTGCCAAGGATTTTGCCAAAAAGCAGGGGGGCGACGGCTTTCAATTCGCCTCGCGCTCCATCAGCGAAATGTACGAAAAACGCCTGCGGCTGGAAACCAGGTTGCGCAGGGCTCTGTCGAATGGTGAATTTATTCTGTATTATCAGCCGAAAGTCGACCTGGAGACGGGAGCGATCGGGGGAGTGGAGGCGCTGTTGCGCTGGGACAGCGACGAAGGCGTCATCCCGCCGGGGGATTTTATCCCCATGGCCGAGGAGATGGGGCTGATAATCCCGCTGGGCGAATGGGTTATGGCCGAAGCCTGCAGGCAGTTGAAAGCCTGGCATGACGCAGGAAAAAACCACCTCGGCATGGCCATCAATGTCTCGGTCAGGCAGTTTACGGCGCCGGGGTTCATTGCTGCGGTAAAGCGGATCATCCAAACCAGCGGCATCGATCCGCGCTATCTGACCCTGGAACTAACCGAAAGCCACCTGTTCGACGACATCGATGAAAAAATCATCTTGCTGCAGAGCTTGAAGGAAATGGGGTTCAAGCTCTCTATCGACGATTTCGGCACAGGATATTCGTCGCTCAGCTACTTGCGCAGGCTTCCCGTGGACGAATTGAAAATAGACCGCTCCTTCATCAAGGAGGTCTCTGACCGGGCGGACAGCCGGGCCATCGTTTCGACCATTATTTTTCTTGCCCGTAGCCTTAACCTGCGAACCGTGGCGGAGGGGATCGAGAAACAGGTCGAGCTGGAATTCCTGCAGAGCGAGGGGTGCCAGCAGTATCAGGGCTTTCTCTTCAGCCGCCCATTGTCCGCCGCCGAGTTGTTCGCCAAGCTTGAATGAGAAGTCGGCCCTTGGGGCCCCAGCCTCGAAGCAGAGTTGCCCGCGGCGTCAGGCGCAGCTTTCCATGTCGTCTTCCGGGGGCGGTTCCAGGTACTTTTCCACCACCTCGAAAAGTTTTTCCCGTGAGGCCGGCTTGCTGAGAAAATCATCCATCCCGACCTCCAGGCAGCTTTTCTTGTGGTCGAGCAGGGCATGGGCGGTCAGCGCGACAATCGGTGTCCGTCGCCCCTTTGTGGATTTTTCCCGCTCGCGGATTTCCCGAGTGACGTCCAGGCCGCTCATATCCGGCATCTGCAGGTCCATCAGGATCAGGTCGAAAGCCTCCTCCCTCAGCAGCTCCAGCGCCTCCCGGCCCCCCGTGACGGTGGTAACTTCCCAGTGGCGTTCGGCCAGGGTCATGGTAACGATCTTCCTTACCCGGGGATCATCATCCACCAGCAGAACCCGCCCCGCCTGCCGCCTCTGCAGGTTTTCCTGAACCTCCTCGCCGGCCGCGGCGCGGGCCTCTCTGGAGTCCTCCGGCTGCTGACTCCAGGCCGGCAGGGTGAAGGAAAAAACACTCCCCTTGCCCGGGGCACTCTCCACCCAGATGGTGCCGCCCATCAGGTCCACCAGGGCCTTGCTGATGGCGAGCCCCAACCCGGTCCCCCCGTACTTGCGCGTCAGGGAGCTGTCCACCTGGCTGAAGCTTTGGAAAAGCCGGTCCCGCTTGTCCTCGGCGATGCCGATTCCCGTGTCCCTGACCGACAGGATCAGACTGTCCGGCCGGACACCGACACGGATGGCCACCTCGCCCTGGTGGGTGAATTTCATCGCGTTGCCCACCAGGTTAATCAGCACCTGGGTCAAACGGTCCGGGTCGCCGTGGATCGTAGCGGGGACCTGCGGGTCGATGGTATAGCGCAGGCGCAGGCCCTTGCCCTGGGCCTGCATGCGAAACATTTCGATAATCTTCTCTATGCATCCCCGCAGGTCGAAGGCGTCCCGGCGGATTTCCACCCGGCGCGCCTCGATGCGGGAAAAATCCAGGATGTCCTCGATCAGGCTGTGCAGGCTGTCGGCCGAACTGTCGGCCAGCTCGAGGATGGCTTTCTGCTCGGAGTCCTCGGTGGTGTGGAGCAGATGATCGATGGAGGCGATCACCACGCTCAGGGGGGTGCGGATTTCATGGCTCATCACCGCCAGAAACTCGCTTTTGGCCCGGTTGGCCTCGTCGGCGCTCTCCTTGGCCCGGATCAGCTCCGCCTCCATCGCCTTGCGGGCGGAAATATCCTCGAAAATCTGCAGCAGGTAGGGTTTGCCGCCGATCTGGATCATCTGCCCGGTGAGCTGAAGCTCCAGCAGCGATCCGTCCTTGGCCCTGCCCAGGGTCTCGTACTGGTGCCAGCCGCTCTTCTGGGCCAGCCATTGCCGGTCCCGGGCATCTTCGGGGGGGAGGTTCGCATCGATATCGACCATGCCAAGGCTGGTGAACTCCTCCCGGCTGTATTTCAGAAACTCGTGGGCTTTCTGGTTGAAGCGGACGAAGCGCAGATCTCCTGGGTCCAGCAGAACGATCCCCAATGGTGAATTCTCGAAGAGGATGCGCAGCTGCTCCTCCCTCTCGCGAAGGGCCTCGGTGGTCGCCTCCAGTTCGGCATTGATGGCTTTGAGTTCGGCCATGCGCTCCTCGACCAGCTCCTCCAGGCGGTCCTGGTACTGGCGCAGCTCCTCGGCGGCCAGGGTGGCGTCGGTGACGTCCTGAAAGGAACCGGACATGCGGCGGCTCTCCCCCCCGTTGCCGGCCACGGTCATCCCGCGAGCCAGGAGCCAACGGGTTTCCCCGCTCCCGTTCCTGATCCGGAAGCGCAATTCCTGCTGTTCCCCGTCGTCCTTGAAGCGGTGTCGGAGGGCCAGCCTCACTTTTTCCAGGTCGTCGGGGTGGACCAGCTCCATCAGGGTGCTGGCCGCGGGGGCGATTTCACCCGGATTGCGGCCGAGCATCTCGTAAACCCGGGGGGACCACCACATGGCGTCCTGGTTTACATCGGGCCAGTCCCAAAGGCCGTCGCGGGAGCCCTTAACCGCCAGGTCGAAACGCTCCTGGGTCTCGCGCAGGTCGCGAAGCAGCAAAAGGGCGCTCAGTCCTTCCGCGATCCGTCGGCCAATGCCCTCGAACAGTTCCTGCTCATCTCTGCTCCAGGTGCGGTCATAGGAGCATTGGTGCATGCCGAACATCCAGGGCTTGCCGACCCGGGGGTAGATGGCCATGATCACCTGCGAGCGAACCCCGAACTGTTCCGCTAACTCATGGAATATCGGCGGATCGGTATCGGATCTAAAAACGACCGGGCCCTCTGTCTCAAGGACCTTGGTGCAGAAACCCTCGCCCAAGGACCACATGGGTATATCCTGATTCAGGGCGAGTGCCCCCGGATATTCTTTGCGGAAGATTTCCACCGGTATCCGGAAAGTGGGAGCTTTCGGATCACAGGGATACAGCAGCCAGATGCGGTCGCAGTCAAAGATGGAATAAGCCGTCTCCAGGGCGTTCCACAGCATCTGCTCGACATCGTCAGCCTGCTGGATCGCCCGGTTGATCCGCTCCATGCATTCCAGAAAGTGGAAGCGCGCCCGGTTTAATTCTTTCATGGTCTCGGCACTCTCCTGCATTGCCCCGTGGTTTCGGCCCTTTCCGAAAATAAGGTGCCCGGGCTCTGAGGCTTTCGGGGCTCCGGGGGTGTTTCCTGATTGGAATTTTCAGCCGATTGGATCTTTTTGTCAATGGCGATGCCCAAATTCTCGCGCAATTACGGATCGCCGCCTCTCGAAAGCGGGATTTCCGAGGTCTCAAGCCCCGGGGGCCGGAGATCTGTTTGGCGGATAAGTCGAGCGGGGGAAAAGGGGGAGGGGAGGGACGAAAAAGCGCCCGGGCACAGATGGCCGGGCGCTTTGAGGTATTTCCGTAACGGGCAGCGATTGCCCGGGCCATTGCCTACTGCGGCTTTTTCGCCGTGAGGTCGCCGGGAGTGGGGAGCAGCCCTTCCAGCTCCGGCTCGAACACCTCCCAGACCCGTTTGCTCAGCTCGGCGAGAAACTCCGGACTGGTGATGTTGGGCAGCTTGATGTTTGGGTTGGGCTGTTCGAAAACCTCGGCCGGGATCGTGTACTCCTCCTTGCTGTAGCCCTGGCGCAGCTCCAGCGCCAGGCCGCGCAGAAACGCCCGGCGCACCGCTGCGGCCAACTCCTCGGTGGTGACCTCCAGGCCGCACTCGCTCTGCAGGCAGTCCACCACCATCTGGGTGCAGATCCCCTTGGCGATGTCGAAGAACTTGCACAGGCCGATCATGTCGAAGCCGACGATCTGCAGCTTGGTCCGGGTGATCCCCTCCACCCAGGAGTCGATGTCCGACTTCCCCTCGCGGGTCAGCAGCCCGTAGCTGCCCATGGACATGTGGCCGCCGGCGATGGCCCAGGCGTAGCCCGGGTTGGTCTCGGGCTGGTAGGCGGGCAGCTCCAGCCCCTTGACGTGATAGGCGTAGGAGGTCTCGCCGGTGCTCTCGGAAAGGCGCTTGGAGCCCTGGCCGACCTCGGGCAGCTGGCCCTCGCCGGCCTGGATGACCAGCTCGCGGATCTTTGCGTAATCGCCGAAGGTGGCGCCGTTGAGCAAAGGCTTTTCCGGGTGCCGCTCGTTGTAGGCGAGCACGTAGGAGACGGTGACCCCCAGGGAGATGGAGTCCATGCCGTAGTTGTCCCCCAGCTGGATCAGGCGCGCCGCCTGGCCGGCATCGTGGATGCCGAGGTTGGTCCCCAGCAGGTTGAGCGGCTCGTAGTCGAACTTGGCGATAAACTCGCCTCTGCTGCCGTCGGCATGCTTCTCGTAGACGTTGTTGTGGCAGGTGATCCCACAGCGGAAGCAGGCCTCGGACTTGATCTCGAAGCTCTTCTCCACGTTCGCGCGGAAGAGCTTCTCGGGCAGGTCGTTCCCCTGGGGGCGGAAGTTGTTCAACGGCACGGCGTGAAAGGGCTGCATGACGTCGTAGGCGGCCCAGGTGCCGCCGCCCCCGCCGCGGCTGATCGGCTGCAGCCGCGCCGAACCGCCGCCCTTGACCACGTTGATGTTGACCTTTTTCACCGCTTCGGAGACCGCCTTGGTCTTGTCGGTGCTCTGCGCGACCAGGGCGAGCAGGTTCTTGTAGCCCATCAGGCTGCCCATGCCGCCGCGCCCGGCAAAGCGGCATTTGTCCTCGCCGGATTTGAGCTGGTTCTCGGTGGAGAGGGCCACCGCGCCCATGTAGACGTTCTGCCAATGCTCTCCGGCCTGGCCGATGGCGGCGAAGTGGGCGTCGGGGTACTGCTTCTGCAGGGCCATGATCTTCTCGTGGGTGGAGAGCCCGAGCAGGTGCCCCGCCGGCTTCAGTTCCACCACCGGGCCCTCGGCCCCCTCGCGGAGCAGGGCATAGACGGGCTGATCGGAGCGGTTCTCGAAGATCAGCTCATCCAGGCCGGTCCACTTGAACTTGGCGCCGAACTTGCCGCTGCCCGTGGACCACATGGCGGCCGGCAGCCCCTTCTTCGACTCCTTGATGGGGCTGTAGCCGGAGAAGTAGGTGCGCAGCCCGGTCATGGCGCTGCTGCCGGTCAGCAGGCCGGTATTGACGATCAGCGGGTTCTCGTCGCAGTAGGCGGTGCGGATCTCCCGCTCGGCCAGCAGCTGGAAGGAGCGGCCGAAGCCGCCCAGCACCTCCTCGAGGTTGCGGCAGGGGACGTCCGCGAATTTCATCGCGCCGGTCTTCAGATCGACTGTGCAGCGCTTGTAGAGAACCGACGAGGGGTCCGCAGCGGGCCGGTTGGTCAGAAACTTCATGGTGTTCTCTCCTTGTCCTGATCGGCAGAACATCTTGGCAATGCAGAGAATGCGGGTTTCGCTCTAGCCGCCATCGAGCATGGGCAGCAGGCTCAGGGTGTCGCCCTCGTGCAGCTCCGCGTCGAGGTCGGCGTGCACGTCGTTGATCACCACGATTCCCAGCAGATGGTCCGGGAAGCGCAACTCGTCGACCACCTCCCGGACGCAGGTGCCGGGCGGGTAGCTGCGGAGCTCTTCGGTGAAGCGGCCGATGCGGAAGACGCCGTGGAGTTTTACGGTTATCTGCATGGGAAGAGTCCGTCGCCCCGCTCGGTCGGTGAAAATCTCCAAAGCGTTATTCTAAAAAAAGCAGTGCCTTACCGCAAAGCCGCAAAGTTCGCGAAGCGATCACAGAGTTGATTCCTATGCAGTGCCCACTGGCTGGGGGAGAAGGGTCTATATTTCAACAGTTTGAAATTCTTTGCGTTCTTGGCGTCTTTGCGGTGCAAATGTCTTTTAAAGGTCTATATATAGCAGCAATAAGGCTATTGCGCCAGATTCGACGGCCGATTCGGGCCTGCCTGCAGGCGCGGAGGAAATATTGGTGGGGGCCGGAGTACTCCCGGCCCCCACCGGTCGATCCGCCTATTTGCCGAGCACCTCGGCGAGGGCCTCGGCGAAGGCGTCCAGGGCCGAATCGAGCTGGCTGTCGGTGATCGCCAGCGGCGGCAGGAAGCGGATGACGTTGCCGAAGATGCCCGCGCCCATGGTCAGCACGCCGCGCTTGAAGCAGGCCTGGATGATCTGGCCGACCTCGTCCTTGGCCGGGGCCTTGGTCGCGGGGTCCTTGACCAGCTCGATGGCGACCATCGCGCCCAGCTCGCGGACATCGCCGATCTGCGGGAAGCGCTGCTGCAGCTCGCGCATGCGGCCGCTGATGGTGGCGCCGATCTTGGCGCCGCGGGCGCTGAGATCTTCCTTGGCCATCAGCTCCAGCGTCGCCAGGGCCGCGGCGCAGGCCACCGGGTTGCCGCCGTAGGTGCCGCCGACCCGCCCGGGGGTGGGGGCGTCCATGACCTCGGCCCGGCCGACCACCGCCGAGAGCGGCATCCCCGAGGCGATCCCCTTGGCCAGGGTCATCAGGTCGGGAGTCACGCCGTAGTGCTCGACGGCGAACATCTTGCCGGTGCGGGCGAAGCCGGTCTGCACCTCGTCGGCGATAAAGAGGATGTCGTTCTGTTCGCAGATCTGCTTCAAGCCGGGGAGAAACTCCTTGGGCGGCACGATGAAGCCCCCTTCGCCCTGGACCGGCTCGATGATCATCGCGGAAATGTTGTCCGGGGCGACCTCGGAGATGAAGAAGCGCTCGAAGGCCTCCAGGCAGTGCATGCCGCACTCGGGGTAGGTCGATTTGTAGATGCAGCGGTAGCAGTAGGCCGAGGGGATCTTGTAGACCTCCGGGGCGAAGGGGCCGAACTGGTGCTTGTAGGGCTTGACCTTGCTGGTCAGGGTCATGGTCAGCAGGGTGCGGCCGTGGTAGCCGGCCTCGAAGGCGATCACCCCCGGTTTGCCGGTGGCCGCGCGGGCGATCTTGACCGCGTTCTCCACCGCCTCGGCGCCGCTGTTGACGAACATGGCCTTCTTGGCGTGGTCGCCCGGGGTGAGCTGCGTCAGCTTTTCGGCCAGCTCCACGTAGGAGTCGTACATGGCCACCATGAAGCAGCTGTGCAGCAGCTTGTCGGCCTGCGCCTTGATCGCATCGACCACGCTCTGCGGGCAGTGCCCGGCGTTGATCACGCCGATGCCGCCGTAGAGGTCGATGTAGGTGTTCTGGTCGATGTCGCGGAGTACCGCGCCCTTGGCCGATTCGATGAAGATCGGCGCCAGGTTGGAGATCCCCTGGGAGACGTACTGCTGTTTTTTCTGCAGCAGTTCCTTGGTGCGGTCCCCCTGGCCCTTGCCGGCCGCCTGCAGTTCCTGTCCTGTCAGCATGGTGGTTGTCCTCCTTTAGGTTGCGCCTTCCGAGGAAGGGAAGTCTTGAGTTGGTGAACGGTCGGGATATCTGAATAGTCAAGATGTGTGCCAATTCCGAAATAAATTCCGAATCGGGGAATTCCGGATGGATACCGGTGTGCGGCAGCGGCGACGGGGGCATAACCGGAGACAGTTTTTTTCAGAAATGAAAAAAGAATTTCACTGCTGAAAACTTTTTGGGGCCCCGGCCCCGCGGGGAACGGCCCCGCGGGCGGGCGAAGCAAAGCTGGCAAATATCTTGCTGGATGAGGTACAGTACACCCGTCCCCCGGAGTTTGAGGCCATGCCCCAGAGAATAAGAAAACCGCTCATCGTCCTGACCCTGCTCTCGATGCTGATCCTGGTCGCGGCGGGCATCACCTATCGCAGCACCACGGTCCTGGTCGACCAGACCCTGGCCGACCACCAGCAGGCGATCGCCGACGAGGCTGCGGAGATGACCGAGATCTGGCTGAGCCAGCAGACCCGCATCCTCAATGCCACTGTCGCCTCGGCCAGCGTCTTGCCGCTGACCGGCAACCCCGACACCCTGCGCCTGCTCAAGCTGGCGATGCGCGCCGGCCACTTCAGCGACGTCTATATCGGTACGATCTCGGGTGAGCTGATTGATGGCGCCGACTGGATCCCGTCGGCCGATTACGACCCCCGCCGGCGCCCCTGGTATCAGCGCGCCGTGGAGGTCGGCGAGACCTCCTTCACCTCCCCCTACGTCGACCTGGTGACCAACGAACTGGTCATCGCCCTGGTCTCGCCGATCACCCTCGACGGGGTCTTTCGCGGGGTCATGGGGGCGGATACCGTGCTCGACACCCTGGTGGCCAACCTCTCCACCGTCAAGGTCGGCGACACCGGCTACGCTTTCATCGTCAACGAAAAGGGTACCATACTCATCCACCCCAATCCCGACTACGTCCTCAAGGTTCGGCTGCAGGACACCGAGACCGGCCTGGCCAGGATCCTGGAGAGCTTCGAGCGTTCCCCGGCGGGGACCTTTTCCTATCCGCAGGGCGAGGCGACCAACATCCTGGCCTACCGCAGGATTGCCGGCAGCAACTGGTACCTGTGCACCACCATCCCCAGCGCCGAGGCCTATGCCATCTCGCGCAAGACCACCATGCTGTTCGTCGCCGAAATGGTGCTGAAATCTCTCGCGGTGTTGGCCCTGGCCACCCTGCTGCTGGTGGTCGGCGGCGTGCTGGTGCTGCTCGTCTTCAGGCGCCAGTATTCCAGCACCCTGCAGAAGCAGCGCGAGGAGATCACCGGCATCAACCAGGACCTGGCCTGGAACATCAGCAAGCGCAAGGAGTTCGAGACCCACTACCAGACCCTGTTCAACGTCGCCAACGACGGCATCCTGGTCAGCAAGGACCTGACCTGCATCGAATGCAACGAGAAGGCGACGGAGGTGTTCGGCCTCTCGCGGCTGGGGCTTATCGGCCGCAGCATGCTCGACATCTCGCCGGCCCTCCAGCCCGATGGCGAGGATAGCCGCGAGCGGCTCCAGCGCATCCTCGATGCGGCCAACGCCGGCAAGCACCAGGTGTTTGAATGGACCTTCCATCGTGCCGACGGCAGCGAGTTCCCGGCCGAGGTCGGCCTCAAGACCCTGCAGCTCGATAAGGAGCGGCTGTGCCTCTCGAGCATCCGCGACATCTCCAAGCGGGTCTACGCCGAGCAGCAGCTGCGCCAGGCGCAGAAAATGGCGGCCATGGGCGAGATGCTCGGCGCCATCGCCCACCAGTGGCGGCAGCCGCTCAATACCCTGTCGACCTATATCGCCAGCCTCCAGTCGGCCCACTACAACAACATGATCTCCAAGAATTTCGTGGATACCCTGGTGGCCGGTGCCGATGCCCAGATCCAGTTCATGTCCAAGACCATCGACGATTTCCGCCATTTTTTCCGCCCCTCGAAGAACAAGGAGGCCTTCGACGTGGCCCGGGCGGTCGCCAACGCGGTCAAGCTGCTGGAGCCAAACCTCAAGCAGGATGCCGTCCAACTGGCCATGCGCATCGAGGAGCCGGGCCCGCCCTTCGTGGTGCAGGGCTTCCCCAGCGAATTCATCCATGTGGTGGTCAACATCCTCGCCAATGCCCGCGATTCCATCGTCGAGCGGCGCACCAGGGATTCGCTGGCGGGCCCCGGGATGATCGAGGTCGACATCAACGGCGGCGGCGAGGCGGTGCTGGTCCAGGTACGGGACAACGGGGTGGGCATCCCCCAGCATCTGCTGGAAAAAATCTTCACCCCCTATTTCACCACCAAGGGGACCACCGCCGGGACCGGCATCGGTCTGTACATGGCCAAGATTATCGTGGAGAAGGAGATGAAGGGAGAATTGCTGGCCGACAACCTCGAGCAGGGGGCGCGGATGACCATCCGCATACCCAAGGCGGCGGCCTGATAACATGCTGAATCTCAACGACAAGAACGTCCACATCGTGCTGGTCGACGACGAGCAGGCGGAGCTCGACGCCTACCGCTTCCTGCTCGAATCGATGGGGGTGCGGCAGATCACCCAGGTGAACGACAGTCTGCAGGTGCTGGCTACCCTCGAGCAGATCCCCTCGCCGGTGGTGTTCCTGGATCTCAACATGCCGCGGATGAGCGGCCAGGAGGTGCTGGCGGCGATCAAGGAGAAGATGCCCCAGGTGCCGGTGATCATCTGCACCGCCAACTCGGATATCGAAACCGCCGTCGAATGCCTCAAGCTGGGGGCCCACGACTATCTGGTCAAGCCGATCAGCCTCAACACCTTCGGCTCGGCCCTGCGCAACGCCCTGGAGATCGGCGCCCTGCGCAAGGAGGTGCTCTCGCTCAAGGGGATCTCCTTCAGCGAGGGCAGATACAACAGCGCAGCCTTCGAGGGGATCATCACCCGCAGCCCGGCCATGGAGGGGGTGTTCCAGTACATCGAGGCGATCTCCCGCAGCCGCCAGCCGGCGCTGATCCTGGGGGAGACCGGCAGCGGCAAGGAGCAGCTGGCCCGGGCCGTCCACCTCTCCAGCGGGGTGTCCGGCGAGTTCGTGGCAGTGGATGTCTCCGGGCTGGACGACACCCTGTTCGCCGACACCCTGTTCGGCCACCGCAAGGGGGCCTTCACCGGGGCCAGCGGCGACCGGCCGGGGCTGATCGAGAAGGCTGCCGGGGGGACCATCTTTCTCGACGAGATCGGCGACCTGAGCGAGGCCTCCCAGGTCAAGCTGCTGCGCCTGCTGCAGGAAGGGATCTACTACAGCCTCGGATCCGACGCGCCCAAGCAGTGCCGGGCGCGGATCGTCGCCGCCACCAATCTCGACCTGGTGGGGATGGCGGCGCAGCAGCAGGGGTTTCGCCGCGACCTCTACTACCGGCTCAGCACCCACCTGATCAAGGTGCCGCCGCTGCGCGAGCGGCGCGAGGACATCCCCCTGCTGGTCCAGCACCTGGTCGCCGAGGCCGCCGCGGGCCTGCAGAAGACCCCGCCCTCGGTCAGCATTGCGGCCCTCGAGCTGCTGATGAGCCACCCCTTTCCCGGCAACATCCGCGAACTCAAGACCTACCTGTTTGACGCCGTGGCCCGCTGTGGCGACGGGCAGATCACCGACCTGCTGCTCCAGGAGCGGCTGGCCGGCGCCCACGCCGAAATCTCCGCCGCATCCGGGGGCCAGGCGATTAACGCCGCGGCAAGCCCCCTGGAGTCGCTGCTGGGGCGCTTTCCCTCCCTGGAGGAGCTGGCCGAATTCGCCGTCAGCCAGGCCCTCGCCAAGAGCGGCAACAACCAGAGCCAGGCTGCCCGCCTGCTGGGCATCTCCAAGCAGGCCCTGCACAAACGCCTGAAGAAGCGCGAAGACTCTTAGATGTAGTCGCCCAGGCCCTTCTGTTGTTCTCCCTCCCCTTCAAGGGGAGGGTCGGGGTGGGGATGGGCATCCTCCAGTCGTTGGCACCCCATCCCCCTTCCTAACCCTCCCCCGTAACGACGTCAACCCTGGTTGACCGCGTCAACCAGGGTTGACGTCGTTGGTTGACGCTCCCCTCCTCGGTTCTTCTCGCCTAATCCCTTGTTTTCTAGCTTTTCCCCCTTGGCACAGGCGTTGCTCAATTGCTGTTCGAGAATGGCCGGCGGTGGCCGGCCCCTGTGTCCACATTGGGAAACTGCAAGCACACAAGGGAGGAAACAATTATGACCTGGTCCAGCAAGTTCATGGCAGCAGCCGCGGCGTTGACCCTGACGCTCGGTACCGCCGGCTTCGGTGCAGCGGCAGACGTGGTGAAAATCGGCAACATCGAGCCGCTCTCCGGCCCCTCGGCCGCGGTCGGCATCCAGGGGCAGAAGGCCCGGGAGATGGCGGTGGAGGAGATCAATGCCGCCGGCGGCATCAAGTCCCTGGGCGGGGCCAAGCTCGAACTTCTCTACGCCGACAGCAAGGGCGACCCGACCACCGGCGTGACCGAGGCCGAGCGGATGATCAACAGCGAAAAGGTGCACCTGCTCACCGGCTGCTGGAACTCGGCGGTCACCTATCCCACCACCCAGGTGGCCGAGCGCTACGGCGTCCCCTTCATCGTACCCGTCTCGGTGCGCGACACCATCACCGAGCGCGGCTTCAAGAACGTGTTCCGCATTGCCGCCAAGGACTCCTGGTGGACCCGCGACCAGTTCCAGTTCCTCAAGGACATGCAGCAGGAGTTCGGCGCCGAGGTGAAGAAGGTCGCTTTCGTCTATGAAAACGGCGACTGGGGCACCGGCTTCGCCGAAGGGTGGCGCAAGCTGGCCAAGGCGGCCGGCTACGAGGTGGTGCTCGACGAGCCCTATCCCAGCACCGCCAGCGACCTGACCCCGGTGGTGATCAAGCTCAAGCGCGCCAAGCCCGACGTGGTGTTCATGACCTCCAACGCCGCCGACGCCATCCTGCTGACCAACACCATGGCGGAGATGAAGGTCAACGTGAAGGCGATCATCACCAGCGGCGGCGGCCACGCCGACCCCTCCTTCATCGCCGCGGCCGGCAAGAACGCCGAGTACCTGTTCGATATCGTCGAGTGGGAGACCGACCTCAACCGCCCCGGCCTCAAGGAGGTCAACGCGAAGTTCAACGCCAAGAACGGCCAGAACCTCAACGGCGAGTCGGTGGACGCATATGCCGCCATGTACCTGATCAAGGACGTGCTGGAGCGGGCCGGCTCCCTCGAGCCCGGCAAGATCCGCGAGGCGCTCGCCTCCACCAAGCTCTGCGGCGGCGACGTCGGGCTGCTGGCTTACGACTGCATCGAGTTCGACGAGAGCGGCCAGAACCAGAACGCCAGCCTGGTCGTGGTCCAGCTGCGCCAGAACGGCGAGACCATGGACCGCATCACCGTTTGGCCGAAGAACGTGCGGCGTGACGGTTACACCCCGGTCTTCCCCCAGCCCGCCAAGTAAACCCGCCACCCGGGGGCGGGCAGCGGCCCGCCCCCGGTCTTTTCGTTCCAGGAGACATCGATGCTAGGTTTTATCGAATCGTTGCTTAACGGCATCCTGATGGGCTCGATCTACGGCCTGACGGCGGTCGGCCTGACCCTAATCTTCGGGGTGATGAAGGTGATCAACTTCGCCCACGGCTCGATCCTGATGGTCGGCATGTACGCCGCCTACTGGGTGGTCACCAAAACCGGAATGAACCCCTACCTGGCCCTGCTGGTGGTCGTGCCCTTCCTGTTCTGTTTCGGCTACCTCCTGCAGCGCTTCGTGATCAAACCGATCTTCGACGCCGAGAAGGATGTGCGCGAACCGATCACTGTCATCATCGTCACCACAGGCATCTGGTACGTGCTCGACAACCTGGCGCTGATCCTGTTCGGCGCCGAGTACCGGGTGGCCAAAACCTCGGTGACCGGCAAGATGTTCGAGTTCATGGAGATGTACTTTCTGGTGCCGAAACTGATCGGCGCGGGGATCACGCTGCTTTGCGGGGTTTACCTCTACTGGTTCCTCAAGCATTCCCGGACCGGCAAGGCGATCCGCGCCACCAGCCTCGACCGTGAAGCGGCGACCCTGATGGGGATCAAGCAGTCGCAGATCTACAACATCGCCTTCGGGCTGGGCGCGGCCTGCTGCGGCGTGGCCGCCTGCGTGCTGATCCCTTTCTACTACGTCTACCCGACGGTGGGGGTCCCCTTCGACATCAAGGCCTTCGTCATCGTGGTGCTCGGCGGCCTGGGGAGCATCCCCGGGGCGATCCTCGGGGGCATCATCATCGGCATCATCGAGACGGTGGGCGCCCAGTTCATGGCCGCCACCTGGACCGAACTGCTGATCTACGCCGTGTTCCTTGTAGTTCTGTTCGTCAAGCCCTCGGGTCTGTTCGGACTGCGACAAGATTTCTAGGAGGAGCAGGCCGAGGAAAAACGCCCATCTGCGGCGTTGCCCTCATCCTTCGTCAACGACGTACCCTCTGGGTACGCCTTATTCCTCAGAATTTCGGGCGCCTGGCATCTGGACATTTTTGCTCGGCCTGAAACAGGGGAGGATAACCACATGAAATTCATTTTCGAACAACCGCCCGTGGTCCGGAATCTGACCCTGCTGCTGCTGGCGGCGCTGTTTCTGCTGCCGACGGTGGTGACCAGCCCGACGCTGCTGCAGATCTTCATCCTCATCATCTTCTACGCCTACCTGACCTCTTCGTGGAATTTCGTCGGCGGCTTCGCCGGGGTGCTGCCGCTGGGGCATGCGGCCTTCGTCGGCATCGGCGCCTACACCTCGACGCTGCTCTACCTGACCTGGGGGATCAGCCCCTGGATCGGCATGCTGGTCGGCGGGGTCCTCTCCATGCTGGTCGGGGTGATCATCGGCCTGCCGACCCTGAAGCTGCGCGGCGCCTACTTCGCCCTGGCGACCATCGCCGTCGGCGAGGGGCTGCGGGTGCTGGTGGAGAACGTCGAGAATTTCGGCCCCTTCAACGTCCGCGGCCCCAAGGGGTTGCTGATCAACCTGGTTCCCGACGCGCCCTTCAGCGCCTTCCAGTTCCAGTCCAAGGTCCCCTACTACTACATCATCCTGGTGATGCTGCTGGTGGTGCTCTACCTGACCCAGCGGATGATGAACTCCAAGATCGGCTACTACCTGGCGGCCGGCGGCGAAGAGCCCGAGGCGGCCGAGGCGCTGGGCATCAAGGTCTCGCGCTACAAGCTGATCGCCATGGCCATCAGCTGTTTTCTCACCGCGCTGGGCGGCACCTTCTACGCGCAGATGTTCCTCTACTTCTACCCCAAGTCAATCATGGGGCTCGAACTCTCCTACGAGATCGCCTTCATCGCCCTGATCGGGGGGCGCGGAACCATCCTCGGCCCGGTGGTTGGGGCGCTGCTGCTGCGGCCGGTGAGCGAGCTGACCCGCATCTACCTCTCGAGTACGCTGCCGGGGCTGCACCTGGTGATCTTCGGCCTGGTGCTGATCGTGGTCATGCGCTACCAGCCCAAAGGGCTCATCGCCCCGCTGCGCCAGCTGTTCGAGAACCGCATCATCCCCAGATTATCCCGGCGGAGCGCCCGATCCGGCGCCGTTCTCCCGTCGAACAACGATTAGCGAGGAGCGGACCATGGCACTGTTATCCGTCGAGAACGTCACCAAGAAATTCAGCGGCCTGACCGCGGTCAACGCCGTCGACCTCACCGTCGAGCAGGGGCAGATCGTCGGGGTCATCGGCCCCAACGGCGCCGGCAAGACCACCCTGTTCAACTGCATCGCCGGGGCGCTGGCGCCGACCTCGGGGAGCATCCGCTTCGACGGTCACGAGATCGCCGGCAAGAAGCCCTACGAGATCTGCCAGCTCGGCATCACCCGCACCTTCCAGGTGGTCAAGCCCTTCGCCAGCAAGACGGTGCTCTACAACACCATGGTCGGGGCCTTCGCCACCACCAACCACCTCCACGAGGCCGAGGAGAAGGCGCTCAAGGTGCTGGAATTTCTCGGCATGAGCAAAAAAAAGGACGTCTTCGCCAAGAGCCTGACCCTGCCCGAGCGCAAGCGCCTGGAGTTGGCGCGGGCGCTGGCCACCGAGCCGAAGCTGCTGCTGCTCGACGAGGTGATGGCCGGGCTGCGTCCCGGGGAGGTGGCCGAGATGCTGCCGACCATCCGCAAGATCAACGAGGCCGGGGTGACCATCGTCATCGTCGAACACATCATGCAGGCGATCATGAACCTGTCGGAAAAGATCTACGTCATCAGCTTCGGCAAGAAGATCGCCGAAGGCGAACCGCTCGCCGTGGTGTCCGACGAAGAGGTGATCAAGGCCTACCTGGGAGAGGAATATGTCGCTACTCAGCATTGACAACATCAACGTCGGCTACGGCGAGATCCAGGTGCTGTTCGACCTTTCGCTGCACGTCAACGAAGGGGAGGTGGTCAGCATCATCGGCGCCAACGGCGCCGGCAAGTCGACCCTGCTCAAGACCATCTCCGGCATGCTCAAGCCCAGCTCCGGGGCGGTGAGCTTCGACGGCGAGCCGATCCATCCCCTGCCGGCCGACGAGATCGTCGACCGGGCGCTGATCCACGTCCCCGAGGGTCGGCGGCTGTTTTCGCTGATGACCGTGCAGGAGAACCTGGAGATGGGGGCCTACAGCAAGCACGCCGCCCCCCACGCCAAGGAGAGCCTGGCCGAGGTGCATAAGCTCTTTCCCCGGCTCGACGAGCGGCGCAGGCAGCTGGCCGGCACCCTCTCCGGGGGCGAACAGCAGATGGTGGCCATCGGCCGCGGCATCATGGCCCGGCCGAAGATCCTGATGCTCGACGAGCCCTCGCTGGGGCTGGCGCCGGTGCTGAAGAAGGACATCTTCGCCGCCATCAAGCAGATCGCCGAGGACTTCGGCACCACCATCGTGCTGGTCGAGCAGGACGTGATGCACTCGCTGGCCATCAGCGACCGCGCCTACGTCATGGAGCAAGGGCAGGTGGTGATGGAGGGCGAGGCCGATAAGCTGCTGCACGATCCGCATATCAAGAAGGCTTATTTGGGGATGTAAAGGGGGCGCTGTCATGGGACCTATGGGAGGCATGGGACTTATGGGAATTATGCGTCCCATGGGTCCTTTGGGTCCTTTGGTCCTTTGGGTCCCATGAGCCCCCAAGCCCCCCCCCGGAAACCGCCATGACGCCAGCCTATTCACCTGCCGCCTACGCCGAGATCAGCCGGCTGCTCAGCCTGATTCACGAGGGGCTGTTCATCACCGACGGCGCCGGCACCATCCTCAGCGTCAGCAAGCTGCCGCGCGACGTGCACGGGCTCAGCGACGAGGAGCTGATCGGCCGCAACGTCTTCGAGCTGGAAGAGAAGAGGATCTTCAACCCCTCGGTGACCGCCGCGGTGCTGCGCCAGGATCGCAAGGTGACCCTGACCCAGAAGGGGCTCGACGGCCGCTCCTACGTGGTCACCGGGGTGCCGATCCGCGACGGCGTCGGCAGGATCGATCGGGTGGTCAGCTTCTTTCGCGACGTCACCGACTACGCCGCCCTCAAGGCCAACTACGAGCACCTCGAGGAGCAGATCTTCCACTACTCGGCCGAGCTGCGCGAGCTGCGCGCCAAGGAGCTTGGGGAAGGGGAGATCGTCGCCAACAGCCCGCAGATGGAGGCGGTGCTGCGCACTGCCGGAAAAGTGGCGGCGGTCGACGCCAATGTCACCATCAGCGGCGAGTCGGGGGTCGGCAAAAACCTTCTCGCCCGGCATATCCACAAGACCAGCGGGCGCCGCGAAGGCCCGTTCATCGACATCAACTGCGGGGCCATTCCCGAGAACCTGCTCGAGTCCGAACTGTTCGGCTACGAACCGGGGGCTTTCACCGGGGCCAGCAAGAAGGGGAAGATCGGCACCATCGAGCTGGCCAACCGCGGCACCCTGTTCCTCGACGAGATCGGCGAGCTGCCCCTGGCCCTGCAGGTCAAGCTGCTCAGGGTGATCCAGGAAAAGACCCTGACCCGCATCGGCGGCACCCGGGAGATCCGCGTCGATTTCCGGCTGGTGGCCGCGACCAACCGCGACCTCGACGCCCTGGTGAAGTCTGGCCGGTTCCGCGAGGACCTGTTCTACCGGCTCAACGTCATCCCCCTGCACATCCCCGCCCTGCGCGAGCGGCCCGACGACATCCTGCCGCTGCTGATGCATTTTCTCAAGCTCGCCAACCAAAAGTACGCCATGGCCAAGACCCTCTCCAGCTCCTGCCTGGAGCATCTGCTCGCCTACCGCTGGCCGGGCAACGTGCGGGAGATGCAGAACCTGCTCGAGCGCCTGGTGGTGACCGCCGACGAGCAGACCATCCACAGCGAGCAGCTCCCCGCCGACTTCCGGCTGGTTCGCGGGCCCGGGCTCGAAGGAGGGACGCTGGCCGAGGCCAAGGAGCGGCTCGAAGCCGAGCTGGTGCGCCGCGCCTACGCCCGCACCCGCAGCTGCATCGGCGTGGCCGCAGCGCTGGGGATCAGCCACGCCTCGGCGACCCGCAAGCTGAGAAAGCACGTCCCGGGCTACTGACCGGGAAGGCCCTCCACCGGAAGACATAAAAGCGCCCGAAGCCGCAGGCTCCGGGCGCTTTTATGTGCAGGGCCGGTATCGCCCTCAGGGGGGAGGTGGGGTTCAGTCGCTGCCGGGGCCCTCCAACTCCGCGCGGTGGCGCAGGTAGAGTTCGTGATGCCCCTTGAGGATTTCCGGCACCGGCAGCTGGTAGGGACAGCGCTCGATGCAGGCGCCGCATTCGTTGCACTGCGGCACGCTCTCCATCGGCACCTTGCAGAACTCCGTCGCCACCTGGGGCGACATGCGGTTGACCACGATGCGGTAGCCCATGGCCGGGGTAATCATCACCCCCCGGGGGCAGGGCTGGCAGTACTCGCAGCGCCGGCAGAAGCGCTTGCCGAGCTCCTGGCGGTAGCGCTCCATCAGCGCCCGGTCGGCGTCGCTGACCCGGTTGGGGGCCTGGTAGAAGCCGAGCACCTCGTCGATCTGCGCCGTCGACTCGAACCCCGGGATGGGGACGATGTCGGGGTGCTGGCGCAGGAACTTGAAGGCCACCTCGGCGTTGTCGATGGCGCCACCGCCGAAGGGTTTCATGACGATGAAGCCCATCCCCAACTTCCGCGCGGCCGGTAGCAGCTCCTCGGCGGCCCCCTCCTCGATGAAGTTGAAGGGGAACTGGATGGTGTCGAAGAGCCCGGTGCGCAGCATCTTCAGGGCCATCGGCAGGCTGTGGGAGGTCACCCCCAGGTAGCGGATCTTGCCGGCGGCGCGGGCGCGGATCGCCTCCTCGAGGGCCCCGCCGGGGCCGCTGACCGCCTCCCAGTCCTGCTCCTGGGCGATCTGGTGCAGCTGGTACAGGTCAAGGTAGTCGGTGCGCAGCATGCGCAGGCTGCGCTCCAGGTGCTCCCTGACCTCCGCGCCCTGGCGGCGCAGGGTCTTGGTGGCCAGCACCACCTGGTCGCGCAGCCCGGCGAAGGCGGCGCCGATCTTCTCCTCGCTGTCGCGATAGGCGTTGGCGGTGTCGTAGAAGTTGATCCCCCGCTCGAAGGCGTGCCGCAACACCGCCACCGCCTGTGGGGTCTCGAGGCGGATGATGGGGATGGCGCCGAAGCCCACTTCGGAGACGACCAGATCAGTCTTGCCGAGTTTCATCCTGTTCATCGCAACTGCTCCTTTGCTTCCGTTCCTGCCCGAATCCCCTGCGTGTCGGGGAGTGGCCCGCTCGGCCTTCAGCCGGCGATCTTCTTGAGCAGCCAGGCCATGTTGCGGCCCAGGTTGGCCATGGTGTTCATCCCTTCGTCGTCCTGTTGCACCTCGCCGATCTCGCGGCCGAAGGCGAAGTTCCAGTAGCTGGAGCCGGGTACCACCATCTGGCCGATGAAGAAAAAATGGTTGAGGCTGTTGAAGACGTGGCCGGCGCCGCCGCGGCGCACCGCCACCACCGCGGCGCCGACCTTGCGCTGCAGCATGTCGCCGTTGGCCTTCGATACCATGCCGGCGCGGTCGATCAGCGCCTTCATCTCGGTGGTCACGTCGGCGAAATAGGTCGGCGAGGCGAGAATGATGCCGTCGGCCTGCAGCATCTTGTCGATCCAGCCGTTGATCGGGTCGTTGTCGATGGCGCAGCGCCGGTCCTTGCGCGCGAAGCAGCTCATGCAGGCGGTGCAGCCGCGCAGCGGCTGGCCGGTCAGGTTGACCTGCTCGGTTTCGATCCCCTCCTGCTGCAGTTCGGCGAAGACCCGGTCGACCAGGATCGAGGTGTTGCCTTTTTTGCGCGGGCTGCCGTTGAATGCCACAACCTTCATCGGGTGAACTCCTTGTCGCTTGAGTAAGATTTTCCACGGGGCCCCGCAGCATAGAATCTGCGGGGCCCCGGCGCAATACCCATTTCTGCCGAATGCTTGCCTGGTACTGGGAGCCTCAGAAGAGATCGCAGCATAGCGCAGCGATTTGCTGCGGTCAAATTCACTGCGCCCTGGCAGTGCGAAAGCTCCCCCGTTCTTCCGAATGGCGCCTGGAGTATAATTGAGTTAGCAACAGGCGAAAGAGGAGGTGAGAGCACATGGCACTGTTCATGGACGTGCATAGAAAGGTGACCGGCCTTACCCCCGGCGAACTCGAAGAGATCGCCCGCAGCGGTTTGGAAACCGCCCGGGCAAAAGGGGTGGAGGTTCGTAATTTCTGGTACAACGCGAAGGAAGGCTGCATCTTCTGTCTGTGCGAAGCTTCCAGCAAGGAGGCGGCCATCGAGGCGCACCGCGCCTCCGGCGAGCCGATTCCCGATGAGATTTTCGAAGTGAAGGAAGGGAGCCTGCACTGATCGTTCAGGCTTTTGTTTTTGGCCCCGGGATTGGGGCCTTTTTTGTACCTGAATTCGGCTACACGGGGGCCAGGGCGGGCTATGGCCACCTCAAAGCGGCTTGTACCAGACGTTCATGCTCTCCAAGTCGCCGGAAATCTGGGTGTTGTTGACCAGGGAGCCGGCGAAGCTGTAGTCGCGCCGGGCGAAGGTGATGTTCATGCCGAAGCTGTAGGCCCGGGCGATGGTGTAGGCGGTGCGGATGCCGATCTGGCGGATGCCTTCCTCCATCTTGGCCAGCAGGTAGCTGGCCAGTCCCTTGCCGCGGGCTTCGGGAAGGGTGGCGAAATCGGTCATTTCGGCATTCTTGCCGGCGAAGTCGATCTCGGCCGAGGAGAGGGCGATGAGCCTCTCGCCTTCGAGGATGCCGTAGTACTCGAGGTTCTCGTCCATGGTCCGGGCCAGGTAGCCGGGGTCGTGGATGGGAAAGGGGTAGGAGGCGAACACCTGGCGGTAGAGCTCGGCCATCGGCTCGGCGTCCCCTTTCTGCATGGTGCGGCAGACCAGCCCCGCAGGCAGCGCGACCTGCTCGGGCTCGGCGGACTTCTGCTGGGCCTTCTCCAGCACCTGCGAGACCAACTCCGGCCGGTCCTCTTCGGCCCGGTCAGGGCAAAAGAAGCGGCTCAGGAAATAGCCGTCCCGCTCGCCGCGGAAAAACCCGGGAATTTTCGCCTCCTCGACGAAGCCGTTGTCCAGGAAGCGGCGCCGGGCATAGCCCGGCGCCTTGGCGAAAACCTTGCCGTAGCCGCGGCTCAGGGCCAGGGACACGGCGTAGTCGACGATCTGGGCGCAGTCCTTCTCGGCGACCTTCATCACGTAGGCGCGGTCGTTGGCCTTGCCGTGCTGGATCAGCGAATCGCCCAGGCGTACCACGGCATCAGGCGTCATCTCTGCGCTCCATGCGTTCGTTGTTCTCGGGGGTCAGCGAGATGGTCTCGTCGAAGTCCGACAGCAGTCGCTCGATCCCCGTGGCGCGATACTCCTCGGCGTCCTCCGTGGGCAGGTGCAGGCCGCAGCTGTCGCACTTGCGATCGCAGAACATCGGCTCGTAGCTGTCGGGCTCCTTGTAGGTGGTGATGACCCCTTCGTAGTTGCGCAGCACCACCTTGTTGGTCGACAGGGAGATCAGGTAGTTGGGATTGAGGGGGATCTTGCCGCCGCCGCCCGGGGCGTCGATGACGTAGGTGGGCACGGCGAAGCCGCTGGTGTGGCCGATCAGGCTCTCCATGATCTCCACCCCCTTGCCCACCGGGGTGCGGAAGTGGGAGAGCCCCTCGGAGAGGTCGCACTGGTACAGGTAGTAGGGGCGCACCCGGTTGTCCACCAGCTTGTGCACCAGCGCCTTCATGATCCGCGGGCAGTCGTTGACCCCGGCCAGCAGCACCGTCTGGTTGCCCAGGGGGATCCCCGCGTCGGCCAGCAGCCGCAGCGCCTGCTTGGAGGAGGTGGTGATCTCCCGGGGATGGTTGAAGTGGGTGTTGATCCAGACCGGGTGGTGCTTTTTGAGCATCGCCACCAGCTCGGGGGTGATGCGGTAGGGGAGCACCACCGGCATGCGGGTGCCGATGCGGATGACCTGGACGTGCTCGATCTGCCTGAGCTCGGTCAGGATCCAGTCCAGGTACTTGTCAGAGAGCATCAGCGGGTCGCCGCCGGAGAGCAGCACGTCGCGGATCTCCGGGGTGCGGCGGATGTAGTCCAGCCCCTGGCGGATGTCCTCGCTGCCGGGGATCGAGTCTTTATCGCCGACCTTGCGCTTGCGGGTGCAGTGGCGGCAGTACATGGAGCAGACGTTGCTGATCTGCAGCAGCACCCGGTCGGGGTAGCGGTGGGTGATCCCCGGCACCGGGCTGTCCTTGTCCTCGGCAAGCGGGTCGGCCATGTCGCAGCTTTCGATCTCCAGCTCCCGCGGGGAGGGGAAGGCCTGCTTGAACACCGGGTCGTTCTGGTAGTTTTCGGCGGCGATCAGCGAGAGGTAGTAGGGGGTGATGGAGAGGGGAAACTTGCGCAGGGTCAGTTCGAGCTTTTTTCGCTCCTTCTCGCCGAAGCGGATCCCCAGCAGGGTCTCCACCGTGGAGATCTTCTGGATCGAGTGCTTCAGCTGCCAGCGCCAGTCCCTCCAGTTGGCGGAATCGACGGTGTCGGTAGCGATTTGTTCGGCTATGTTTTTCTGGTTAGCCGAGTAGATAGGCATAGGAAATTCCTTTACGAGTCAGATAGTTGAAAGTGAAAAACATTGGCTGAGCCTTGCGGCCAATCGATGGCCTGGGCCGATTGGGATTAATTCGTCCCCTTTCGTGGCTGCGGGCCATTTTCGGATAGCTTCTGGCCCAGGTTCTGCCCCGTCGGCTCTTTCCGAGCGGGCTCGGTGGGCCACAGCAACATCCCCCGCGGGTCGGCTCTTCTAGCCCTGGCGGTCTTTTTCTGCGGGGCCTTGCCGGTGAGATCCTGCTGCTGCGGACATCCGCAAAGCGCCAGGCAGAGGACGCAGACAATCAGCAGCCGCAATGTGACGCAGGCGGCCGCCGGGTGGTTCTCCCTGGTGTGCAACGCTGTAAACATGGCGATATCTTTGCGCCTCGGGCCTCGTGGAGGCCCTGGGCAACAAACTCTCTCATGCGGTTTGGGGTGGTAAGGCGATCGTCAGGCGGGGTGCTGGGGTCAGAAACCTTCGGGGGGGCCGGGTTCACCCGAGGATAGAGGCGCAATGGGGCCGGTTTCGAGAACCGGCGAGGCCTCGATCCTGCGGGCCTCCATCATGTCCACCAGCTTCTCGAGGGCCAGGGTGATGGAGACCTGTTCGAGCTCCGGCAGTCCCTTCAGGGATTCGGCCAGCGTCTCCTGCAGCGGCGAGGGGGCGCTGGCCACCAGGGCCTCGCCGGCCTCGGTGACGCCGATCCGCACCTGGCGCCGGTCCTGGCTTCCCCGCTGGCGGGTCACCAGCGCTTTGGACTCCAACCGGTCGACGATGCCGACGATGGTGCTGGGGCTCAGGTAGACCTTGCGGGCCAGCTGGGTGGTGGTCAACGGCCCCTCCTCGGCCAGGGCCAGCAGGCAGCCGAGCTGGGGACCGGTGATGTCGTGGTCCTGGGTCAGCTTGCGGCTGTGGATCTCGACGGCCCGGATGATCCGCCGGATGGATTGGAGGATGCGCAGTTCATAGCTCCCCTTCGGCACCGGCGGGGTGGCTGCGGGCCCGGGCAGAACCGCGCCGGTCCTGGTCGCGTCGGGTGCTTCCTGCTGCTCTTTCGGGAGGCGGTTCATCGTTTTTCCGTTCCTTGTTTTTCGATTGAAATGTTTCGTGTTCGAAGCTTTCTAACACAAATAATCTATCTTGTCAAAAGGCGCGGGAGAATTCACCCCCGCGCCTTTTGACCGGGGTTGCTCCGGGCTCAGTCCCGCTCAGTCCCGCTCGGTCCAGCCGGGATCGGGCCGGAAGCGTTCCCCGTGGGTCCGGGCCAGCGCCTCCAGCGCCTCCCGGATCTTTGCGAAGCCGCGCGTGCGGGCGTAGCGCAGGGGGCCGCCGCGGAACGGGGCGAAGCCGGTGCCGAAGATCATCGCCCCGTCGAGCAGTTCCTCGTCCGCGACGATCCCCTCGCGCAGGCAGGCCATGCAGGCGTTGAGCATCGGCAGCAGCAGCCGCTCGAGCAGCTGGGGGCCGGCCAGGGCCGTCTCCTCCTCTTTCTGCGGCTCGCCCTCCTTCCACCGGTAGAAGCCCTGCCCCGACTTGCGCCCCAGCTCGCCCCGTTCGACCTTGTCGCGAAACCACCCCGGCACCTGGCCCGCCGCAGGGCCCAGCTGCCCCTGCAGCAGCTCGGCGACGCTCAGGCAGATATCGAGCCCCACCCGGTCAGCCAGCTCCACCGGTCCCACCGGCATGCCGAACTCCAGGGCGGCGCGGTCGATGGTCTCGGCGGCCACCCCCTCGCCGAGCAGCAGCATCGCCTCGACCAGGTAGGGGGTCAGGGCCCGGTTGACCAGAAAGCCCGGCGCGCTGGCCACCGGCACCGGCAGCCGGTCGATCCGCCCGACGAGGGCGCGGGCAAGCTCCAGGGCCTCCGGGCGGACGGCGTCGTGATGAACCACCTCGACCAGCTGCATCCTGGCCACCGGGTTGAAAAAGTGCAGCCCGACCAGGCGGCCGGGGTCCTCCAGGGCTTCGCGCAGCTGCTCCAGGGGGATGCTCGAGGTGTTGGTGGCCAGCAGCGCCCCCGGCTTGAGCTGGGGCTCGATCTCCCTATAGACCTGGCGCTTGATCTCGAGCTTCTCCGGCACCGCTTCGATGACCAGGTCCGCCCGGGCTGCGCCACGGTTGCGCAGGTCGGGAATCAGCCTGTCAAGCACCTCGCGGGTGCGGGCCGCGGAAAAATGCTTTTTGCGGCACAGCTCGGCGGTTTTGCCAACGGCCCGGGCGACCGTCTCCGGCTGGGGATCGTAGAGGCTGACCCGCAACCCCTGCAGGGCGCACCAGCCGGCGATCTCGCCGCCCATGGCGCCGGCCCCGATCACGTGCAGGTGCGCGATTTCGCTGCGCCCGGCCCCCGCCAGTTTTTTCAGCTTCTCGCGCAGGAAGAACACCCTGACCAGGTTCTGCGCCGTCTTGCCGGTCAGCAGCCCGGCGAAGGAGGGGATCTCCGCGCGGCGCATCGTCTCGGGGTCGCCGCCGTGCTCCTCCCACAGGGAAATCAGGGCCTCGGGGGCCGGGTAGTGCTGGGGGGGAGCCTTGGCGGCGGCTTTGGCGCGCATCTGCCGGGCTTCGAGCTGGCGGGCCGGGCGGGTGGTCAGCAGCCGGTCCTTGAGGTCGCTGCGCTGGGCCTCGATGCCCCCGGAGAGCGCGGCCCGCACCGCCTCGCGGATATGGCGCTCCTCGACCAGCGCGTCGACCAGGCCGAGCCCATGGGCGCGGCGGGCGTCGAGGGTCTTGCCGGTCAGCATCAGGGTCATGGCCTCGAGCGGGTCGATCAGGTGGGTCAGCCGTGCGGTGCCGCCGAGCCCCGGGTGCAGGCCGAGCAGGATCTCCGGCAGGCCGAGCCGGGCGCCCGGCACCGCCAGGCGGTAGCGGCAGCACAGCGCCAGCTCCAGCCCGCCGCCGAGGCAGGGGCCGTGGATGACCGCCACGCTCGGGAAGGGCAGGGCCGCCAGGCGATCGGCGACGGCGTGGGCGCCCGTCAGCTTTTCGCCGATCGCGTCCTGGCCGCCGAGATGGCGGAACTCCGCGATATCCGCCCCGGCGCAGAAGCCGGCTGGTTTCACCGAACGCAGCACCACTCCCCGGGGGGGATCCGCCGAGAGGCCCTCGAGGATCTCGCCCAGCTCCCGCAGCACTTCTTCGCCGAGCAGGTTGACCGAGGAGCCGGCTTTGTCGAAAAACAGCCAGGCCACCCCGTCCTCATCCCTGGCCAGGTGCCAGTTGGCCCATGCCTGGACGGATGTCTCCGCGCCGGCGCGCAGGGGGCCTTGTTCCATCTCCCGGGGGAGCAGGCTCTGCAGAATTTTTCCGCTCATGGCGAACCCTCCTGGAGCGCTTCGATGAGCATCGCCCCGGCCTGGCCGCCGCCGATGCACTCGGTCGCCAGGCCGAGCCTGGCGCCGGTGCGCCGCAGGGCGTTTACCAGGTGCAGCACGATGCGGTTGCCGCTGGCGCCCACCGGGTGGCCCAGGGCCACGGCGCCGCCGTCGATGTTGAGCCGCTCGGGGTCGATCCGCCCCAGGGGCCCGTCGCGACCGAGCACCTCGCGGCAGAACTCCCCATCCTCCCAGGCGGCCAGGCAGGCCAGCACCTGGGCGGCGAAGGCCTCGTTGAGCTCCCACAGCTCCATCTGCTCCAGTCCGAGTCCGTGACGCCCGAGCAGGGCGCTGGCGGCGAGCACCGGGGCAAGTCCCATGATCTTCGGGTCGAGGGCGGCCCATTCGCTGTCGATGATCCGCGCCTTGGGGGACAGCCGGTATTTTTCAACGGCATCTTCCGAGGCGAGGATCAGCCAGGAGGCGCCGTCGGTCACCTGGGAGCTGTTGCCGGCGGTCACCTGGCCGTAGGGGGGCTCGAAGACCGGCTTGAGTTTCGTCAGCGCCTCCAGGGAGGTGTCGGGGCGCACCCCGTCGTCCCGCTCGAAGATCTCGCCGTCGGCGGAGATGGCCGCCTCGATCTCCCCGTCCAGCCACCCCTCGGCCTGGGCCCGGGCCAGCCTCTGGTGGCTGCGCAGGGCGTAGCGGTCGGCCTGCTCGCGGCCGATCCCGAACAGGTGGGCGAGGACCTCGGCCGTCTGCCCCATGCTGAGCCCGACGACGGGGTCGGTGAGCCCCTGCTCCAGGCCCATGACCGGCTTGAACATCCGCGGCCGCCAGTCGCCGATCCTGGCGGCGCGCTCGGGCAGGGAGTCGGCCTGGCGCAGGTCGGCGAGCCACTCCACGGTCTCCGGCCGGACCATCAGCGGTGCGTGGCTGAGCGCTTCGGCCCCCCCGGCCAGAACCAGCTCGCAGGCCCCGTCGCGGATGTACTTGTAGGCCGTGTCGACCGACTGCATCCCCGAGCCGCAGTTGATCTGCACGGTGAAGGCCCGGGTCCGCTCGCCCATCCCCAGGCGCAGGGCCGCGATGCGGGCCGGGTTCATCTCGCCGGAGAGCACGTTGACGCAGCCCAGGATGACCTGGTCATAGGCGTCAAGGGGAGCGCCCTGGCGCAGCAGCAGCGGGCGGCCGCACTGCACCGCCAGGTCGACGGGGGTAAACGGTCCGGGCCGGCCGCGCACCTTGAGAAACGGGGTGCGCGCGCCGTCGACGATATACACCGGGCGCCGCTGGTTGCGGCCCTCCCGGGCCGCCGGGTTCGATGCACCGTTGCTCATGGCGTGCCTCCCTTGAGGGTTTCGCGCCGGTCGAGCAGCTCGGCCAGGCGCTGGAGAAAGATGCCGACCTCGCCGGGATTCTCCAGGGCGTAGGCCGCCGCCGTGGGCCGGCTCTCGTCGCGCACCAGGATGCCGATCCCCCGGCCGCGCAGCTCGCGCAGGGCGTCCTCGTCGGTGAGGTCGTCGCCGATATACAGGGGTACCACCCCCTCGCCGGCGAGGCCGAGCTGCGGCAGCAGCCAGCAAAGCGCCTTGCCCTTGTCCCAGTCGATGTCCGGGCGCAGCTCGAAGATCATCTTGCCGCCGGTGCGGCGCAGGCCGGCGTTCCCTGCCAGCACCTGCTCGACCGCCCGCTCCACGTCGGCCACCCGGTCCTCGGCGACCCGCCGGAAATGTACGGCGATGGCGAACTTCTTGCGCTCGACCTGGCAGCCGGGGACCCCGGCGAGGAGCCCGTGCAGCTCTTGCTCGGCCCGCTCCAGGGCCGGCAGGTAGTCGGTCCCCTGCTGCAGCTCCATTCGACGCCCCGCCGGTCCGGCGATGTCGAAGCCGTGGCTGCCGGCGTAGAAGATCTCCCCGATGCCGGCCAACTGCCGGACGTCCTGCAGGTCGCGGCCGCTGACGATGGCCACCGGGCAGCGGCCGGCCAACTCGCGGACCGCGCCGCGCATCTCCTCGGAGATCAGCGCGTCCTCCGGGCGCGGCACGATGGGGGTCAGGGTGCCGTCGTAGTCGAGGAACACGGCGGGGGTTTTTCCACGCAGGCGCTGCTCGATTTCGGCCAGCCGCTCAAGGGCCGAGGGGAGCTCCGCGGTGCTGGGCGATCCGACGCCGTCCCCGGCCGAGGGAGAGTCGGACCGTCCGTCGCCGGGGCCGGCTGTCCGTTGCCAAGGGGTGTGGACCGCAGAGTTATCGCCATCGAAAACGGTCGGGGAGGAAGGGGCTTTTTTATCCTTGGGCATGGAGTCTTTCCTTGAACGGCAAGCGGGGGAGCCCGCGCGAAAAAGCCGGGGGCGGGCAGGGGCATCTGCACAAAGTCTAGCAGAACTCAGGAGGATGGCGCCCAGATTATGCAATTGATCCGCAGACGGCAACCCGGAGACGCGGGCCCGGGGCTGTTATAATGGGCAAATCAGGCCGAGAACCTTGGCGGGAAACGGGTGCGCTGCGCCCCATGGGCGGTTCAGGGACGATGAAAAACTCGGGAATTCTTCAGCAGGGCAAGAACTGCTGGCGCCTGGCATCCTGCGGGCGGGCAGCCTTTCTGGTCGACGGCGAGGCCTATTTCTGGGCCCTGGCCCGGACCCTGCTGCGCGCCCGGCAGTGCGTCTATATCCTCGGTTGGGACATCGACAGCCGCATCCGCCTGGTGCGCGACGGGGAGCAGAGCGAGCTGGAAGGCCTGCCGACGGAGCTGGGGGCGTTTCTCAACGGGCTGGTCGCCCGCCGTCGGGGACTGCACATCTACGTCCTCGACTGGGACTTCGCCATGCTCTACGCCCTGGAGCGCGAACCCCTGCCGATCTTCAAATTCGGTTGGGGGAGCCACAAGCGGCTGCATTTCAAGATGGACGACAAGCATCCGGTGGGAGCTTCTCATCATCAAAAGCTGGTGGTGGTAGACGATCAGGTGGCGTTCTGCGGCGGGCTCGACCTGGCCAGTGCCCGCTGGGACACTTCGGAGCATACGCCGCAGGAGCCGCGCCGCCGCGACAACGGCAAAACTTACGGGCCTTTCCACGACGTGCAGTTGATGGTCGACGGGGAGGCCGCCCGGGCGCTGGGCGAGCTGGCCCGGGAACGTTGGCGCCGGGCCACGGGCCGCCGGCTCAAGAGTCCCAGGCAGCGGGGGAACTCCCCCTGGCCCGAGTCGGTGGAGGCCGACCTGGAGCGGGCCACGGTGGGGATCCTGCGGACCGACCCCGGCTGCGAGGGGAGCACCCAGGTCTGCGAGGTGAAGGACTTTTACCTGGACGCCGTTGCCGCGGCCCAGTCCTTCATCTACATCGAAAACCAGTATTTCACCGCCCAGGAGATCGGTCGGGCTCTGGAGCGGCGACTGGCGGAGGAGAGCGGACCGGAGGTGCTCCTGGTGCTGCCCCGCGAGTGCTCGGGCTGGCTGGAGCAGGGGACCATGGGGGTGCTGCAGGCCCGCCTGCTGCAACGGCTGCAGCAGGTCGACCGGCACGGCCGGCTGAAGGTCTATTACCCCACCCGCGAAGGCCTCGACCCGCAGGTGATCAACGTCCACGCCAAGGTCCTGGTGGTGGACGACAAGCTGGTGCGCATCGGCTCCTCCAACCTCAACAACCGCAGCATGGGCCTCGATTCGGAATGCGACCTGGCCATCGAGGCGGGCGAGGAACCGCGTTTGCGGCGGGGGATCGCCGCTTTTCGCAACCGTCTGCTTGCCGAGCACCTCGGCATGGCGGCAGCCCGGGTGGAAGAGACCCTGGGGGCGCGGGGCTCGCTGATCGAGACCGTGGAGCAGCTGCGCGGCGGGCAGCGCAGCCTGGCGCCCCTGGAACCGCAGGTGGATGAATGGCTGAATGGACTGATCCCCGACGCCGGGGTCATCGATCCCGAAAGGCCCGTTTCCTTCAGCGAACTGGTCGAGCAGCTCGCCCCCGTCGACCTGGAGGCCGGCGCGCCGCGAGGGGGCCGCAGTAAAAAAGGCCTGGGCTTCGGCCTGCTGCTGGCGGCCGCCCTCGGGTTGGCGGCGCTCTGGCGCTGGTCCCCCCTTGGGGAGTGGCTCGATGTGGAGACCCTTTCGGCATGGGGGCTCGCCATTCGCGACAGCCCCCTCGCCCCCCTGGTGACCCTGGCCGCCTACGTGGCCGGGGGCTTCGTCCTGGTCCCGGTGACCCTGCTGATTCTCGCCTCGGCCCTGGTGTTCGGGCCGGTCGCCGGTTTCTGCTACTCCCTGGCCGGCGCCCTGGCGAGTGGTCTGGCGAGCTATGCCCTCGGGCGCCTGCTGGGCCGCGACCGGGTCCGGAATCTGGCCGGCGGCCGGCTCAACCGCATCAGCCGCGCCCTGGCGAAAAAGGGGCTGCTGGCGGTGGCGGCGATCCGCCTGGTTCCGGTGGCCCCCTTCACCGTAGTCAACCTGGTGGCGGGGGCCAGTCACATCCGCCCCCGTGATTTCACCCTCGGTACCCTGCTGGGCTTGGCGCCGGGGGTCCTGGCCATCACCCTGTTCGAGGAGGGGCTGGTCAGTGCCCTGAAAAACCCCGGCTCGGGAGATCTCCTGATCCTGGGCGGAATCGGGGCGGGCGCGGCCCTGGGCGGTTGGCTGCTGTGGCGCCGGCTGCGGCGCAAAAAGCGGCTCCCCGGGGATGAGCCCCATGAGTGAGCCCGGCCTGCTGCAGCTGGTCTCCTGGAATGTCCACGCCTGGCGCGGGAGCGACGGGCGCGAGGACCTGGAGCGCAGCGCCCGGGTCATCCAGGGGTTGCAAGCAGACATCCTGGGCCTGCAGGAGGTGGTCAATCACCAGGACGACCTGGCCGGGGCGGGTGAGCTGGGGCGGCTGGCGCAGCGGGTCGGGATGGAGCTGATCACCGGTCCGACCCTGGTCCGCTCCCACGGCGAATACGGCAACGCCCTGTTGAGCCGCTTCCCGGTGCAGGCGGTGCGTCACATCGACCTGAGCTTTCCCCACCGCGAGCCGCGCGGGGCCCTCGACATCGACCTCGATATCCGCGGACACAGGCTGCGGGTGGTGGTGACCCATCTCGGACTGCGCCCGGTGGAGCGGCGTTTCCAGGTCCGGCGGCTGATCCGGGCCCTGGATGTGCACCCGGCGGAGACCCTGGCGGTGATGGGCGATCTCAACGAATGGTTCATTTTCGGCCGGCCCCTACGCTGGCTGCACCGCCACTTCGGCCGCTTCCAACCTTCCCCGGCCACCTTTCCGGCCGTCTTTCCGGTATTCTCCCTCGACCGGATATTCATCGACCCTCCCCATGCTCTGCAGCAGCTGCGCGCCATCCGCACCCCCGCGACCCGCAAGGCCTCGGACCACCTTCCCCTGCAGGCCCTGGTGCGCCTGGGGGGCCCAGGGGGAGGATGAGGATTCACCTTCGACCATCGCCCCATAGATCCCTGTGGCGCTATGTCGCAAAAAACTTATGTGTTATTGCAGCTGCTTGGTTTGGACTGACCCGCCAGCGCGGAGATGCTAAGCCCGGTTTTTTTCTTCTGGCGATCCACAGAAGATGCTAATCTGGCCGCTGTTTCTACCTGCAAATTTCTAGGAAACGGAGGGCCGCCTGACCGATGGGTTACGATCCCGAGATTCATCGTCGCCGCTCGATCCGCCTCAAGGGTTACGATTATTCGCGCACTGGAGCCTATTTCGTGACCATCTGTGCGCATAGCCGCGAATGTCTGTTCGGAGAGATTGTGGACGGGGGGATGCGGTTGAACGACGCGGGATTAATAGCCCGGCAATGTTGGATTGAGATCCCGGTTCATTTTCCCCAGGTGAAATTGGATGAATTTGTGGTCATGCCCAACCATATCCATGGAATCCTGGTGATTACCGACCCCGGCGAGGCAAACGCAACGGTAGGGGCGAAAAATTTTTCGCCCTTACGGCAACCGCCCCAACGGGTTTCGCCCTTACGGCAACCGCCCCAACGGGTTTTGCCCTTACGGCAACCGCCCCAACGGGTTTTGCCCTTACGGCAACCGCCCCGAATGGCGTCCACACCGCAACACCCCAGCGGGACGTCCAGAACAGTTGGTTCGATTGTCCGTGGATTCAAAATCGGGGTCACAAAATGGATGAGGAACAACACCCCGATTTGCAACGTATGGCAACGCAATTATTACGAACGGATTATCCGCGACGACCGGGAATTGGCCGCAATCAGGGAATACATCGCCAACAACCCGGCACAATGGGGCCTGGACAAAAACAACCCGGAGAATCATAAGGACGGGTGATGGTACATAGAAAGGCGAAAAATGTAGGGACGAAAAATTTTTCGCCCCTACGGTGGACGGTGGCCATGGCAAAAACAACCAAACAAGACATAGATCACGACATCCCGGAAGAAGTCGAGCTTCCCATCGACGGAGTTCTCGACCTCCACGCCTTCCGCCCGTCGGAGGTGAAATATCTTATCCCCGACTATCTGGCCGAATGCCGCAAACGTGGGATTCTTGACGTGCGGATCATTCACGGCAAAGGGACGGGAACACTGCAGCGGACCGTACATGCCATCCTCGGCCGAATCCCAGAGGTCGCATCCTTGCGTTTGGCCGGAGAAGATGCCGGAGGCTGGGGGGCTACGCTGGTTCGTTTGCGGAAACTTCCCTGATACAAATTCTGGATAGGTTAGCCCCTTCTTGGAACAGGTTTGACTTCCTCAACATAATTGTTCGAATTCTAGCCAAAAGACGAGATCACCTGCCTAAGGCGAGGTGTTTTGACGAGGTGAAGGGTCGTCTATTTATACAAATAGCTGGCCGCCGACGGATTAAAAATTCTATCTCTTCAATTAGTCCGTAGAAATAAGGCAATCCAAATGACATTGGCCTTCTGGCAGGTAAATTGCTTAGCTTGCCCGATCATGGCAGTCAATTAACCCTCATGTTTTTTGAGGGGTAAATTCATTCTCCGATAAGAGCAAAACCGGGGTAACCCGGTGACGCAAAGCCACGGGTCCCATTGGGGGATAGCCGGGTTGCCGAAGAGAGGGGATGTGGGTTTCTACGCCCGTCTTCGGTTAGGAGATGGGCGTTTTTCATTTTATGGAGGTACTATGAGGAATTGGTTGTTGACAAAGACATCCTGGCGAAAGAGATCGACGTCTTAAAACCAAAGCACCTGCTCTGCATCACCGGTGGTTGGGGCAAAAAAGTCCTCGAGCATAATGGGATTGTCATCGGGGAGAGCAAGGGGGGCATCCGCTATGCCGGATTGCACCAAAAATCTTTCGGTGAACTGAAGGTTGTTGTGGCGGACCGGCCGGAGGGGAAGAAAAGGGCCGAGTGGGTTGGGCGGGTTCTTGACGCCTTTTCACGCTTGTGAGTCCACGGAAGGAATGCTCTTAAGCAGGTTCAATTACCTGGAGCCGACTGCATCTAATGGTCACTTTAGGGGTTTGGAATCACGGTGGATTTTTATTTTTGTGACTTGACGGTTCTGATGGGAAATGCCATTATCACAAAAATCAAATTACAAATATTTCACCCTGTCGAAAAGGCAAACCCGGGGAAATCCGGGGACGCAAAACCTAGGATCCTCTTTGGGGACAGCCGGGTTACCGAAGGAGGGTGGGCCTGATAATAGGTGTCTGCAGCGCCCATCTTCGATTCAGAAGTGGGCGTTTTTATTTTGCCTAGGATTTTTGAAACGATGCGTGGTGCAATCGGCTAAAGAAAAAATTTAAAACAATAATTACAGATGTTTTTTTCGCGATATTTTAATGAATTTTGGAGGTCTTGTGAAGAATATTAAATTGCTGTTTTGTTGTGTTGCAATGATTGGTCTGTTCGGTTGTGCAGTTGTGTCAGATAAAGGAAGATATTATGATGTAGGAAATAGATATAGTAATAGTTATTGTTCTGAGAAAAAAGATGTTGTCTTGTATGTTTCTAAACATGAAACAAATTATTGGCATCATTCCGTAAATAGCACAAGCGAATTGGAGGGTTATGAAAAGCTTTTAAATCAAATATTTTTAGAAAGTAAGTGCTTTGCAAGCGTGACTAGTACACCATTTCCTGTTATTAATAAGAAACAAAATATATTATACATTGATATCAATAGAAAGGCTTTTTTGGGTAAGGGTTTTATTCCAATAGTCACGCCAGTTTTAAGCTTAGTTTTCCCAATGCAAACTGGAAATGATATATATCTAAATGCAGATATTTCCTATGGCGGTAAAAAATATGTCTACGAGATTGAAGATGGTATCAAAATTATTCAATGGAGTTTGTGTATTTTTGCTGTTCCATTTGTAAGCAATCCTTATCTGAATATTTCTGTCAAAGACAAAGACCTTGTTGACGCTCTTGTTATTCGAATGAAAACAGATGGCCTTGTTAATTGAATAGTAAGAAAAAATCAACCAACAAGTAAAGAGATGCTGAAAAACTAAATAGACAAATGGTGTCCAGAGAGAAGGTTGCCGGGTCAGGCTTCCAAGTTGATAAGATGGCCGACATATTCAAGGTAAATAAGTAAATGACCTCACTCACCGTCTCCCTCAAACTCTTCTCCTCCCTCTCCCGCGTCCCCGGCGCGGTCTGGATCGAGGCCACCAAGCGCAAGGCGCCGCACAAGCCGCTGCTGCACCTGGCGGTGCTGGATCTGGTGCATCGCGGCGTCATCACCACGCCGTTTATCGACGTCACCGCCGATCAGGTGGAGCTGAACGAGCTATTCAACCTCTACTGGAGGCGGATTTACAATCATAAAGGATGCGGGTAGTGCAATGAAAAATCATAGATACAATCCAGACAACCTGAAGCCACTTGCCTTTGTAAATGATCCCGATCCTAGATCCAATTTTTTCGAGAGATTCGATCCAGATATCAGGAACTTTAGGCCCTTGACCTTGAATGACCACTACGCGTCAATATCCTTCTATACTCTTGTTCCGCCTGTCCCAGAGAAAATCATTACCCATTATGAGACGGGTAAAAACCTCTTTTTTTACGCCTGGTTTGCTTATCGTTTCTACCCCGTAGCCCAGCTCCATGTTTACACAACCTTGGAAATGGCTCTGAAAGAACGGATTGGCGTGGGCAATCTGCGTTCAGCAAGCAAGTCTGTCAATCAAAGGCCGGGGCTGAAGGCATATATCCTCTTTGCCAAACAACAGGGGTGGGTACGCAATGAAGGGTTTCAGCGTTGGTGGCAGAGCGCACGCGTTCGTGCCGAACATCGCGCAAGCATGGAATTGATTGCCGAAATGGAGCGTACTGGTGCAACAGAAGCGGTATGGGATCCATCCAAAGTCGAAATCACAGAACAGGATAAAAGTTGGGACTTCATGACTGCTTTAGCAGAGTCGGCCCCAAAGATTCGCAATGAATATGCTCATGGATCCAGCATGCTCCATCGTTCGGTCTTGGGAAGTTTTGAAGTGGTTGCAGAGTTTATTAAACAGCTGTGGCCAGCGGGAAACTCTTTTGTCCAGATGCCATAGTTTGATTTTGGAAGCATAAAAACCCATGATCGACCTCACAAACAACATCCAGCGCTTCTCCTCCCTCTCCCGCGCCCCCGGCGCGGTCTGGACCGAGGCCACCAAGCGCAAGGCCCCTCATAAGCCGTTGCTGCTCCTGGCGGTGCTGGACCTGGTGCACCGCGGTGTCATCACCACGCCGTTCATCGACGTCACCGCCGATCTGGTGGAGCTGAACGACCTGTTCAATCTCTACTGGCGGCGGATCGTGCCGCTGGGACAGACCAGCAGTATTGCCTTTCCCTTCTCCCGCCTCGCCCGCGAGCCGTTCTGGGAGCTGGTCCCCCAGCCGGGCAAAGCCATCACCGATGCGGTCATCAACAACACCTCCTCCGTCACCTACCTGCGCAAGTACGCCCTCGGGGCCAAGCTGGACGACGGCCTGTTCAGGGTCATGCAGAGCGGGGAAGGGCGGGAGGCGTTGAGGGAAGCACTGCTTCTTTCCTGTTTCTCCGATGAAGCGGCGAAACAGCTGCTGGAGCAGTCGATAATCAACCGGGAGGCGTTCGACTACAGCCGGGTGCTGGAGGAGCAGGTCCACCTGCCGATGGTGAAAGAGATTGCGGCGGCGAAAAGCTATCGGCCTGCGGTGCGTGATCAGGCGTTCCGCAAGGTGGTGACCACGGCCTACGACCACCGCTGCGCCCTGTGCGGGATCCGCATCATCACCCCCGACGGCCACACGGTGGTGGAGGCAGCGCACATCGTGCCATGGAGCAAATCGAAAAATGACGATATCCGTAACGGCATGGCCCTCTGCCGCACCTGCCACTGGGGATTTGACGAGGGGATGATCGGCGTGTCCAGCAATTACACGGTCATCACTGCCCGCTCCATCGGTATTGATCCAAATTTCCCCGGTCTGCTCCCGATGCTTTCAGGGCGGGGAATCATTCCTCCTGCTGACAGCGACCTGTGGCCAGCCCGTGAGTTTCTGGCCGAACATCGGCGAGAATGGCGGCTGTAAAGGGCGCTGGTACCAAGCTTGCAAATTCACTCCGTCATGCTTTGAAACTTTGACACCTTCGGCAGGGAGGGGCTCTTTGCAACGTCTTCCCTGAATAAATGTCTGAAGCAAAGTTTTTAAAACAGTTTTGATGATTTTTGAATGATAGTTCTTAGGTCAAAGGAGGGCCCGTTGTTAACTGTCGATCGCTATAATAGAGCACTGGTGGATATGGGGTTGACCGACAAGCAGAAGGAAATGCTGACCGCCCACTATAGTGCCCCCGACCGCCGGATTACCATGACCAGGCTGGCTGAAACTGTAGGGTACCAGAACTATGCGGCTGCCAATCTGCAGTATGGCAAGCTGGCCAAAAAACTCTGCCAAGTTATGGATGCTGAACCGGATGACCGGTATAAGGACGGTAGCCCGTTCTGGCTCTCGATCATCGCCGAAGCCTGGAAGAATAAGGATGGCGAATATGAGTTCCAGATGTGGCCTGAACTGGCCGAGGCCCTTGAGGCAATGGGTATGGTCGATGGAGGGGCCAATGATTGAAAAGTTGAAGGCGATTTTCAGGGAGCAGCTTCCTGATTTTGTTGATTTCCAACAACCGGGTAAGACTTATCTTGATAACGAATACAGCTACAAGGTTGCCCTTTCGACCATGGCCCATGAAATGCTTGACGAATGGGTTAACGGCGCGGTCGACGGGCTGTCCACGGAAAGTTTCCGCGAGCTATTAGGTCGGCTCCTGCGAGGAAAGCTCCCGGGGGTGGACATCATTCAGAACCTTGCCGGCTGGCGTGACAATGCAACTTTTTTCGATGAAATTCTTAGCGATGAGGCCCAGACACGGCAGTTCATGGTTCATCTCCATTCCCTCCTGCGGGACGCGGCTGCTGGTTCCGAGGTCAGTGATAGTCTGGGTCGGATGCATGACTGGCTCAATGCACGCGACTGCCCGCCCAACTTGACCAAAGTCTTTCCATCCTTTTTTCTCTTTGTCTGGAACCCCAAGGAACATTTTTTTATCAAGCCGAGAGTTTTCGACCAATTCTTACGAAATATTGGCGAAAAACCCCTGGGTACCGGTTACCGCCTGACTTCGGCGGAGTACCAACGGGTTTTGCAGATAATGAACCGTCTCCGGGATCAACTGACTGATTGGCATCCCCGGGACATGATTGATATCCACAGTTTCTTCTGGGTAGTGCAGCACTGGGCGGATATGAAACTGAAGGATGAAAAAGTTGAGGCAGGGCCTGTGGAGGATGCTGCCATCGAGGTCGATCAGCCGACGAAAATGGATCGCGTCAGCATGCAGCTAAACCTGATTCTGTACGGCCCGCCGGGGACAGGGAAGACCTACGAACTGGAAAAGGAATTTTTTCCAAAATTTTTCGTCGAGGTTAGCTCCCAAGGGGTTCGTCGCTGCGAGTTCGTCACCTTTCACCAAAGTTATGCCTATGAGGAGTTTGTCGAAGGGATCAAACCGGTTGTCGATTCCCAAGGCGAGGGTGGCCTGACCTACCAGGTGCAAGACGGTATTTTCAAGCAGATGGTGGCCAAAGCGGTCAGTGATCCTCATCACAGCTACGCGCTGTTTATCGACGAAATCAACCGTGCCAACATCTCGAAGGTGTTCGGTGAGCTAATCACCCTCCTTGAGTCCGACAAGCGGATGCGCTGGAACGAAGAGACGCAGGCATGGGAGGGCGGCATTCGCATCCGTTTGCCCTATACCCATACCCAATCGCCTGGGGCACCTTTGTTCGGCGTCCCGGACAACTTGCACCTTGTCGGCACCATGAACACAGCCGACAGGAGTATTGCCCTGCTCGATACGGCTCTGCGGCGTCGTTTCGAATTTCGGGAATTGATGCCCCGACCAGACCTCCTAAGTAAGCAGAGCGTGACGGCGCCCGGTGGTTCTAGCAGCATCGACTTGGATAAACTTTTGGAAGCGATGAACGACCGTATCGAGTTCCTTTACGACCGGGATCACCAAATCGGCCATGCGTATTTCATGGGGGTCGAAAATTATCAGCAGCTCGAACAGGTTTTTTTGAATCGCATCATCCCGCTGTTACAGGAGTATTTCTACAACGACTGGGAAAAGGTGCAGATGATCCTGGCCGACCTGGACGATTCCCTCGATGTCGACGGTCGACCCAAGGCCAAAGACAACGCCATCATCAGCTACCGGATGCCCAAGGTTCACACCCTCCTTGGCCATACGGACGCCATGGCACAGCGTCGGCTTTACGAGATCCCGGTACAGATAGAGCCCGAGTCCATAATCAAGATCTATGATGGCTTCTGATGCCGGCCTTTGAGCATACCCTCCAGCTTAAAGAGTTCGAGCGCGTTTCCGTTGGCCCGCAATGGGACAGCCGTACCCGCACCGTCGGGGCAGGGGAGGTGGCGGCCATCGAGCGCTTTCAGGCCAAATCGGGGAGGGAGCTGATCAAGCTCGGCTACCGGAGCATCCAAGGCACGAACTGGGTTGGAACCCTGGGTGTTGGCCAGCGCTGCCTGGAGGTGATCCCGAAAATTGACGACCCTGCCGGCCCCCTCGATGCCCGCCGCACCAGGGAAAACCTGCTTTGGATGGTGTCCCGGGCTGGGATGGTGCCGATCGAGCCCGCGGATATCGCCCGGCTTGCCGACCCCCAGCGGCCTTTGCTGGCGGCCTTTCTGGACCTGTATGTCGACCACCTGGCCCGCGAGTGGCAGCGAGGCCCTATCAAGGCATATATCTCCGAGGAGGAAAACCGAACCTACCTGCGTGGAAAACTCCTTTTCCCCCAGCAGCAGCGGCACAACCTGATCCAGAAGCAACGCTTTTTCACCACCGCGGATGAGTTCACCATGGACAACCCGCTCTCCCGCCTGCTCAAGGCCGGTCTGCGCTGCTGCGCCGGGCAGCGGCTGAGCGATACCGTGGCACGGAAGGCCAGAGGTCTGCTGATGGAGTTCGCCGAGGTGGCAGACTGGGAGTTTTCGAGCCAGGAAGCCGACCAGCTCCAGGTCAGTCGCCAGCATTCGCGCTATGAGTTGCTGGTCAATCTGGCGCGGTTGATTTTGCGGAGCACTTCACCCGAAACTGGTGGTGACGGCCGGCAGGTCTACTCGCTGATGTTCGACATGAACGAGGTATTCGAGAAATTCGTTGCCGCCGAAATGAAAACCGCTCTGGCAGGGACCAAGTTTGCGGTGGTTTCGCAAGTCGCTGGGCAAAGTCTGTTAACCCAGAATGGAAAGCCTCGCTTCAACCTGCGACCGGATATCGGTGTTTATCGGGGGGGCGAGCTCGTTTGCCTGGTCGACACCAAATGGAAGCGCCTGGACATGAACAAGTCTCACGCAGGCGTCAGCCAAGCGGATATCTATCAGATGTATGCCTACGGCAAGGAATACGGATCTGCTTTGACGGTCCTTCTCTATCCGCGGTGGGGGAGCTTGCCCGAGAGCATTGCAGGGTACGTGCACAATTATAGCGCGTTGGCCGATCACCAGAAGGGGATCGAAATCAGGACGCTTGATGTTGGAAGCCTTCTTTCGCTCCCTGCACATCGCATGGAATTTGCGGCGTCGCTTTTCAGGTTGATTCCTGATGTTGCTCCAAGGTCCCGGTGAAAACCCGGTGGTTGGGATGGGGGAAAACGGAAAGCTTTTCATTCCCTGATGCTTGCATTGTGTCTTGATGTTTACTGGCAAAAAAACTTGGTTTTCCTATCCACATGAACCACTCGACAAAAGTAACGAAAAGTGTTACTTTCTGCGAGTGATTCATCTGTGAGGGGCCAAATGTTAGCATCTAATTTCATTTCGGGCTTAGTGGCAAAAGGGCAGTACACCTTCACCGGCGAAGACGCTGACAAAGTCCTTGGTCCCAATCCCGTCGCAACTCGGGCAGCTCTTAGGAGGCTGAGCAAAAAGGGGGAAATCGCCATGCCCTATAGGGGATTCTGGGTGATCGTGCCCCCGGAATACCAGGGTTTTGGCTGCCTGCCTCCTGAGCAGTTCATTCCCCAACTCATGAACCACTTGCAAGAGCCGTATTACGCGGGTCTTTTGAGTGCGGCCGTGTATCACGGCGCCGCGCATCACCGGCCCCAGGTTTTTCAGGTGGTGGTGGGAAAAAACCGTCCCAGCATCGAATGCGGGAAGGTCAGGGTGAATTTCATCGCACGGAAGAATGTAGCAGAGATCCCCACCGCCAATTTCAAAACTCCCCGCGGACTTCTTAGACTATCCTCTCCTGAAGCGACCGCTTTTGATCTGGTTGGCTATCCAGAACACTCGGTTGGGCTGGATAATGTGGCCACCATCCTGGGAGAACTTGCCGAAAAACTGGACGGGAAAAAGCTTGTGGAGGCAGCAAAGTACTCACCGGTCGCCTGGGCGCAGCGCCTGGGTTATCTGCTCGACCTTGTCGGTGAAGGGGAAAAGGCGGACGACCTGGCCCTTCATGTAGCTAGGGAAAGACCCGTGTCGACCCCTCTTGAACGGTCCAGGCCCTTCAAGGGCGCGCCCAAAGATGCGCGATGGTCCGTGATGATCAACACCCAGGTAGAGGCCGAGTTTTGATCTCTCAGGACTTTATTACCGAATGGCGTGACAAGGCGCCATGGCTGCAGTTGTCCCAAGTCGAACAGGATCTGGTCATCTGCCGCGCCCTGGTGGCGATCTTCAACCATCCGGTGCTGAAGGAAACACTCGCGTTTCGCGGCGGTACGGCGATGTTCAAGCTGCACATGCCGGCGGCCCGCTATTCGGAGGACATCGACCTGGTTCAGGTTGAGGCCGGGGGTATCGGTCCGTTGATGGATGGCATCCGGGAAGCCTTGACCCCCTGGCTTGGTGCGCCGAAATGGAAGCAGTCCCAGGGACGGGTCACGTTTCGCTACCGCTTCGAGTCCGAAGAGGGCTTGCCGATGAGTCTCAAGGTGGAGATCAACTCTCGAGAACATTTTTCCGTCTTCGGGTTTCGAAAATATCCTTTCGCGGTCGACTCGCGCTGGTTCTCGGGGGCGGCGGAGATCTTGACCTATGACCTTGAGGAACTGTTGGGGACCAAACTGCGGGCTCTGTACCAGCGCAAGAAGGGGCGCGATCTGTTCGACCTGTGGCACGCTTTTAACGGCGGCGGAAGCTCGCCGGATGCTGCCCGAATCATCGTAGCTTTTCTGAAATACATGGATGATGGTGGCTACCAGATAACCCGGGCGCAATTCGAACAAAACCTGCTGGAGAAGCGGGACGACCCCCAATTCGCTGGGGATATCCGGCCGCTCCTGACTGCTGATGCGGAGTGGGATTTCAATACGGCCTTTGATTTTGTCATGGACACCCTGATTTCCAAGCTGCCGGGCTAACCCTGGCAGGGGCGTTCGTTTGAGTCATAGAGTCTGTTTGGGTGAGTATGACCCGACATGACGAAAATTCAGACTTTTCAATTGCTCAATTGCGGGGTCGGACCACGCCAACTTACCTGGCCGAATGCCGCAAGCGCGAGATTCTTGACGTGCGGATTATTCACGGTAAGGGGACCGGGACTCTGCAACGGACCGTACATGCCATTCTCGGCCGGTTTCCGGAGGTTGTGTCCTTTCGTTTGGCAGGAGAAGATGCTGGCGGATGGGGGGCTACGTTGGTCCGTTTGCGAAAATGATTCAAGGGAAGTTGGAAATGAAAAAAGCGCCTCACCCATCCGGGTTGAGGCGCTTTTCTTTGTTGGTGTGGTGCCGAAGGCCGGAATCGGACCGGCTTCTATTTGGCGCCCAAAAAGCTCAAATTCTCAGCTAGTTATTGGGCCGTGCTTTTGTTAGGTTCTCCTCTTCTGAGTATTTGCTTTGTAGCAGCTCTTGTAGCTGGACGCAACAAGATTATTTTTTTCTTGCTAGGGGATACCGAACAGAGACGCATTAAAAAAACCAGACTAAAACAGTCGGTTATTTTTTAGGGGGGGCTCGGCCACATCTACCCACAGCCCGACTTGATATATAATTCTTCTATTTAAAATCAGTAACTTGCAAAGAAAATAAAAAATTTAGAAAAAATTCTGATAAATGGTGGGGTCTTACAGGACATAAGGAGGTAGAAGCACAAATCCTACCTGGAGGTGACTGAATGAACTTTGTCCGAACTAACCAGACCACAGACGAAAGAGCTTTAAAAATTAACCGTTTGATGAATGACACGCTGAGGATGGCAGAGGCTGGGGCGCTGTTTGCAGAGGTCCTGGCTGATTTTGACGGAGATACCACAGCCTTGAATCGCTGGATCAAGCAGCACTGTGATTGCGCAGTTCAAACTGCCCACCGCTACCGCATCTTGGCGGCGCATAGAGAGGTCCTTGAGCATACTGGTATTTTCAGGCTAATTGACGCTTACAGGTTGCTTCGAATCGACGGTAATGTACCGACAACGGAGTAACGTTGAGCTCGCAAAAAGAAAAGCAAACCGCCATGAGTCAGTTGAACCGGGTCTAAAGACTGATTCAGCGGGCCACAAGACCCGATTAGTTGAATCCTGTAATTCATTCAGCCGAGGCGGATTAACCCGTTGCGAAGTCAAGTCCCCATTATACCTTACAACCATGATATTGTGACAACAGAGAGTAAGCCAATGGATTTACAGACGATGAAAAGCCTTTCAGGCATTCCATGGGAAATATTTCTCACCGTACACCTCCCACGTGATACTGCCAATGAACAACAGGCCTACAAGATTCTGCAGGCCCAACTCATACGCCCCTTAAGCAAATATCTCAGGACCCAACTTGCCGCTATCGGGGTTCACAACCGCCTTCGGGGTAATCACGCCCACCTGGTCATCATCAGTTCGACGGGTAAGAAGTTTCAGGGGGTTACTACAGGGCTACTCTACCGCATTTTGGAGGCTGCTGGTTCACCGCTGGTTAAAGACCCAAAAAGCATCCACATGGAGACCGTCAGAGACGAAGGATCTGTGGCTTATATCCGTCGAAACCTCCCTGATAGGTCCGGAAAAGGTGGGTTGCTTTGGTTTAACAGATACAGGCTGAAAAACCTGTTTGATGATCCTCTGAGGTGGGCTGCATGAACGGCGAGGCTACCTTACCCCAAGTCGATACAAATCAGACCATAGCACAAGTGCTAGGTGCCCCCAAACGGTCAAGCGTGGAAGATCTTAAGCATGCGGAATGAGAGATTCATGTCTTTCAACGGCCCGAGCCTTATGGCATATTTCCAGGAAAATGATGCCGGAACAGGAGGGGAGATTACCGTTAAATGCAGGGGAAAAACGCTTGAACTTGGCCAGGTCATTACCAGTCAACAGGCCGGGGCCACCTATGTGGTCCTCGATTAAGACCTCTCAGGTCTCGGCTATTGGTCACGACCTCATTACAGGGACTCTGTTGCTCGAATTAACGCCACAGTTGCGATCTCACGCATTCTGGGCGACGCAATAACACTGATCCATGAAGATGCTCTAGCTGTAGTTGTGGGTGGCACTGTGTACTTTAAAATTTTACTTCCTGGATCCGTAGATGTTCAGCGGTTGGACCGAATCCATGTCTGGAAAATATCTGGTGAACAATTTCGACTAATGGTCCAGACCCTACACCTCGCTAATTTGGTGAGAGTCTGATCATTGACCACGTTGTTCTAGATCAGCGACAAATAGGGTGATAATTGCAAAAACTCTAGTCATCATTGACAGCTTTTGGATATTCAGCCCACTCAACACCATCGAGGATGCGGCCCGTTTTCTTCTTGTTGACCCCTCCCCATTGTTTAAAGAAAAACGGAACACTTTGCTCCATGCAGATATTTCGCAGTGCTCTAACCCAATCAGGGTTTAGGGGCCGTGCACCAGGCCCCGATTCTCCACCGGCGATTACCCAGTCGATCGCATTTAGGTTTAGCCCCTTGAGAGGTCCTAGTAGGGGTTCGCAGGAAATAAAGCGGACTTTCGCTGGAACAGTAGCCAAGTCATTAACTCTATCAAGATACTTGCCGTTCTCCACAGTAACGCCCATCCAGAGGTTGTCTGGCCATTGAAGAATCGGGGCCAACTGCGCCAGTCTGCTAGCACGTTTTGTCAGAATTTGGTAGGTATGTTGCGGGGATTTTTTGATGGTATTGAATACTCCTTGGATGAGGTCCAGAGGGACCTCGTGATGAAAAAGATCCCCCATAGAATTGACAAACACCATGCGGGGCTGACGCCAGGCCAAAGGGGTCTCAAGGGAGCCGGGATGTAAAGTGACCTTGAAACCGTCGGAGTATTTGGCGTTACCCATGGCCCTTAGCCGCTTGGCGAGTCGCTCAGCATAACAATTCGCGCAACCGTCGCTAATTTTAGTGCATCCGGTCACCGGGTTCCATGTAGCCTCGGTCCATTCGATTTTTGAGTGATCTGCCACGTTTAGAAACCCAATCCTAATTGACTGTTTGGGGCGTACTTGAGGGATTCCCGCCAGAATTTCATGCCCAGTTGGTGCTTGGAGGCGAACAGCAAATTATAGTAGTGCCGGACCGGTTGGTAGTCAAAGAATTTGTACCCTAGGGCTCCGAGGTTAAGCTGCAACTCTGCCTGAAGTGCGGACTTGAGTTCGTTTTCCATCCGGGATGAGAGCAATATCTTATGAACATCCGGGCGCTCAAAGAAGCCCGAGCTCCCAATAAAACGCTCGTATTTTTCCCGAGAGGGGTCACCTTCTAGTGCTCGTCTGGCGTTACGAACAAAGTCGGTTCCAAAAGCCACGTTGATAAGCAGGTCGACACTACCAAGCCGCCTAACGATGTGTTCGACCGTGGAGAAGGGTAAGCTCATGTCGGTTGGGTCGATAAATAAAAGGTGGAGGCCCCTGCCATTTAGATGGCTGGTCGCCGCATCGATTGATTCGGTGGACGTGTAATCTCCTGGGCGAACATAGACTTTTGGACCCATTAGACCCAGAAATTCTACCCGGGATTGAAGGACCTCAAGGGCGTTGCTGTCGATGTCAATGAAGGTGGCGTCAGTTAGGTGTTTTGCGTGGGGGTGGTTTAAGAAGGCGATGGATGTGCCGTCGAACTCTCGAGCTGCCTCAAAATCAATCAACCGTCCAGGGCCAGAGCAAATCTCGGTGTAGTGTAGGTTTCCCTTAAATTTTTTTTTCATCCCGTTTGCGAATATCGTTAGGTACTGGAGCAGAAAACGAGTCTTGTCCTGCCCCCAGTTCCCAACGCACCGCAGGGGGGCCCCGTCCAGAGTCGAGCTTATCCTGTTGCATAAACCGTTGGTGCAACGAGCCTTCCTAGTCCCCTGATTGCAACGCATGCAGTCGGGGTTGGGCGTCTCCCTGAAGTCTATCTCAACTCGTGACATATAGCCTCCTGATGACGTTGTTTACGGTTGTTATTGTTTAATTATCATGAGGCAACCTTTCTGGCCACAACTTTTTAACGGGAAATGGCGGGCCTAGGGCCTTAAGCTCTTTGCACGCCACTAGGCCATGCCTTTGTGGCAGAGGGAGCAGTCAATGCCCAAAGGGTGCCAATAGGGTTGTTCTGCGATTTTGGCAGAGTCTTGCCAAAATCACTGTGAGTCTATTGGCACATTCTGGTAGGGGTTCCTGTCTCGATCAGATAGGAGGGTGGCATGGGGAAACAATCGGGTACGCCAGGGTTTCGACAGTGGGCCAGAGGCTTGAAACCCAGCTGGAGCAACTTGCTTTGGTTGGCGCTGAACGGATCTTTCAGGAGAAGGCCAGTGGGTTTAAAACTGACCGGCCGCAACTTGCAGCTTTCCTGGATTACGTAAGAGAGGGTGACACCGATGTGGGCACGAACCTCGACCGTATCGCCCGCAGCACAAAAGACCTTCTGGAAATCGTGGATGCACTGCATTGCAAGGGGGTAGCCTTTCAGGTCCTGAGCATCGACCTGGACACCTCCACTCCCACCGGCGGGCTCATGCTGACCATGTTAGGCACAATAGTTACCTTTGAGCGGGAGATGATGCTGGAGCGACAGGCTGAAGGGATTGCACCGGCAAAGCGAGCAGGTAAATACGGCGGCCGAAAACCTACCGCCAGGGCAAAGGCCCTTCAGGTACGGGAACTCGCTAGCTAGGGCCTAACTAAACAAGTAATCGCCGACAAACTTGGCATCGGGGTACGCAGCGTTCATAGAGTCCTGCAGGGGGGGGGGGGCTGTGACAGTAAGATTGACGGGCTCAGTATCACCGCAGTCGGTGGTGCCATGACCTTACCCAGGGGTTGGGACACTCCCGGTAATCCAACTGCAGTTGAAAGCTATGGCTAGGGATGGCTGCGGCTGTTGGGAGGTTGCGCAATGGTTGAGCCAAATAAGGTGGGGGCGGCCTTTTTCTCGGCGGCGACTGCGTGTGGTGCGAACCCCTGTCGTTTCCCGCGAAAAGAAATTGATTCAGTTATATAGCCGAGTTTTAATAAGACAGTCGATTGTCAGGTTGCTGCATCGATACTTGATCAGGCCACGATTCTTCAAAGATTCCATACCCAGCGTCTGTGATTATGCCGATGCCGTAATAGTATAGGAGAGATCTTATGTCATCGTTGACATCTGTATCCAACAGGACTGCTAGCTTGGGGTCGTCGATGAAGCGGGCGTAGTCGAGAAGTTGTGCTAAGGCTGTCTTGATATTTTGGCGTACTCGGTAGGATTCGGCCAGGTCGCCGAGGTTTTTAGCCTCTATGATCAACCTGCGATCTGGGAGGTAGATGTCGCTCAACAGGACCCTGCCTTCCGACCTCCTTATGCTAAGTCGCCCGATAGGCACCCTTGATGCCCTACAGAAGCGATCATAACGAGTTATGAGGTCGACCTCAGTCCTCGAGTGTGGCTTGTCAAACACACCTATGATTTCGGCATTTGCTCCTAAAGGAAGATGCATAGCTGTGTCTCCTCTTGGGAGGTTGAAATGATATCTAGCCACGACCTTTCTTATTTGCATGAATTGCGTCAGGGACCCAGTGTCGCTTCCCTGATTGGCAACGGAGGGCCCTATGATCAAGAAGATCTTTCGCGAATTTCTGAGCTACCTGCAGATGACCCACCCGCTGCCTCCGGGCGTCGCGCTTGAGGTCAAGACGACCCGCAAGCCCACCGTCAAGTACGGCAAGTACGGCGATGCCGCCGGAACCTTCCACAAGGTCGGGCCGTTTGCCGTCATCACCATCTCGCTCGACCAGAAGCCGACCTTCTTCATGGGCGAGAAGATCCTCGACGGGCGCACCGACCTTAAGATCCTCACGACGATCGCTCACGAGTACAAGCACGCCCTGCAGGCGTTCAACCGCGACACCCCGCTGAACGGCGACTACAACGGCCCTGACGAGGTCGAAGCCCGGGAATGGGCTACTCCTACGGTGGAGGCTTTTCTTGCACGCTCTAGGTAGGAAGCCTATGGATTTGTCACCCCATTTCAGTTGCTTGCCAAGCTGCACCAGAATGTCTACCCTCGTTGCCAACTCGTCCAGGTCGTTGTTAATAGTGAGAGGGAAGGACTTCAAGGCGGGGCGAGCGGCATGCCTTGTCTAATGCGGTATGATGCAGTTTCTCCTCCGGAGGCAGAGGTTGATCGATACTTCGAGGGTACTCTGCCTTCTGGGGGGTGTCAATATGGATTTGTGAGTTATTTCAGTATGTTGTGAATGTACTAGTGCATTGGTCGATTGTCCGGGCCCACTTTGCGTGAGCTCGCCCGAAGGGCGGCCATTCGGCCGCCCAGTCAAGGCCAGTCGTTCCAGCACCCCAGGCGGGGCACAAATTCCACCCCGTACTGGGCGAGTTCTACCACTGCCTTCTTGATCGCAACTCGGTAAGGATCTGCGTATCTATCGAAGGTAAGACCCTCGAGCTTGTGTCCCAAGACCTCGCCGGCAACCAACATGTCGGCTCCAGCCTGTTTGAGTGCATTAGCGAAAGAGTGGCGGGTGGAGTGAAATGACTTTTTGGGGTCGTCGTCGATATAGAGGTTTTCGAACCCCGGCCGGTTATCTGCGCCATTGTACCAGTCCTTGATGTTCCTCTGGTATTTTCCTCTGGCGGTCTTGGTCAACTTCATCCAGAGGCGTGGGTGTCCCGCACGCTTTATGTGGTCAAGGTACTCCAGGAGGCCGAGTCCGATAAGCGTCGAATGGACAGGGACCAGTCGTTTCGCGTTTCCGGTCTTCAGGCGTTTGGCCACCTTGCCGGACTCGTCAAGCCAATCGACGTCGAAGCACCACACCCCTTCGACCTCGCGAACATCCGCTGTGTGCAACTGACAGATCTCCTCGAGCCTCATCCCCGAGAAGATCCCGATCAGCGGGACCCAGTACCGTTCGGGGTGTTGTTCGAAGGTGCCTTTTTCCCTCTCGGCGACCAGGCCATCGACCAGCCCCTGGATGTCCTTTTGAGTGTAGGGTTTTTTCTGCTCACGGACTGGCCCCTTGGTGGTTTTTGGCAGGTTTACGCCGTCGCCGACATTATGCGGGATCAGCCGCACACCGTCACCGCTGGCCCACTTGACGAGGCCCTTCACCTGTCCTAGCTTTTTTTTCACGGCAGCATCGGAGATGGGCTTGAGGCGTTTCTTTTGGGCGACTTCAAGGACCGCCTCGATGCTTTTCCCTTTGGTTTCTGGCCTCTTGTTCATATGCGCGGGGAGTTTGCGTATTGTGTCCCGATAGGTACGTATGTCGTCCCGGGTGAGTTCGGCCGCCGGCTTTTCACCAATGATTCGCACCAGAAGCCTGCAGGCATCTTCGTACTCCCCGTACGTCACTTCCTCGAGGCCCTTTTCGCGGATCTCGGCCATGTACATGTCGATGACCTCGGTAAGGGTTGGGCCCGGGGTGGCCTCTGCCGGTGCAGGAGGGACGCTGGGAGATGTGTCCGCGGGTGGCGCAGGAGGGACGCTCGGAGTCGTGTCCGTGGGGGGCGCCAGCAAACGCTCTGTCGCTCTGTCATAGGCATTATCGTAGTTGCCCATCAGCCGCTCGATCTCGATCCGGTAGGTTGAGATCTTGGCCTTGAGCAGCTCGAAACAGAGCACCCGGAACTCCTGGGGCATGGGGCTGTGGTTGGCGAATCCTTCGTGATCGTTGCTGCTGTAGGTGGGGATATCTGCCTTGGTGATCGCGATGAGGGCATTTGCCTGCTCTTCCAGGAACAGGTCGATGTGCCTTCCTGCCAGTTGGGCCTCGAGTGCCTCTACCTTCTGCTTGTAGTGGCTCACGAGCTGCTCGCGCCCTGCCCGTGGGACACTTCCCCCATGGGCATCCGGAAACCCTCCAGCCAAGGGGATCAGGTCCTCGTTCCAGGTCCAGACGTCGAGAGGTGAGCCCTGGGCCAGATCGTGAAGGGTGGATCCGCTCTCCCTGTGATGCTCTAGGCCGTCCAGGGTTCGCTCTAGGTAGGTTTTTACAACGCGGTGGATTTCTGCTCTGTTCAATGCTCGGCTCCGGATCAGGGTGATTACGCGCTCTGTTTCCGAATTGAGCCGCTCGACGCGGGGAATGGCGGCTTTGCGGTCCCGGGTCCTGAGGGACCGCCAGATCTCCTTGGCGGGGAAATAAGGACGTACGTCAGATGGCAGAACGCGCCTGAAGTAGTAGACTCCGGCGCGCTCCATGAGGTGTATCGCGGGCATCGACTGTCTCCTCGGTCCGTTGTAGCAGTTCGTGTAGCAGCGAACCCAGCTGAGGAGAAAAGTCAATTATTTCAAGTACTTGGTGCCGAAGGCCGGAATCGAACCGGCACGGCCAGAAGCCATCGGTTTTTGAGACCGACGTGTCTACCAATTCCACCACTTCGGCACGAGCGGGGTGAATTATAAAAGGAGAGGGCGGGGCGGTCAAGCAATTTAACCGCTTAGGGGGCCTTGTTTTCCTCTTGTTCGCGGATTTTGCCCAAGAGCTGCTTCCACAGTTCACCGCGGGCGATGCGGCAGCCTTCGACCTGGGCGATGGGCAGGACCTCGACCAGGGAATTGGTGATGAAGGCCTCGTCGCAGTCGTCCAGCTCGGAGACCTGGATGTTGCGCTCTTCGGTCTGCAGGCCGAGTTGGGCGGCAACCTGCAGGATCTGGCGGCGCATGATGCCGCCGAGGACCACTTCGCCTGCCGGGGGGGTGGCCAGGGTGTCGCCGCGCACCAGGAACAGGTTGGAGGTCGCCCCTTCGAGCAGCAGCCGGGAATCGGTGATGAACAGCGCCTCGCGGGCCCCCTTGCTTTTGGCGAAGTTGGCGGCGTAGAGGCAGTCGGCGTAGTTGCCGCGCTTCATCTGCGGCAGGTGACTCAGCGGGTTGACCCGGCGGTTGGGGGCGAAAACGCAGGTGATGCCGGCCTCGCGCTCCTCCTCGTCAGGCTCCTGCCAGGGGCTGGCGGTGAGGATGAAGCGCGCGGCTTTTTCCTGGGGGAACTCGAGCCCCTCGAAGCTGCCGCGGGTCAGAGTCAGGCGCACCCGGGAGACGGGGGCGCTCAGGTGCTGGGTGGCGCGGGTCAGGGTGCGTTCGAGGCGCTTGCGGTCGCAGGGGAAGTCGAGCAGCCGGGCGGAGAGCTCCAGGCGGTCGAGGTGCTCCTGAAGCAGCAGAAACCGCTTGCCGACCGCCTTGATGGTCTCGAACAGGGTGTCGCCGTAGAGGAAGCCGCCGTCGTCCACGGGGAGTCTGGCATCTCCGGGATCGAGAAACGCGCCGTCGATACTGATGATCATGACTGCTCCTCCAGGGTTTTACGCAAGGCCATTCCCTTGGCCAGGCATTCGTGCCATTCGCGCTCCGGCTCCGAGTCGGCGACGATGCCGGCACCGACCTGGTAGGTGAGCTCGTCGCCAAAGCGCTGAAAGGTGCGGATCAAAATGTTGAGGTCCATGTCGCCGGTGGCGCTGATGTAGCCGGCGCTGCCGGTGTAGCTGCCGCGCCCCACGGGCTCGAGCTCTTCGATGATCTCCATGCAGCGCTTCTTGGGGACCCCGGTGATGGTGCCGCCGGGGAACATGGCGCGGATCAGTTCGAAGGGCCCGACCTCTTCGCGCAGCAGGCCCCGCACGTTGGAGACGATGTGGGTGACGTGGGAGTAGCGCTCGAGCACCATCAACTCGTCGACCTGGACGCTGCCGGCCCGGCAGACCTTGCCGAGGTCGTTGCGCTCCAGGTCGAGCAGCATGACGTGTTCCGCCCGCTCCTTGGGGTGCCCCAGCAGTTCATGCCCCAGCTCCACATCCTCCGGCGGGGTGAAGCCCCGGGGGCGGGTCCCGGCGATGGGGCGGGCCTCGGCCACTTCCCCATGCAGGCAGACCAGCCGCTCCGGCGAGGAGGAGATGATCTCCAGCCCCGGCGAGCGCAGCAGGCAGGCAAAGGGCGAGGGGTTGACCCTGCGCAGCTTGCGGTACAGGCAGGCCGTGCTTCCGGTAATTCTACCATCAAATCGGCAGGAGAGGTTGGCCTGGTAGATATCGCCGGAGGCGATGTACTGTTTCGCCCTGGCGACCATGGCCTCGAACCGCTGCTGGCTGATCAGCGGGGAAGGGAGCATTTCGCAGGCGAAGGAGGCCTCGGTCGTGGGGGCTGCCAGCGCCTTGCGGATTGGTCCTTCAAGCGGCTCCAAATCGTCGGCGGGGTCGAGGGAGGCGAGGGTCAGGCAGCCGGAGCGGTGGTCGTAGACCGCCGCGAGGTCGACCCAGTCGAGCCAGAGATGGGGCAGGTTGCGGTCGCGCCGGGCATGCCGGGGAAGCTCCTCGATCCAGCCGGCGAGGTCGTAGGCCAGGTAGCCGAAAAATCCCCCGGGGAACAGCGGCCCGTCGGGCCGGCGGGGGATGCGGCGCCGGCGCAGGATCTCTTCGAGGACCTGGAAGGGGTCGCCTGGGAGCGGCTGCTCGCCGTCGCTGCTGCCGATGCGCACCAGCCCCGAATCGTCAAGCCGGTAGGATTCGCTGCGGCGCAGCGGCACGATGCTGTAGCGGCCCGAACCGTCGGGGCTTTCGAGAAATCCGGGCCCCTCGGGGTACAACGCGAGGCTCAGCTGCAGGGGGTCGAAACGATCGAGGCGGAAGGTGTGAACGGGTATCTGCATGGATTTGGGGCCGGCCTTTAAGGGGATGACATTCAGAACCCTCGGGCGGGCAGGCACAATGTATTGATTTGCCCGCGGCTTGGCAAGGGAAATTCTCCATCCCCGGCGGGTGCCTTGACATTGATGGGGAAGGGGCGTATCGTCCCAACTGTTCAGTATGCTGATAATAAGCACAGTGAGAATATCGGAGGGCTCAAATGACCGCGTTTGATATCGAAAACAGCGTCGGATTTCTGCTGGCCAAGGCTCACCAGCGGCTTTACGCCCATTTTCGCAAGGAACTGGAACCCTTCGGCATCACCCCGCCCCAGTTCGCCCTGCTGGCCTTTTTGTGGAAACGCGACCGCATCTCCCAGACTGAGCTGTCGGCCCGCACTGAAGTCGACCGGACCACTCTCGGGGGGCTGGTGGACCGCCTGGCCAAGATGGGGCTGGTGCGGCGCGAGGCCAACCCTGAGGACCGCCGTTCCTACCTGGTCTGCCTCACCTCAGCGGGCAAGGCGCTGGAGGCGGACCTGACCGGGATCGCCCTGGGGGTGCGCAAGCGCATCGTGGCCAACTTGGGGGCCGGTGAATATGAAACTCTCTGCACGCTGCTGGAAAAGCTGCGCGCCTGAAGGAGGCCTGCCGTGCGCAGTCTGATCGTTGTATTCCTGCTGCTCGCCGCCCCGGCGCTGCTGCGGGCGGAGCCGCTGAGCCTGGACGCCTGCCTGGAGCTTGCCGCCGCCAACAACCCGAGCCTGCGAACCGCCGGCCACGCCCCGGGCATCGCCCGCGACCAGGTGGCCCGGGCGCGCAGCGGCTATTTGCCCAGGGTCAATGCCGCGGCGGGCTACACCGTGCTCAAAGACCCCCAGGCGTTTCTCATCGGCGAGGGCGAAGTGGAGTCGACCGACCGCAACTTTGCCTCCCTGGGGCTTGAGGTCGACCAGATGCTCTATGATTTCGGGCGCACCCGGACCCGGGTGGAACAGGCGAGGGCCCTGGAGCAAGCCGCCGAGTTTGAGCTGCGCGAATCGGCCCAGGAGGTGTTCCTGCGGACCGTCACCGCCTATTACCGCATCCTCGAAGCCGAGAAGCTCGAAGGGGCGGCCGCGGAAGAGGTGGTGCAGAACCGCGAGCACCTGCGGGTCGCCCAGGCGCTTTACGAGCAGGGGATGGTGACCCGCAACGACGTGCTGCAGGCCGAGGTCTCCCTGGCCGGCAGCCGCCAGCGCCAGCTTTCCCGGCACAACCAGGGCGAGAACGCCTGGCGGCTGCTCAACTACCTGATCGGCCGCGGCACCGAGGAGCGCGGCGAGTTGCAGGAAGACGTCGCCCCGGAGGCCCTGCCCGCGGCCGGGGACGCCTTGCGGGCGGTGGCCGAGCGACCGGGGCTGCAGGCCCAGCAGGCGGTGGTGGAACAGGCCGGCCTGGCGGTGGAATCCAGCCGTAGCGAATACTGGCCCGAGCTGTTCGCCCACGGCGCCGTCGATTATCAGGAGAACAGCCACCTGCGCGAACAGACCCTCTATTCGGCCACGCTGGGGGTGCGGATCAACCTGTTTGACGGGCTGGCGACCACCTCGGCGCTGCGCCAGGCGCTGCTGACCCGGGAGCGGGAGCGGGCGCGGCTCCGGGACCTGACCGAGCAGGCCCGGTTGGAATACGAAAGTGCGCTGAGTGACGCCCAGGTGGCCGCCGAGCGCATCGAGGTGGCCAGGGAGTCGATCCGCCAGGGCGAGGAGAATCTGCGCCTCAACCAGGGGCGCTACCGTGAGCAGGTCGGCACCGCCACCGAGGTGCTCGATGCGCAGACCCTGCTGACCACCACGCGAACCGACTATCACCGGGCCGTTTTCGACTACCGGGTGGCCATCGCCCGGGTACAGAGAGCGGCTGGGGAGCTTTGAGGAGAGAGACAACCGATGAGTGACGAGCTAGAAGAAAAAAGCAGCGAGAAACCGCAGCAGGCGGCGCCGAAAGCGGGGCGCGGCCGCCCGCGCCGGGTCCGGCTGGTGCTGTTGCCCCTGCTGATAGCCGGGGCGCTCGGCGCAGGGTGGATGTGGTACGACGCCCAGGTGCGGGTGAGCACCGACAACGCCTTTGTCGAGGGGCATGTGCACCGGATCTCGCCCCGGGTGCCGGGGCATGTTCTGGAGGTGCTGGTCGAGGACAATCAGCGGGTAGCCGCCGGTCAGCCGCTGGTGCGGCTCGACCCGGCGGATTTCAAGGCCCGGGTCGACTACGCCGAGGCCCGCCTGGCGCTGGCCCGCAATGAAACCTCCGGCGACTATGCCCTGGTCCACGAGGCTCAGGCGGGCTTGAACCGGGCCCGGGCACAGCTGGAGCAGGCCCATCTCGACCTGGCCCGGGGCGAGGCCCTGCTGGCCAAGGAGGTGGTCCCCCGCGAGCAGGTCGATCGGCTGCGGACCCAGCACGAGGTCGCCGAGGCGCAACTCAGCCAGGCCCAGGCCGCCCTGGCCAGGGCGCGGGCGATGGTCGGCGCCGCCCCGGAAAACGGCAGCGAGGCGCGCATCGCCCAGCGGGCGGCGGAGTTGGAGGAGGCGCGGCTCAACCTCTCCTACACCACCATCGCCGCGCCGGTGGCCGGCTATGTGACCCACCGCACGGTGGAGCCGGGGAACAACGTGCAGGCCGGCCAGCCGCTGCTGGCGCTGGTCGAGCTCGAGGCCCCCTGGGTCGTCGCCAATTACAAGGAGAGTCAGCTGACTCACATCAAGGCCGGCCAGCAAGTGGCCTTCTCGGTGGATGCCTACCCGGGCCGGGAGTTCGCCGGGCGGGTCGACAGCATCATGGCCGGCACCGGCGCCGCCTTCTCGCTGCTGCCGCCGGAGAACGCCACCGGCAACTACGTCAAGGTGGTGCAGCGGGTCCCGGTAAAGATCGCCATCGAGCCCGGCAGCGACCCGGAGCACCTGCTGCGGGTCGGCATGAGCGTGGTTCCCGAGGTGCATACCGGCCGTAGCCTGGGTGAAATCCTCGCCCCTTTCAATCCCTTCGACTGAGCCGCCGCCAATGGAGCGCAATCCGCCTTCGGTCAACAAGTGGCTGATCACCGTCACGGTGATGCTGCCGACCATCATGGAGATCATCGACACCTCGGTGGCCAACGTCGCCCTGCCGCACATGCAGGGGAGCCTCAACGCCGGCACCGATGAGATCACCTGGGTACTGACCAGCTACCTGGTGGCCAACGCCATCGTGCTGCCGATGACCGGCTGGCTGTCGCGGATGTTCGGCCGCAAGCGCTTCCTGATCACCTGCATGGTGCTGTTCACCCTCGCCTCGCTGCTCTGCGGGGCCGCCCCCAACCTGGAACTGCTGATCTGCTTCCGCATCCTGCAGGGGGCGGCGGGCGGCGCGCTGATCCCCAACAGCCAGGCCATCATGATGGAGACTTTTCCGCCCAAGGAGCAGGGGATGGCAATGGCCATCTTCGGCATCGGCGCCATGTTCGGGCCGATCATCGGCCCGGCCCTGGGCGGTTGGGTCACCGACCACTTCAGCTGGCCCTGGATCTTCTACATCAACATCCCGGTGGGGATCGTCGCGGTGATCATGGCCGGGGTCTTCATCCACGACCCGCCCTACCTCAAGCGGGCCGAACGCTTCTCTATCGATTACTGGGGGCTGGGGCTGCTGGTGCTCGGTCTGGGTTCGCTGCAACTGGTGCTCGACAAGGGGCAGCAGGAGGACTGGTTCGAATCGTCCTACATTCTGGCCTTCTCGCTGATCGCTCTGGTCAGTCTGGCGACCCTGGTGTGGGTCGAACTGCGTCAGCCCCACCCGATCGTCAACCTGCGGCTGTTTCGCACCGTATCGTTTACCGCCGGCAACCTGCTGATGTTCGTGTTCGGTTTCTGCCTCTACAGCGCCATCATGCTGATCCCGCTGTTTCTGCAGACGTTGATGGGCTATGACGCCACCTTGGCCGGCATGGTGCTGGCCCCCGGCGGGGTGGCGACCCTGCTGACCATGCCGCTGGTGGGGATGGCGCTCTCTCGCGGCGTCGACGGGCGCTGGATCATCGCTGCCGGCCTGAGCGTCGGCGGCACCGCCATGTTCATCATGCAGGGCTTCACGCTGGAGGCCTCCTACTGGGATTTCGTCTGGCCGCGCATCGTGCTCGGTTTCGGTCTGGGGATGGTCTTCGTGCCGCTGAGCACCCTGACTCTGGCCGAGATTCCCAAGCCGGAGATGGGCAATGCCACCGGGCTCTACAACCTGCTGCGCAACATCGGCGGCAGCGTCGGCATCGCGCTATCGGCCACCCTGCTGACCCGCTATGGCCAGTTTTACCAGAACAACCTGGTGGCCCACGTCAACCCCTACAACCCCGACTTCCAGGAGCGTTTCGCGGCGCTCTCCCAGGCCGCCGTGGCCCGGGGCATGAGCCCGGCGGCCGCCGAGCAGGGGGCGCTGGCGATGATCTACGGCCTGCTGCAGCGCCAGGCGGGGATGCTCTCCTTCAACCACGTCTTCTGGGGGGTGGGGCTGGCCTTTTTCGCCATTCTGCCGATGCTGGCGCTGCTGAAAAAACGCAAGGGCGCAGCGGCGCCGGGAGCGCACTGAGAAAAACCGGAATTGTAAAGGGATGGGAAAACTGCGGAGGCAAAAGAAAAAGGGCCGACTCTTGCGAGTCGGCCCTTGGTTTTTCTTGGTGGAGCTAGGCGGGATCGAACCGCCGACCTCTTGAATGCCATTCAAGCGCTCTCCCAGCTGAGCTATAGCCCCGTCGTGGTGACGAGGCATGTTTATACAAAAACGCGCCCTGACTGTCAACAGGTTTTTTTCGGAAATAATGAACCTCCTGAAAAAGTCGAAATCTATTGCGATCGGCTGCAAACGCCCTGCGCGGCGTCTTCGTCGAAAAATCGTCCTCAACGTAGCTACTGCTACGCTTCCGGCGATTTTGCTCCTCATCCTTGCGGAGAACGTTTTCGCTCGATCTCATGACAATCCGACTTTTGCAAGTGGCTAAAATGACAAAAAAGTTCCAATGTTTGCCGGGCCGTGCAAACTCAGACCATGAGGCTGATCAGCGAGAAAATCGCCGCGCCGATCAGGAAGGGTTCGCACTCGCGGATCTTGCCCAGGCACAGCTTGAGCAGCACGTAGCTGAGCATGCCGAAGGCCAGTCCGGTGGCGATGGAATAGGTTAGCGGCATGAGAACGAAGGTCAGAAAAGCCGGCGCCCCTTCCTCGAAATCGTAGAAGTCAATCTGGCCGATGCCGCGCATCATGAAGATGCCGACGATCATCAAGGCCGGCGCGGTGGCGTAGGCGGGCACCGCGCCGATCAGCGGCGTGAACAGGGCCGAAACCAGAAACAGGGTCGCGGTGACCACCGCGGTCAAGCCGGTGCGACCGCCGTCGGAAACCCCGCTGGCCGACTCGATGTAGGCGGTAGTGGTGCTGGTGCCGAGCAGCGAGCCGCCCACCGTGGCCAGGGCGTCGGCGGTGAGCATCCGCGGCAGGGCGGGGATGTTGCCGTCCTTGTCGACCATCCCCGCCTCGCGGCAGACCGCCAGCATGGTGCCGAGGCTGTCGAACAGGTCGACGAACATGAAGGAGAAGATGCTCGCCCACAGCGAGATCTTCATGGCGCCGAGAATGTCGAGCTGAAAGGTGATGGCGGCGGGGGAGGGGGGCACCGCGACCAGCGCGGCGGGCCAGGGGGAGATGCCGATGAGCATGCCGGCCAGGGCCGTGCCGAGAATCGCCAGCAGGATGGCACCACGCACCCGTTTGACCTCGAGCAATATCGCCAGTGCCAGGCCGAACAGGCCGAGCAGCACCTGGGGGCTGAAACCGCCCAGGGCGACCAGCACCGCGTCGCTTTTGACGATCAGCCCCAGGTTCTGCATGCCGATGAAGGCGATGAACAGGCCGATCCCCACTGAGGTTGCCAGGCGCAGCGATTGGGGGATGGCCTTGACGATTTTCTCCCGCACCCCCAGCCAGGTCAGCACCAGGAAAAAGACCCCGGAGAGAAACACCACCCCCAAGGCCGTCTGCCAGGGGACCCCGGCACCCAGCACCAGGGTGTAGGTGAAAAAGGCGTTCAGGCCCATACCGGGCGCCATCATCAGCGGCGCGTTGGCCCACAGCGCCACCAGCAGGGTGGCCAGGCCGGCCACCAGGCAGGTGACGGTGGTCAGCGCCCCCTTGTCCATCCCCGCCTGGGAGAGGATGTTGGGATGCACGAAGATGATGTAGGCGGCGGTGAGAAAGGTGGTGACACCGGCGGTGATTTCGGTGCGAACGTTGCTGCCGCGGGCGTGCAGGTGAAAGAGCTTTTCCAGCATGATGGCCTCCGGGTGGTATTTTGGTCTTACCAAGCCTGGTGTTTATAGCACAGGAAAAACTCCCCCTGCAATTGCGGGGGGAGTGGTCGCGGTTACTGAAAACCCATTTCCGCAAGCGAATTTTCACCACGAAGGCCACGAAGTGCACGAAGAAAAACAAAATTCTCAATAGCCTTCAGCTTTTCTTCGTGCGCTTCAGCGAGCCTGGCGAGCGGGTGGTTGGAATGGGTTCCGGGATGGTCTCCAGCCTCCAACCGCTGTGAATCCTCTTCCTGTGAATGGCTGAAATAAAAAAAGGCAGCCCCGGGGGACCGCCTTTTTCTGGTTTGGAATTTGGCCCTCAGCCGCCGAGCAGCTGCTCCATGATGGCGAGGGCGGCGGTGCGCCCGTCTGCGGCGGCGGTTACGGCCAACTGGGCGCCGCGGTAGCAGTCGCCGCCGGCGAAGACCTTGGGGTGGGAGGTGCGGCAGGTGGCCGGGTCGACGGTGATCTCTCGCCAGCGCCCGGTTTCCACCCCGGCCTGTTTGAGGAAGAGGTTCTCCTCCACGTCGAAACCCAGCGCCAGGATCACCACGTCGGCCTTGACGCAGTGCTCGTTGCCCGGGATCACCTCGATGCTGCGGCGCCCGTCGGGGCCCGGTTCGCCGAGGCGGGTTTTCAGGGCGTCGACCCCGGCCACCTCGCCCTCGGCATTCAGCACGATGCGGGTGGGGGCCTCGTGGAACATGAACACCGCCCCCTCCTCCACGGCGTTGTGATATTCCTTGGCGCTGCCCGGCATGTTCATCTCGTCGCGCCGGTAGAGGCAGGTGACACTCTCGGCCCCCTCGCGCAGGGCGGTGCGCAGGCAGTCCATGGCGGTGTCGCCGCCCCCGATCACCACCACGTGCTTGCCGAGCACGCTGAAATATTCGGTCCAGGACTCGCCGAAGAGGCGGCGCTGCACGTTGGTGAGAAAATCCATGGCGGAGAAGACCTGGCGGTGATCCTCATTGGGGATGCCGGCCTTCTTGCCGGCGGTGGCGCCGACCCCGAGGAACACCGCGTCGTAGTCCTCGATGAGCTTGGTCAGCGGGATGTCGGCGCCCACGCTCATCCCCAGGTGCAGTTGCAGCCCCGCTCTCTGCAGGATCTTGAAGCGGTGGCGGATGATCTCCTTGTCGAGCTTGAAACCGGGGATGCCGTAGGTGAGCAGCCCTCCCGGGCGCTCGGCCCGCTCGTACATGTCGACGCCGATGCCGGCGCGCAGCAGGAAGTGGGCGCAGGACATCCCCGCCGGTCCCGAGCCGACCACCGCGACCCGCTTGTCGCTGGTCACCCCCGGGAAGGGGAGCTCGTAGCCGGCGCGAAAGGCCAGGTCGGTGATCGAGGCCTCGATGGGGCCGATGGTGATGGCCCCGTAGCCGTCATCGAGGGTGCAGGCCCCTTCGCAGACCCGGTTGTGGGGGCAGATCCGCCCGAGCACCTCGGGGAAGGGCGAGGTCTCGTTGGAGAGCAGAAAGGCCTTTTCCAGGTCGTGTTCGGCGACGGCCTCCAGCCACTGGGGGATGTAGTTGTTCAGCGGGCAGCCGTTGGTGGTGCAGAACGGGTCGCCGCACTGCACGCAGCGCTCGGCCTGCCGCGCCACCTTGCGGTCGTTGTAAAAGCGGTAGATCTCCTCGAAGGTGCGTACCCGCGAGGTGGCTTCGACCTTGTCGGGGTCTTGGCGATTTGTCTCAACAAAATTCTGCATAGTCTTTTCCGCCGGCCGCCATCTTCACCCCGGCTGCTGCGTTACGGCGCCGAATCGAATCCTCGATGCAGCGCTGCTGCACCTGCGGTTCCCTTCGACGCCAAGCCTTGCATCCGGGGCAAACCTGGCGGCCTCACATTGGGTGGTTGAAATTATTTAAAAACAAAATCTGCATCTGGTTCAGGAAAGCCCCCTCTCCCTGTCCCTCTCCCATGGGGAGAGGGGACGGTCGCGATGGGGATACCATTTACAAACCGGTGGCAATCTCCGATGGACGGTGGAAAATAACCAATCCGCCAACTCCAGACTTATCACTTATTACTCATTACGTATTACGCCTCACGAGCCCTCAATCCCCTTCCTTCGGGTTCAGCGGCGCCTTCATGTGCTTGGGCGTCACCATCCAGAAGTAGGCCAGCTCCTCGCGGTAGTTGTCGAGGATGTGTCGCGCCTTGGGGCTGCGGGTGCGGGTGTGGTAGCTGGTGAGGATCTGCTTCAGGTAGAGCTTGCCTTCGTTGTCGTCGTCGACGTCGATGCGCCGCGCCTCGACCAGTTCGCCGTTGAGCTTGTCGATGAAGTTCTTGTTGCGGTCGTAGACGAAGGCCGCGCCGCCGGTCATGCCGGCGCCGAAGTTGATGCCGGTTTCGCCGAGGATGACCACGGTGCCGCCGGTCATGTATTCGCAGGCGTGGTCGCCGGTCCCCTCGACTACCGCCAGGGCCCCGGAGTTGCGCACCGCGAAGCGCTCGCCGGCGGTGCCGGCGACGAACAGCTTGCCGCCGGTGGCGCCGTAGAGGCAGGTGTTGCCTACCGCGGCGACGCCGTCGTAGTAGTTGCGCGGGCTGACGATGATGCGCCCGTCGTGCATCCCCTTGCCGACGTAGTCGTTGGCCACCCCGTCAAGCTGGATGCTGACTCCGCCGACCAGAAAGGCCCCGAGGGACTGGCCGGCAACCCCCTTGAGCTTGATGGTGATGGCGTCCTTGGGCAGGCCCTCGTCGCCGTAGTACTTGGCGACCTCGCCGCTGACCAGCGCGCCCACCGAGCGGTTGATGTTCTGGATCTCCCGCTCGACGACGATCTCCTCCTTGGGGGATTTGATGACCGGGTAGACCTCCTGGAGAATCCCCTTTTCGAACTCGTTGCTGTCGAAGGGGTCGTTGCGCCTGCCGTAGAGGTCGGGGCCGTCCACCTGGCGCAGCACCGAAGAGAAATCGAAGGACGCCGCCTTGGGCGAGTCGAGGACCCCCAGCAGATCGACCCGGCCGATCACCTCCTCGAGGGAGCGGAAGCCGAGCTCGGCGAGGATCTCGCGCACGTCCTCGGCGACGTTGCGCAGGTAGGCGACAACCTTCTCCACCGTCCCCACATAGTGGGCGCGCAGGTTCTGGTCCTGGGTGGCGACGCCGACGGTGCAGCGGTTGAGGTGGCAGACCCGCAGCAGCTTGCAGCCGAGCATGACCAGCAGCGGGGTGCCGAAGCCGTAGAACTCGGCGCCGAGGATGGCCGCCTTGACCACGTCGCGGCCGATCTTGAGCCCGCCGTCGGTCTGCAGCTGCACCAGGTCGCGCAGCGCGTTCCCCTTGAGGCTCTGGTGGGCTTCGGCGAGCCCCAGCTCCCAGGGGTTGCCGGCGAACTTGATGGAGGTCTGCGGCGCCGCCCCGGTGCCGCCGTCGGAGCCGGAGATGATGATGCGGTCGGCGTAGCACTTGGCGACCCCGGCGGCGATGGTGCCGACCCCTTCGGTGGAGACCAGCTTGACGCTGACCCGGGCGTCGGGGTTGACCTGCTTGAGGTCGAAGATCAGCTGGGCCAGGTCCTCGATGGAGTAGATGTCGTGGTGCGGCGGCGGCGAGATCAGGGTGACGCCGGGCACGGTGAAACGCAGCGAGGCGATCAGCGGCGAGACCTTCTCGCCGGGCAGTTGCCCGCCTTCGCCGGGCTTGGCCCCCTGGGCGACCTTGATCTGGATCTCCTCGGCGCTGCGCAGGTAGCCGGGGGTGACGCCGAAGCGCCCCGAGGCGATCTGCTTGATCTTGCTGTTGTGGATGGTCTTGAGCCGAGCCGGCGCCTCGCCCCCCTCGCCGCTGTTGGAGCAGCCGCCGAGGATGTGCATCGCTTCGGCCAGGGCGTGGTGCGCTTCAGGGGAGATGGAGCCCAGGGACATGGCCGCCGAGTCGAAGCGCCGGGTGATCGAGGCCACCGGCTCGACCTCATCGAGGGGGATGGCGCAGCTGGGGCTGGCGAAATCGAGGAAATCGCGTACGAAGCGCTGGCCGCGCCCTTCGATCAGGCCGCGGAACTTCAGGTAGTCCTCGCGGGTGCGGGTCTCGGCGAACTTGTGCATGGCCAATATCACGTTGGCGTGGAAGTCGTGGTACTCGCCGCCGGGGTTGTTGCGGTTGAGGCTGCCGACCTCCAGGGGGTAGACCGGCATCATGTAGCTTTTTTTGTAGACCTTGCGGTGCACCGCCGCGATGCGCTCCTCGATCTCGGCGAAGCCCAGCCCGGGCAGCAGCGCCGGCGAGGCGGGGAAGCAGGTCTGCACCAGCTCGCGGGAGAGGCCGATGATGTCGAACAGGGCGGCGTTGCGGTAGCTGGAGACGGTGCTGATCCCCATCTTCGACATGACCTTGAGGATCCCCTTGGTCAGCGCCTCGAAGATGTTCTTCAGGCCGGTGCGGATGTCGCGGTGGGTGCCCCCCTTGCGCTCCAGGGCCTGCAGGCCGCTGGCGTAGAGCAGCCAGGGGTAGATGGCCACCGCCCCGTAGCCGAGCAGCACGCAGGCGCCGTGGGCGTCGACGACCTCGCCGGTGACCGCCACCATGGAGATCAGGTGGCGCAGCTTCTCCTTGAGCAGGCGCTGGTTGAGGTAGCCCACCGCCATGGCCATGGGGATCAGCCTGGTGTTGGCGCCAAGCGCCCGGTCGTCGAGGATGAGCATCCGCACCCCATCCTCGCGCACCGCGGCGACCACCTGGTCGCCGAGCCGCTCGAGGCTGGCCTTGAGGTCGCTGGCGAAGCCGGTGGAAAAGCTGCGGTGCTTGTAGCAGGCCTCGTAGCGCGGGCGGTTGGGGTCGCCGAAGGAGAGCAGCGCCTCGAAGATCTCATGGGAGAGGATCGGCGAGATGTTCTTCAGACGGCAGGCCCGCTCCGGGGTTTCGATCAGCGGGTTGCCCAGCTCGCCGAAACCGATGGTGGTCGACATGACCACCTTTTCCCGGTAGGGGTCGATGGGCGGGTTGGTGACCTGGGCGAACTTCTGGCGGAAAAAGTCGCTGAAGCAGCGCTGCACCTCGGAGAAGGCGGCCTGGGGGGTGTCATCGCCCATGGAACTGGTCGGTTCCTTGCCGTCGCGCAGCATCGGCTTGATCACCTGCTCCACGGTTTCGTTGGTGATGTTGTGGTAGCGCTGGCGCCGCGGCAGGTCGTCGTAGCGGTAGTCGGGGTATTCCTCGAACTGGCGCTCGATGAACTCGGGCAGGTAGAAGGTGCGCCCGGTCAGCCACTCGTTGTAGGGCTGGGCGTTCATCAGGTAGCGGTCGATGTCCTGGGTGTAGAAGATCTTGCCGTGCTCCAGGTCGGCGGCGATCATCTGCCCGCTCTGTAGCCGGCCGCGCTCGCGGATCTTCTCCGGCGGAGTGCCGAGCACGCCGTATTCGCTGGTGATCAGCAGCACGTCGTCGGTGGTGATGACGTACTTGGCCGGGCGCAGGCCGTTGCGGTCGAGCACGCAGCCGATGTAGCGTCCGTCGGTGAGGCTGACCGCGGCCGGGCCGTCCCAGGGTTCGAAGGCGGCCGAGGTGTACTCGTAGAAGGAGCGCAGCTTGGCCGGCATGTGGGCCACGTTGTGGCGCGGCGGCGGGATCAGCCCGCGGATCGCCTTGAAGAAGTCGACGCCGTTGGCCAGCATGAACTCGAGCATGTTGTCAAGGCTGCCGCTGTCGCTGGTCCCCTCCTCGAGCAGGGGGAGGATCCGCTGCATCTCCTCCCGCGAGAAGACCGGGCTGTCGGCTTCGGCGAACTTGGCCAGGGCGCTGAAGCGGTTGCCGCGGATGGAGTTGATCTCGCCGTTGTGGGCCAGGGTGCGAAACGGCTGGGCCAGCCGCCAGCGCGGCAGGGTGTTGGTGGAGAAGCGCTGGTGGAACAGGGCGAAGCTGACCTCGAAGTCATCCCGCTGCAGGTCGGGGAAGAGCTGGCGGATGTAGGTGGGCATCACCAGCCCCTTGTAGCTGATCACCTTGCGCGAGAAGGTGGGGATGTAGAAATCCCGGTCCTCGCCCAGCCGGTGCTCGGCCTCCTTGCGGGTCAGGTAGAGCAGGGCGTCGAAGCGCCGGGTGGCGATCAACTCGGCCGGTACCACGAAGGCTTGGACGATTTTCGGCAGCATCCCCAGCGCGTACTCGCCCAGCGCCTCGGTGTTCAGCGGCACCTCGCGCACCAGCAGCACCTGCAGATCGTTGCGCTCGCAGCATTCGCGGAACACCTCGGTCTGGCGCGGCTCGTCGGAGAGAAACAGGGTGGCCACGGCAAACTGCTCGGGCAGCGACACCCCCTGCTCGGCGGCCACGTTGCGCATGAAGCGCACCGGCATCGAGCAGAGCAGGCCGCTGCCGTCGCCGGTCTTGCCGTCGGCGGCGATGGCGCCGCGGTGGATCATCCGGCTCAGGGCGCGGATGGAATCTTCGAGCAGTTGGTGAGAGGGTCGGTTCTTCAGGTTGGCGAGCAGGCCGAAACCGCAATTGTCCTTGAATTGATCAGAAAAATCCATTAGTGCATTCCTTGACGGGGATGGAGGCAAATCGCTAAATACTAACATTGCCGAAAGGCCCTGACAATCGGATATGCCGGTTTTCCCTCGCCGTCGATTCTGCTTGTCAAACCATGGATGATTGGTTAGGAAGTTGCATGCATATAGAGGCAGGCCTTGCGGGTGTCAACCCGCTGACCGGGGCACCTGCAGGGGGACCGGGACCGTCTGCTCTGGATAGCCGATACAGGAGACGCTGGCAGGAAAGCCTTGACCCTTTCATGGAAAGCGGGGATTGGATGGACAGTTCAACAGCTGCGAATGGCCCCGCACTTTACAACAGTCGTATTATCGACACCTACCTGAAACTCCTGGCCCGGAAGTATCCCCGGGTCGAAGTCCCCGCACTATTGAACTATGCGGGGATGGAGCCCTACGAAGTGGCCGACCAGGGCCATTGGTTCACCCAGGAGCAGGTCGATCGGTTCCACGAAAAAATCGTCCAACTGACTGGCAACGAGCAGATTTCCCGCGAAGCCGGGCGGTACGCCGCCTCTGCCGAGTCCCTTGGGGCCATGCGGCAGTTCATCCTGGCGATGGCCACCCCCGGACAGGCCTTGATCCTGCTGGCGACCGGTGCCGGGCATATGACCCGGTCGACTAGTTACAAAGCCCGCCTGATCTCACCCAACAAAGCCGAAGTGCTGGCCATCCCGCACCCAGGAACGCTGAGAAGCCCTTTCAATGTGCCAATCGCATGGGGTTCATCGAGGCCATATTCCTGATGTTCCATACCCGGCTACCCAGAATCGAGCACGAGGAATGCCTGTTCAAGGGGGCCAGGTCATGCCGTTACGTTGTATCCTGGGAAAACTCGCCGCTTTACCTCTGCCGTATTTTCCGAAACCTGCTGGCCTTGCTGCTGCCAGTGGCCTGCCTGGTCGGATTGCTGTTCGATCCGGCGCTGGTGCTGGCAAGGCTGCTGCCGACATCGGTTATTGCCTGGCTGGGCCTGTCGCTTATTTGCCTGGTGCGGGAGCGCAAGGAATTGCTGGAAGGCCGCGAGGCCCTCTTCCAATCCAGTGAGAGGGTCCTGGAGCAGATCAACAGCAACTACAATACGGCCCTGATGGCCAACGAAATTGGCCAGGCCATCAGCAGGCGAAAGGATTTGGACAACATTCTCGAGGGTGTGGTGCAGGTCCTGGAAAACCGCCTGGCATTCGACCGGGGGATGGTGCTGCTGGCCAACCAGGACAAGTCCCGGTTGATACTGCGAAGCGGCTTCGGCTATCTGAAGCAGTACGTCCAGGCGCTGGACGGGGAAGTCTTTCGCCTCGACCCTCCGCAGGGCCAGGGCGTGTTTGCCTCCTCGTTCTGGGAGCAGAAACCGTACCTGGTCAACGATGTCGAGGAAATCAGGGATCAGCTTTCGTCGCGCAGCCTCAACCTGGTGAAGAAACTCGGGGTCAGATCCTTCATCTGCTGCCCCATCGTCTGCGAGGGGGAGTCCGTGGGGATCCTGGCGGTGGACAATCATCGCTCGAACCGCCCCCTCATCCTGAGTGATCTGAGCCTGCTGATGGGGATCGCGCCGATCATCGGCATCAGCCTGCGCAACGCCTTTTATCAGGAGGAGAAGTCACGTCAGATGAGGTCGACCCTCACGGTGCTGGCGGCCAGCATCGACGCCCGGGACAACCTGACGGCGGGACACTCGATGCTGGTTACCGAATATGCCGTGGGGATCGCCAGGCAAATGGGGTTGGAAAGCGATTATTGCGAAATGATCCGGATTGCCGCCCTGCTGCATGACTACGGTAAATTGGCCGTGCCCGACTCGATTCTGAAAAAGCCCGGAAAACTTACCGCCGAGGAGTTTGAAATCGTCAAGACCCATGCGGAAAAAACCCGGGAAATTCTCGACAAGATTGACTTCGAAGGGGTCAATCAACGGGTCCCGGAGATCGCCGGGGCCCACCACGAAAAACTGGACGGCAGCGGCTACCCCCAGGGCCTCAAGGGGGAGGACATCCCCCTTGGCGCTCGGATCATCGCGGTGGCCGATTTCTTCGAGGCGATAACCGCCAGACGCCATTACCGGGATCCCATGCCCTTGGATGAAGCCCTGGCCCTGTTGCGGGCCGAAACCGGGAGCCATTTCGACCCCAAGGTGGTCGAGGCCTTTTTACGGCATCTGGAGACCGCCTATCAAATCGATGTCCGCCCCCGCGGCGCGACTCGGGCCGAAGCGGTGGAGTTTCAGGAGGGAAGTGCCGCGCCTCTCTGACGTCGCAGCGGTGGTGGTCCAGTCAAAACGGCCAATGGGTTAACCGCCGAGCCAGTCCGCTGTACGCTGCAGGATCTCGGCGAAAACCTCGCGCGGCGAGCGTCCCTGGGCCTTGGGGACCTTGAAGGAGTGGTCGCCCCCATCGATGATCTCCAGCCGCGGCCGTTTGGGCATTTTCTTCACCACCCCCTCGAGCTTCTCCAGCTTGCACATCGAATCCCGCGTCCCCTGGATGAACAGTGTTGGCGTTTTGATCCGGTAGAGGTGGGCGTCGCGCAGTTGGTCGGGCTTGCCGGCGGGGTGCAGCGGGTAACCGAAGAGGATCAGCCGGTCGGCGGGCAGCAGGCCGTCGGCGACCAGTTGCGAGCCGATCCGCCCGCCCATCGATTTGCCCGAGACCACGATCTCCCCGGCGCCGAGTTTGTCGTGGTCGCGGATGAATTCAAAGGCCGCACGCCAGGCGGCGGCCAGCCGACCCGGGTTGTCCGGGGTCTTTTTCCCCTGTTCGCAATAGAGAAAGTTGAAGCGCAGCGCGGCGAAGCCCGCCGCGGCGAGCCCCTCGGCCATGGCGACGATGAACTCGTGGTTCATGTCGCCGCCGGCACCGTGGGCGATGATGACGGTCGGGCGCAGCCTGGCGCCGCGCCCGGCTGCCGCCGGGCGGTGCAGTACGCCCGAAATGGACTCCCTGCCGGTAACGGGGATGCTGACCTGTTCCGCGGTTGCCATGAAAATCTCCCTGGGATTTGATGGTTTCTGGATTTTTGCCCCCTCTCCCTCAGGGAGAGGGCCGGGGTGAGGGTGGGGCTATCCCGCCGCCAACGGCAGCCGAATCTCGATCCGCAGCCCACCGCCGGGGACATTGGCGGCGCGAACGCTGCCGCCGTGCAGGCGCACCGCCCGCTCGGTGATGGCCAGACCGATGCCGGTACCGCCGCTTTGCCGGTCGCGGGCGTCCTCGGCGCGATAGAAGGGGTGAAAGAGCTTCTCCAGGGCCGCCTCGGCGACCCCGGGCCCCTGGTCGCGGACCTCGACCAGGGCCGAGCCGTCGCGGCCGGCCACGGTGATTTCCACCGTGGTGCCCTCGGCGGTGTAGCGCACCGCGTTGCGCACCACGTTTTCGATGGCCCGGCGCAGCAGCTCCCGCGAGCCCTCGACCACCAGCGGCGCCGGGGCGCTCAGGCGGACGGCGCGGTTGCGGCTGCGGGCCTCGAAGTCGGCATCGGCGGCCACCTCGCCCGCCAGCTCGGCGAGATCCACCGGGTCGTGCGCCGGGCGCTCGGCGCCGCTTTCGAGCAGGGTCAGGGTCAGCAGTTGGCCGATCAGTTCGTTGAGCCTCTCGGCCTCGCGCTCGATGCGGTCGAGAGAGAGCGTGGCCGCCTCGCCCGCCTTCTGCCGGGCCAGGCCCAGAGCGACGTTGAGCCGCGCCAGCGGCGAGCGCAGTTCGTGGGAAATGTCGCGCAGCAGCCGCTGCTGCGAGCCGACCAGGTCGCCGATGCGCTCCGCCATCCGGTCGAAATCCCGGGCCAGCTCCGCGATTTCGTCGTTGCGGTGGATCTCCGGTCCCACCCGGGTGGCCAGGTCGCCGGCGGCGAATTGCTGGGTGGCGCGGCGCAGCTTGCCGATGGGGGAGATCAGCGAGCGGGCCAGCAGGTAGGCGATCAGGCCGGTGACCACGAATGCCGTCACCAGGCGCGGCGTCAGCCGGTAGGGGTTGAGAAGCCGTTCGATGGGACCGGGCGGGGTCGCCTGGGTGAGGTAGACATAGCCGCCCGTGGCCGGCATGGCTACCCAGATGCCTCCCTTGCCGTACTTGACCTGGATCTCTTCGGTCTGTGCCGCCAGCAGCACCAGGTCCATCACCCGCGGGGGGACCCGCCCGCCGGCCAACGGTCCATCAACCCCCTTGAAGAGAAAGCTGCGCGAGCGCCCTCTGCGGTCCAACTCGAAGGTCTTTTCCTGCAGGGCGGAAACGCCGCCGGTTTCGTAGCTCTCGATGATCTCCTGACTCTGCCTGGCGAGCCGCTCCCGGTGGCGGGCGATGTCCGCCTTGCGCGGGTCGGTGGTCAGGGCGAGAACCACCCCGATGGCGCCGATCAGGGTCATCGCCAACCAGAACCAGAGGAAAATTTTGACGAACAGGCTGCTGGCCTTCATGGGGATATCGCACCCTCGGCGGACTGGGCGTACTGGTAACCGACCCCGCGCACGGTCTTGATTCGTTCGGTACCGGCCAGTTCGTGGCCGAGCTTTTTGCGCAGGCTGCTCACGTGCACATCGATGCTGCGGTCATAGGGGGTCAGGCGACGGCCGAGAACCTTTTTTGAGAGGTCCTCGCGGGTCACTATGCGCCCGGCGTGTTCGAGCAGCTCGGCGAGCAGGGTGAACTCCACTGCGGTCAGCTCCACCGGGCGGCCGTTCTTTTTTACCGTGCGCGTCCCCTTGTCCACCACCAGGTCGCCTAGCTCGAGGGTTTCGTGGGTCGCCTCCGCCGCGGTGGCCGGGGTGGATTCCGCCCGGCGCTGGATGGCGCGGATGCGGGCCACCAACTCCCGGGGGTTGAAGGGCTTGGGCAGGTAGTCGTCGGCCCCCATCTCGAGGCCGACGATGCGGTCGACGTCGTCGCCGCGGGCGGTCAGCATGATCACCGCGACATTGGAGCGGCCGCGGATCTTGCGCAGCACCTCGAAGCCGTTCATCCCCGGCAGCATCACATCGAGCACCACCAGGTTGGGTTCATCCTCCAGCGCCCTGGCGGCCCCCGCCTCGCCGTCGTGGACCGCGCTCACCTCGAAACCCTCGGGGGTGAGGTAGTCGCTGAGCAGTTCGCACAGTTCGATGTCGTCGTCGATGACCAGAATGCGGTTCATGAGCCGTCCGGATGATGAATTAAACGCTGAATGGGCTGCAGATGCTTCATTCTAGCCCAAAAAGAACGGTCGGGCTGTAAAGAATTGTTAAGACTTTGTTTTTCGAAAGAATACCGTTGCCGAGGCCGCGGTTCCTGGGCGGGTTTTTTCTTGGTCTGAAGTCCGGATTTGGAAGGGGCGGGGCGGTCAGGTAGAATATTTTGTGTAACTTAGCTTCCACTCTCCCCGGAAAGGTTGTCGCGATGGCGAAAATGCCCGCTCTCTTCGTAGGCCATGGCTCCCCGATGAACCTGGTCCTCGAAAACGACTACACCCGCGGTCTGCGGCAGCTGGGTCCGCGCCTGCCCCGCCCCGAGGCCATCTGCGTGGTCTCGGCCCACTGGCTGACGCGCGGAACCTTCGTCTCCTGCCAGCCCGAGCCCAGGCAGATCTACGACTTCTACGGCTTCCCGCAGGAGTTGTACGAAATCCGCTACCGGCCGCAGGGGCATCCGGGGCTGGCCGCGCGGGCGGTCGAGCTGCTGCGGGGTGTCGTGCCGACAGCGGCCTGCGACGCCGGCTGGGGGGATGACCACGCCGGCTGGAGCGTGCTGCACCACCTGTTTCCCAAGGCCGATGTGCCGGTGTTCCTGGTCAGCATCGACATGGCGGCCCCGGCCGCTACCCACCTCGCGCTGGGGCGGGCCCTGGCGCCACTGCGCGACGAGGGGGTGCTGATCCTGGGCAGCGGCAATATCGTGCACAACCTGCGGCTGGCCGACCTGGGCGATGTGGACGCGCCTCCGGAGCCCCTTGGCCTAGCCTTCGACGCCGCCATGAAACAGGCGCTGCTCGCCGGCGACCTGGAGACGCTGGTCAATTACCAGCAACTGGGGGAGACGGCCCGCTATGCGGTGCCGACTCCGGACCATTATTACCCCATGCTCTATCCCGCCGCGGTCAGGGGGCAGGGTGAGCCGCTCAGCTTTACCTGCGAGATTTTCCAGAACCGCGCGGTGTCGATGCGGGCGTTTCTGGTCGGTGAACATTGAACTTTCCAAAACTCAAAAAGGAGGCGGCGATGAAGAAAACCTCGAGCTTCATTTCACTTTTTGTCGCAGTGGCGGTTTTCGCCTGTATGAACCTTGCCGTGGCGGCGGGGGATCTGACCGGTCAGGACCCGGTGGAGGTCAAGGTGCGGTTGGGAGACGAGAAGGGCGCCCTGCGGTTTTTCCCGGATCAGCTGGAGTTCGAGACCGGACGGCTGTACAAGTTGGTGCTGCACAACCCCAGCACCATGAAGCATTATTTCAGCTCCGAGGGGCTCTCCAGGGCGGTGTTCACCCGCAAGGCGCAGGTTCTGGGTGCCGACGGCAGCACCATCGCCGAAATCAAGGGGCAGATCCGCGAGATCGAAGTCTACCCCGGCGGCACCGCCGAGTGGTGGTTCGTGCCGGTCAAGACCGGGACCCTGAAGGATCTCAACTGCTCCATCGCCGGGCACGCCGAGGGGGGGATGACCGGGACGATCACCATCAAGTGATGGCTCTGCGGGCATTGCTCACCCCCACCCTGTCCCTCCCCCATCGCGGGGGAGGGGATGTTGCCTGGTGGAGGGGGGGGGCTTGATTCCCGGTTTTGCTCGATCAGATTTTATCCGGCAGTTTCAGATTTGATCCGCGTTCCATTGCCCTTGGGTTTTTTATTAAACGCCCGCCCTTAATGCCCCAGGTATTGCGCCATGGGGATCAGCCGCTGGTAATCCTGGTAGGTCAGCGAGCTCTCCCAATGGCCCCCGAGCATCCCCGCGGCGACGCCGCCGGCGTAGATGCCGAGCACCAGCACGGGGAAGACCCAGCGGGGCAAGGGGCGCTTCCAGAAGGGGGGCGCCATGGCCAGGGACCGCTCCGGGCAGGCCTCGACGCAGGTCAGGCAGCCGGTGCATTCGGGGCTGGACAGGCTGGCCTTGCGGTGTACCGGCAGCCGCGACGGGCAGGCGCGGCTGCAGCGCAGGCAGCCGGTGCAGGTGGCGCTGTCGCGGCGGATCTTCATCGGACTGAGCATGCTCACCAGCCCTAAAAGGGCGCCGTAGGGGCAGAGATAGCGGCACCAGAAGTTCTTGTAGAGCAGGGAGAGGACCGCCAGCACCGCCAGCACGATGATGGTGGTCAGCGACATGCCGGTGAAGAAGTGCAGCATCTTCACATCGCTGATCGCCCAGTAGGGGGCGCGCAGAAATCCGGCCAAAGCCCGGGCCGGCATGTCGAGCAGGATGATCTTGGCGAAAAACAGCAGCAGCAGGTACTTGAGGCCCCGCAGCGGGATGTCGAGCCAGTTCCAGATAGCGAAGTTGCGGCCGAACAGGCTCTGCCCCAGCTTCCACAACGCCTCGGAGAGAGTCCCCACCGGGCAGAGCCAGGAGCAGAAGGATTTTTTCGCCAGCAGGCTCATGGCGACAAAGGTCAGGAACAGCACCAGGGCGGCCGGATGAACCGGGTCGAAGACGCCGGTGGCCACCCAGTACTTGAGGCTGGTCAGCGCGCCGATGGGCAGAAAACCCTCCACCCCGGGCGGGCGGAGGTAGAGCGGCGTGGCGCCGCCGGTTTCGAAGTGGCGGACAAACAGGCCGAACTGCACGCCGATAAACAGGATCCAGAGGAAAAAGCCCCACTGGACCAGTTGCCGCCAGGTACCTGTACTCTTGAACTTTTCTTTCAATGCCATGATCAATCCTTCGGGGAAATATTTCAGGGGTTGCTGCTTTGCCTCGGCAAACTAGCACAGAATAGATAGGACGGGCATTGACTCAGGTCATTTTTTTCGCTGGGCGTGATCATGGGTTGAGGGGGGCGGACATTGGTGGCATACTCCCGATATCGGGAAGGGTGTTTTTTAGCGCATTTCATGGGATGAATCGATGATCACACTTTCGCAACTGGCCCTGTTCTCCGCCGCATCGCTGCTTCTCATCTTCACCCCGGGGCCGGACATCATCTACGTCATGACCCGCGGCATGGCCCAGGGGCGGGGGGCGGCGCTGGCCGCGGCGGCCGGCTTCAGCCTCGGCAACCTGGTGCACACCTTTTTCGCCGTGGTCGGGCTCTCGGCCCTGCTCACCTCCTCGGCGACGGCCTTCCAGCTGGTCAAGTACGCCGGCGCCGTCTACCTGGTCTACCTGGGGATCAAAATGCTGCGCAGCGGCTCGCCGGTCTCCGTTCCGGGCGCGGCGCCGACCCTGCAGAACGGGGTCATTTTCCGCCAGAGCATCATCGCCAACATCCTCAACCCCAAGGTTGCGGTCTTCTTTCTTGCCTTCTTCCCCCAGTTCGTCGACCATTCCCGGGGCCACGCCGCCTGGCAGATGCTGACCCTCGGCTGCACGTTCGTGGTGCTGACCGCCATCGGCTTCGGCCTGGTGGGGATCTGCTCGGGGTGGATCGGCGGCTTCCTGCAGCGCGCCCCGCGCATCGGCAGCCGCATCGGGCATTTTGCCGGCGGCATCCTGATCGCCCTGGGACTGCGTCTGGCCTGGCCGGAACGGGGTTAGCCCGGGGCCGATCGCTAGGGATGAACAAAAGGGGCAGGGCCTTCGGGCGCCTGCCCCTTTATGTTGAACCCTTTTGATTCTGGAAAGGCAATTGGCCACGGATCAAATCTGATCAAATCTGATTTTCAAAGAAAAAAAAAGCAGGGTCGAATGCCAAATTGGGAAACTCGGAAGATAGATCATGTTTTGCTTTATCCGATCTTATCCGTGGCTAATTGCCTTTTTCAGGGGTTTTCAGAGCCGACTATTTCCCAAACCTCCCCCGGGCAAAATTCACCAGGGTTTCCGTCAATTCCTTGATCGCGCCGGTCTTGAGATCCCAGTGGTGCCAGTAGAGGTGTACCGGGCTTTTCGCTTCGGGGCGCAGGTCGAGGGCGGCGGCGCCGGCCAGCAGGGGGGCGACCTGCGGCTGGGGGACCAGGCCGTAGCCGAGCCCGGCGGCGATGGCCCCGAGAAAGGCGTGGGTCGAGGGGATGTAGTGATGGGGAAAGTCGTGGTGGGTGATCCCGAGCTGCTCCTCGAGGAAGCGGTAATGGAGCCGGTCCTTCTCGTTGTAGATAACTGCCGGGGCCTTGGCGATCGCCTCGGACCGCAGGCCGTCGGGAAACCACTCGGCGGCGAAGGCCGGACTGGCGACGCAGCGGTAGTCCATGCTGCCCAGGTAGACCGCTGAACACCCCTGCAGCGGTTCGGAGCGGGTGCTGACGCAGCCCAGGACCAGGCCGTCGCGCAGCAGGCGGTGGGTTTCGTCCTGATCGTCCACCGAGAGCCGCAGGGTGAAGTTCCGGGAGAGGGCCAGCGGCGCTACCGCATCGATGAACCAGGTGGCCAGGCTGTCTTCGTTGATGCCGATGGGCAGGGGAAGAAATTCGCCCTGGCGGGGAAGGCTGATTTCGCCTCGCAGGTCGCTTTCCAGCTGCGCCACTTGCTGGTAATGGGCAAGCAGCCGCTGCCCCATAGCGGTGGGCTGGGGCGGGTTGCCGCGGATGATCAGCGGCGAGCCGAGCTGGTCCTCGAGCTGGCGGATGCGCTGGGAGATGGCGGACTGGGTCAGGTGCAGCCGTTTGGCCGCCTTGTCGAAGCCACCCTCCTGGCAGACCATGGCCAGGGCCCTGAGCAGTTTATAATCGAGCATGGCTTTATATTATTTTTTCTTATGGCCAAAGACAATAATTAATTTCTCTTTTGGGGTTTCCTTCGCTAGACTCCCGCCATCTATTGCAAGGGAGATCGCCATGAGCGCCGTAAGTCTTGCCCTGGTCGCCTGTCTGGGGTGGGGAATCGCCGATTTTCTGGGAGGGTTCAAAAGTCGCGCCCTTCCGGTCATCACCGTTCTGCTGGTATCGACCAGCTGCGGCCTGGCCGCCATGGCCGCAATTGCCCTGAACCGTGGGGTTGTGCTGCAGTTCGGCGCACACCTGGGTTATGCGGCCGCCGGGGGGATCGCCGGGCTGGTGGGGCTGATCTGTCTTTACCGCGGCATGGCCATCGGCGCCATGTCCATCGTCGCGCCGATCAGCGCCCTGGGGGTGCTGCTGCCGGTAACCTTCGGGCTGGTCGCCGGCGATCTGCCGAGCCCCTGGCAAACCCTGGGGATGGTCGCCGCCCTTGCCGGGGCGGTGCTGGTCTCCCGCGAGAAACGGACCCTCGAACCTTCCCCGAAAAAAATTGCCGACGGCGTTCTGCTGGCCGCCGGGGCCGCCCTGGCCATCGGCATATTCTACGTGGTCATGGACCGGGCCAGCGACATCGACCCCTTGGGCGCCTCGCTGGTGATGCGCCTGACCCAGTTCGCCCTGCTGATCCCGCTGGTGCTGGTCAGCCGGCCCTGCCTGCGGGTCGGGCCCGGGCACTGGCCGTTTCTGATCGGCATGGGGGTGCTCGACGCGCTGGCGGGGCTGGCTTACGCCATCGCCACCGCGCAGGGGATGCTCAGCCTGGTGGCGGTACTGGGTTCGCTCTACCCGGCGGTCACCGTGCTGCTCGCCATCCTGGTGCTGCGCGAGCGCCCGCAGCGGATCCAGTTCGCCGGCGTGGCCCTGGCCCTGGCCGGGGTGGCGCTGATCACACTCTGATCCAGAGAGAAATGGGATAGACCATGCACCCGACCCTGTCCCTGGCGCCACTCCTGCAAGGTTTCACCCTGAGCGCCAGCCTGATCATCGCCATCGGCAGCCAGAACGCCTTCGTCCTGCGCCAGGGGCTGCGCCGCGAGCATGTCTTCGTCGTCTGCACCATCTGCTTTTTCTGCGACGCCGCTCTCATCGCCCTCGGCGTCGCCGGCTTCGGCTCGCTGGTGGCCTCCTCGCCCCTGCTGCTGCGTTTCACCTACTGGGCGGGCGCGGCCTTTCTGTTTGCCTACGGCCTGCGCGCCTTTCGCGCGGCGCTCAAACCCGGGAGCCTGGCGGTCGATGTTTCGGGCACCCTGGCTGCCGGCCTGGGCCGGGTGGCCCTCACCACCCTGGTGCTGACCCTGCTCAATCCTCACGTCTATATCGACACGGTGCTGCTGCTCGGCAGTGTCGCCGGCCAGCAGGCAGCCGGGGCCCGCCCCTGGTTCGCCATCGGCGCCGTTTGCGCCTCGCTGCTGTGGTTCTACAGCCTTGGCTACGGCGCCCGGGTGCTGGCGCCCCTGTTCCGGAAACCCTCCGCCTGGCGGGCCCTGGATGGTCTGATCGGCTGTGTGATGTGGGCGATCGCCGCCAGCCTGGTCTGGCCGCTGCTGGTCGGGGCGGGGTAGGGGGACCATGGACTTGCTGCTTGTCACCAGGGATTTGGCATGCTATATCCTTGAAGAATAAGTGGTGATCGAAATAGCTTGCAGGGGTTGGTCATGTATCGGGCAATCGAGGAGAAAAAAACTGAACTATCCCACTTGTGCCGGGTCCACCGAGTCCAAAGACTGTCTATTTTCGGTTCAGCTACCTCAAATCATTTTGACCCTTCTCGCAGTGATCTCGATTTTCTGGTTGAATTCCAGCCACTTTCCCCAGCTGAGCATGCTGAACACTATTTCGGCTTGGCTGAAGATCTGAAAAATCTATTCGATCTGGAAGTCGACCTGGTGGAATCAGCCCCAATCAACAACCCTTATTTTCGCAAAGCCATCGAAGATACCAGGATTCATCTCTACGATGCGGCTTGAGATCCTGAAATATCTTTACGACATCGATCATGCCTGTGAGTTGCTTGCGCAATTCACCTCGGGCAAGGGCCTCGAAGATTATCAGGCTGATCCTATGCTGCGTTCCGCGGTGGAGCGTCAGTTTGAAATTGTCGGCGAGGCTTTAAATCAGGCCCTGCGCCGCGAGCCAACGCTGGCCGATCAAATCAGTCATTCCGGCCGCATCGTTGCTTTTCGAAACCGCCTTATTCACGGATATGCCACCGTTGCGGATGAGATGGTCTGGGGCATCGTCGAAAGTTACCTTCCTGTGTTGAAACAGGAGGTCGCCGTCCTGCTCCAAGCCGCCCGATAAAAGTCCTTTCCCTTGGTCGACCGACTGTTTATTTCTTAAGATCAGCAATTCACCGATAAATTTCGCCTGAACCAATGGGTTTGGGGCCAGCCAAGAGTGTAAGTGCTTGGCCTGATTGAGTGATTCAAAAAATCTGAGGCGCACCCATAGGTTCGCCGGTGGTTTTTTTAATACTTAGGCAGGTCAATGACTTGCGCAATTGCCCGGTCAGAACTAGCTGAATCAGGCATTGGTCAGCACCCACAACGCCGCCATGCCCGCGCCGATGGTCAGCAGCACGTTGCGGGTGCGCCAGGCGACGATGGCGGCGATCAGCCCGGCCCACATGCGTTCGTTGCCGAGGGAAAAGGCCGCGTGCTGGGGGAGCACGAAGCTGGGCAGGATCAGGGCCGAAAGCACCGAGGCGGGCACGAAGCGCAGCACCCGTTGCACGGCAGGGCGTACCTGCCCCCGGCCGAGCAGCCAGATGAAGGAAAAGCGGATCAGGAAGGTGCCGGCGCCGATACCCGCCATGGTCAGCCACAGGGTCGAGGAGTCAAGGCGCATGGTGTTTCCCTCCATCGGCCAGGGCGCCGGCGCCGATGCCGCCGAGCGCGGCGAGGAACAGCCCCAGGTTGTAGGGCAGACCGTGACCGGCCAGCGCCAGCGCTCCGGCGCTGGCCGCCGCGACCAGCGAGGGGCGATCCTTGATTGCCGGGAACAGCAGGGCGAGAAAGGTCAGGGGGATGGCGAAATCGAGTGACCAGGATTTGGGGATGGCCGCCCCGAGAAACACCCCGGCTGCGGTGCCGGTCTGCCAGGTCACCCACATGGTCATCGCCGCGCCGAGGTAGTACCAGTGCTTGTGGCGCATGCGCCCGTTGCCGAAGGCGGTGATGGAGATGGCGTAGGCCTGGTCGGTGAGCAGGTAGGCCAGCGGGGCGCGCCAGTGCAGGGGCAGGCCGTGAAAGTGCGGGGCCAGCGAGGCGCTGTACATGCAGAAGCGCAGGTTGATGACCAGAGCAGTAAGGACAATGACCGCCACCGGCGCGTGCCTGCCGACAAGATCCACGGCCGCGAGCTGGGAGGCCCCGGCGAAGACGATGTAGGACATCCCCAGCGCTTCCAGCTCGGAGAGACCTACGCCGACCGCCGAGATCCCGGCGATCAAGGCGAAGGGGATCACCCCGAGGATGATGGGCGATATGTCCCGGGCGCCTGCGGCAAAAGCCCTTTTGGGTGAGGACATGATATTCCTTGCTGACAGCCCTTTTTCTTGCCCGAAGTGACTATCCCGAAAGGGTAATTCAGCTTTGAACCTGAATCCGTGGGATCGGGGCGGGAAAAGAGTGTAAGTGCTTGGCCTGAATAAGTGCTTCAAAAAATCTGAGGCGCACCCATAGGTTCGTCGGTGATTTTTTGAACGCTTAGGCAGGTCAATGACTTGCGCTATTGCCCGGTCAGAACTCACGAATTCAGGTTGAAGGCCAAGGGGGGATGCCGACCGTGCACCGTGGAAAGGCAGGCCGGTTCCCAGCGCTTGGAACCTCTCGGTTCGCTGGTCCCAAACGCGGCATCATCGCATAAAATCGGCAACGAAAAAAGATCCAGGCTGCAAAAAGAATCAGGTTCGGGCCCTGGTGAGGTCGCTTCCGCTATACTTCCATCGAAAGCCCGTTTTCAATTGGCGGCCGACCTGTTAGAGTAGCCCCGGGCCGCCTGGTCGAAAAGAGGAGTTTGCCGATGAGCCCACACCTATATCATTTGCGACGCCTTATGACCCTCGGCTGCCTGGCCGCCGCTCTTGTGCTGAGCGCAGCTGCCGCCGCCCCCCAGGTGATCAAGACCCAGCACCACGACCTGCGCATCGTCGAGATCGCTACCGGCCTCGAGCATCCCTGGAGCCTGGCCTTTCTGCCTGACGGCAGCATGCTGGTGACCGAGCGACCCGGCCGGCTGCGCATCGTCAGGGACGGCCGGCTCGAACCGCAGGCGGTGGCAGGGTTGCCGCCGATCGTGGCGCGCGGGCAGGGGGGGCTGCTCGATGTCGCCCTGCATCCGCGCTTTGCGGAAAACGGCCTGGTCTACCTCTCCTACGTCGGGCCCGGCCCGGGGGGGATGGGGACCGAGGTGGCCCGCGGCCGGCTGGTCGCAAACCGTCTGGAGGACGTGCAAGTCATCTTCCGGCTCGAACCCAAAACCGACGCCACCCGGCATTTCGGCTCACGCCTGGTTTTCGACCGGGCAGGGTACCTGTTCATCACCCTCGGCGACCGCGGCGAGATGGAGCGCGCCCAGCGCTCCGGCGACCATGCCGGCTCGGTGATCCGCCTGCACGACGACGGCCGGGTGCCGGCCGACAACCCCTTCGTCGGCCGGCAGGGGTGGAAGCCGGAAAAGTACACCCTGGGCAACCGCAACATGCAGGGCGCGGCGCTGCACCCGCAGACCGGCGAGCTCTGGACCCACGAGCACGGGCCCCAGGGCGGCGACGAGGTCAACGTCATCCGCGCCGGGGTCAACTACGGCTGGCCGGTCATCACCTACGGGGTCAACTACGTCACCGGCACCAAGATCGGCGAGGGGACCCACAAGGAGGGGATGGCCCAGCCGCTGCACACCTGGGTCCCCTCCATCGCCCCCTCGGGGATGGCCTTCTATACGGGGGACAAGTTCCCGCGCTGGCGCGGCGACCTGTTCGTCGGCGCGCTCAAGGACCAGATGCTGGTGCGGCTGAGTCTGGACGGTGAAAAGGTGGTCAGTGAGGAGCGCCTGCTCAAAAACACCCTCGGCCGCATCCGCGACGTGCGCCAGGGGCCCGATGGTTACCTCTACCTGCTTACCGACGAGGACGACGGGGTGCTGGTGCGGCTGGAGCCGGCCGACGGCGGGCAGGACAAGAAATGATATTCAAGCGGAGGGAAGGCAAGAGATGAAGGAGATCAGCTGGGAGGAGTTCGCCCAGGTGGAGTTGCGTGCCGGGACGGTCATCGCGGTCGAGGACTTTCCCGAGGCGCGCAAGCCGGCCTACAAGATCACCGCCGATTTCGGCGGGGAGATCGGCATCCGAAGATCGAGCGCGCAGGTTACCGACCTCTATACCCGGGATGAACTCGTCGGTCGCCAGATTCTCGGCGTGGTCAACTTTCCGGTCAAGCGCATCGGCCCGATGCAATCCGAATTTCTCGTCTGCGGCTTCTATCGCGAGGACGGGGCGGTGGTGCTGGCCGTGCCGGAGCGGCAGGTGCCCAACGGGGCCAAATTGGGATAATGGATTTGATGGAAACTGTTCAGCCAAGGAGGAAACCATGATTCGCTTGAACGCCGGAGCCGAAACGCCGGCCCTGATCCAGGCGGCGGAGCAGCTCTGCGTCGCCGCGCGCACCGCGCCCAAGGGGAAGGGGAAGGATCTGCTGGTGACCGCCATCGTCACCGGCGAGGAGAAGGACCAGCTGTGCCGGAAAATGCGCGAGATCGCCGAACGGGACAAAATGGCCTTTTTCAACCGGGACGCCGGCAACGTCGAGGGGGTGGAGGTGGTAGTGCTGCTCGGCACCCGCAAGGAGCCCCAGGGGTTGCCCCACTGCGGTTACTGCGGGTTTGCCAACTGCGGTGAGATGGCCAAGGCCGGCGCCTTCTGCTCCTTCAACGTCGGCGACCTGGGGATCGCCGTCGGCTCGGCGGCCAGCCGCGCCGCCGACCTGCGGCTTGACAACCGGGTCATGTTCTCCCTCGGCAAGGCGGCCCTCGAGCTGGGGCTGCTCGGCGACCAGGTCGCCATCGCCTACGGCATTCCCCTCTCGGCCACCGGCAAGAGTCCCTTCTTCGACCGAGGCTGAGCGCCTCCCGCAAACCGAGATGGCACTGGCACCCTGATGGCCCCCCGGATCATCCCGATCCGGGGGGCCATTGCGTTTCGGGCCGGCAGCTGGGAGGGGGAACGCGGCGGGGTGTGCCAAAGTAGGGGTTTCCCCTGGCCGAATGGGTGAATCTCCCCATATTGAAAGCCTGACCAAAGGAGTAATCTTTAGTCAGGAAAATATGTCTGTATTTTCTCCAACCCCTTACGGGGAAAGGAGGGTTGCCTTGATATCGCAAATTGGAAGATGGGTACTATGCTGCTTGTTTATTTTCTCGCTGTTCGGCCTGGTCTCCTGTGGCGGTGGCGGCGGCGGTGGAGGTGGTGAGGCCCCGCTTGCCAACCTGCCTTCCGGCGATGATTCCGGGGGCGGAGCGCAGCAGCCGGGCGGCGGTGACCAGACGGCCGGCGGCGGTGCCGGCTCCGGATCCGGGTCCGGAGCCGATGACAATCAGTCTCCCGGCGACGGTGGGCCGCTTGCCGACTTCTTCGGTCCGCCCCCCGCGGACGACCCGTCGGCCTTCACCGGCCCGCTGATCGGCGAGGAGTTTGCCGAGGACGCCCTGGAAGAGCTGCCTGTGGCCAATGCCGGGGCCTTTGAAGGGGGGGCGACCGGAACCTTCGAGGATGCCGGCGAGGACAATGCCGTCGCCGAGGACGAGCAGGTCTCGGCCAACGTCCCCACCAACGGCAAACCGAGCCCCCTGTTCGGCGCCCAGCCCTTTACCCAGCAGATGCTGCGTTTCCAGGAGTTCGGCACCCAGCCCCTGGATGCCGAAGCCCCTTCGCCAACCCTGTCGTTTCCGCTTCCCAGCGTCGGGCCGGCTCCCGAGCAGGATCCGGTGGCGGTTGCCCGCAGCGGCCCGGCGGGCGTGGCCCTCGAGGCCTTTCTGGCCCAGGCCGGCATCGCCCCATTCCCCACCGAGTTTTCCAACACCCTGGATGCCAATCCCTGGCAGTCGCCGATCGAGGATTTTCTCGGCCGGCTTCTGGATACGCCGCCCGCCGAAGGCCGTCCACCGGGGCGCGGCTGGGCCCACCAGCGTTGGAACGAGTTTAATCCCCAGGTCTTCTTCAAGACGGCCCAGGCCGGCTCGCGGGTGAATAAGGGATTACGCGACCCCCTGCAGTTGCACCGTTTCCAGACCGGCGAGTTCGGCCCCGGCGGGCTCTACCACCGGGTCTTCAGCTCCACCATGCCCGGTTCGCCGGTCCTCGACGGGACCACCAGGGGCGTGGAGATCCGCTTTCACCCCAACATGCCGGTGCAGAACCACAAGGCCCTGTGGACCTTCGACGGCACCCTGCCGCCCAAGCTGCTCATGGTGCGCTACGGCCAACCGGTCCTGATGCGGCACTACAACGCCCTGCCCATCGACCCCTCGGCCAACCATGGCTTCGGGCTGCACACCATCACCACCCACGAGCATAACGGCCACTCCCCGGCGGAAAGCGACGGTTACACCAACGCCTTCTTCTTTCCGGGGCAGTTCTACGACTACCGCTGGCCGATCCAGCTCGCCGGGCACGACAGCATCAACACCGCGGCCGACGACCCGCGGGCGGCCTTCCCCTGCGCCCCCGGGGAGACGCTGATCGTCAACGACGGTCGGCCCAACCCGAAGACCTGCGAGAACGGCACGATCCGCATCCGCGGCGACTGGCGCGAGACCATGAGCACCCACTGGTTTCACGACCACATGCTCGACTTCACCGCGCAGAACGTCTACAAGGGCAACGGCGCGATGATGAACTACTACAGCGCCCTGGACCGCGGCAAGGAAGACCTCGAGGACGGCGTCAACCTGCGCCTGCCCAGCGGCACGACGCTGCCCTGGGGAAACCGCGACTACGACGTCAACCTGATCATCGGCGACAAGGCCTGGGACCGCGAGGGCCAGCTCTGGTTCAACATCTTCAATCTCGACGGCTTCATCGGCGACCAGGTGCTGGTCAACTGGCTCTACAAGCCCTACTTCGAGGTGCGCGCCCGGCGCTACCGCTTCCGCGTCCTCAACGGCGCGGTGGCGCGTTACTTCGCCTTCGCCCTGGTGCGCGAGGTTCCCGGGGCGGGCGGCGAGATCCCCGGCCCGCCGGGCTCGCGGGTTTCCTACACCCGGGTTCCCCTGCACCTGATCGCCAACGACGGCAACATCATGCAGCACGCGGTGGCCTTCGACGGCAGCGCCGACCTCGACCGCGACGGCGATCGCCTCGAGCATCGGGGGCAACTGCCGGTGCTGGCGGTGGGCGAGCGCTATGACATCGTCGTCGACTTCGCCAAGCACGGCATCCAGCCTGGGGACCGGCTCTATCTGGTCAACACCCTGGAACACACCGACGGGCGCCGGCCCAATGAGAAGATCTCCCTGGAGGAGATCCTTTCCCGGGAGTACCTGGCGCTGCAGCGTGACGACGACAACGACGGGTTCGCCGACCGCTGGGTCGATGGCGACCCGGGGGTGGGGGCGATCCTTGAGCTGCGGGTGCAGCCCTACTCCGGGCAGGATCTGAGCATGGACCCGGCCGACTTCGAGGCAGGCAAGAGGCAGATGATCCCGCTCCCCCTTGACCCGAGCAACCCGGCGGTTCAGGCCCGGCTGGCCCGGGCGCGCCACCGCACCTTCGAGTTCGGGCGCTCGAGCGGCACCGACGAGGCGCCCTGGACCATCAAGGTGGACGGTGGCGCCGGGCTGCCCATGGACCCGCGGCGCATCGCCGCGGCGCCGCAGCTGGCCAACGGCCCCACCGCGGCCGGCTTCGAAGGGGAGGGGACCCTGGAGATCTGGCGTTTCGAGGGGAACGGCGGTTGGAGCCACCCGGTCCACGTCCACTTCGAGGAGGGGGTCATCCTCAGCCGCGACGGCGAGCCGCCCCCCGAGTGGGAACGCTGGGCCCGCAAGGACATCTACCGCATCGGGCCCGAGGAGGACGGTTCGCGGGACGTGGAGGTGGCCATCCAGTTCCGGGAGTTCGCCGGCACCTACATGGAGCACTGCCACAACACCCAGCACGAGGACCACTCGATGTTGCTGCGCTTTGACATCGAACACCCCGGACAACTGCAGCTGATGCCCGCGCCCATTCCGACCTGGGACGGGGTCGAGTACGTCGACTCGGCGGCCCTGCCGACCTTCCGCAGCGGCGACGGCGTCGGTCCGGATCCCTGATTTATCCAGCATGCCGAAAAAGTACAGCCCGCCTGGTATGCCAGGCGGGCTGTGCTTTTTCACTCTGGGTATCCACTCTCAGGTGGTTTTACGCACCCTCGCCCTCAGGGAGAGGGTGGGATTGCTTGCGTCACCCGCAGAAGCAGATATTTCTTTTTTTTTTTCGGTTCACTCCAGGGAAGCCAGGGCCCCCTCCCGCGGCGGGTTACTTGCCGTGGGGCTGAAAATCCAGGTCCTCCATCTCCTCGGCGGCGCAGCTGGTTTGCCACTCGCCCTGCGGTGAGGTCGCTTTTCTGCCGGGGCCAAACCCCAACCGGGCGAGCCCCCGCGCCAGGGTGTCGAATACCGCGCGGGAGTGGAGCCTTCTTCCCCGCTCCAACAGCTGCTCCAGGCTCTCGCTGCCATCGGGCATTTCCCATCCGTAACCGGATCTGCCTTCCATACGCCGCCTCCCCTCAGTGGTCCCGCTTTTTCGTTAGTGGTCTTTCATGCTCTTGCCACCAAATTAGACCATACAATATTCATCAGTAAATGTTGAAAATGGTTAACCTGCTGTGCAAAAATAAACAGCCAAGGAGGAGGAACGCGATGAATCAGAACTGGGACGACATGCGCTATTTCCTGGCGCTCAGCCGCGCCGGCTCCTTCGTGGCCGCGGCCGGCCACCTGCGGGTGACCCACAGCACCGTTGCCCGGCGCATATCAGCCCTGGAAACGACGCTGCAGACCCAGCTGTTCCTGCGCACGGAAAAAGGCTGCCGGCTCACCCCGGCCGGCGAGAAGCTGCTGCCCTACGCTGAGCAGTTGGAGAGCACCGTCTTCAACCTCGAGGCGCAGATCTCGGGGAAGGACCATCAGCTCACCGGCGCCGTTCGCATCGGGGCCCCCGATGGCCTGGGGAACAGGTTTCTGGCTTCCCGGCTCGGCCGGTTCCAGAGCCGCCATCCGGCGCTGGATATCGAACTGATCGCCGTGCCCATGTATTACAGCCTGAGCAAGCGCGAAATCGACATTCTGATCACGGTCACCAAGCCGACGGTGGGGAATGTCGTCGCCAGGAAGCTGATCGATTACCGGCTGGGGCTGTTTTCGACCCGGGAATACCTGCAGCGCGGGGCGCAGATCCGCCAGCGGGAGGATCTGCGCGGCCACCGGCTCATCGGCTACATCGACGATCTGCTCTACGACCAGGGGCTGAGGTTCATGGATGAGTTTCTTCCCGGGGCAATGACCCGCTTCCGCAGCTCCACGGTGGTCGCCCAGATGCACGCCGTAGCCGGCGGGGCCGGGATCGGGGCGATCCCCTATTTCATGGCCGCGGCGGACCCCGCGCTGGTGCCGGTGCTGCCCGATCAGTATGTCGAGAGGGGCTTCTGGCTGCAGGTCAATCCCGACTCCCGGCAACTCGCCCGGGTACGGACTACCATCGATTTTATCGTGCAGGAAATCGAATCAAGCAGGGCGCTTTTCCAGTCCCTGCCGGGGGAGAACCTGGGCTGAAAAAAGGCTGGCGCGGCGGCGGGGGAGCGGATTCGGCTATCCGGGCAGGGCGCTTTTTCGCAGCAGGCAGGCGTGGGCCGAGAGTCCGGCGCCGTAGGCGATCATCAGGCACCAGTCGCCGGGGGCGATGCCGGCGTTTTCCAGCTCCTTGAGGACGAACCAGACCGTGGGCGAGGACATGTTGCCGTATTCGGCCAGCACCCTGCGGGTCGCCCGCAGCCTCTCCTCGGGGATGCCGATCTCGTCGCGCACGGCGTTGATGATCTTTTCGCCGCCGGTGTGCAGCGCCCAGTGGCGGATGTCCTCAGGCTTCAACCCCCGGGAGGAGAGCACCTCGGCCACCGCTTCCGCCGCGGCCTTGCGGACCAGCTCGGGCAGCTTCAGCGACAGCTGGTTGTGCAGGGCCCCGTCCTTGTGCACGAAGCGGATGGCCTCGCGCTGCTCGGGGACGTAGCGGCCCGCCGAGGCGACCAGCTCCAGCCCCTGGGGCTTGCTCCACAGCACCGCGGCGGCGGCCCCGTCGCCGAACAGGGCGTTGGAGAGGATCAGGCTCAGGTCGTTGTCCATCTGCAGGGTCGAGCTGCAGATCTCCACCGCCACGCTTACCACCACGCCCCCCCTGGCCCTGAGCAGCGCCTCCGCCACCTCCAGGTTGGGCAGCGCCCCCCCGCAGCCGCTGCCGACCAGGTCGTGGACCCGGATGTTGCGGGCAAGGCCCAGCCTTTCCACCAGGTAGGTGGAGATGCCTGGGCAGATGTACCCGGTGCAGGTGTTCACCACCAGGCCGGTCACCTCGCTGGCCGCGACGCCGGCCTGCTCCAGGGCTTGGGTGACGGCCTGGGCGGCCAGCTCGATCGACTTCTCGGTGAAGCGGGCGATGCGCTGGTCGGCGGATTCCTTCGCCAGGCACTCGGGATCCTCCACGGCGAAGTGGCGTTTGCGGATGCTCGGGTGGGAGAAGGTGGTCCGCACCAGGCCCAGACTGCGGGCGCTCAACTTCTGCCCGAAATGCCTGCGCATGAAATCCGCGGCGAACTGCTGGTCGGCGCTGTAGGGGGGCACCACGGCGGCGACGGAGGCGATGTGAACGCCGTCGCCTGAATTTTTTTGCGCTGCCTGTCTGCCGTCTGGTTTTTCCATAGCTTCTCGCTTCCTGTCCGGGGGGTTGAATTCCATTTAGCCACGGATCAAATCTGATAGGGTCTGATTTCTAAGAACTTAATGCATTTTGGCCGAAAACCCAAACGGTCAACCCTGAAGAAAATCCAGGACTTTGAATTATCAGATTTTATCCGACCTTATCCGTGGCTGATTGCCTTAGACATCCATTCCCGCAAGCCGCAGCCCCCGGCGAATGAACCGGGTGTACCTCCAGAGGGGCGGCCGCAGGCCGATTCCGGCGCCGATCCGGTGCAGGGAGGGCAGAAACGGCAGGCTCAGCGAGCCCATGTCGATGAAATTCATGTGGTCGGCCAGGGCCTGCTTGAGCTGCTGCCTGATCCAGCGGGCATCCACCTGCGGTGAAAGGTAGAAGGTCGGTTCCAGCATCTCGGCGGCAGGGCGGCTGAGAACGCCCTGCCGCCGGGCGATCGTCTCCAGTTCCGTCCCCGGGTAGACGCGGATGCCCGTGTTGAAGAAGGCGATGTCGCCGGGGCGGATTTGGGTTTTGGCGAAGCGCAGGGTCTCCAGGACGGTCTGCTCGGTTTCCCCGGGGCCGCCGAACAGGAAGATCCAGGCGCAGGGGATGCGGTGGCGCCGCACCGCCTCCGCCGCCCGATGAACCTCGCGGCTGGTGAAGCCCTTGTTCAGCCCCGCCAGCACCGGATCGGCGGCGCTCTCCAGGGTGATCCCCATCCCCCTGAAACCGGCCTGTTCCATGGCACCGAGCAGCTCGTCGTTGAAATGCCGGGGGTTGAGTTCCAGGCACTGCAAGCGCGCCGCCGCGCTGCCGCGGGCCAGGGCGGCGCAAATCTCCATGGCGTGGTCGAGGGGGGCGTTGAAGACGCTGTCGACGATTTCGATGTCCCGCAGGCCGGAGGCAGCGAGCCGCGCCACCGCGTCGGCGACGCTTTCGGGATCCTTCAGGTTGCAGCTGCTCCCCTCGATGCCGGGGTAGGTGCAGTACACGCAGCGGAACTGGCAGCCGGTCTTGGTCTGGATCGGGACCGTCGCCAGTTGCCGGCGGTAGGCCCCCAGGTCCAGCCAGCGCCGGTAGTCGGGCGAAGGGCAGCGGGGGGAGAACCGGGTAAGGTCCGGGGGGGTGCGGCGAAAGCCGCCGTCCTCGACCAGCGCCACCCCCGGCAGGTCGGCGATGGCCTCCCCGCGGGCGAGCCGCCCGAGCAGTTCGGGAAAGACCGTCTCCCCGTCCCCGACCACCGCGCAGGTGGCGGGCACCAGGCGCAGCATGGCCTCGGGCATGACGCCGAGGGCGGCGCCGCCGAGGATGATCGGGGCCTCGCAGCAGCCGCGGATGGTGCTCACGATGCGCCGCAGCTCATCCAGGTAAAACACCGGGTCGCCCATGTCGTTGTTGTCGATGTTGCGTACCGACAGGCCGACGGCCTCGGGCCGGAAGTCCCTGATGGCGGACTCGACGGCGCCCAGCGGATCGGCGAGGAACATCAGGTCGAGAAGCCGCACCTGGTGCCCCGCCCGTTGGGCCGCCTCGGCCACCAGGCAGGCACCGATGGGCATCACCGGCATGGGCAGGGTGTTGCGGTTGGTGCTGAGCAGCAGAACGTTCATGGGCGAATTCCAGGTCCGGGGTTCGAGGGGCGCCAGCGGCCGCCCGGATTCATGGGCGATGGGGACACGGGCGGTCGTCGGTCCCGCGGCAGACCATGACCACCCGCGCCGGAGGCGTCTCGAAAACCCGGATCGGGGTTTCGGGGAAATGCTTGCGGGCGAATTCCCGCAGCTCTTCGGCGCGAAAACCCTTGCGGATCGACAGCCGGCCGTCAAAGAAGGCGAAGCTGCGCGGTGCCAGCAGGCCGATGCTGAGGGTTCCGCCCAGGTAGGCCCAGGGGGAGCGCTTGAGGTCGTTCATGACCAGGGCGAGCCGGGTCCCGGCGATGGCGCCGCGCAGGAATATCTCGATCTGCGCCCAGCCCAGGTGGTGCAGGAAATGGTTGGAAAAAATAAAATCGAACCGGCCCAGGGGGGCCAAAGCGAGGGCGTTGCCCTCGACCAGGCGGATTTCCGGATAATCACTGATCGCCTGCCGCGCCACGGGAAAGATGCGCGGGTCGTTGTCCAGAGCGGTGATCTGCAGCTTCAGCCGCCGCCGGCGGGCCTCGCGGGCGGCCCAGCAGGCGATGTCGCAGCCGCCGGCGCCCACGTCCAGCAGGCTGTAGACCCGCTCCGGATCCCGCTCCATGAGGGAAAACACCTGCTGGCGCAGCAGCCTGCGGCTGGCACTGAACAGCAGGTTGATCCTTTGGAACTGGCGAATGGTGCGCAGCAGCATGGCCAGGTCGGCATCGGCCCGGTCCATTTTCTCCGGGGAATTGTCCCGGTCCCGCAGGTCGGGAAGCAGAAAATCGAACATCAGGCACTCTCTCCCGGCAGAAGGCCCGTGGCCAGGATCCGATCGAGGTGCGGGCGAGCGCGGTCGAGGTTGAGAAAGGGGATGGTGTGCATGCTCAGGTAGCGGGCCAGAAACCGCCGCAGGGGGCTGTGCAGGGCCAGGAGGATGGCGCCGTTGCGCAGCGCGGACCAGAGCCGGCCCCCGGAGGTTCCCGCCCGCATCATGAGCTGGGCGCGGCCGGCGGCAGCGGCGGCGGCGCGCCGCCGCGCCCGATGATAGGCGCTCGCCGCCGTGGCCCGGGAGATCCGCCCCTGGATCAGCTGCCCGATGAGCCAGGTGGCCAGCTCCGCGTCGGCAAACCCTGTATTCATGTTCTGGCCGCCGACCGGGGACATCAGGTGCGCCGCATCCCCGCAGAGGAAAACCCGCCCCAGGCAGAAGGAGCGCGCCAGATAGCGCTGGACGTAAAACGGGCTTTCCCAGAACTGGCGGACCCCTTCGATGTCGATGCCGGCTCGCAGCCGCAGTTCGCGCTTGAGGAAGGCGGCGCCATCCTCGCCGATGAAGGTGGGGGTGCGCAGCACGTAGCGCCTTTTCCCGCCGGGCAGGGGAAAGGATTCCACCGAGCCGCGGGGCGTGAAAAAGAACCGCGCCTGCGAGCCCCAGCCGGTGTGGTCGGCGAAGTCCCCCATGATGAAGGTGCGCCGGTCGCGTGCGCCGTCGAAGGGAATTCCCAGCGCTTCGCGCACCGCGCTGCGCCCGCCGTCGCAGGCCAAGGCGAAACGGCCGCTGAAACGAAAGCCGGCGCCGAGGCCATCCTCCCCGCTGACCACGACCCCCTCGTCATCCTGGCTGCAGGCGGTGACCCGGTGTCCGCGCAGCAGGCGGATGGCCGGACGGGAGAGGACGGCCGCCTCCAGGAGGTCTTCGGTCCGGTCCTGGGGAAGCGACAGCACGAAGGGGAATCCGTCCTTGAGATCGGAGAAGTCGATCCCCCCCAGGCGTCCCAGCCTGCCGTGGGCTTCGGCCTCACGGACCAGGGCGCCCTGGGCCAGAAACGCTTCGGCCAGGCCGAGACCGCGGAGGATCTCCAGCGAGGGCGGCATGATGCCGACGGCGCGGGACTGGAGATGGCGCTGCGCGGCCTGTTCGAGGAGCATCACGCGCAAGCCCTGCCGTTCGGCGAGCAGGGCCGCCAGCATCCCCACCGGGCCGGCCCCGATGACGAGGACATCTGCATCTGTCATGAATTCATCTTTTTGTCGGCTTTTTCCATCGGACAGGGCGGAGGGCCGGGTAAGGTTAGGCATGCCGCAAATTTGCCGAATCATCGAAATAATAAGCCTAAAAACGGCAATCAGCCACGGATAAAAGCGGATAAAATCAGATAAGTCGAAGAAATAGGCTTGTTCAGCGAGTTATCTTCCGGGTTGTCGATCCTAATTCTCCAAGGCATTGAAAATCCGACTTGATCAGATTTGATCCGTGGCAAAATGCTTTATCCGGGATAATGAATCTATTGTATCCAACAGGCCCGGGTCGCAAAAGTCGAAAAATGTGTTTTCCCAGGATTCCTCCCCTTGGCAAAGGGATTCCTCTCGATGGATGGAAATCACCGCCAGGGACACTACAGCGCGGTGTAGTAATCCACCATCCGCCGGCGCATGGCGGCATCGGGCAGGCGCCCGAAACCCGCGGCCATGTTGTCGCGCATGTGGTGCAGCTTGGCGGTGGCGGGGATGGCGCAGGTGACCGCCGGGTGCGAGACGATGAATTTGAGAAAGAACTGCCCCCAGCTGCTGCAGTCGATCTCCGCGGCCCAGTCGGGCAGCGGTTTCCCCTTGACCTTGCGGAACAGCTCGCCGCGCTGGTAGGGGCGATTGACCAGCACCGCCATGCCGCGCTCGGCGGCCAGCGGCAACAGCCGCCGCTCGGCATCACGGTCCTCAATGTTGTAGCTGAACTGGACGAAATCCAGCTTTTCCTGGCTCAGGATCTGCTCCAGTTCGCGGTGGTCGCGGCCGTGGGAGGTGGTGATGCCGGTGTAGCGGATTTTCCCCTGCGCTTTCCAGGCATGGAGGGTTTTCAGGTGCACCCGCCAGTCGCGCAGGTTGTGGATCTGCATCAGGTCGAAACGCTCTATTCCCCATTTCTGCCGGGAGTCTTCCATCTGCCGGATGCCGGCCTGTTCGCCGTCGGTCCAGACCTTGGTGGCGGCGAACAGCCGCTGGGGCCTGCCGATGCGCTCGAGCAGCGCGCCGATGACCCGCTCGGACTCGCCGTACATGGGCGAGGAGTCGATCAACTCGCCGCCGCTTGCGAAGAAGGCCCGCAGCACCTCGGCCAGATCACGCAGGGCGGTCTCGTCGCCGGTGTCGAAGGTGCGCGAAGTGCCCAGGCCGATCACCGGCAGGCTCTCCCCGCTGCCCGGGATGGTTTTGCGGAGCGCCGCCTGCTCCGCCGCCTGCAGCCGGGTGGGGGGGAACCAGAGACTGGCCAGCGCGGCGGCCAGCGAGCCGACGAAGGTTCTGCGCGAGATGGGATAATCGATAAGGTTCATGGCGAAATCTCCTGGGATTGGGCCCGGGCCTCCTGCATCCTGCCGAGCCGGTAACCGATCCAGGCCCAGCTGCCGGCGATGGGCACGGCGAGCAGGGCGATCCCCGATAGCCCCAGGCCGAGGGCCTGCAGCCCGGTGTAGGCCCAGGCGCTGAGCACGTCGCCGCTGCGGTAGATGACCGTGTCGATGACGTTCTTGGCCTTGTACTTCTCCTGCCGGTCGAGCACCACGAAGAGCATCTCCCGGGCCGGTTTCATGATGGCGTAATTGCCGGCGCGGCGCCCCACCTGCACGGCGATCAGCACCGCCAGCAGCGGCGCCAGTCCGAGCAGCAGAAAGCCGGCCCCCAGCAGCAGGGGGATCACCGCCAGGGCCCAGCCAAGGCCGAAGCGCTTGACGATGCGGCCGGTGAAAAAGACCTGCCCGGCCAGGGTCAGGGCGTTGGCGGCAAAATCCATGGCCGCGAAGACCGTGGTGCGCTGGGCCGGGTCGCTGAAACTGTCGCGGACGATCTGCGCCTGCTGAAAATAGAGGAAGGTCGAGAGGGTGGTGTAGAGCAGGATCAGCAGGCAGATCCCCAGCAGGTAGGGGGAGCGGGCCACCAGCCGCAGCCCCGCCAGGGCCCCGCCGCCCAGGCCCCGCCGTGGCCCGGCCGGCGCGGCTTGTCCCTGTCCCGTCGGGGATGGGGCGGGTTGCGGAGCGGTGTGCTCGCGCCAGGCGCCCAGCCGCCCGATGCAGAGCATCGCCCAGGCCAGGCAGGCCGCGGAGATCAGCAGCAGGTTGGTCGGCCCGAGGGGAACGGCCAGGGTCGCGGTCAGGGCGGGGCCGGCCAGGGCCCCGGCGGTGCCGCCGGCGGCGATAAAGCCGAACAGCCGCTTGGCCTGGTCGTTGTTGAACAGGTCGGCCATGAAGCTCCAGAACACCGAGACGATGAACAGGTTGAAGACGCTGGTCCAGATGAAGAAGGCGCGCGCCACCCAGGCGTGGGTCAGCCCGGAGCGGAACAGGGCGAAGAAGAGCAGCAGGTTGGCGATGAAGAACAGGTAGACCAGGGGGAGAAAGGTTTGCCGGGGGTAGCGCGAGCTCACCCAGCCGAACAGGGGGACCGCCGCCAGCATGGCCAGAAAGGTGCCGGTGAACAGCCACTGCAGGTGCTCCACGCCCCCGGCGATCCCCATCTCGTCGCGCATTGGGCGCAGGATGTAGTACGAGCAGAGCAGGGCGAAAAAGTAGCTGAACGACCAGAGCAGGGCCCGGATCTCCGCCGGTTCCACCTGCACCAGCCGCTGCAGCCAGCGGTGGACCCGGGAGGCTCCGGGGGCGGTGGTGTTATCCATGGACACCCTCCTTCAGGGTTGCGCCGGGGTCGCTTCCAGTATAACCCCAGACGGCCGGTTGTGAACCCGCTTCGGCAGAGGGCGCCTCTGGCCTTCGGCCTTTCAACAGTGGTATGCTTCGCTTCAGGCAAATTTACCGGGATGGAATCGTGATTCAGGCCAGGTTCGCAATGCTTCGCGAAAGAGGAAGACAACTGTTGCGCCGGATCTTCACCCCAGCGTTGGGCGCCCGCTGCCTGGCCCTGGGGCTGGCTTTGCTGCTTGCCCTGCCGGTGTTTTCTCTGCCCGGTTCGGCGCTCGGGGAGGAGCTTGTCGAGCTGGGCGGCTGGAACCGGGAAAAAATCGAAGGGCTGCTGGCCGAGGCCGGGCGCATTCCGGAGCCGGGAGAAAAAATCGAGTTCATCTCCGCGGCCTTTCTCGATACCCCCTACCTCGCCGACACCCTGATCGGCAGCGCCCAAACCGCCGAGGTGTTGGTGCTGCGCCTGGATGCCGTCGACTGCTTCACCTTTCTCGACTATGTGGAAGCGCTGCGCAGGGCCGCCGATTTTTCCGGGTTCAAGGAGGCCCTGCGGCGCATCCGCTACCGCGATGGGCGGGTCGACTTTTTCAGCCGGCACCATTTCTTCAGCGAATGGGCAGCGGCCAATTCCGACCATCTGCAACGGGTCACCGAGTTGGTGGGAGGGGCGGGCGCGCGCCGGGCGAAGAAGCGGCTGAACGCCAAAGGGGACGGCACGGCCTACCTGCCGGGATACCCGGTCAGGGAGCGGGAGATCACCTTCATCCCTCCCGAGGCCATCGACTCATCCGTGCTTGAGCGCCTGCGCAGCGGCGACTATGTCGGCATCTACAGCCCGCTGCCGGGGCTGGACGTCTCCCATACCGGCATCGTGGTCAAGAGGGGGGGGCAGGTCTTGCTGCGCCACGCCTCCTCCAGCTCCCGGCTGAAAAAGGTGGTGGACCAGGAACTGAGCTCCTACCTGGCAGGATCCAAGGGGCTGGTCGTTTACCGGCCTGGCGGCCCCTAGCCGTGGTTCCCAATTGTATTTCCAGCGGATCGGCGCTAGATTGATGCGGAATCTTCTGCGGGTTCCCGCTGTTTGGCGCTGTTTTTCCCGGCCCTCTGCGGCCCTTATTCGATGCCAGGGAGATCTTTCCATTGAATAATGTCTTTATTGCGACGCCCAGTTACCTGATCAAGAAGAAACGGGACTTTACCGGGGGGATCGCGCAGCTCGCGAAGCTGGGCTTCAACGTCATCAATCCGGAATTCCCGAGGGTGCTCCCCTCGCCGCAGGAAAAGGCCGCGCAGATCCACGGGGCCTTTGCAGATCCGGCAGTCGATTTGATCCTGGCCCTGCGCGGGGGGTACAGCGCGATGAAATCCCTCCCGCACATCGACTTCGAGCTGATCCGAAAACACCCCAAAATCATCGCCGGTTTCAGCGACCTGAGCGCCTTGCTCAATCCGATCTTCGAGCGCACCGGCCTGGTGACCCTGCATGCCCCTATGGTGATCAACCTTGGCACGCCGACGGCCTTCACGCTCAATTCCCTGGTGAACGCCGTCCGCGGCTATCCGGAGAAAAACCTGTTCAAAGGGGCCCGTTTGAAGGTCTACCATCCCGGTTCCGCCGCCGGTGTCCTGAAAGGGGGCAATCTCATCACCCTGACCGCCCTGATCGACACGGACTGGGAGATCGATACCGCCGGTGCGATTCTTTTTCTCGAGGATGTCGACGAAAAGCTGCACGAGGTGGACCGTTACCTGACCCAGTGGATTCTCGCCGGCAAATTCAAGGGGATAAAAGGGCTGATTCTCGGCGATTTCCGGGGGATTCGCAGCCAGAAGGTCTACGACATCCTGGCCTCGCAGATGGACCTGGACTTCCCGGTGGTGCATTGCCCTTACATCGGCCATGTCCCGAACAAGATCACCTTGCCCGTCGGCGCAAAGGTCGAGCTGAATACCGAGCGCAGGCAGCTCGTCATTGAAGGCATGTCCTTTCCCGGGGGGAATCCATGAACGTCCTCTGGCTGATCATGATTTGCGTCAGCATCGTCTTCGCCATTTTCACCGGCAACCTCGAGGCGTTTACCAAGTCGATCTTCGAGGGTGCCAAGTCGGCGGTGGAGATCTCGCTCTATCTGCTCGGCATCGTCTCGGTCTGGCTGGGGATCACCCGAATCCTGGAGGATTCGGGCCTGATCTACCGGATCGCGCACCTGTTCAGGCCGATCATCTCCCGGCTGTTCAAGAACATCCCCGGCGACCACCCCTCGATCACCGCCATCACCCTGAACGTTCTGGCCAACCTCTTCGGGCTGGGCAACGCGGCCACCCCGCTGGGGATCAAGGCCATGCAGGAACTCGATGCGCTCAACCAGGACAAGGGGACCATCACCCCCGAGATGATGACGTTCATCGTCATCAACACCGCCAGCATCCAGCTGATCCCCTTTTCCGTGATCGGCATCCTGGCCAGCTACGAGCACCATAATCCGGCTGTGGTGGTGCTGCCGGTGCTGATCGCCACCGCCATTTCCGCCATGACGGCGCTGCTGATCCTGGCCTTGTTTCGGAGGATTTTCCGATGATCGGGTACGTCGAATACATCTCGCTGCTCATCATCCCGCTGTTCATCCTCTTCACGGTCCTCTACGGGACGTTCAAGAAGGTTCGGGTGTATGACTCCTTCGTCGCCGGGGCCAAGCAAGGGCCGGCCATCATCCTGAACATTTTCCCTTATCTGCTGACCATCTTCGTCGCCATCAAGGGGTTCCAGGCCTCGGGGGCCTTCGACTATGTCCGCAACGTCTTTTCCGGCGTGCTGGCGTTTCTGGACGTCCCGATCGAAGCTCTCTCCATGGCGGTCATGAAGCCCCTCTCGGGAAGCGCCTCCACCGCCCTGTTCACGGACATCGTCAAGACCACCGGAGCGGAATCGGTGGCCACCCAGATGTCGGCGGTGATCATGGGGAGCGCCGAGACCACTTTCTACGTGCTGGCCGTTTATCTGGGCGCGGTCAGCATCAGGAAAACCCGTTACCTGGTGCCGGTCTGCCTGGTGGCGGATTTTGTCGGGATCGTCGTGGCCGTTTTCGTTACGAGGTGGTTTTTCTAACATGTGCAGAGTGCTGGGCATTACCCATTTCGACTATTCAAGACACCGCAACATCGTGGAGCGGTTCTGCGAACTCGCCCGTAGCGGCATGGTCATGGCCGGCGACCCGCCCGGGCACGAGGACGGCTGGGGTTTGGCCTTCTACCAGGAGGGCCGGCTGGTCGTGCACAAAAGCGGCATCAACCTGCTCGAAGAAACCGAAAAAGTTCACGGGATCCTGAGCCAGGCCCAAACCTCGCCGGTACTGATCCTGCATCTGCGCAAGTCGGCCTGGGGGGACAGGCTGAGCACCCGCCACGCCCATCCTTTCCACCACGACAACACCGTGTTCTTCCATAACGGGGTGGTCTACGACTACCAGGGGCTGATCCCCGCGATCACCCTGCCTGGCCTCGGCGCCGATGCCCTCGACACCGAGGTTCTCTTCTATCACGTCATGAGCGGCGCGGCGGGCGATCTGGGCCGGGCGTTTCTCGATTCGGCATCGGTTATCAAGCAAAAACACAAGTTCTCGGCGCTCAACTGCCTGTTCAGCGATGGCATGAAACTGTTCGCCTATCGCGATTTCGCCAAGGAGCCGGACTACTACTCTCTCTACAAGGCCTTCTCGGCCAACTCCTGCCTTGTGTCATCCGAACCCCTCGACGAAAACCTCCACTGGGAGTTGATGGCGAAGGAGGAGTTCCTGGCGATCGATCTGGGGGGCGTCGGTTGAGCCGCGTCCGCTGCGGATCAGCAGTCGCCTATTTCAGCGTTTCCACAAGAAACTCCCCGAAACGTTTCCAGGATTTCTCGTCGGCGTCCTGGCGGTAGCGGTCCGAGCCGAAGACGGTGAAGGCGTGGGGGGCGCCACTGTAGGTGATCATCTCGTGGTTGATCCCCTGGCTTTCCAGCTGCACCGCCAGGGCGGCGAAATCCTCCATGCTGACGCTGGCGTCGGCGGTGCCGTGCAGCACCAGCAGCTTGCCCCTGGCTTTCGAATAGTCCTGCCCCTCTGGGGTGGCCAGGCCGCCGTGGAAGCTGACGAAGCCCTTCAGGTCGGTACCCGTGCGGGCCAGCTCCAATACCGCCGCGCCGCCGAAGCAGTAGCCGATGGCCACCGCGTTTTCGATATTTCCTCCCTGGGCCTTGGCCGCATCGAGCCCTCCCTTAAGCAGGGCGCGCATCCGCTGGCGATCTTTGTACAAGGCGCCGGTCAGTTGTTTTTTCTCCTCGGTCGTGGTCGGGCGAACGCCTTTGCCGAACAGGTCGACGGCGAACACCGCATAGCCCATCCCTGCCAGCATTTCGGCGCGTTTCACTTCGTAATCGTTCAGGCCGTCCCAGTCGTGGACGATCACCACCAGCGGGGCACTCTCGGCTGGGCTCAGGTAGTAGCCCTCGAAGGGAGCGCCGTCGACCTGGTAGGTAACGGTGCTGCCCGCGGCGTGGGCCGTGGCGGATAGAATCGACAGGCAGATCAGGGTGATTAGGGATTTCATCGCGTTGCTCCTTGTCGGCGGTTGGTTTGTTCCCTGTGTTGCCTACTTACTCAATTTACCACCCACCGCGCAGACGGCAACGCACCGCGCCGGGGGACGGCTTGAGTCTCAGGGAAAAATCCAATTCTCCGGTCTATAGAGATCAGGAATTGTCGATTGATTGCCAGGGGTTTGAAGTATGCATTCAAGTCGGTTTTGGTGGAGGCATTTGGGCGGAGAAGGGTCCTTGGAAAAAATGGGCTTGGTATGTCTGGCTGCTTGTGAGAATATTGGGCCGCAGAATTTCATTAACCGGGGGGGCGGCTGATCCGAAGCAGGGCAGAGGCGCCTGAACGCCAAGCTGCCCCCACCCACCAGGTTCGACGAAATCCATTCCACCAGGTGAGGTGTCAATGAATTCCGGACGAAGCGACAGGGGTGGAAGCGGCCATCCCTTTTCTTTGACCAGCCCGCTAGGCATATTGGCGCTTGGCGCGGTCCTGGTTCCCCTTTATTTTCTCAGCAGGGCAAATTACCTTCTCTTCCACGCCGTCGTGGAAACCTTTTCCATCGTCATCGCCTGTGGCGTTTTCATGATCGCCTGGAATTCCCGCCGGTTCCAGGAAAACGGTTTCTTTTTCTGCCTCGGGGTCGCCTCTCTGTTCATGGCGGCAGTCGACTTTCTTCATGTCCTGGCCTACAAGAACATGGGAGTCTTCCCGGGCGCCGGGGCGAATCTGCCGACCCAGCTCTGGATAGGCGCCCGTTACCTGGAGGCGCTCTCTCTGCTGCTCGCGCTTTTCTTTCTGCGGCGCAAGCCGCGTCCGGTCCCTCTTTTCGCCGCCTACCTGGGCGCAACCGCCCTGCTGCTTGCCGCCGTCTTCGCGGGGCTCTTTCCCGACTGTTTCCGGGAGGGGAGCGGACTTACCCCTTTCAAGATCGGCAGCGAGTACCTGATCTGCCTGTTGCTGGCGGGCTCGGCAGGTTTGCTGCACCGGCAGCGCCAGCTCTTCGACCCGGGCGTTTTGCGCCTGCTGCTGGGGGCCACCGGCGCGTTCATTCTGGCCGAGCTCTCCTTCACCCTGTACACCGATGTCTTCGGCCTGTCCAATATGGCCGGCCACCTGTTCAAGGTCGCCGGTTTCTACTTTATCTACCGGGGGGTCATCGAGACCGGGCTGACCCGACCCTACGATCTGCTGTTCCGGCAACTGAAGACGAGCGAGCAGCGCTTCCGGGGGCTCTACCAGAACACCCCGGTCATGCTGCATTCCATCGACGGCCAGGGGCGGCTGGTGAGCGTCAGCGATTACTGGCTGCAGCACCTGGGCTATCAGCGGCAGGAGGTTATCGGGCGCCCATCGACTGACTTTCTCACCGAGGAGTCGCGCCGTTACGCCACCGAAAAGGCCCTGCCCGAGTTTTTCCGCAAAAATGCCTGCCGGGATGTTCCCTACCAGGTGGTCAAGAAGAGCGGCGAGGTCATTGACGTTTCGCTCTCGGCCGTGGCGGAACGGGATCTCCAGGGGGGGATGGTCCAATCCCTGGCCGTCATGGTTGATGTGACCGAGCAGCTGCAATACCAGCAGCAGATCGAGGATCTCAACGTCGAACTGCAACGCCGGGCCCTGGACCTGGAGGAGGCCAATGCTGAGCTGGAGGCCGCCAATGAGGAACTGGAGGGGGCCAACCTCGAGCTGGAGCTGATCAACGGGCAGCTGGCCAGCGCAAACGGCGACCTTGAGGCCTTCAACTACTCGGTTTCCCACGACCTGCGCGGCCCGCTGACGATCATCAGCATCCAGTGCCAGGTGATCCTGGAGGTCTTTGCCCAAAAGTTCGATCCGGAGATGCGCAAGTTCGTCGAACAGATCTACACCCAGACCCAGAGGATGAACGATCTGATCAGCACCCTTCTCGATTTCTCGCGGCTGAGCAAGGTCGAGCTGAAGCGTGAGCAGGTCGATCTGAGCAGCCTGGCCCGGACCATTACCGGCTCGCTTGCCCTGGCGCAGCCGGAGCGCCAGGCAACCTTCGACATTTCCGATGGCCTCGACGCCAGCGGGGATCTGAAGCTGTTGAAGATTCTGCTGGAGAACCTGCTCGGCAACGCCTGGAAATACACTTCCCGGGCAGAGCATGCCCGTATCGAGATGGGGCAGGTCGAGATGCAGGGAGAAGCGGTCTTTTTCGTCCGCGACAACGGGGTCGGGTTCGATGCGGCAAATAGAAACGAGCTTTTCACACCCTTCAAGCGGCTGCACCCGGAGGAGGATTTCGAAGGCTTCGGGGTCGGCCTGGCGACCGTGGAGCGGATCGCCTCCCGCCACGGCGGCCGGGTCTGGGCAGAAAGCGCCCCCGGGGCAGGGGCGACCTTCTACTTTTCCCTGTGAATGAGGCAACAGCCAATACCAGGGTTTTCCCGGGTGCCGATCGAGGCTGACGACAACGCCCGATGCCGGGTGGCATCGGGCGTCGTCGGGGCCCGGTGCCCGCGCTGGCCAAAGGGCAATCGCGCGGGCGGGTAAGTGCTGCCTGGGGATTAACCTCACCCCTTCTGTTCGATCAATTCCACCTCGATGGAGATCTCCACGTCATCCCCCACCACCAGGCCGCCGGTGTCGAGGGTCTTGTTCCAGGTCATGCCGAAGTCCTTGCGGTTGACCTTGGCAGTGGCCTGGGCCCCCTTGCGGGTGTTGCCCCAGGGGTCGGTTATGCTCTGGGTGGGGCCGGAAACCTGCAGTTCGACTTCCCTGGTAATGCCGCGGATGGTCAAATCGCCGAGCACCTTGAGTTCGCCGTTGCCGTTGCTCTCGACGCTTTTGGATTTGAAGGTCAGAGCCGGATATTTCTCGACATCGAAGAAGTCAGGGCTCTTCAGGTGGTTGTCGCGTTTCTCGACGTTGGTGTCGAGGCTGGCGGCGGTGATGCTGACATCGACCTTCGACTTGGTGATGTCCTGGTCGTCGAGGACCACCGTCCCCTGCACGTCGGGGAAATTGCCCCGGACATAGGTGATGACCATGTGCTGCACCTTGAACTGGGCGTTGGAGTGGTCGGGGTCGATGTTCCAGGTGGCCGCGCCGGCGAAGGTGGGGACGGCCAGGATGGCGAAGAGCAGGGTGGTCATGAGTTTCATTTCGGTCTCCTGGATGCTGAAAATATGGGGTTGAGGTTACCCGGTCTGCCAACAGAGGAACCACCGGGGCGACAGCACGTTGTCTCTTTGCTGCCAAGTTTAGATTCTGACTGTTTTCTGCACAAGTAGACAAAAATGGGAAATATCGTTCGAATAGTGGAACAATTCTCCCGGGCTATCGGGGGGCCATGGGCAGCCCGGCCTTGATCCAGGCGTCCAGGCCACCCCTGAGGGGGTAAACCTGTCGGTAGCCTGCTTTGATCATCGCGCGCGCCAAACTGGCGCTCGAGGCTTCATTGGGTCAGGTGCAGTAGGGGACGATGAAACTGTCCCGGGGCAGCTCCCGGACCAGGGCGAGCAGCTGCTCGTTGCTGCCGATGCGGATTGCCCCAGGAATCATGTTGTCCGCAGAACCCCAGGCATCCGGGTTGCGGGTATCGATGAAGATGATCTCCTCGCCCCGTTCCAGGCGCTGCCGAACCTGGTCGATGGTGATGGTCGGCGTTTGCTCGCTCGCCGAAACCAGGTGGTCGTGGTCATGCTCGGCGTGGCCGGGAGCGGGGCCCGCGGCCGGGGCACAGCCGCCGATCCAGAGGGTGAATGTGGCGAAGATCGCCAGCCAAGTCAGGATTTTCATTATGTGCTCCTTCCACTGCGCGGAATTGGTCCCGCGGTTCAATCAGTATACCTGCATTCCATATGCCCGCCATGTTCAAGCCTTGCAGGGGCAGGCCGCTTGGCGGGGCGGCCCATCCCTTTTACTCCTGTCGTGAGTGGTAACCTGAGTCGATGGAACCGGAATCAATACGGCCCACGGAACTCTTGCCGTTTATTCTTCAAGGCTAAGTTATTCCACTCTGGATGAGTAGGCCGATTTTTCGGGAATGATTGTTCCCTGCTTGGAACGAAAAGCCAGAAATCGAGGGGTTTTGCAGGAGGGGCGATCGGGAGTGGAAGCGAGGTAGAAATGCGGGCGTTGCCGGAGGGGGGGGGGACCGTAATCGGTTTGATCTGAATCGACGTTCAAAGAGGCAGGCAAAAGCTCACGCGGGTTCCGCAACCCGGCTCACTGGCAATCCAGATTTTGCCCTCATGTGCTTCGATGATTTTCTGAACGATGTTCAGACCTAGTCCCAGACCGGAAGTTTTTGAATTGTCCGCCCTGAAAAATCGTTCAAAAGCGCGTGCGATTTGTTGCGGGGTCATCCCTATTCCCTGGTCCTGTACCCAAACTTCGAGGTTGTCGCCATGACCCTGTACCCCCACCTGGACAGTCCCCCCCTCCGGTGAATATTTCACCGCGTTGCCGATGAGATTTTCCAGGGCCTGAACGATTTTCCCCTCATCCGCCAGGAGCTCGTGGGGGCCTTGGGAAGGACTGACTTCAAATCGATGCAGGCCGGTACCCGGGTAACGACATTGGCCAACCACGCGTTGAATGGTTTGGGCAAGATTGATCCGGGTTTTATGCAACGGGATCATCAGTCCGGATTCAATTCGGCTTAAATCAAGAAGCTCCCTTACCAGTCTTTCGAGGCCAAAGGCCTTTTCGACAATTATCCGCAGATACTCATCCTGTTTCGATCCTGGCTCGGCAACCTCCTGCAATAGTTCGGCAAAGCCGATAATGGTGGTAAGCGGGGTGCCGAGTTCATGGGCGGCCGTCGAGATGAACTCGCTTTTCATGCGATCGATTTCCCTCTCCCGGGTCACGTCCTGCAAAAGGGTGACCACCCCATGGTTGGTCCGGGTTTGGGTCTGCACCTCGGAGCAGCGGGCACGGATCATTCGACTCCGCCCGGTTTCAGGGTCCGTCAGCTCGATTTCGAAAATGGGTTTCCAACCGTCTTTCCCCTGACTTTCGCCGAATGTTCCGGAAGACGCCTCGCCGCCAACAATTTCATCCAGGCTCCTGCCGAGTACCGTCTCGGCTCGAACGCCCAGGAGGGATTCCGCCACCGGGTTTATCAACACAATGCCATTCTGTGCATCCGTGACGAGCAGGCCATCGGCAATTGATCTGATAATTGCGGCGATGTGGTTGTTCTTTTCTTCGGCTTTCTCCAGGGCACGCCGACGGCCTTCCTCGGCTTTTTTTAAAGTAGTAAAGTCCCTGATGATCACCGTGGCCCCTTCGACACGGCCATTTTCGTCGACCACGGGGGTATAGCGGGTGTGCAGGTGCAAAACGCCCAGCCGGGGGTGGGGAACCGTCACCTCAAACTGAATGTTTTCTCCTCTCAGGCACCTTTCCAGGCGTGGTCTGGCCTCGGCTTCGTACAATTCATTGCCGATAATTTCCCGGACCGGGCGGCCGATGATTTCTGAACTCCTGCGCTTGTGAATTTTGAGCCAGGCGCTGTTGACAAGGGAATAGCAGTGGTCGCGATTGACGATGGCGATCGGGTCATGGGAGCTTTCCACCGCTTTTTGGTAATCGCGAAGTCTGATCGTCTGAATGGCCGTCTGCCTGGCAAATGCGTCCCTGGCGTCAGCGTAGGCAATCTCGGCTGCCCTGACCTTCAGCACCGAACGGATACGGGAGGAAAATTCGAATCCTTCAAGCGGCCGGCGGATCACCTCGTCAGCCCCAGATAGTAGAGCTTCCCTTAAGGCCGGGGATGAGGTCCCGCTGGGCAGGATGCCAACCAGGGGGATGTTGCGGGTGCGGGCGAATTCCTTGATTCTCCTGCAGAGTTCAAAACTTTCAGCCGAGGTCCCCGGAAGTTCGACTAGAATGCAATCCACGGTAGCCGCTGTCGCCCGAGCCAAGGCCGTCGCCCAATCCGGGGCCCCGATGATTTGGCATCGGACCAGCGTTTGGTCAATCAGCCTTTGGGTGGCGAGCAGGTTTTGTTCATCTCGGTCCAGCAGGAGCAGCACCGGGTCGCGACGGTTGCCCGCTGGCGTAGGGTCGGAATACAATTCTTCAAACATGGGCAGGGCGTATCCGTCGTTATTAAGGGATGGTTTTCATAACTCTCGTGGCTCTGCCAAGAGGAATGCCCACCAACCGGGGAAGGATTCATTAAATAGGGGCATCTTATCGTTGCTTTTAAGGGAATACAAATAATAAGCGCGCGGATCCCTGCAGGGTATCTTTCAATCCTACTGCTATGGCGCACAAACCGACGGGTCGGTGACTGGGGTAGGTTGATTTTGAGAATATTCTGGAAGTCAGGCGCTTTTCCAGGGGGGTGGCGTGAGGGATTGCTGGAGAAAATCGATGAAGGTCTTTACCTTGATGGACAGGTGGCGGGGGGAGGGGTAGACGGCATAGATGCCGGTGCCGGGGAGCTTCCAGCCTTCCAGGGCCACGCTCAGCCGGCCGCTGCGCAGGTCTTCCCAGCAGATCATCTCAGGCAGGGCGACCAGTCCCAGGCCCGCCACGGCGGCGTCGCGGGCCATGGCCAGGCTGTTGACCTGCAGGCTGCCGCGGATGCCGGCGGCGGCGGATTCGCCCTGGTCCGAAATCAACTTGACCTTGCCGTGAGGCGTTGCCGGAGAGAGGATCACCTGGTGGCTGGCAAGATCCTCGGGAGAAAGCGGCCGGCCGTGTTTTTCCAGGTAGGCCGGGCTGGCGCAGATAAAGACCCCCTCGCCGGCCAGCTTGCGGGCGATCAGCGAGGAGTCGGGGAGGGCGCCGGCGCGGATGGCCAGGTCGAAGCCCTCGTCGATCAGGTCGACGACGCGGTTGGTCAGTTCGACCTCGATCTGGACCTGAGGGTACTGCTGCAGGTAGCCGGCGACGGCTTCGCCGAGATAGAGCGAGCCGAACTCGGTCGGCGCGGTGATGCGCAGTTTGCCCTTGGGTGTGGCCTGCATCTGGGAAACGGCCAGGTTGGCCTCTTCGGCCGCGCCGACGATGCGCGCACATTGCTCAAAATAGCCCGTGCCGATTTCGGTCAGCTTCAAGGCCCGGGTGGTGCGCTCGAGCAGGCGCACCCCGAGGGTCTCCTCCAGCAGGGCGATTTTCCGACTGACGGTGGATTTGGGCAGGCCGAGCAGTTTGCCGGCAGCGGTAAAACTGCCGGCCTCGACCACTCGGGTAAAGATGGCCATGTCGTTGAGATTGAACAAGGGGATCCAACTCCTGTCGGTTCGTTCCGAGAGAGGAACAAATCCGGGGTTTTGTGCTTTTCCCCGATGGTTTGTAGAACAATGACCATTCACCGGAAGATTGTCAAGGCATTGCCCGTTGGAGGCCAATTCTAGGTTTCACCCAAATTCCGAAATATGAGATAGTTGCAGGCCGAAGCATCGATGGACCACCTTATTTCTGGAGTCGCCTGGTGGATTCTCTTCTGGTACAGATAGACCGGCTGCTGCCTCGCAATCTGCAGGTCAAGCTCAGTTTGCTGGTTACCGTGCTGCTGGTGGTGCTGGTCGCCCTGATCGGGGCCCTGTTCTCCGATTTTTCGGCAAACCTGCTGCGCGAACAGGTTGGGCGCAAGGCCCTGGAGGTGGCGCATTCGGTTGCGCTCAACCCCGACATCCGCCAGGGGCTGCAGGCCGGCGACGCCGCCGGCGTGCAGGCCGTTGCCGAGCGGCTGCGGCTGGCCACCGGGGCCGAGTACGTGGTGGTGGGGGATCGCCGGGGGATCCGTTTTTCGCACCCGGATCCGGAGAAGATCGGGCTGCCCTTCGTCGGCGGCGATCTGAGGCCCGCCCTGGAGGAGGGGCGCTCCTACGCGTCCCAAGCCGTGGGTACCCTGGGGCCCTCGCTGCGTGGTATCGTACCGATACGGGATCAGCGCGGCGAGGTGGCGGGGTTTGTCGCCGTGGGATACCTGCTGAGCGATATCCATGCGGCACTGCGCATCAAGCAGAAAGAGATTCTCGGCTACGTCGGGGTGGTGCTGCTGTTCGGGGTGCTTGGCGCCGCGGTCATCGCCCGCGGCTTGAAATCGGCCATCTTCGGTTTGGAACCGCGGGAAATCGCTGCTCTTTACAGCGAGCGCGGGGCCATTATCGAGACCATCCGCGAAGGGATCGTGGCCGTGGACGCCGGCGGGCGGCTGACCCTGGTCAATCAGGCGGCCTGCGGCTATCTGGGCCAGTCTTCGGCCGGTGCTCTGCGGGGACGATCCATGGCGGAGATCTGCAACGGCCCCGGGCTGGAGGTGGCCCTGGCCAGCGGCGAGCGGGTACTCGACCGCGAGCTCGACCTGCGGGGGCGGACCATGATCGTCAATGCCCTGCCGCTGCAGGGCGGGGGGGCTGTGGCCAGCTTCCGCCCCCGGGACGAACTCGACCTGCTGGCCCGCGAGCTGTCGCAGATGCAGGAGTATTCGGAGATCATGCGCGCCCAGACCCACGAGTACTCCAACAAGCTCTACACCATCGCCGGGCTGATCCAGATTGGCGCCCTGCCCGAGGCCCTGGAGCTGGTGATGACCGAGGCCAGCGGCTATCAGGAACTGATCCACACCCTGGCATGGGCGGTTCCCGACCCGATCGTCTCGGGGCTCATTCTCGGCAAGTTCAACCGGGCGCGGGAGCTGAAGATCGCTCTGCACTTCGACCCGGAAAGCTCCCTGAGCGATCTGCCGGCGCACATCGACCGGGAGCACCTGGTGACCATCCTCGGCAACCTCCTGGACAACGCCTTCGAGGCGGTGCGCGAGAACTCCGACACCAAGGAGGTGCGCCTGGCCCTCACCGATCTCGGCGAAGACATCATCCTCGAGGTCGAGGACTCGGGGCCCGGTATCGCCCCCCAGGTGGCGGACAGCCTGTTCGAGAAGGGGGTGTCCACCCGGGCCGGGGCCGGCCGCGGGATGGGGCTGCACTTGGTGGGCCGCGCCCTGGAGGCGATCGGCGGGCAGATCAGCTACGGCGAGGGCGAACTGGGCGGGGCGCTGTTCGTCGTCAACATTCCCAAGCGCAGGAAGGACCCACGACCATGAGCATTTTTCCCATCCGCCTGCTGATCGTCGAGGATGACCAGCGCATCTCCGAACTCCACCGCCGCTTTGTCGAGAAGCTCGAGGGCTTCGAGGTGGTAGGCGTGGCCAATACCATCGCCGAAGGGGACGAGATGGTCGAACTGCTCGGCCCCGACCTGATCCTGCTCGACCTGTTCTTCCCCGAGGGGAGCGGCATGGACCTGCTGCGCCGCATGCGGGCCGGGGCGGCGCCCAGCGACGTGATCCTGATCACCGCCGCGCGGGAGATCGGCGCCCTGCAGGAGGCGCTGCGCGGCGGGGTCTTCGACTACTTGGTCAAGCCGGTCTATTTCAACCGCTTCCAGGAGGCGCTGCTCAAGTACCGGGATTACTTCGAGCGCATGCAGCAGGGCGGCAGGCTCGAGCAAAAGGACATCGATCAGCTGTTTCACGCCCACCCCGCCCTCGAGGAGACCCCGCGCAGCCTGCCCAAGGGGATCGATCCGCTGACCCTGAAAAAGATCCGCCAGATCTTCGAGGATCCGGCCGTTGCCGACCTGAGCGCCGAGGAGGCCGGGAAGCGGGTCGGCGTCAGCCGCATCACCGCGCGGCGCTACCTCGAGTTTCTCATCGGCGAGGGGGTTCTGGCCGCCGACCTGATCTACGGCGTGGTCGGCCGCCCGGAGCGCCGCTATTTCCGCAAATCCTGAAGCCCTTTCTGCCTGGTTGCCCGCCTCGCGAACTTAATGAACGAAAAGTCCGCAAAAAACTCATTTTTTTAAACTTTTCGAATATTTACATGTCAAGTCACTGTCTCTAGGCTGGATTCAAAGGATCGGCCGTTCTGCCACCGGACACCCCGCGGCCGATGCACGAACCCTTTATCGCCCAAGGAGGCAGTCATGCTCTACATCCAGTTTTTGTTCCTGCTGCTGATGCTCTATCTCGGCAGCCGCTACGGCGGCATCGGTCTCGGCGTCATCTCCGGTATCGGCCTGGCCGTGGAAGTCTTCGTCTTCAAGATGCCGCCGACCAGCCCGCCGATCCAGGTAATGCTGATCATCATGGCGGTGGTCACCTGCGCCGCGGTGCTCGAGGCGGCCGGCGGGCTCAAGTACATGCTCCAGGTGGCCGAGCGCCTGCTGCGCTCCCACCCGCGCCTGGTCACCCTGTACGGCCCCTTGTGCACCTACACCATGACCTTTCTGCTCGGCACCGGGCACGCGGTCTACTCGATCATGCCGATCATCGGCGACGTCGCCCTGAAAAACGGCATCCGCCCCGAGCGGCCGATGGCCGCCGCCTCGGTCGCCTCGCAGCTGGGCATCACCGCCAGCCCGATCTCGGCCGCGGTGGTCTACTACCTCTCCCAGTTGGCCGGAGTGGCCGAGGGGCTGTCGCTGCTGTCGATCCTGGCGGTCACCGTCCCCGCGACCTTCCTCGGCACCCTGGGGATGGTCCTCTACAGCCTGCGCCGCGGCGCCGAGCTGCAGGACGACGCCGAATACCAGCGCCGCCTGCAGGACCCGGACTGGAGCCGCAAGATCAAGGAGACCACCGCCACCACCCTGGGCGAGAAGCTCCCTCCCGCCGCCCGCAACTCGGTGCTGCTGTTTCTGCTGGCGCTGGTGGTGATCGTGGTGATCGCCATGGTCCCCTCGCTGCGCACCCTGCAGGTCGGCGACAAGCCCCTGAAGATGGACGTCATCATCCAGATGATGATGCTCGCCTTCGGCGGGGTGATCCTGATCGCCACCAAGACCAAGTCCTCCAAGGTCGCCGAGGGGGTGGTGTTCAAGTCGGGGATGGTGGCGGCCATCGCCATCTTCGGCATCGCCTGGATGAGCGATACCTACTTCCAGTACGCCATGCCCAACTTCAAGGCGGGCATCACCGAGATGGTCACCCAGTACCCCTGGACCTTCGCCTTCGCCATGTTCGCCGTCTCGGTGGTGATCAACAGCCAGGCAGCCACCTGCCGCATGATGCTCCCCGTGGGCCTCGGCCTGGGGCTGCCGCCGGCCCTGCTGATCGGCCTGATGCCGGCCAGCTACGGCTATTTCTTCATCCCCAACTACCCCTCGGACATCGCCACCGTCAACTTCGACATCAGCGGCACCACCAAGATCGGCAAGTGGTATTTCAACCACAGCTTCATGGCCCCGGGGCTGGTCGGGGTGGTGACCGCCTGTTTGATCGGCTACGGGCTGGCTTCGGTGTTCATCTGAAAACCCGGCCCCAACCGGGGGCCCAGGAACAGCCTTGATTTTCCCTCTGCAGGCCGCCCCGTCAAACCGGGCGGCCTGTTATTTTTCTAATAGGGAGGCTCGGTTCGAAGGTACCGGTTCGAACCACGATGTGGTACATTCAGTTGCGGGAAATGACGGCGGGGCCACTCCCCGCAGCGATTTGTTTAGCCTGGATGAGCCCCAAAGCCATGTCCGCCAAGATGCAACTGACCGAAAACAACCTGCTGCGTATCCTCGAGTCCCCTGAATACCGGGAGTTCCTCAGCGGTTTCCAGCAGCGCAGCGTCGCCGCCAAGGCCCTGGTCTGCGCACCCTACGACCAAGGGGACCGGGTGTTCGTCGTCAAGTCGGGGCGGCTTCGGGTCTACCTGGCCTACGAGGACAAGGAATTCACCCTGGCCCTGCTCGAACCCGGCGACGTGTTCAGCAGCCACACCCGGGCACTGGTGATGGCGCTGGAAGACTCGCTGCTGCTGGTGACCGACACCGCCAGCATCCAGCATTGGATCGCCCGTTTCCCGGCCTTCTCCCAGGTCATGGGCCAGGTTCTCGGCGAACTGCTGAAGAATTCCATCTCGATTATCGAGGGGCTGGTTTTCAAGGGGGTTCGCGAGCGGCTGAGCGAGTTTCTCTATCGGCTGGCCAGCAAGAAGGGGGAGCCGAAGGGCCAGGGGCTGCTGATCGAGCTCGATCTGACCACCGAGGATGTGGCCCTGCTGCTGGGCACCACCCGGCAGACCGTGTCGCAGATGCTCAACGAGCTGATCCGGGAGGGGATTCTGGAGCGAAAGAGCCGCCGCTCGCTTCTGGTCAGGGACCTCTCCGCCCTCCACTCCTGGAAAGACCCCACGCCGACCTGAATTTCTTTCCGTTACCGCGGACTTGGCCCCGAATGTCTTCGGAAACTTTCTATCTGTCGGCTGGCCGACAGACCCGGGCGGACGTTTTTATTAAGATGGGTTCTGCGTGACCCTGGCCAAGCGCTGGGGGCGCCAGGCCGGGAGAGGTCCCGGTTTGTTTCTTCGGTTCGTTGCTGACCAGGATTCCTATGCAAAAAGCCCGTCTTTTCCGTCACCTGGTGCAGGGCGGTTTTTTCGCCACCTGCGTTTTTCTCGGCGTCCAGTTCTACCTGTTCGTCCGTTATTTCGAAATGGGAGCCCAAGGCGACGCCTACCTGCGACCGCCGGGGGTCGAGGGGTTCCTTCCGGTCGGTGCCCTGGCGGGGCTCAAGTACTGGGTGCTGTCCGGCCGCCTCGACCCGGTCCACCCGGCGGCGGTGGTGCTGCTGGTGACCTTCCTGGGGATTTCGCTGCTCGCCCGGCGCTCCTTCTGCTCGTGGATCTGCCCGGTGGGGACGCTGTCCGAACTGGTCTGGCGGCTTGGCAAATGGGGCTTCGGGCGCACCTGGCGCCTCTGGCGTTGGCTGGATGTGGCGCTGCGCTTCGCCAAGTACGCCCTGCTTTTGTTTTTCGTCAAGTTGATCCTCATCGACATGCCGCTGTTCGCCCTGCAGGGCTTTCTGGCCAGCCCCTATTGGGCGATCAGCGACGTGAAAATGCTTCATTTCTTCCTCGACATGTCCCCCACCGCCCTGGCGGTGATCGGGGGGCTGGCGGCCCTTTCGGCGCTCTATCCCAATTTCTGGTGCCGCTATCTCTGCCCCTACGGCGCCCTGGTCGGGTTGGCGGCGTTGCCCGGCCCCCTGAAGATCCGCCGCCAGGCCGAGCGCTGCAGCGGCTGCGGCAGCTGCGGCCGCAACTGCCCTTCGCGCCTGCCTGTGCATGTCGGCAAGGCGATGCACTCCCCCGAGTGCACCGGCTGCCTGACCTGCGTCGATTCCTGTCCAGAACCGGGGGCGCTGGTCATGGGGCTGCCCGGAATGAAGAATGGGGTGGGCAGGACCGCCTTCGCCCTGCTGGTGCTCGGCCTGTTCGCTCTCGGGGTAGGCACGGCCATGCTCAGCGGCCACTGGCAGAGCAGCCTGAGCCACCAGGACTACCAGCGGCTCATCCCCCTGGCGGGCCGCCTGCGATAACGAAACAAAGGAGAGAGAGTATGCAACCTGCTGAAAAGAAAACCGATCGCTACAAAACCTTTATCGGCATCGACTGCGAGGGCAATTCGAAGCGGCTGATGGCCATGCTGCGCCGGCATATCGACGATCCCGGCAAAAGCAACCCCTTCTGGGAGAAGTTCAAGGAAAAGCTCGACCAGATCGCCCAGGGGACCCCGGTCAACGGGCGCCAGCTGGACGAGCTGTTTCTCATTCATTCGTACATCAACAACATTCATGACTTCTTCGAGGAGCAGGACGATCAGGAAGCTTTGCTGCTGCTGCGTCAGGTCGAGGAGGAGTGCTGCTGAAAAATCATCCCCGAAAGGCGAAAAGCCATTGAAAGGTGGCGCCGGATGATCGTATGCTTTCAGCCCTGTCCCGTTTCCGGGACAGGGCTGGTTGTCGTTTGGGGCGGGGGATGTCTCGCCATGGAGGCCGTTGCTGTCCGGCCGGAGCCTGGACCCGGGTATAGCCTGGATTGACGGAGAATCGTTGCCCATGGGAATTGCTGCGGATATCGCCATCATCGTCGTTGCGGCCTTGTTCGGCGGGCTGGTCGCCCAGAAGCTCAAACAGCCGCTGATGCTCGGTTATATCCTCGCCGGGGTGCTGATCGGCCCCTATACCGGCGGAGTGACGGTTTCGGACGCCCACGAGATCGAGAAACTGGCGGAAATCGGCGTGGCGCTGCTGCTGTTCGCCCTGGGGCTGGAGTTCTCCCTGCGTGAACTGCGGCCGGTGCGGTTTATCGCCCTGGTCGGCACGCCGCTGCAGATTCTGCTGACTTTCGGCTACGGTTACCTGGTGGGGCGCTGGCTTGGCTGGCAAACCGTGCCTTCGCTGTGGCTCGGCGGGCTGATCTCGCTCTCCAGCACCATGGTCATCCTCAAGACCCTGATGAACCAGGGCCGGCTGGGGACGCTCTCGAGCCGGGTGATGATCGGCATTCTCATCGTCCAGGATCTGGCGGTCGTGCCGCTGATGATCCTGCTGCCGCAGCTCAGCGACCCGGCCGCCGGCCTGCCGGTGCTGGGGGTGGCGGCGGTCAAGTCGGCGGTGTTTCTGACGGTGATGATCCTGCTCGGCACCAAGTGGCTGCCGCGGTTGCTGGCGATGATCGCCGGCTGGAATTCCCGCGAGCTGTTTCTGCTCTCCATCACCGCCATCGGCCTGGGGATCGGCTACGCCACCTACCTGGTCGGGCTCTCCTTCGCCTTCGGCGCCTTCGTCGCCGGCATGGTGCTCAGCGAGTCGGACTACGGTCACCAGGCGCTGAGCGATATCATTCCCCTGCGCGACCTGTTCGGCCTGCTGTTCTTCACCTCGGTGGGGATGCTGCTCGACCCCAGGTTTCTGCTGGCCAACTGGAGCCAGGTGTTGATGCTGGTGCTGCTGGTCGGTCTCGGCAAGGGGGCGATCATGGCGCTGCTGGCCCGGGCCTTCGGTTACGGAAACGTGGTTCCCCTGGCGGTGGGCCTGGGGATGTTCCAGATCGGCGAGTTCTCTTTCGTGCTGGCGCAGGTCGGTTTCGCCAGCGGCGCTTTGGATGCCAGGGCCCACTCCTTCATCCTCTCGGCGACCATCATCAGCATGCTGCTGACCCCCCTGGTCTCGGGATTGACCGCGCCGCTCTACGCCCTGCGCCAGCGCCTGTTCAACCGGGAGATGCTGCAGACCATCAACCTGCCCCGCGCCGGGCTCCACGGCCACGTGGTGATCGCCGGCGGCGGCCGGGTGGGGCAGCACATCGCCCGGGTGCTCGAGCAACTCGAGATTTCCTTCGTCATTATCGAACTGGACTACCGGCGCATCGAGGAGTGCAAGGCCGCCGGGTTTCCCGCCATCTACGGTGATGCCAGCCAGGCCGTGGTGCTGGAAGCAGCGCACATCGCCCATGCCAAGCAGCTGCTGATCACCCTGCCGGCGATCACCGTGGCCCAGTCCATCGTGCGCCAGGTGCGCCTGCTCAATTCGGAGCTCAACATCGTCGTGCGCGCCGAGGGCGAGGAGCAGATGGCCAGCCTCTATGGCCAGGGGGTTTACATGGTGATCCTGCCGGAGCTGGAGGCCGGCCTGGAGATCGCCCGCCAGGCGCTGCTGCACCTGAAGATCCCGGTGCAGGTGATTCAGCGCTTTAGCGACTCGATCCGCCGCGAACTCTACCACCCCATCTCCGAGTCGACGGACGATCAGCAGGAGATCCGCCAGCTGAAAAACGCCCGGGACCTGCTGGAATTGACCTGGGAGAGGCTGGAGACAGCCAGCCCCCTGGCGGGGTGCAGCATCCGGGAGCTGGAAATCCGCAAGCGCACCGGGGCCTCCATCGTCGGCGTGTTGCGCAACGGCGGCTTCGTCCCCAACCCCGACGCCGATTTCCGCTTCGCGATTCACGACCTGGTGGCGGTCATCGGCAATTCGGCGCAGCGCGAGGCCTTTCAGGGGTTGTCGGACAACTTGGTGTGCTTCCACGATCCGGTCGGCTGATTCGGCCGCAGACCGGGAAAAAACAAGGGGCCGTGCTGGCAAGCAGCACGGCCCCTCGGCGTTTGCAGGACAAAAGGCGGGCTCAGGAGCGCATTTTCTGGATCAATGCCAAATCGGCCAGCACCAGCGCCGCCATGGTTTCGACGATGGGCACGGCGCGTGGAACCACGCAGGGGTCATGCCGTCCCTTGGCGGCGAGTTTTACCTGCCGACCGGAGAAGTCGGCGGTTTGCTGGACCTGGCCGATAGTGGCGGTGGGCTTGAAGGCCACCCGGAAATAGACCGGCTCGCCGTTGGAGATGCCCCCCTGCACGCCGCCGCTGTGGTTGCTCAGCGTGCCGAGTCGATCCCCCTTGATGATGAAGGGGTCGTTGTGCTTCGAGCCGCGCAGCCGGGTGCCGGCGAAGCCCGAGCCGATCTCGAACCCCTTGGTGGCCGGCAGCGAGAGCATCGCCTGGGCCAGGCGCGCCTCGAGCTTGTCAAAGACCGGCTCGCCCAGGCCCACCGGCAGGTTGCGGCAGACGCAGGTGATGATGCCGCCGAGCGAATCCTTGGCGTCGCGGGCCGCGAGGATCGCCTCTTCCATCTGCCGGGCGGCCAGGCGGTGGGGGCAGCGCACCGCCGAGCGGTCCACTTCCTCGCGGGTGATCGCCTCCAGATCGCATTCGGGGCCGTCGATGGTGCCGATGGAGCTGACCCAGGCGACGATCTCCACGCCGAATCGCTCGCGCAGGAACTTCTCGGCGATCGCTCCGGCCGCCACCCGGCCGATGGTCTCGCGGGCGCTGGAGCGCCCGCCGCCGCTCGAGGCGCGGATGCCGTATTTCATCTGGTAGGTGAAATCGGCGTGGGAGGGGCGGGGGACCTGGCTCATCTCGCCGTAATCACCGGGGCGTTGGTCCTTGTTGGCCACCAGCATGCCGATGGGGGTGCCGAGGGTCTTGCCGAACTCGGTCCCCGAGAGGATGCTGACCAGGTCCTGCTCGTCACGGGGGGTGGTCAGCTCGCTCTGCCCCGGGCGGCGGCGATCGAGTTGGGTCTGGATATCCGCTTCGGTCAGGTTCATCCCAGCAGGGCAGCCGTCGACGACGACGCCGACTCCCTTGCAGTGGGATTCACCGAAAGTGGTTATTTTGAAAAGGGTTCCCAAGGTGCTCGACATGGTCACGGCTCCGCTTGCGGCGCTTGCGCCGGTATGGTTGTTCAGGGTTTTCAATGAGATACAATGTGACAACGGAATTTCTACCACATTTCCGGCGAAAAGGGGACGCTAAATTCCTGGTGGGAGGAGCCCCGGCGGGGTGGGGGGGGGGAGGCAGATTGTGGCAGGGAGGGGCTGTTTACAAAACTTTACCTTTGCCTGGCTACTCTTAACACCCACTTAAGGCTGACGCGGTTATGCTTTGATCATCCAGCGAACACCGCACAAGGTGCGAACCCACCCCAAGCAAAGGAGCGAAGTCATGAACAAGAGATTTTTCGTCGCCATCCTCTTCATCATGGTTGCCGTCAGCGGTGCCCTGTATTCCAAGGCCATGGCGCAGCAGCCCGATCTCGACGGACCCCCGGAGGTCGCCGTCGAGGGACCTGGCGATTGTGGATTCGGCAAAGGCCCCATGGGGCGGATGGCCAGGGTGCTCGACTTGAGCGAAACCCAGCAGAACCAGATCAAGGAAATTCAAGCTGCGGAGCGCGAAACCATCCGTCCGCTGCGTGAACAGCTTCAACAGACCCGGGCAAAGGTCAAGAGCCTGGTCCAGTCCGAGAGCTTCGACGAGGCGGCGGTGCGCTCGCTGATCGCGGCCCAGGAGAGCAACCGGACCGAGATGATGGTCGCCCGGGCCCGGGCCCACAACCAGATCTACGCCCTGCTGACCCCGGAACAGCGGGCTCTGGCGAAAAAACTCGAACCGCTGCACCAGGGCGGCCGTGGGCATCACCGGGGTTTTTGAGAATCCGCGAAAGAGCACGATTGAACCGAAGGCAAAACACGAAAGGGGCCCTGGCATGGGGCCCCTTCCGTGTTTGGATCGATTGTGCCCAGGGGGGTCAGATTGCCACCCGGTTGCGCCCCTGCCTCTTCCCCCGGTACAGGGCCTGGTCGGCATGCATAATCAGCGAAGAGGCATCCCCGCCATCTTCGGGAAATGACGCGAGACCGATGCTTAGCGTGACCCTGCCCCCTGGTTGGTGTTCACGGCCGGGGAAGGGGTAACTCTCGACCATGTCCCGCAGGTCCTCGGCGATCTTAAACGCCTCCTCCTTGGAGAGTTCCGGAAGGATGGCGGTGAACTCCTCCCCCCCGTAGCGGGCCAAAATATCGGATTTGCGCAATCTTTCCCCAATCATGCGAGCCAGGGTAGCCAGCAGCTTGTCCCCCTGCAAATGACCGCAACTGTCGTTGAAGTTTTTGAAGTGATCCAGGTCCATGAACATCACCGTGCATTGCCGATGGTAGCGCCTGGAGCGGATGACCTCAATCTCGAGGGCCTCTTTGAAGTAGCTGTGGTTGTATAGATTGGTCAGCCCATCACGGATGGCGAGGTTTTGCAGGGTCTGGTTGGCAAAGGCCATCCCCTTGTTTTTTCTCTCCAGTTCTTCGATGAGCCGCCGGTTTTCGCGGATGCGGGAAAAGTTGGCAAAGGCGCGACCGACGACGAGCGGGATGATTTCGATGTCCTCGAAGGGTTTACCCAGGTAGTCAAAGGCTCCCTGGCGCAGCGCCTTGATGGAAGGGGTGAGATCCGACTGGCTGGTCATGATGACGATCTCGGTCTCCTGGCGCAGTGACTTGATCCGCTGCAGCAGGTCCATTCCGGACATGCCGGGCATGATCACGTCGGAAATGACCACCGGGAATGGGTCTGTTTCAAACAGGGCGAGGGCCTGTTCTCCGGAACCGGCAGTGACCACCTCGTAACCCTCATCCTCCAGGATTTCGCGGAAGACTTCCAGAATTCCCTCATTATCATCAACCACCAGCACCCTCGGCCGTGAATCTGCCGGCGGTTCATTGTCCTCCCTGGCCGGAGGCGGTCCCTTTGGGTTGGTTTCCAGGTCAGGTTGGTCGTTCCGGCTGGCCTCCAGGAGCAGGTTCTTCTCTACTTTCTGCAACAGGCTGGGGCTGTGGGCGCCATCGTCGGGAAACGAGGCCATGCCGAAATTGCACAGGACTTGAATTTTACCCCTTTCTTCGGGGGTGCCGAAGGGGAACTGCTCGGTTAGAGACTGCAGGTTCCTGATAACAAAGTTTGCCGCATCGGGGGTGGTTTCGGGCAGCAGGATTCCGAACGTCCGCTCCTGGTAGGAGGTGACCAGGTCCGAACGGCGCAACCTGCCTTTAATGGCCTGGGCAAGTTGGGCCAGCTTTTCTTCGGTCAATAGACGGTTGGCGTCCTCTCCGAGGAAGCGGGCCTTGATTTCCATCAACAATAAGGAGAAGGGGCGGTTGTGCTGCAGCGAACGGATAAGCTCCCTGCCCAGAATTTCGTGGAAATGCAGCTTGCTATACAATCCGCTCAGCGAATGACGCACCTCGATTTTCTGGAGTGTTTTTTGAACCCCTTCGAGTTCGCTTTGTTTTTTCTTTAAGACTTCCAGCTTGGATCGGAGTTCGATGACCACCCGGATGTTATCGATTGCCCGGGTCAGGGTGGCCGAAACCAATCCCACATCCTCGAAGGCCTTGAGGATATAACTGTAATCGCCCTGGCGAAGCGTAGTTATGGCCTCGGTCAGGGATGAGGCACGGTTGCCGGTGATGATAACCTGGGTGCCGGGATGCTGCTGCAGGAGGGCGGAAAAGGGAACCTCTGCCTCGGTTTCGAGTTCGATATCGGTGACCACCACGGGAAAGGGTGTGGTGTCGGTCAGCTCCAAGGCGTCTTCCCGGTTCTCCAGGACAAGGGTGTCATGTCCGCAATGGCTTAGAATCTCGTTGATGAGATTGCGGCTGACCGGGTTCTTTATTACGACAAGAATTTGCAGAGACATTGATGTCTGGTTCCTGTCCGGAGATTACGGGGGGATTTTTCCAGGGCGGTCAGAAATTGACCTTTTGGACTGCGTGATTCATGCCATATCTAGCGGCAGGTGCGAGAAAATGTTTCTGCCCATGAGAGAAACAGAATTTTTAAGCATTTTTCTGTTTTTCCCCCTGCCGGTCGGCCGGGGCCTCGGGGAGGTCGAAGGCTCCCCGAGGTTGGCTATTTGGCTGCCTGCCGGGTATTCAAGGAAGTCAGGCCACCTTGGTCTTGAACATGGTCAGCAGCATCTTGAAACGTTTGACCGCCCGTACCTTGTGGGAGATACCGCCGGGCATGAGGACGATTTCCCCGGCATTGACCAGGCTGGGTTTGCCGCCGATGGTGATCTCGGCCTGGCCGTCGAGTACCTGGATAAAGGCGTTGTACGGGACCGTATGCTCGGAGAGGGCCTGTCCCTCGTCGAAGCTGAACACGGTAAGGGTGCCGCTTTCGTCCTGCAGCAAGGTCCGGCTGACGACAGAACCCTGCTGGTACTGGGTCATTTCAACGAGCTGCTGGGGGTCGGCGCCGGCGACGGTCAACTTGGTTTCGGCCATGGTTTCCTCCTTGGGGTTGTCTGGCGTTTGTGTCCAGTATACCCATGCCGGGAAGGGCCACCTTGACCCGGGTCAAACATCGGTAATTTGCCCCCGTCAGTCGGCCGATCCCCGACCGGCGAGTTGGGCGTAGAACCGTTCGATGTCCTTGACCTCGGCGAGATTGTCTGTCTGGTTGATCGCGTGAAAGAGACTGGCGCGGGCGTTTTCCGGGTCGCCGAGCCCATGGTAGGCGAGCGAGGCGTGGTAGAGGACCAGGCCCATGCGCTGGACCCCGGCGAACTGCTGTGCTCTGCTGAGATATTGCAACGCTTCGCGAAACTTTCGCTGTTGCAGGGCAACGACTCCCTGCAGGTCGAGCTTTTCCGCTGAGTCCTCCGCCAGCCCGGGAATCAGGGATAACGCCTCGCGGAGGGTGTCGAACTTGAGCGCCTGCAGCAGGGCCAGGTGGTAAGCGGCTTCGGATTTTTCCGGGGAGTCGGGGAGGTTTTTCAGGGCGGCGCGGTAGGTGCTGCGGGCCTGGCGGTCCTTGCCAAGCACGCGGAGGACTTCACCGTGGCGCAGATAGGCCGCGGCATTGTGCGGCTCCTTGTGAATCGCCGCGTCCAGGTAGCCAGCCGCCTCATCGTAGTTTCTCTGCGCAATCGCTTCCTCGGCCCGGGCCAGGCATTCGCCAGCATTGAGCCTGGCTGCTTGAGGCAGCGATCCGGCGCAGCTCGACAGGAGGCAGAGGAAAAGCAAGGCGAGGAAAAATGGCAATTTTGGCATCTGCATGGGCGGCTCACCCGGTGGGGATTTCACAAGTTCCAAACAGTACAGGCCGGAGAGCTTCTCCGGCCTGTCTGGTTGGGAATTTATGGCTGGCCGGTGATTATTTCCCTGCCAGGCGTGTCAACGCTTCCATGTATTTTTCCGCGGTCTTGGCAACGATCTCCGGGGGCAGCGGAGGCGCGGGGGCTTTTTTGCCCCAGTCGAGGGTCTCGAGGTAGTCGCGCAGGAACTGCTTGTCGAAACTCGGCTGCGGGCCGCCGGGGCGGTACTGGTCCTTGGGCCAGAAGCGCGAGGAGTCGGGGGTGAGCGCCTCGTCGATCCAGATCAGTTTCCCTTCGTAGAGACCGAACTCGAACTTGGTGTCGGCAATGATGATCCCCTTGGCGGCAGCCAGGTCGCGGGCCCGCTTGTAAATGGCTATGGTCGCGTCACGGGCCTGTTCGGCCAGGTCCTTGCCGCAGATTTCAACCGCCTGCTCGTAGGTGATATTTTCGTCGTGCTCGCCCAGTTCGGCTTTGGTGGAAGGGGTAAAAATCGGCTCGGGCAGTTTGTCGCTCTCCACCAGCCCGGCGGGGAGTTGGATTCCGCAGATACACCCGGTCTTCTTGTAGTCCTTCCAGCCCGACCCCGAAACGTATCCCCTGACGATGCACTCCACGGCAAGGGGCTTGGCCTTTTTCACCAGCATGCTGCGGCCCTCGAGTTGGGCGCGGTACTTGTGGGTAACGGCGGGGAACTCATCCACTTCGGTAGCGACGATGTGGTTGGGGATGATGTCGCCCATCTGCTCGAACCAGAATTTGGAGATCTGGGTGAGCACATACCCCTTGTTGGGGATCCCCTCGTTCATGATGACGTCGAAGGCCGAGATGCGGTCGGTGGTAACCAGCAACAGGTGCTCACCCAGGTCGTAGATGTCGCGCACCTTGCCCTGGTTGACCTTTTTGAGGTCGGTGAAATTGGTCTGGGTAACGATCGGAGTCATGGTCGATTAATTTCCTTCGAAAGAGGCCAGCAGGTTCGGAGCGATGATGATTTTCGCTTTTTCCCGCAGTTCCTGAACTTTTTTCTCAAGGGATTCGGCCTGCTTGCGGGCCTGCAGGCTCTGCTGCAGTTCCCCCTTTTTGCCATCGGTCAGCTCCTCCAGATCGGCTTCCTGTCGGGCCTTGAGCGTTGCGATGACGAAGCGGCCGTTTAGCTCGTAGATTTTGGGGGCGGCAGGCTCGGCCTTGGTGAGGCCGAAGGCCGCATCTGCCAGTTCCTGGGAGCTGCCGAGCCGGGGCACGAAGGCACCGTAGGAGCGGGTAAAGAAATCGGTTTCCTCTACCTTCTCCTTGTACTCCCCGGCCAGGTCCTCAACGCTCTTGCCTTCCTTGAGGCCGGCCAGGATCTTCTCGGCGGTCTGTTGCGCCAGGTCCCGTGCCCGCGAGGCACGGAAGGCATTTTCCACCTCGGCGCGCACTTCCTCGAGCCCGGGAAGGCGGCTCTCGCGACGCTCCTTGACGGTGAACAGGAGGACCTGATCGGCCAGGGCCACCGGGCGGGCCAGTTCATTGTCGGGCAGTGCGAAAGCCGTCGCGCGGATCTCAGCGTTGTCGCCGATCCCCTCGATGGGCTCCTCGCGGCTGAAAAAGGCGGTTTCCTTGATGCCGAGGTCATTGGCCTTGGCGGCCGCATCGAGGCTGCCGTCCTTGCGGTTCATGTTGAAGGCGTCCATGGCCTTTTCCATGGCCAACTGGCGGCCCTTTTCGGTGCGGACCCCCTGCTTGACCTGGTCCAGAACGTCGGCCAGCGGCTTCACGCCGGCATCGATGCGCCCCTCGACCTTGATGATGTGGAAGCCGAAGCTGGTTTCAACGATGTCGCTGAGATCGCCCGGCTTGAGAGCAAACGCGGCCTGCTCGAAGGGGCCGACCATGGTGCCGCGGGTGAAGTAACCGAGCTTGCCCCCGTTGGCGGCACTGCCTGCGTCGTCGGAATAAGTCCTGGCCAAGGTCGCGAAATCCTTGCCCGCGCGCGCCTCGTCGAGCACCTTCTGGGCCAGCTCGCGCTTTTTGGCCTTGCCATCGGCATCGGTGTCGGCGGTGACCTTGATCAGCACATGGGAGGCATCGACCTGTTCCTGAATCTCAAACTGGTCGAGGTGACGCCGGTAGTACTTTTCCAGGTCCTCCTCGGCGATGGTCACTTCATTTTCGTAGCTCGCGGGGTCGAAGGCTATGTAGCGCAGGGCGAGGGTTTCGGGGATGCGGTACTCCTCCTGGTGTTCCTCGAAATACTGCTTCAGGGCCTGTTCTTCCACCTTGACGCGGGTCTCGTAAATTTCCGGAGCCAGACGCACGAAGGCAAGGTTGACCTTTTCGTTCTGATCGCGGAACTCTTTTTCGACTTCCGCGTCGCTCACCGTGATATTCTCTTGGAGCTGTTTGCGGACCTTTTCGGCCAGGATCTGGCTGCGCTGCTGGTTTTCAAACTCCTCGGGGGTCATCCGCTGGTAGTTGAGCACCTGCAGGTAGCGCTCCTTGTTGAAGGCGCCGTTGACCTGGAAGGCGGGGAAGGCGGCGATGGAGTCGACCAGTTCCTGCTTGGGAACCTGAAGCTTGAGCCGCTCGGCCTCCTGCAGCAGCAGGGTCTGTTCGATAATCCCGTCGAGTGCCTGCTGGCGCAGGTTCAATTGGCGCTCGAGGGCGGGATTGAACTGGTCCCGGTAGATGCTCTGGTAAAGCTGGTAAAGATTGGCATAGGCCATCTGGTAGGTATCGTAACCGATCTTGGTGTCGTTGATCGTCACCGCTACCGTGGGATCCTGCCCGCCAGGTCCGGAGTCGCCGGGGGAGGTGAGCAGGGCGTAGCCGATCACGAAACTGAGGATGATGATGGCGAACGCCACTTTGACAAGGATCGATTTCTGTTTTTTTCGGACAAAATCCAGCATGTTGGGTGAGTCTCCTTTTCAGTCACTGCCGGGTCGGGGAAACAGCGTGAAATCTTAGTCAATCGGTCCCCAAAATGCAACTGCTTTTTCCTTTTCGGGCTTGAAAAAGCTCGGCGATTTTGGTAGTGTGGACAGCATTTTTCTGGGGGTTGTGCAGAGCTCCCCTCGCGGCCGAAAGGAGTGCCAAATATCATGTTCAACCTGTTTGACGCAATCTGGGGGATGTTCTCCAACGACCTGGCCATCGACCTGGGCACGGCGAACACCCTGGTTTATCTTAAAGGCAAGGGAATCGTGGTCAGCGAACCATCGGTGGTCGCGGTGCAGAAGGACAGCATGGGCCAGCGCAAGGTCCTCGCGGTAGGGATGGAGGCCAAGAAGATGCTGGGCCGCACCCCGGGCAGCATCGTCGCCATCCGGCCGATGAAGGACGGGGTCATTGCCGACTTCGACATCACCGAGGAGATGCTGCGCTACTTCATCCAGAAAGTCCACAACCGCAAGACCCTGGTGCGTCCGCGCATCGTCATCTGCGTTCCCTCGGGCATCACCCAGGTGGAAAAGCGCGCCGTCAAGGAATCGGCCGAGTCGGCCGGGGCCCGCGAGGTCTACCTGATCGAGGAACCGATGGCCGCGGCTATCGGCGCCGGGCTGCCCATTACCGAAGCCTCGGGCAACATGATCGTCGACATCGGCGGCGGCACCACCGAAGTGGCGGTGATTTCCCTCGCCGGGATCGTCTATGCCAAGAGCGTGCGGGTCGGCGGCGACAAACTCGACGAAGCGCTGGTGCAATACATGAAGCGCAAGTACAACCTGCTGATCGGCGAGCGCACCGCCGAGCAGATCAAGATCGAGATCGGCAGCGCCTACCCCGACGACCAGGTGCGCACCATCGAGGTCAAGGGGCGCGACCTGGTCAGCGGCATCCCCAAAACCCTGGAGATCAACTCCGAGGAGATCCGCGAGGCGCTTTCGGAAACCGTCAACGCCATCGTCGAGGCGGTGCGCATCGCCCTGGAGAGAACCCCGCCGGAGCTGGCCGCGGATATCGTCGACAAGGGGATCATCCTGGCCGGCGGCGGCGCCAACCTGCGCAACCTCGACATTCTGCTGCGCGAAGAGACCGGGCTGCCGGTGGTAATCGCCGAAGACCCGCTCTCCTGCGTGGTGCTCGGATCCGGCAAGGTGCTCGACGAACTCGATCTGCTCAAGCGGGTAACCGTTACCTCCTGACCCACGGACTTTCATCGTCAGAGCCCTGGGGCTTGATGCTCTGCTGCAGGGGAGGGTGCTCGACCCTCCCCGATGCCGGCGTCGGGAGATCTTTCCATGCTGCTGGAGTTGCTTAGAAAATATCGGACTCCGCTCCTTGCCGGATGCCTTATCCTGTTCGCCCTGCTGCTTTATTCGGCGAACCTGAGGCACCGGGACCACACCACCCTGTTCGAAAAGACCATCCTCCAACTCACCTCCCCCTTTCAGAAGGGGCTCGACCTGGTCTGGAAAGCCGTTTCCGGTGCCTGGGACCGCTATCTCTGGCTGGTGGACACCGAGGGGCAAAATACCCGGCTGCAGGAAGAGAACCGCCAGCTGAAGGCTGAGCTGGTCGCTTTGGAGGAGGTGCGACTGGCCAACGAACGGCTGCGCAAGCTTCTCGAGTTCCGCGATCGGGAACAGCTGAGCGCCCTGCCCGCGCAGGTGATCGCCGAGGATGCCGCCAGCTGGTTTCGTACGGTGATCATCGACAAGGGGACCGACGACGGCATCCGCGAGGGGTTGCCGGTGGTGGTTGCGGAAGGGGCGGTCGGCCGCATCATCCGGGCCAGCGCCCATGACGCCAGGGTGCTGCTGATTACCGATGCCTCCTCGGCGGTTGCCTCGCTGGTGCAGCGAAACCGCACCCGGGGGATATCCCGGGGGCGTGGCGATTCCCTGACCCTCGAGTTCGCCCTCAGGCAGGCCGATCTCGAGGTCGGCGACCTGGTCATCTCCTCCGGCACCGGAGGGGTCTTCCCCAAGGGGGTCCCGATCGGCACGGTGACCCGGGTGGCGCGCGAAGAGTACGGCCTGTTCCAGTCGGTATCCATTGCCCCCGCCGTGGATTTCGCGCGCCTCGAAGAAGTCCTGGTGCTGATCGGGGAAGAGCTGTGAAGCGGGTCACCACCTATCTGCTGCTCGCCCTCGGGCTGCTGGTCTTGCAGACCTCCCTGTTCCCCCGGGTCCTGCCCTTTTCCCTGAAGCCCGATCTGCTGCTGATCCTGGTCATCTATCTCGGCCTCAAGGAGGAAATTCCCCGGGGCGGCTGCGTGGCACTGGTGCTGGGCTGCATGCAGGATGTCTTTGCCGGAACCGCCGTGGGCCTGTTCGGGTTTGTCCTGCTGATGACCTTTCTGGGGGTGCGGGCCCTGGCCGATCGACTCAATACGGAGAGTTCGCTGCTGCTGCTGTTCCTGACCTGCTGCGGGACCTTGTTCGAATCGGGCCTGCTGCTGTTTACGATGGTGCTGTTTGCCGAGCCCGGGCCGGTCTGGCAGGTGCTGCTGGAGCGCCTGCTGCCCCAGGTCGCGATCAATCTGGCCGCGGCCCTGGTGATGCTGCGGATTGCCCTGTGGATCCAGCGGCGCCGGGATGCGCAGGTGGGCGACAGGGTGCTTCAGTATTTGGACAACCGGTATGAGCATTAATTCAGGCTGGTCGGTTAGCCCTGGCTCCCGAAGAAGGTTCCTGGCCCTGTCCCTGGCGGCGATGGGGATCTTCGGGTTGCTGCTGCTGCGGCTGTGGTATCTGCAGCTTATCCGGGTCGATCACTACCAGGCACTTTCCGAACGCAACCGGATTCGCTACGTCCCCATTTCTGCGCCCCGGGGGCCCATCTACGATCGCGATGGCGAGCTTCTGGTGGAAAACCGTCCCGCCTTCGGAGTGTCGGTCCTGCGCCAGGAGGTGGAGGACCGCGACCGGCTCATCAGTCACCTGGCCGCATTCCTTGGGGAAGACCCCGAAGTGCTGCTCAAGCGCTGGGAGGGAAACCGGCGCTTCCCCAAACACCGCCCCCTGCCCATCGCCGAAGACATCAGCCGCGAGGCTCTTGAGGTCATCCAGGAAAACTCCATAGATCTTCCAGGGGTGCTGGTCGATGTGCGGCCGATGCGCTCCTATCCCTACGGGGAGATGGCGGCCCATCTGTTCGGCTATCTGGGCGAGATCACCGAGGCAGAGCTTCAGCAGGCCGAGGACGATGGCTATCGCCCCGGCGACTTCGTCGGCAAGAGCGGCCTGGAGAAGCGGCTGGAGCCCAGTCTGCGCGGGGTGGCCGGTGACCGCCTGGTTGAGGTCAACGTCAAGGGCAAGGAGCTTCGGCAGCTCAAGACCCGCGACCCGGTCCCCGGCTACAAGGTCTACCTGACCATCGACCGCGACCTGCAGCTGGCGGCCGAGAAGGCCTTTGGCGAGCAGGCCGGAGCGGCCGTGGTTCTCGACGTGAAAACCGGCGAGGTGCTGGCCATGGTCAGCCGTCCCTCCTTCGATCCGGCTCTTTTCGCCAGGGGGATCAGCGGGCAGGAGTGGGTTCAGCTGCTGCGCAACCCGCGGCACCCCCTGCAGAATAAGGCCATCAAAGGTCAATATCCGCCGGGATCGACCTTCAAGATTGTCACCGCATTGGCGGCGCTGAATGCCGGGGTCGCCTCCGCCTCGACCACGGTAGACTGCACGGGAGGGATGCAGCTTGGCAATCGCCAGTTTCGCTGCTGGAAAAAGCACGGCCACGGTCGCACCGACCTGAAGAAGGCCCTCAAGGAGAGTTGTGACGTCTGGTTCTACCAGGTCGCCCTGGACCTGGGCATCGACCGGCTCTCCGCCATGGCCAAGGCTCTGGGTTTGGGCGAACCCCTGGGTTTCCCCCTGGAATGGGAAAAGGGCGGACTGATTCCGACCCGCCAGTGGAAGAAGAAACGCTATAATGCCGGCTGGTACGACGGTGAAACGGTCATCGCCTCCATCGGCCAGGGGTATGTACTGGCCACCCCGCTGCAGATGGCGGTGATGACGGCAGCGGTGGCCAGTAGCGGTACGGTGCTCAAGCCCCAGGTGGTCAAGCGCATCGAGGACCTGTCCGGAAATGTTCTGGAATCCGCGACCCCCCAGGTGCTGAACCGGGTTGCCTTGAGCGAGGCCGACCTCAAGGCGGTGCGCCGCGGGCTCGAAGCGGTGCTCAATGAGCCCGGCGGGACTGCCTGGGCAAGCCGCCTCGAGGGTCTCTCGGCAGCGGGCAAGACCGGCACCTCCCAGGTGGTAAAGCTCAAGGAGGACCGCTACAAGGAGAAGACCGAGGATATCGAGTATCGGTTTCGCGACCATGCCTTGTTCGTTGCCTATGCGCCGACGGAGGATCCGCAAATCGCTCTCTGCGTCGTGGTCGAACACGGCGGCAGCGGCAGCAAGGCGGCCGCTCCCATTGCCCGTTCCATTCTCGCCAGCTATTTCGGGATTCCTACCGAACCGCCGGAGGAAACCCCGGCGATCCCCGGAGAATGACGCCCCATGTTCGATCGGCGATTGTTGACTCATTTTGACTGGGTGCTGCTGTTGGTGGTCTGCCTGGTGACCGCGATCGGCGTGCTGAATCTCTACAGCGCCACGTCGGTGTGGCCGCCCGCAGGTACACCCATCTATCTCAAACAGGTTTACTGGCTGGGGATCGGGCTATTGATCGCCGCCTGTGTCTGCGCCTTCGATTATCGGCACCTGGAGTACCTGGGATTCATCTTCTACGGGGTCACCGTGCTGCTGCTGCTGTTCGTGCTGCTGTTCGGCAAGACCTCCATGGGGGCCACCCGCTGGATCCACCTGGGGTTTTTCAATCTGCAGCCCAGCGAGGTCATGAAGATCGTCATCATTATCACCCTGGCGCGCTATTTCAGCGAAAAGGGGGTGGCGGCCTATTCGCTGCGCGAGCTGCTCGGGCCGGCCCTGTTGCTGGGGTTGCCGGTGTTGATGATCATGAAGCAGCCCGACCTTGGAACCGCATTGCTGGTGATTTTCATCGGTGGGACCATGGCCCTGTTTGCCGGGATCCGGCGTTCGGCGCTGGTCGTCCTGGGTTTGCTCGGCATCGGGGCGATGGTCGGCGGCTGGTTTCTGCTCCATGGCTACCAGAAGGAGCGCATTCTGACCTTTCTCGACCCGGAGCGCGATCCCCTGGGCGCCGGTTACCACATTATCCAGTCGAAGATCGCCGTCGGCAGCGGCGGTTTGCTTGGCAAGGGGTTCATGAAGGGCACCCAGTCCCAGCTCTCCTTTCTGCCCGAACGGCATACCGATTTCGCTTTCTCGGTATTCGCCGAGGAGTGGGGGTTCAGCGGCTCGCTGCTGCTGTTGCTGCTGTACCTGTTTCTCATTATCTGGGGGATCTACATTGCCCGCCGCGCCGGGGATCGCTTCGGCATGTACCTGGCCATCGGGGTGGTCGCCATGATGTTCTGGCACATCGTCGTCAACCTGGGGATGGTCATCGGCCTGCTGCCCGTGGTTGGTGTGCCCCTGCCGCTGTTCTCCTACGGCGGTACCAGCATGGTCACCACCATGATCGGCACCGGCCTGCTGCTCAACGTCAGCATGCGGCGGTTTATGTTTTAGGGGGAGATTGGTGACTCGTGATTCGTGATTCGTGATTCGTGATTCGTGCCCCCAGCTCCCTGACTCCATCCCCCGATTTTTTGCTATACTTCCCCCATGATCCCGGCTCCGCGGGATCGGGGAGGGCGCCATGCGCGAAGCCATGTTCTGGGAGAAGGCCGAGGACGGAAAGGTCAAGTGCGGCCTTTGCCTGTTTCGATGCCTGATCAGTGAAGGGCATCGGGGGGTGTGCGGTGTCCGGGAAAACCGTGGCGGCGTTCTGCAGACCCTGGTGTATGGCAAGGTGGTGGCCGAGAATATCGACCCCATCGAAAAAAAACCGCTTTTTCACTACCACCCCGGCTCGCTCAGCTATTCCATCGCCACCGTCGGCTGCAATTTCCGCTGCCTGCACTGCCAGAACGCCGAAATTTCCCAGTGGCCCCGAACCCCGCATCCCATCCCGGGCAAAAACCTGCCTCCCGCGGAGGTGGTAAGGCGGGCCAAGGCCGCAGACTGTCGCAGCATCGCCTATACTTATACCGAACCCACCATTTTCTACGAGTACGCCTACGACACGGCGCTGCTGGCGCATCGGGAAGGGATCGGCAACGTATTCGTCACCAACGGCTACACCACCCCCGAGGCCCTGGAGCATATCGCCACCTATCTTGACGCCGCCAACGTCGACCTGAAGGGATTCTCCGAAAAGTTTTACCACGAGGTGGCCGGTGCCACTCTGCAGGGCGTCCTCGACACCTTGAGGACCTACAAGAAGCTGGGGATCTGGATCGAGGTCACCACGCTGATCATCCCCGGCCACAACGACTCGGAGGCCGACCTGAAGGGTATCGCCCGCTTCATCGCCCGCGAACTCGATCCCGAGACCCCCTGGCACGTGACGGCCTTCTATCCGACCTACAAAATGCGCGACCTGCCGCCGACCCCCGTGGCCTCCCTGCGCAAGGCCCGGCAGATCGGCCTGGCCGAGGGGCTCAAGTACGTCTACCAGGGGAACATCCCCGGAGAGGGGGGCGAGAACACCTTCTGCCCCGCCTGTGGTCAGGCGGTGATCGAACGCAAGGGGTTTCGCCTCGGCAATGTCAACATCAAGGGTTCGCGGTGCGTTTTCTGCGACGGACAGCTGGATGGCATCGGCCTCGGTTGATGCACCGTCCAGGGAAAGGACCAGGTATGACAGGACGGTTGCTGGCCAGGCTGGTGGGAGTTTTGGGTCTGTGCGGATTGATCGGTTGTGCCGAAATGAGCGGCGGCCCCATGGCCGACCAGCTGTTGGCCTCGCTCCAGGGGGCCCCAGGCGGGGCTCTGGATGAGCCGACGGTGGCCGCCGGCCTCAAGGAGGCGCTGCGGGTCGGTTCAGCGCGGGCGGTGGGCAGCACCTCCAGGCTCGACGGCTTTCTCGCCAACGAGCTGATCCGCATCGCCATGCCCGAACAGCTGGCCCCCATGGCCAAGACCCTGCGCACCATCGGGCTCGGATCCCAGGTTGACCAGTTCGAGGTGGCCATGAACCGCTCGGCGGAGATGGCCGCGGGCGAGGCCAAGGCGGTTTTCTGGGACGCCATTGGCCAAATGACCCTCGCCGATGCCCACGGCATCCTCAACGGCGGCGACACGGCGGCGACCGAGTATTTCCGTTCGCGAACGGCGGACACCCTGCGCAGCCGTTTCAAGCCGATCGTCGCCCAGAAAATGGGTGAAGTCGGCCTCTACCAGCAGTACAACCAGCTCTCCGCCTCGTACAACGCCCTGCCGTTCGTCACCACGCCGGCGGTCAGCATCGACGACTACGTCACGGGAAAAGGGCTCGACGGCCTGTTTACCGTGCTGGGCCAGGAGGAGCAGGCCATCCGCCGGGACCCTGCGGCCCGCACCAGCGAACTGCTGCAGAAGGTCTTCAGCCGCTGAGCCCTTAACCGACCGCAATCAGAAGAACCGGAGCCTGCCATGACCCGCCCCACCCACAACGGTCGCACCCCCGAGGTCGAGGTCGACAGCATGTTTCTTGACCGCTGGTCCCCGCGCTCCTTCTGCGGCGACCCGATCCCCGAGCCGCACCTGGCCGCGTTGTTCGAGGCCGCGCGCTGGGCGCCTTCCTGCTACAACGAGCAGCCCTGGCTGTTCGTCTATGCGCGCAGCGCCGAAGACCGCGAGCGGTTTGCTACCGCGTTGGTGGAGAAAAACCGGCAATGGGCAGCCCGCGCCCCGCTGCTGCTGTTCGTGCTGGCCCGCAAGAGCTTCGCCCGCAACGGCAAGCCCAACCGGCATGCGGTTTTCGACGCCGGCGCCGCCTGGATGTCGCTGGCCCTGCAGGCCCGGCGGCTGGGGCTTTACGCCCATGGCATGGCCGGCTTCAGTCGCGAGCGGGCCGCCGAGGTGACCGGCGCCGACCCGGAAGAGTACGAGATCATGGCCGCGGTGGCCGTCGGTTACCGGGATGAGGTCGAAAAGCTTCCCGAAGACCTGGCGGCGATGGAGTCACCCAACGGTCGCAAACCGCCCGGCGAGGTCGCCGCCGAGGGGCGGGTGCCCGGCTGAAAATTCCAACCGGAAACAGCAGCTAACCAGGAGAAGACCATGGCCAGCCTCGAAGGGAAAAAAGCTCCCGCCTTCACCCTGGAGGGGAGCGACGGCAAGACCCACTCGCTCAAGGATTACGCAGGCAAAAAGCTGGTGATCTATTTCTATCCCAAGGACAACACGCCGGGGTGTACCAAGGAGGCCTGCTCGTTCCGGGACCTGCACGGCGATCTGCAGGACCTGGATGTGGCCCTGCTCGGCGTCAGCAAGGACAGCTTGAAGTCCCACGACAAATTTATCGAGAAGTTCGGCCTGCCCTTTGTGCTGCTCTCCGACCCGGAGACGAAGATGATGCAGGACTATGGTGCCTTCGGCGAAAAGAAGATGTACGGCAAGCTCGTGCAGGGGACCATCCGCTCCACGGTGGTGATCGGTTCCGACGGCAAGGTGCTCAAACACTGGCCCACGGTGAAAAAGGCCGAAGCCCACCCCGGGGAGGTGGTGGATTTTCTGAAAACCTCTCTGGCATGAAAAAGGGTGGGCAAGTCCCACCCTTTTTCATGCGACGGTTTTTTTCGCGGAGTCAGTAGCGGCAGGTCAGGCTTAGGGCCAGCAGGTGAATCTCGTTTTCGTAGCTGCCATTGGCCGAGCCGCCGAGGGCGGCTCCGAGGTTGTTGTTTTTGTCACGGTCCTCCTGCCTCTGGTAGCCGTAGCTGAACGCGATCTGGAGCCGTTCCAGCTCGATTTCGCTGCCGAGGGTGAACAGGTGGGTGTCCGAGTCGGGGATGGCCGGTTCAAAGGTGCTGCTGGGGATGGGGTTGTCGCCGTACAGGTAGCCGGCCAGCAGCGAGAAGGTGTCGTTCAGCCGGTATCTGCCGCCGAGGGTGAAGGCGTAGGTGTCGTCCCAGTCCCGGGGGGTAACGGTTTCGCTCTGCCCCAGCACCGGCTGGTCCAGTTTGATGACCACATCGTCGAAAGACGACCACTGCTCCCAGCGCGAACCGGCCTCGAGGGTAAGATTGTCGGTGGCCTGCACGGCCAGGCCGACCACCGCCTGGGCGGGTAGCGTTACCGAGGTATCCGCCTTGGTGTTGGTGAAGATGCCGAGCCCGGCCAAGGCGGCCGGGACATCCTTGAACTTGGCCTTGCCGTTCTCGAGATCCAGTTCGATTTCGCTGCGGTAGCCGGCGCCCAGGGAGAGGTTGTCGGTGATTTTGATCAGCAGGCCCAGGTTGTAGCCATAGCCGAAATCATCCCCGGTGAACTCCTGTTCCGCGTCCGGGAGGCTCCCCAACGCGCCGAGCCCCACTGCGGCGGCGACCCCGGTAGAATTGATCTTGTTGCTCAACTCGGCATCCAGGTAGAGGACATTGACGCCGGCAGCGAGGGCGATCGCGGGGGTTAGGCGGTAGGAGACCACCGGGTTGAAATTGAGGGTGGTGATGGTCGAACGGGTCGCTAAATAGCGGCCTTCCCAGTCTTTTGGCCATTCGGTGCCAAGCCCGAAGGTGTTATTGAAGCCGGCGCCGAGGCTGAGGTCGTCGGTTATCCTGTGGGTGAGGTAGAGGGTGCTGGGGAAATAGACGTCGTCCACGGTCTCGTCGCGGCGACCGGTGGTATCGCTTTGGAATTCGCGATTGGGAAATACCGCGGTGGTGCCTATTTCGACCTGCGTGCCCGGAAGCTCATTGATCAGGGCCGGGTTGAAAAACACCGAAGACGGTCCGGTGGTATGGGCTACCACGGCATTGGCCTGGCCGAGGCCGGAGGCGCCCTGGGTGAAGATGCCGAAACCTGAAGCCAGGGCCTGTCCTGCAAGCAGGACAACCATGACAAATGCGGCCGCGGCTAGGGTTGAAATTTGAGTTGGGGCTGACTTCATGCCGGTATCTCCTGGGTCAAGCGAATTAGGGGGATCTGCTGGATGCCACAAACTTTACCAGAACGGAGCAGACTGGTCTGGATGAACAGGACCTGGTTGATACATAGCCTCATGGCACCGGGGGGCAGAAACGACCGGTGCAAATCCCGGAATCTGCAAAAACGGTGTCAACTTGACAAATGGACCCCCGGTTTGATGCGCCGCGCCAAAAGGCGCATTCGGAATTTTGCCCCTTTCCGTATTCCGTGTGTTCCTGTTTGATTTTTGTAAAAATAAATTAATTACAAGCCTGCGCAAGACGTTTTATCCTTTCCGTCTTTATTAGACGTCGCTACATTAGATTTGCCTCCCCTGTTGTTCTGAACCACAGTAAAAGACAAATTTAAATCTATTCTGCCCAGAATTACGGTTGACAACCGCCGGCTAGAAGGGCTATTTTCCAACTACTTTTGTTTTTTTGCAAGGCGGCAGTCGAATGGTAGCCGAGATTCGATACCATCAACTGAACAAAAACCCATCGATTGTTGTGCCGCAAAACCCAACCTGTGATTTTGGGATTTTCCAACCTTCCATTTTTAGTATTTTTTTCTCCTGACTGCCCTCCCAATGGGGGCGTGCTGATTGATTCCCTATTTGCGACTACCTAAAAAGCGTCGGCGGGAATTCAATTCATTATCAGGGAATGGTGGAGCATGCCGCGCGACATTCACATCCTGCTTGTGAATAACGCCCCCGAAGTCCGCCAGATGTTGCGGACAGCCCTGGCTGAGGCTGGTTATGGAAACATAACCGAAGCGAGCTGTGGCCTCTCCGCCTCCAAAATTCTCCGTTCCACCCCCCTCGACCTGATCATCACCGACATTGAAATTACCGCCCTGGACGGCTGGCGGCTGGCCCGCTTGATTCGTTCCGGGGTTTTTCACTGCAGCAGCGCGACCCCGATCATCGTCGTGGCCAAAACCTGGTGCGAGCGTATCGCGGAAACTACCGCGCGGGAATTCGGCGTCAACGAAATGATCGCTCTGGAACATTTCCAGACGTTGCCGGAGGTGGTTCAGAGCTGCCTTCAGGCCCCCGCCGAAATTTTTCGCAATCCCAGCGTGCTGGTGGTTGAAGATACTCAGGACACCGCCGACCTGGTCCTGAGGGTGCTGCGCCACCGCTTTGACGTCGAGGTTGCGGGGGACGGGCGGAGTGGACTGGAAGCCTGGAAGAAGGGGCGCCACGACCTGGTGCTTCTCGACACCATGCTTCCCGGAATGTCCGGACCTGAGGTTCTGCAGGCGATTATGGAGATCGACCCCGAACAGCCGGTGGTGATCATGACGGCGTTCAGTTCCGTCGATCTGGCCGAAGACCTCATGCTCAAGGGCGCTGCCGATTTTATCGCCAAGCCGTTTCGGGCCGAACAACTGCGGAAGGTCTGTGAACTGGCCGTCAAGCGCGACGACTACCTGGTGAGCAATGCCCAGTTCGCCGCCCGGGTGGAGTCTGTCCGGGAGAGCACCGAGGCCTATCGAAGGGTCTCCGAGGCCCATCAGCGCCTGCTCGACAATTTGAGCACCATTGTCCTGGAACTCGACGCGGGGGGCCGCATCAGATTTGTGAACCAGGCCTGGAACCGCCTGACCGGTTTCTCGGTCGCCGAATCCCTGGAAAAGCCTCTCATCTCCTTCATGGCCCATGACAAGGGCAGCGGGCGCAATGGCCTGAAATCGCTGCTGACCCGGGAATCCGTCAGTTTTCAGGGAGAGCTTCGCCTGAACGACAAGCAGGGCCAGACCCACTGGGTCGAGTGCCGGATGGATGCGATCAACTCCGATGAGGGACCGGCTATTTTCGGTTGTCTGGATGACATTTCCGAACGCAAGAAGGCCCAGAGTCAGCTCGAATTCCTCACCATGCACGACCACTTGACCGGCCTGTACAACCGCCACTATTTCGATGGGGCCCTGCGCCGGATGGTAGCCACCAGCTCCCGCGGCCAGGGGTCTCATGCCCTGTTGTACATCGACATCGACCATTTCAAGGTGATCAACGACACCTTCGGGCACCAGCGGGGCGATGCCCTGCTGCGGGAAATCTCCGAACTGATCCTCTCGCGCCTGCGGCGCTCGGATGTCCTGTGCCGGCTGGGGGGCGATGAATACGCCATCCTGGCTCCCAACTCCGATCCGTCCCAGGCCAAAGTCATCGCCGAAGAGATATGCCAGCTGCTGCAGAATTTCCGCAGCCAGATCGATGGCAAGCAGGTGGGGCTCAGCTGCAGCATCGGCATCAGTGAAATTCACGGCCTGGCCGTCAGCCCGGAAGAATACCTCAAACAGGCCGATATAGCCCTGTACGTCGCCAAGCGCAGAGGCCGCAACCGTGTCCAGGTCTATGACCCCAAGGACACTGAAAGCGAAGAGCTGCGCAACAGCCTCGACTGGGCCAGGCGCCTGCGTCAGGCCATCGAGGAGGATTGGCTGCAGATTCATTTCCAGCCGATCATGCATATCGGCAGCGGGAAGATCGCCCATTACGAGGCCCTGGTCCGCCTGGACCTGCCCGGGCGCGAACTGGTGTTTCCCGGTGAGTTCATTCCTGCGCTCGAGTTGGCCGGCGAAATGCCGCTTCTCGACCACGCCGTCATTCGCCAGACCATTGCGCTGGTTGCGGCCAACCCGGGGCTTGGGAGGGTCGCCATTAACCTCTCGGCCCAGGCCTTTCGCGATGAACAACTGGCGCCCCTTATCGAAGGGCAGCTGCGGCTCAAGGACGTGGCTCCCAGCCGGATCATGTTCGAACTGACCGAGAGTGCCAGCATATCCAACATAACCGCCGCGCAGCGGATGATCAAAAGGCTTAATGGTATCGGCTGCGAGTTCGCTGTCGACGATTTCGGTACGGGGTTCAGCACCTTCGGATTTTTGAAGCTGTTCCCCGCGGAATTTGTCAAGGTGGACGGCAGCTTTATTTCCAACCTGGATCGCAATCCGGTGGATCAGGTGCTGGTGCGCTCCATCAGCGAGGTCGCCAAGGCACTGAAGAAAAAGACCATCGCGGAATTCGTTCACAGCGAGACGGTGCTGAACCTGGTGAAGGGCCTGGGCATCGATTATGCCCAGGGATACCACATCGGCCCTCCGCTGCCGATTGGGGAGTTGAAGCTGACCGCCTCTGCGGAAGCGTATGCTGCCGGCAACCCCAATCCAGCAACCTGAATTTTTTCGTTCAGGCGGTTTGCCAAGTGGGGGGCGGCAATCCGTTTCTGGCAAGCGATTGATTGTGAAACTGAATAAGAGGAGGTGGGGACTGTGGAAACCAGGGCTTTCAGCAATTCCGAGCCACAAGCTTTTCCAGCGGACGAAAAAAAACCGGAGCTTGGGGATCTTGTCGTCGAATACCTTGAAGAAATTGGCGTAGAGTATGTCTTTGGTGTCCCGGGTGGTGCCATCGAACCCCTTTACAATGCCATGGCGCGCAGCGCGCGGCGGGGTGGACTTCGCCCCGTGATCGCCCGCCATGAGGCCGGGGCGGCCTTCATGGCGGACGGCTATGCCAGGGAAACCGGGAAGTTGGGAGTCTGCTGCTCGACCACGGGTCCGGGGGCCACAAACCTGATCACCGGGGTTGCCTCTGCCTATGTGGATAGCATCCCATTGCTGGTGCTCACCGCACAGACGGCCCTTCCTCAATTCGGGAAGAGAACCCTCCAGGAATCCTCCTGCACCGCCGTGAATACGGTAGCCATGTTCCAGTCCTGCACGCGCTTCAGCAGCCTCGTCTCACACCGGGGACAGCTCGAAGGCAAGCTTCTGTCGGCCATACTGGCCACCCAGGGGCCCCCTGCCGGACCAGCTCACCTCAGCATCCCCATGGACGTCCTTTCATCTCCCCGGCGTCAGCGTGCCGATGAATACAAGCCCCTTTTCAAGGGGATCTTAAAACGCCATGAGATGACCAACATGGATGCCATCGAATCTCTGCGGGGGGAGATTACGAAGTGTTCCCATCCGGTCATAGTGGTTGGGGAAGACTGTGGTGAAGCCATGCCCTATATCATGGAGATCGCCGAGTTGATCAAAGCCCCGATCGTAAGCGGGCCGGCGGGAAAACGTTGGGTTAACCATACTCATCCTCAATACAGGGGGGTGATCGGGTACGCCGGGCATCCTTCCGCCGACGCCGTGATCAAGAATGAACGTGTCGATCTGATACTGGCGATCGGAACTCGGCTGGATGATCTGATTTTTGGTCCATGGGAGCGGGACAAGGCCTTTCAGGAAAAACTGGTCCAGGTCGACCTCACCGCCGAACAGTTTACTCGGGCACCTCTTGCTCGGCTGCATGTCTGTGGAACATTGAGCGCAATCTTTCGCATGCTGATGGAAAATATTCGAGGGGAGCAGGCAAAGGAACCTCTCAGGGTTGTGAAAAAGACCGGACCATCAGTACCGCCACAGGCATTTCCTCCCTCGCAAATCACTTTGAATGAACCCGAAAAATTCTGTTCCGAGGCCAGTCCGATCAAACCGCAGCGCCTGATGCGTGAAATTGTAACGCGTTTCCCCGCGTCGACCCGATTTATAATCGATGCAGGGAACAGCTGGGCCTGGTCGATTCACTACCTGCTGCCCAAGAGCAGTGGCTTGTTCAGAATCGGAATGGGCTACGGCGCGATGGGATGGGCCATAGGTGCCTCGGTTGGCACGGCGTTTGGCTGCCCTGATTCCCCTGCGGTATGTGTCACGGGAGATGGAAGTTGGCTGATGAGCGGTCAAGAGTTGACCGTGGCGACAGCCGAGAAGCTCTCGGTAGTGTTTGTGATCCTCAACGATCAGGCCCTGGGCATGGTTAAGCACGGTCAACGCCTGGGCGGCGCAGAATCGGTCGGTTTCGAACTTCCGCCAATCGATTATGCTGGAATGGCTAAGGCTATGGGGGCCCGGGCTTTCGACATCCGCACCATTCAGGAGTGGGAGAGCCTGGATGTTAATGCGATTTGCCGCCACCCCGGTCCGACGGTCCTGAATGTCAGGATCGATGGAGAGGAGGTCCCTCCCATGGGGTTGAGGATGAGGAATCTGGGCGGAAAAAATTGAAAAAAAAAGAAAACGGCCGATTAAATCGGCCGTTTTCTTTTTTGGTATTATTCTTCACGCGGCGGTACCGGTCGGGGGGGTGGGCCTTGGTAATCGATGTCCTCGCAACGCATGGGGAGAAATGTTTCGGGGGGGCGGTCATATGTGTCTAGGTAGCATGCGGTGACACCGCTAGCCACCAAAATTGCGCAAAATTGATAAGCTTCTTGAGGTGAATACCCTTGGTCAGAAAAGAAGGCTGAACTGTAACCGTTGATGTTCATGCTTTCATCAAATTCCTGGAGCAGTACCTCCTCAATTTCGTAGGCCAAAGTGAGGTGTTCACCTATTGAGAAGCCCAACTGTTCCGTAACTTTTTCCATCGCTCGTACCCTTTCATCACCCTTGGCGATGGGGCGAGCGTACCCCATTAGCTGGGGTTTCCCACCGTGTTTGGCGCACTCGTTTAGGACAAGGTCACGGACAGAGTGACCACTTTTCTTCTTCGCTAGGGTGCGTTGGATAAATTCCATTCCCTCCAACAAAGTTTTTTGAGCATATATTCTAGAATCACCGGCAAGAATTCCAGCTGTGGTTGCGCTTACAACGGAGGCCCCCGCGGTTCCCGCCAGAGCTCCGATTTGGTTACACCAAATACGGGAATCCGGCCAACTCATGCAAATGAAAGAAGCTTCAACCCAGTCTGCAAATCGCCGATCGGGCAAATACCCAGTTGCATGTAGTATCATCAATTGAAAGTAGGAAACTTTTCCTACTAAATCTTCCATCATGTTATATCCATGACTAAATACCCCTTTCCCTATTTGCCACCCCCCTTTTCGACTGGCAAACTTTCCGCGGCAACCTTCCCAAAAACCTAAACTATCATAGTGTTTTTTCAATTTTGTACTCCTCATCTGAAAGAAATGGCATTGCTGTAATGGGTTTCTTTGCCATCTCAAGGCCATGTGCAAGAAGACCGGGCGAGGACAGTAATTGAAATAAACCAGCACAGTCGCGGGGGTGAAATCCAAGGTCGGAAAAAACTGCAGCGGCAACACCAGTGGTCAGCCATCCAATTTTTAGTGGCTTTACCGTATCAGCAAGTTTGGAGCCCCATGATAATGATTTTCCTGCCCCCGGTAGCGATTTGAGATAATTTGCGAATTGGCGGGGCATTTCATCAATATCGCCAAATCGAGAACCAAAACCCGGAACAGGCCGCCAGTCGCCCTCATTCGGTGGAACCCTTTCTTTAAGAATTTTGTTATACACATCCTCTGCCTTGGATTTATTCATCTTTCTGAAAAAACGCATAGCATCCTCGATTTCGCCAGCACCAAGGTGTTTTCCCCCTAGGATGCTTAACGAAATCGGCAAGATATGTACAGTATCAGTTTTTCCAACACCTGCATTCATTGCGGCTCTAGTTGCAGGGTGTCTAGGTCCAGGATTCATAAGAGCAATCATCAAGGCCTCTAGTAGTTCCGATTGAGCAGGGTTGGGCAACTCTCCTCTAAGCATTAGGTATAATACCTCGATAAAAGATCTGTTTTTCATAAGATCCATTAAATCATAACCATAACAACTGCATGATTGGGAGGTGAAAGGGTTCTCCGCTGTTGCCTCTTCTTTCCAGATGCGGGTAGGGATGGCTTTTGAAAAGCGCTCATTTCTTCTTTTTACGGTCATTGTCAAAGTCCCAATTAAAAATTGCAGGTGAGTTCTCCCCAGAAATTTCTGCCTTCCATTGGGTAATCTCCAGGTATGTTTGTAGTGCTTGGCTCACGTGCATTTTCGTCAAAAAGGTTTTTGGCGGAAAAACCAAATTCCCAATGGTCAAAAAATTTAGGGCTACGGAGGGTGGCTCCTACCAACGTGTAGTCATTTATGTCAGACCTGGGGTCATCCTTAGCTCTATGCCGGTCACCCACCCAGAGCAACTGGGGAGAGAACGTCCACCCACGATTAAATTTCAAATCAGCACGAAGGTATAGTTTTTGTCCAGGCACGTCTGGAATATGGCTCCCGTCGTCTGGGTCTTCTGAATGTTGCAAAGAATAATTGCCGACCAATTTAAGGTTGCCATTAATATTCCAATTTGTTTCGAGTTCGAAGCCATATCCTAGTTGATCACCAGCATTTTGGGCAGTATTACTGTCGCCGTCTGTATCTGGAATGAACTCTATTAAATCTTTAGCTCTATAGGCAAATAAACTTAAAACAGTTTGTAAGTCAAACGTGGGTCTGTAGTCAAACGATAACTCATAGGTATTAATCTTTTCTGGCTCAAGGTCATTGTTGCCAAGTATAATAGGATTATTAATAGCAAATTGCTCTGAAAATGAAGGTGCTCTAAATGCATGTCCATATAAGAATTTTGTTGTTAGGTTGTGTCTTGTTGCCCAAAACAAAGCCAGCCTTGGATTGATGGTCCTTCCGAAATCTGAATAGTAATCATATCTCACCCCTACGGTTAGTTCCCAATCGCGGACAAATTGCCACTCGTCCTGTATGGAACCATACCAAATCCTTCTTGATGAATCAGGAAGAAAAACAAATGGAGTGTTAGTGACATCTTTCAATTCGCCAGTTACTACCCCTTCAGAACCGTCAATAACCCCAGGACCAAAGTTTTTGGATTCCTCACCCTGGGCAGTCTGATATTTAAATCCTGCCCCAAGCCTAATTCGATGAGTGGAGATTCCTGAATAGGTTCCGTTTAGGTCTACCCCATATTGGGTTTCCTTGCCTCCTGGATTACCTAAAAGACCATTGGGGAATAGCACTAGTCCTACTGGGGATGAAAAATTAAGATTTCCGTCTGACCCTATTGGCACTAATGCCCCTGGCGGGAGGAGCACAAAATGACTATCAGATTCCCGGTGAAGAAAATTGCCGTTCAAATTAATTTCCCATTGGTTCTCAAGTGGGATTGCGTATGAAAGGTCTGTGAGAAAAAGATTCTCGTCATGGTCTCCTTCTTTGTCTAACGCCTGTGCCCCGCCAGCACCTTGGCCAGCATTTTTTTGTCTCCAATACCAGTTTCGCCATTTCAAATGATCTTTACTGAATTCAAGGTGGGTGTTTAGGACGTCGTATTTGGTGCTTAAAGAATTTGGGGCTAAAGAAGCGTTTGTTCCAAAAGTGTTGTCTAGAATTGTTTGAAAGTCAGAGTCGATTTTTCTGGATTTATCTCCTTCACTTTCTTGCCATTCTAAAGAAAAACCTACCGAAACTTTTCCAAAATAACGTCCGTCTTGAATGAAAAAATCATGGGTGTCAAATGACCCTACTCTTCCACCAACAGTTGTACCATTAAATTCATCAACATCTTTTGTGATTATATTTATTACACCTGCAAAAGCATCTGCCCCATAAATTGCAGACCCAGGGCCGCGAATAACTTCAACTCTGGAGATAGCAGAAACCGGGAGGCGAAAAAGAATGGGATGCCCGCCGTTGAAGACGTTAGCAAATGGAGTCCCGTTCATAAGGACGAGTACGTGTGGGTTGAAACCCGATTGAATCCCCCGAATGGAGTAGATCGAATCAAGCCTGCTTAGAGAAGACGGCATCACATGTATCCCCGCCACCGTCTCCAGGACGTCATCGAGGCTGCGGGCCCCCATGGCTTTGATTTCTTCGGCGGTAATCACCGTGGCCACTGCCGGAGCCTTGTAGATGGGCTTGCGGCTACCGGTGGCGATGGTGACGAATTCCTCGTCGCCATAATAGTCCTTCAGGTCCTCCATGATCAAGGTCTGGGACTGCTGGTTCTCAATGTCCTGTGCCATGGACCCGACCGGGCACCAAAACGCGGCCAGTAGGGCGATGCAGATCACTCGGTTGCGCATTTTACTTCCCCCTGGGCGAGGAACCGACCGGTTCCTCTCTGGTCATTTAATACCGGATCTTTCTTGCTGCTATTTGAAGGTGCATCCTTTATCCCGTCGCCGGCCAGGGTGTCGGGGGCTGGCGATTTTTCATGCTCTGAAACAACCGAGATCGGCAGAGGGATGCGAATTGTGAAAGCTGAGCCTCGCCCGTATTCGCTGTCGACCTCGATGCGGCCGCCCATCAATTCGCAAAACCTCCGGGTTATGGCGAGGCCAAGACCCGTCCCTTCGAACTGACGCGTAAAGCTGCCGTCCACCTGCCTGAATTCCTCGAAAATAACATGCTGCTGTTCGGGGGTGAGGCCGATGCCAGTATCGGTTACCTTGACGGTCAGGAGCTTATCTCCCTGGGCAATGTCGAGGAAGATGGTTCCGTTGTTGGTGAATTTGCCGGCATTGCTCAGCAGGTTGAGCACCGCCTGCAACAGCTTTTCCCGGTCAAGCTCCAACTCCTGGGTGACGTGCAGCCGGGTTTCGAGCTGGTTTTTGTTGCGCTGCAAAATCGGCTGGACAGTTTCGGCTGCCTCCTGGGCCAGCTGCCGAAGATCGACCATTTGGAGCTTGAGTTCCATGCGGCCTGCTTCGATCTTGGACAGGCGCAGAATATCGTTGATCATAGAGAGCAGGCGTTTGGCGTTGTTGGTGATGCGCTCCATGTCGCGGATATTTTCGTCCATCCCCTCCACTTCCAGCTCTTCGCGCACCACGTCCGCGTAGCCGATGATCGACTGCAGCGGGGTGCGCAGCTCGTGGCTCATGTTGGCCAGAAACTCGGACTTGTGGCGGCTGGCGCTAAGTGCTGCGTCCCGGGCCTGAACCAGTTCCTGGGTGCGGAGGGCCACCTCGGTCTGCAAAATTTCCCCATGCTGGCGAAGCTGCTGGTCCTGTTCTTCCAGGGAGCTCATCATGCGGTTGAAAACCCCGGCCATGTGGGTGACTTCGTAGGCCCCCTTCAGGTCCGCGTGGACATACCTTTTCTGCTGCTCCGCCTCTCCCATCAGTGATGCCAACTCGGAGAGCGGCCGCGTCAATCTTTTGATGGTGAGGTTGAGAATAAGGAGCAGAAGCACGGCGAAGCTCAGGCCGATGGCCAGGTTGTTGGCCAGGATTTTGACATTCAGGGCGTGCAGGGCGCCCTTGTTCATGGTGACGTAAGCGTACCCGAGAAATTCCCGCGGCGGAGGGTCCAGCTGGAAGGGGGAGTCTTCCGAGTCGCCGACAGCGGGGGAAGTGCCGGCATAGACCGGGGCGAAAAAATGCCAGGCGAAATGCGTTTCGTTGGCAAGGATCGGCTCCTGGAGGCCCGCCGCGGGATAGGGCGGATGGCTGGCGTCCTGGTTGCCCGAGACGATCAGCGCTCGGCCCTGGACATCGAATATCCCGGCCTTTTCCACGTTGGGAAATCCCATGATGGCCTGGAGGGGCCTTTCCGCGTTCTCCCGACTGGCATAGAGCAGCGCCAGGGTGCTTTGCCCGGCCAGGGCGTCGGTGATTTGGAGCCCCTGGGCGACCATCTGGGCCTGGGCCTGGCGGCTGGTGACCCACGCGGTGGTGAGCGCCGCCGTCAGGGCCAGGCAGAGGATGCCAAAGGTCACCACTCCGAGAAGCCGCGTGCGGAAGCTTGCCCAAATTTTCATTTCAGTCAGGCGCTTGATCATGTTTGATCATTTCATCGTGACGGAAAAACCAGATCGAAATTTTCCTGCTGCCTCGGGGTAAAGCGCAAACCGAGATGAAAAGCCGTGCGCAGGTTCACGGCGATATCCAGATTCTCCAGCGGGGCCACCCCGGCCGGATGGGGGCCGTTCAGGGCCACTTTTGCCAGCTGCTGCCCCATGCCGAAATGGTTGGGGAGCACCGAGAACAAGGCTCCGCGCTGGGCATGCGGAGGCTTGCTGGAGAAAACCACGAATTCCTTTTCCCAGGCGGCCTGAAGCACGATGGGCAGAATCACGTCATCGTCGGCCGTAACGTTGTCCAGCGGGAGCCAGATGGCCTCGGCGGGACCGCGGATGGACTGAAGGATTTTTCGGTACTTGTGCACCGCGTCCCGCAGGTCGTTGACCTGGTAGGTCGAGAGGGTAAGACCATGGGCGCGGGCTGCCGTTTCGGCCTTTTTGATCAGCCATTGGTTTCTTTCCGTGTGGACCACATGTACCCGGCTGACGTTGGGGGCGAGCTCGTTGAGGTGGCGAAACAGGACCGCGGGTTCGGGGGAGAGGCTGATGCCGGAGACGCTGCCGGGGGCGATGGGGAGCGCGCCGATAATCACCGGGCGCTTGTCGCCGAGGGATTGGGCGGCCATCAGCCCCTGCCTCCCCAGGGCGATGACCGAATCCACCCCTTCATTCTGGAGCCAGAATTCCAGGGCTCTGGCGTCGGGCGTTTCGGGCAGGGCGTAGGTTTTGACCACCGTGCCGGGCTGGGCTTCAATGCCCCTGATGATGCTTTGGAAAACTGAATAGTAGGGTTCTTTGATTAACGGATAGAGAACGGCAACCCTTGCTTCCGCCCAGCCGCAGGACGGCCCGGGGAACAGGAGAAGAATCCAGGCTAGAAGGCAGAAGCCCAGAAGTTGCCGGAGAAAAACCATGCAGTCAGCCCAATTGAGGTGGTGAGGGGAGCGGCCAGAAGGGATTAAGAGGCCTCGTCCGAATCTCTCATGGCAGGCCTGTTTCGTCAACATTCTGCCAATCAAGGCAATGTCAAAACTTCAGCTGCAACATGCTCCGTATGGGAGTAAGAGCATGATTCGCGCCAAATATTAAAAGGTCAATGAATATTGTTGGTTGGCGCCGAAAGATCACCCGCCCCCGTGGGGGGGAGGGGCGGTCGGATCGGGCGTCTGGGGCCGGGGAGGGCGGTCAGCGCCCTGCCGAAACTGCAGCGGGGGGACTCTCGCCGGGGCCGGCAAACCAGAAGTCATTGTTGCTCAGGGGGTCGCGAAAGCGCGTCTTGGCCCCGGTCTGGACGGGATGCCGATGCTCGCGGGGGTCGCCCTCGCGCAGCAGGCGGTCGACGGTCAGCAGGGTGCCGACCAGGGGACCGTGTTTATCGAGGGCCTGCAGGGCATAGGCGGAGCAGGTGGGATACATGGGACAGCGCGGGCCGTCGACCGGAGAGATGAATTTCTGGAAAAAGCGCACCCCGCCGCGCAGCAATCCCGGGCTATCCGCTGCCCCCGGGTATTGACCGGCGCTCTTGGGAGCGCTTTGCTCCTGCCAGGGGCCCCAGTCGGTGGCCCCTGCAGGATGCCGGGACAGCGCCAGGAGGATCAGCAGCAGCACCAGCCGGTTCACGATTCCTCCTCGGGGTCTTCCCGGTCCTTACCCGCTGACTCGTTGCGCAGCTGCTCCCAGTAGCGCATCCGCTCGCCGATCATTTTTTCGTAGCCATGGTCGGTGGGCCGATAAAAGGTGGTTCCCCGCAGCTGCTCCGGGAGATGCTGCTGGGGGGCGAACGCCCCCTGGTAGTCGTGGGCGTAGCGATACCCCTTGCCGTAGCCCAGGTCCTTCATGAGCCCGGTGGGAGCATTGCGGATGTGCAGCGGCACCGGCAGGGCCCCGCTCTTGCGCACCTCGGCCTGGGCCTGGTTGATGCCCATGTACGAAGCGTTGCTCTTGGGGGCCGTGGCCAGGTAGGTGACCGCCTGGGCGAGGTTGATTCTCCCTTCGGGAAGGCCGACGAAATGGACCGCCTGCTGCACGGCCACGGCGACCTGCAGGGCCCGCGGGTCGGCGTTGCCCACGTCTTCGGAGGCGAAAATGACCATGCGCCTGGCGATGAACAGGGGATCTTCGCCCGCCTCGAGCATCCGCGCCAGCCAGTAGAGCGCCGCGTCGGGGTCCGATCCGCGCAGGCTCTTGATGAAGGCCGAAATCACATTGTAGTGTTCCTCGGCCCCCTTGTCGTAAAGCAGGGCTTTTTTCTGCAGGGCCTCCTGCACCGCCTCCAGGGTGATGGCGCCCCGGCCGACGGTGGCTGCCGCCACCTCGAGGGTGTTGAGGGCGATGCGGGCGTCGCCGCCCGCCTGCTCGGTGAGAAAATCGAGCGCCTGCGCCTCCAGGGTGTTGCCCCGACCGCCCAGCCCGCGGGGGTCGTCCAGTGCACGTTCGAGCAGGACGGCAATCTCTTCTGCAGCCAGGGCGTTGAGGACGAAAACCCTGGAGCGGGAAAGCAGGGCGGAATTGACCTCGAAGGAGGGATTTTCCGTGGTCGCGCCGATCAGGGTGATTTCGCCCCGCTCCACATAGGGGAGAAAGGCGTCCTGCTGTGCCTTGTTGAAGCGGTGGATTTCATCGACGAAGACCAGCGTCTTGCGACCGTGGTAGGCCTTTTCCTCCCGCGCCTGCTGCACGATCTCCCGCAGTTCCTTCACCCCCTGGAGCACGGCGGAGAAGAACACGAACCGGCTTTTCGTGGAGTTGGCGATGACCTGGGCCAGGGTGGTTTTGCCGGTGCCCGGCGGCCCCCAGAAGATGACCGAGCTGAGCTGGTCGGTCTCGATCAGCCGGCGCAGCACCTTTCCCTCTCCCAGCAGGTGGCTCTGGCCCACCATCTCGTCCAGGGTCCGCGGGCGCAGCCGCTCGGCCAGCGGGGCGCTGCCGTTGTTTTTATCCGCCTGTTCAAAAAGATTCATGCAGAACCGACTCGTCTTCGTTTGCTGGGGGAGTGGCGCGGGGTTTTCGTAATGTAATGGACCTTAGCACATCCCCGGCCGGGCAACAAGCTCATCGCTCCCTAAGTGGCTGATAGATGATAGACTTTACAGCAAGGCCTGTGGTATGTTGGGCTCTTCGTTTAGGGGGTGTGCAGATGAAGCGGATCGGCATCTATGCCAAGCGTCACAATCCCGATGCGGTCAGGGTGGCCAGAGAGGTGGCCGGCTGGCTGCAGGAGCGCAAAATAGAGGTGTTCATCGACGAGGCGCTGGCCGAGGAGATGGGGGACGTGCGGGGCTACCCCGGCGGCTCGATCCCCACCATGGTCAATCTGATCATCGTGCTCGGCGGCGACGGCACGCTGATATCGGTGGCCCGCCAGGTGGGCGACCTGCGCACGCCGATCCTCGGGGTCAACCTGGGCAGTCTCGGCTTTCTGACGGAAACCACCCTCAAGGAGTTCTACCCGATCCTCGAGCGGGTGCTCAAGGGGAATTTCAAGGCCTCCGAGCGCCTGATGCTCGAGGCCGTGGTGCGCCGCGAAGGGAAGGAAGTCGGCCGCTTCCGGGTGCTCAACGACGTGGTGATCAACAAGGGGGCCCTGGCGAGGATCATCGACATGGAGGCCTGGGTCGACGATGACTACCTCACCACCTACAAGGCCGACGGGCTGATCATCTCCACCCCCACCGGCTCCACCGCCTATAACCTGGCGGCCGGCGGGCCGATCATCTATCCGGGGGTCCAGTGCCTGGTGATTTCGCCGATCTGTCCCCACATGCTCACCAACCGGCCGATCATCGTCTCCGACGAGGCGCTGATCCGCATCGAGGTCAAATTCCAGGACGAGGACGTGGTGTTCACCGCCGACGGCCAGGTCGGTATGCCGCTGATCGGCGGCGACGTGGTGGAAATCCGCAAATCCAAGAGCAGCACCCTGCTGATCAAGAGCCCCAACAAGGACTATTTCGAAATCCTGCGCACCAAGCTGCGCTGGGGGGAAAGGTAGAACACCCGTGACGGGTGAAGGGCCGTGACTCGTGACTCGTAAAGGGCTCAAAGGCCGTGACTGGTGAAGGGCCGTGACTCGTGACTCGTAAAGGGCTTAAAGGCCGTGACTGGTCACGAATCACGAGTCACGAGTCACGAGTCACGAGTCACGAATCACGAGTCACGAGTCACGAATCACGAATCACGAATCACGAATCACGAATCACGAATCACGAATCACCGCCTTTATGCTTTCAGAGCTGATCATCAAGAACATCGCCATCATCGACCGGCTGCAGGTCGCTTTCGGGGCCGGGTTCAACGTGCTGACCGGGGAGACCGGCGCCGGCAAGTCGATCATTATCGACGCCGTAGGCCTGTTGCTGGGCGACCGGGCCAGGCCTGAACTGATCCGCAGCGGCGAGGAGGAGGCGGTGGTCGAGGCGCTGTTCGATCTTCGCGGCATGCCGGGGGTGCGCGACGCTTTGGCCGAGGCCGGCCTCGAGGAGGGCGACGAACTGGTGGTCAAGCGCTCCATTTCCCGTTCCGGCCGCAATCGGGTCTACCTGAACGGGTCGCTGGCCACCCTGGGGCAGCTGCAGCCGCTGGCTGGGCAATTGATGACGATCTACGGCCAGCATGCCTCCCAGGGCCTGCAAAGAGCCGACCTGCATTTGGATATGCTCGACAGCTTCGCCGGGCTTGACGGCGAGCTGGGGAATTACCGGGAACTCTTCCGCGAACTGCGGCAGCTCAATGAGCGCCTGCAGCGCCTCGATGAGGCCGAGCGGGAGCGGCAGCACCGCCTGGACCTGCTGGGCTTCCAAAGTTCCGAAATCGCCGCCGTCTCGCTCAAGCCGGGCGAAGACGCCGACCTGGCCGCCGAGCGACTGCTGCTGCAGAATGCCGGCAAGCTCGCCGCGGCCACCGAGGGGGGCTACGAGCTGCTCTATGCCGGAGAGGGGGCGGCCTGCGAACGGCTCGGCAGGGTTGCCGACGATCTGGCGGCACTGTCCAATATCGATCCCCAGCTCGGTCAACTGGCCGAAGCGGTGCGCGGCGCACTCTTTACCGTGGAGGATGTCGCCGAGCAGTTGCGCGGCTATGCCGGGCGGGTCGACTTCGAGCCGGGCCGGCAGGATGAGGTCGAGTCGCGCCTGGCTCTGATCTCGGGGCTCAAGCGCAAATACGCACCGACTCTCGAGGAGATCCTGGCCTACAAGGAGAAGATCGATCAGGAGATCGAGGAGCTCTCCGACGTCGATGCCGCCCGCGAAGGGCTCAGGAAAAAGATCGCCGTCGCCCGCCAGGGGTTGGAGCGGGCCGGGGCCGGGATCTCCGCGCGCCGCGCCGAGGCGGCCCGGCAGTTGGCCGGAAAGGTCGAACTGGAGCTGCGCGATCTGGCCATGGCCAAGGCCCGGTTCGAGGTGCGACTCTCGCCCCTGTCCGAGCCGGGCCCCACGGGTCTGGAGCGAGGCGAATTCTTCCTGGCGCCCAATCCCGGCGAGGAGCCCAAGCCGTTGGCCCGCATTGCTTCCGGGGGCGAGCTCTCGCGCATCATGCTGGCGCTCAAGAGGGCCGCGCCGGGCGGGGAGGACATCCCCTGCCTGATTTTCGATGAGGTCGACGCGGGCATCGGCGGTGAGGCGGCGACCGCCGTTGGCGAAAAGCTGCGGGGCGTGGCCGTCGGCCGCCAGGTCCTGTGCATTACCCATCTGCCCCAGGTGGCGGCCTACGGGGATCGGCACTACCGGGTGGAGAAGCGCGAAGAGCACAATCGTACCGTCACCCGGCTGGTGTTTCTCGAAAATGAAGAGCGGGTGCGTGAAATGGCACGCATGCTGGGCGGTGCCCGGGTGACCGAGCGGACCCTGGAGCATGCCCGGGAGCTGATCGCCCACAGTCTGTCCGCCGCCTCCTGAGGCCGTATCTACAACCGCACGGAACTTTACGGAGTTGCCATATGATCCGCCGCGCCCGCATCCCCGACGCCAAAGCGATTCAGAACCTGCTCATCACCTATGCGAAGGACGGGCTGATGCTGCCGCGCTCCCTTTCGGATATCTATGAGGGGATCCGCGATTTCTACGTTTGGGAGGAAGGCGGCGCGGTGATCGGCACCGTCTGCCTGCAGATCTGCTGGGAAGATCTGGCCGAGGTGCGTTCGCTGGCCGTGGCCGAGGGGCACGAGGGGCGCGGCGTCGGCCGCCGGTTGGTCGAAGCCTGCCTGCAGGAGGCGCGGGCGCTTGGCCTCAAGCGGGTCTTCGCCCTGACCTACAAGCCGGTGTTTTTCGGCAAACTCGGCTTCCACGAGATCGAAAAATCGGAACTGCCCCACAAAATCTGGCGCGACTGCATGAAGTGCGTCAAGTTTCCCGAGTGCGACGAGATCGCACTGAGTATCGATCTGTAGTTTGGTTCAATATTTGCAAAAGCTCGTCAATCGAAACCAAGTCCCACGCCATGACGATGGCAACCTGAGTGTCGGATCCCCTCGCTGCCGGGAGGTTCGGTGCGCCTAAAACCTTGACCCTGGAGCCGTGAGTTCCTGCCGGGCATTAGCGCAAGTCATTGACCTGCCTAAGCGTTAAAAAAATCACCGACGAACCTACGGGGGCGCCTCAGATTTTTTGAAACCCTTATTCAGGCCAAGCACTTACACTCTTTTCCCGCCCCGAACCCACGGATTCAGGTTGACAGCAAGACGGACGGTGAACTATTAGTTATAAGTTGCCGATCCTGAATGTGAAATTTGCTGTTAATCCGGGAGGGCCACTTGTCCGCCAAGAAGTTTACCATTCTGATCATACCCGAGGGCTCCCACCGGGTGCGTCGTTTCAACCTGCGGCGCGGATTGCTGGGAACTGTTCTCTGTTTCGGCCTGCTGTTTATGGTCGGCGTGTCTTTGCTGGCCTTCGATTATTTCCGGGTCAATTTCGACCGCAAGGAACTGGTGCGACTGCAGACCCAGGCCTCGGCCCAGCAAAAGGAGTTGCGCCGACTGGCCGTCAGGCTGGCCGATCTGCGCCAGGAGATGGTGGTGCTGGCCCAAAATGACGCCAAGGTCCGCGTCATGGCCAAACTGGCCAAACCCAAGGCCGACGCCATGAACGGCGTGGGCGGCCCCCCCGAAGAGGATGTTTCCGCGGGGTTCTCCGAGCTGCAGCAGCAGATCGACCAGATGGTTCGCGCCATCGACCTGCGTCGTGAAAGCCAGGAGGAGATCCAGGGCTTCCTCAATGACCAGCGCTCCCTGCTGGCGGCCAAGCCCCAGGGAATGCCGGTCAAGGGGTGGGTGACCTCGGCCTTCGGCGTGCGCCGCGACCCCTTCAACGGCGCCCGGAAAATGCACGAAGGCGTGGACATCGCCTCGCGTACCGGGACCCCGGTCTTCGCTACCGCCGACGGCATCGTCACCCAGGCCGAAACCGTCTCGGGGTACGGCAAGCTGGTCGTCGTCGACCACGGCTACGGCTTCAAGACCTACTACGGGCATAATTCGAAACTGTTCGTCAAGGTTGGTCAGCGGGTCAAGCGCGGCGAGAAGGTCGCCGCCGTCGGCAACACCGGCCGCTCAACCGGCCCCCATGTCCACTACGAAGTGCGCCGCAACGGTGTCCCCCTCAATCCCCGCAAATATCTCTGATTTCAGCCGCAACTCGCAACCCCGGCCAGGCGCCGGGGTTTTTTGTGCCCGCAGGCAGCGCACCCGGGTCTTCGTCCTGTCTTTGTCCTTGAGGGGGGTGGGGCTTTATGTTAATATTTTCCCCTTTTTCGGGAGATGTCTCCCTGTCCGGCCGCCGGTTCGCGACGGTCGCGTTCAGCCGCATACGGAGTGTTAAATGATCGGTCCGCTTATCCGAAAAATCGTCGGCAGCAAAAACGAGCGTGAGCTCAAACGGCTGCAGCTCATAGTCCAGAAGATCAACACCCTCGAACCCTCCATCTCCGCATTGAGCGATGCTGAGTTGGCGGGCAAAACCGCCGAATTCCGCCAGCGCCTCGCCCAGGGGGAGACCCTCGACGACCTGCTCCCGGAAGCCTTTGCCACGGTCCGCGAGGCGGGCAAGCGGGTGCTCGGCATGCGCCACTTCGACGTGCAGCTGGTCGGTGGGATGGTTCTGCATGCCGGCAAGATCGCCGAGATGAAGACCGGCGAGGGCAAGACCCTGGTCGCCACCCTGCCGTCTTATCTCAACGCCCTGGCCGGAAAAGGCGTGCACGTCATTACCGTCAACGACTACCTGGCCCGCCGCGACTCCGAGTGGATGGGGCGGATTCACCGCTTTCTCGGCCTGAGCGTCGGGGTCATCGTCCACGGGCTCAACGATGCCCAGCGCAAGGAAGCCTACGGCTGCGATATCACCTACGGCACCAACAACGAGTTCGGCTTCGACTACCTGCGCGACAACATGAAGTTCGCCCTGCAGGACTACGTCCAACGCGACCTCAATTTCTGCATCGTCGACGAGGTCGACTCGATCCTCATCGACGAGGCGCGCACCCCGCTGATCATCTCGGGCCCCAGCGAAGCCTCGAGCGAACTCTACTACACGGTTAACCGGATCATTCCCATGCTCAAGAAGGGGGAGGTGATCGAGCACCGCGACGGCAAGATCGGACCGGCCAGCAAGGAATACACTGGCGATTACACCGTCGACGAAAAGGCCAAATCCTCGACCCTCACCGAAGAGGGGGTGGCCAAGGTCGAGAAACTGCTCGGCGTCGACAACCTCTACGAGCCGCGCAACATCGAGCTGCTGCACCACGTCAACCAGGCCCTCAAGGCCCACGCCATCTTTAAGCGCGACGTAGACTACGTGGTCAAGGACGGCGAGGTGATGATCGTCGACGAGTTCACCGGTCGGTTGATGCCGGGGCGGCGCTGGAGCGACGGCCTGCACCAGGCGGTGGAAGCCAAGGAAGGGGTCAAGATCGAGAGCGAGAACCAGACCCTGGCCACCATCACCTTCCAGAACTACTTCCGCATGTACGACAAGCTCTCGGGCATGACCGGAACCGCCGACACCGAAGCGGCCGAATTTCACGAGATCTACAAGCTCGACGTGGTGGTCATCCCCACCAACCGGCCGATGGTCCGCAACGACCAGGCCGACGTCATCTACAAGACCGAAAAGGAGAAATTCAAAGCGGTCATCGAAGATATCGTCAGCTGTCACGGGAAGGGCCAGCCGGCCCTGGTCGGCACCATCTCCATCGAGAAATCCGAAGAGCTCGCCGAGATGCTGCGCAAGCGCGGCATCCCCCATAACGTGCTCAACGCCAAGCACCACGAAAAAGAGGCGGAGATCGTCGCCCAGGCCGGGCGCCGCGGAGCGGTGACCATCGCTACCAACATGGCCGGCCGCGGTACCGACATCATCCTCGGCGGCAACCCCGAGATGCTCGCCCGGCGCGAGTCCGCCGCGGCCGAAGACGCCGAGGCCGCCTATGCCGAGGCGCTGAAGAAATACCAGCAGCAGTGCGCCAGGGAGAAGGCCGAGGTGCTCGAGGCCGGCGGCCTCTATATCTGCGGCACCGAGCGCCACGAATCGCGGCGCATCGACAACCAGTTGCGCGGCCGCTCCGGACGCCAGGGGGACCCCGGCGCCAGCCGTTTCTTCCTCAGTCTCGAGGATGACCTGCTGCGCATCTTCGGTTCGCAGCGGGTGGCCTTCGTCATGGACAAGCTCAAGATCCCCGAAGGCGAACCGATCGAGCACGGCATGATTTCCAAGGCGATCGAGAACGCGCAGAAAAAGGTCGAGGGGCACAACTTCGAGATCCGCAAACATCTCATCGAGTACGACGACGTCATGAACCGCCAGCGCGAGGTGATCTACAACCAGCGCAAGGAGGTGCTGGCCGGGGAGAACATCCGCGAGACCGTCGAGGGGATCATCGATGAGACGGTGGAGGACATCATCGCCACCTTCTGCCCGGAAAAGACCCAGCCCGCCGACTGGAACTGGAGCAGCCTCACCGAGGACGTCTTCAACCAGTTCAGTATCCAGCCCGAGTTGCCGGAACCCGATGCCCCCGGGCTGACCCGCGAGAGCCTCGAGCAGAGCCTCAAGCAGCAGGTGATGGGGCGTTTCGCCGAAAAGGAAGAGGAGTTCACCACCCCGGTCATGGAGCACCTGATGAAGGTGCTGCTGCTGCAGAGTATCGACTCGCAGTGGAAGGACCATCTGCTCTCCATCGATCACCTCAAGGAGGGGATCGGCCTGCGCGGCTATGGCCAGAAGAACCCCAAGGAGGAGTACAAGCGCGAGGCCTACTCGCTGTTCATGGCGATGATGGGGCGTATCCGCCAGGAGGTCCTGCAGAAGCTCTACCGGGTTCAGCTGCGCCGCGAAGAGGACGTCGAGCGCATGGAGGCCGAGCAGCGCAAGCGCCGCCTGGTGCTCAACCGGGTCGGTGGCGAAGAGCAGCCAAAGGCTCCGGTCACCCGCGAGGAAGAGAAGGTCGGGCGCAACGACCCCTGCCCCTGCGGCAGCGGCAAGAAATACAAGAAATGCTGTGGCCAATGAGTGGCAGGCAGTCTGGGCCCAAGGAGGGCTGAATGATGACCCCGGCGGTCGAAAAAGGCCGGCTGCCGGCGGTCCTGGTGGTCGACGACGCGCCGTTTTTCCGGCGCCTGGTCGTCGAGCTGCTGGAGGGACGCGGCTATCCGGTGGTGGAGGCGGGCGACGGGGAGCAGGCCCTGGGGGTGCTGGCGCGCCGGGATATCGCCGTGGTTCTGACCGACATCGAGATGCCGGGTCTCAGCGGTCCGGCCCTGCTGCGGCGGATCAAACGTCTGCACCCGCTGGTGCAGGTCATGATCGTCTCTTCGCACCATGATTTCGAAGCCGCCCGCCAGGTGCTGCGCGACGGCGCCCTGGACTATCTCACCAAACCGATCCAGGAGCCAGACCTGTTCGAGGCCCTGGAACGGGGTGTCAAGGCCTACCGGGAGGCCCGCAACGCCGCGGTGCTGAGACATGAAGCCCAGCGGCGCTTTTCCGACCTGATTCTGCTGCGTGAGATCGGGGAGACGGCCAGTTCCCGGGACAACCTGCAGTTCGTCTTCGAGAAGGTGCTCGACTCGATTACTGCCGTGCTCGAGGTGGAGATTGCCTCGGTCATGCTGGTCGACGAGGACGGTCTGCTGAGAATCGGCGGCGCCAGAGGGCTCCCCGCCAAGGTGATCGAAACCGCCCGGGTGGCACCGGGCGAGGGGATCTCCGGGCATGTGCTGGCCAGCGGCACGGCGGTGCTGATCGACAATCTCGAGAACGACCGGCGCTTCGCACCCTGTGCCGGTTCCGAGCGTTACCGCAGCGGTTCGCTGCTTTCGGTGCCGCTGCGCTGCCGGGACAAGATCCTCGGGGTGATCAATGTCAACAACAAGCACTCCGGAAGGGCGTTTTCCGCCGCCGACCGGGATCTGCTCGGTACCGTCGCCCACCAGACGGCGTTGGCCATCGAGAACTTCAAGCTGGTCTCCAGCCTGCGTCTCCAGACGCGCCAGCTCGAGGAGGCCAACCAGCGGCTGGTCAGTTTCAACCAGACCCGTTCCCGCCTGGTCTGCAATCTCTCCCATGAACTCAATACGCCGTTGACCACGATCCTGGGGTTTTCGGATTTGATCCTGAATTTCGCCGAGCAGATCGAAGCCGGCGACCTGCGTGACTACCTGGGCAAGATCCACCGGGAAAGCCGCCACATGGAGCGGCTGATTGCCGGGATGCTGCGGCTGTTTACCTTCGATTCGGGGCAAGAGGAGTGGCGTCCAGCGCCGGTGTCCCTGGGCGAAGTAATTCAGGGTGTGCTTAGCGAAGAACAGACGAGGATTGCCGCCCTGCAGCTGCAACTGCAGTTGCAGCTGGCACCCGAAATGGAGCCGCTGTATGCCGACCCCGGCAAGGTCCGGCTGCTGGTCGGCTCCCTGGTCGATAACGCCATCAAGTTCAACCGTGCCGGGGGCGTGCTGTCGATCCAGGCGCAACCCCGCCTAGTCGAAGGGCAGAACCGCGTCTACCTGCGGGTGCACAACGACGGGCGGAGCATTCCCCCGGAAGCGGAGCAGGATATTTTCGAGCAGTACACCCAACTCGGCGATATCGACACCGACAAGCCCCAGGGTGTGGGAATCGGTTTGGCGATCTGCAAGGCGATCGTTTCCCGAATGAATGGGCAGATTTATCTCGAACCTCCCGCCGGGGAAGGCACGACTATGGCCGTCATGCTTCCCGCCGGGGATAATTACGGAGTCTCACGTCATGGTGACTAAGGGGAGCAAGACCATCAAGGGATTCAAGTTCAGCGCTCGGGCCGCGGGCATCAAAAAGTCCGGCAAGCCCGATCTGGCCCTGATCTATTCAGAAGTGCCGGCCCGCTGCGCCGGGGTGTTCACCACCAACAAGGTGGTCGCCGCCCCGGTGGTGGTGAGCGCGCCGAGAATTCGTCGGGGAAGCTGCCAGGCGGTGCTGGTAAACAGCGGCAACGCCAACGCCTGCACCGGCGAGCAGGGGCTGCGCGACGCTCTGCGCTGCGGCGAGTTGGCCGCCGGGGCGCTCGGGCTGCCCGAGGACCTGGTCGCCGTCTCCTCCACCGGAGTGATCGGCCTGCCCCTGCCCATGGACAAGTTCGAGCGCCACATCGGGCAACTCGCCGGGGACCTGCAGGCCGGAGCCGTCGAGGAGGCCGCCGAGGCGATCCGCACCACCGATGCGTTCGCCAAGCTCTCCGCCGCCGAGGGTGAGGCCGACGGCAAGCCCTACGGGGTTCTCGCCATGGCCAAGGGGGCCGGAATGATCCACCCCAACATGGCAACCATGCTGGCCTTCGTGATGACTGACGCCTGTGTGGAGGCTGGGTTCCTCGACCAGGCCCTGCGTACAGCGGTCGACGGCTCGTTCAACAGCATTACGGTGGACGGGGATACCTCGACCAACGACATGGTGCTGGTGCTGGCCAACGGCCTGGCCGAAAACCCCGAAATCGTTGCCGGCACCCCCGCGGCCGAAGCCTTCCAGGGGCATCTCTCGAGGGTGCTGCTCGAGCTGGCCAAGATGATCGTTCGCGATGGCGAAGGGGCCACCAAGGTTGTTGAAATCGCGGTCAAGGGGGCGGCCGGCGCTGCCCAGGCCAAACAGGCGGCACGCAGCGTGGCCACCTCGAGCCTGGTCAAGACCGCCTTTTTCGGCGAGGACGCCAACTGGGGGCGGATCATCGCCGCCGTCGGCTATTCGGGGGCCGACGTCGACCCCAACCGGGTGGATATCTTCTTCAACGAGGTGCAGGTGGTCAAGGACGGTCTCGGCACCGGAAAGGAACTGGAGGCCAAGGCTACCGAGGTCCTGAAAACTCCCGAGTTCACCGTCACCGTCGACCTCAAGCTCGGTGAAGGACAGGGGCGCTATTACACCTCGGATCTCACCTACGACTACGTCAAGATCAACGCTGATTATCGGTCCTGAACCCCGAACCTCGATTTTATGCTTATTCCCGCGCGCTACATCGACCACACCCTGCTGAAGCCCGATGCGACCCGCGAACAGATCCTGCGGCTGTGCGAGGAGGCCGTCGAACACGGCTTCGCCTCGGTCTGTATCCCCCCGGTGTACGTCCCCCTGGCTGCCGAGGTGCTTTACGGCTCCGAGGTGGCGGTGGGGACCGTGGTCGGGTTTCCCCTTGGCTATGTCACCACGGCGGTCAAGCTCCGCGAGACGGCCGTGGCGGTCGCCTCCGGTGCGAGGGAGATCGACATGGTCATTCACCTGGGTGCCGCCCGCGAGGGACGCCTGGGCGATGTCGAGGGGGAGATCCGGCGGATCGTCGAGGAGGCCGGCGAGGCGCAGGTCAAGGTGATCATCGAATGCTGCTACCTGGACGATCCGCTGAAGCAGGCCCTGACCGGGTGCGTGGCTGCTGCGGGGGCCGCCTATGTCAAAACCTCCACCGGTTTCGGTTCCGGAGGCGCCACCCTTGACGATGTCCGTCTGCTCGCCGGCGCCGCGGCGGGGAGGATCGGGGTGAAAGCCGCCGGCGGCATTCGGGACTGGGCCGGGTGCCGGGATTTTCTGCAGGCCGGGGCGACGCGCATCGGCACCAGCGCCGGCATCACCATCATGCAGCAGTGGCAGTTGGAGCAGGGGCTGTGACCGCAAGCCAGATCAATCGGGTGGTGCTGATCACCCTGGACGGAGTAGGGGTCGGCGCGCTGCCCGATGCCGCAGCCTACGGCGACGGCGAGGCCAACACCCTGCTGCACGTGGCCCGCGCCTGTGGGGGGCTCAAGCTCCCCAATCTGCAGCGGCTCGGACTCGGAAATATCCTCGAGGTCCCCGGCGTCGGCCCGGTCGCCCTGCCCGAGGCGGCCTGGGGCAGGATGCGGGAGCGTTCGGTGGGCAAGGACACCACGACCGGGCATTGGGAAATCGCCGGCCTGGTTCAGACCGAGGCCCTGCCGACCTACCCCGAGGGCTTCCCGGAGGAGATCATCGCGGCCTTTGAGCGCGAGACGGGCCTGCGCCCGCTGGGCAACATCGCCGCCAGCGGCACCGACATCCTGGTTACGCTCGGCGAAGAGCATTTGGCCAGCGGTCGACCCATCGTCTATACCAGCGCGGATTCGGTGTTTCAGATCGCCGCCCATGAGGAGGTGATCCCCGTGCAGCGGCTCTATGAGCTGTGTCGCATCGCCCGGGAGATTCTCAACCCCTACCGGGTGGGCAGGGTGATTGCCCGGCCGTTTCTGGGCAGCTGCGCCGCGGATTTCCAACGCACCGCCCGGCGCCATGATTTTTCGCTGCCGCCGACAGGGACGACGATTCTCGACCGGATGGCAGGGGCGGGGCTCGAGGTGTTCGGGGTGGGCAAGATTCGCGACATCTTTGCCGGCCGGGGGGTGACCGGGTACCAGTACAGCGAGAGCAACGCCGACGGCATGGCCAAGACGCTCGCCAGCCTGGAGGACTTGGAACGGGGACTGGTTTTTACCAACCTGGTGGACTTCGACATGTTGTACGGGCATCGGCGGGATGCCAGGGGATTCGGTGGCTGCCTGGAGGAATTCGATCTGTGGCTGCCCCGGCTGCTCGAGCAACTGGGACAGCGGGACCTGGTGATTCTGACCGCAGACCACGGCTGCGACCCCACCACCGCCGGAACCGATCACACCCGCGAATACGTGCCGCTCATGATCTGGAGCAAGACCCCGGGCTGGCGAGGCGATCTGGGCGAGCGCGAAAGTTTCGCCGAAGTGGCCGCGACCATTGCGCAGGTTTTCGGCCTGGAGCGCGGGCCTGGCAAGGGGGTGCGGGGAGACTGCCGGCCCCGGGCGTGATCACCTCCGGGGAGGGTGGGCGTCCCGCAGCTGTTCGCGGTTGAGGTGGCCGCCATCGCGGCTCTCGGAAAGTTCGCCGAGAAACCGCTTCTCGATGAACCCCTCCAAAGTGTCCTGGGTCTGCTCGTCGAGGTCGGTGAATTCGATGCCTACCCCCTGCAGGTAGTTGTTTTCCGGCCCGGGAAGGACGCAATAAAGGACTCTGCCGCAGACTTCCAGCTCCCTCTGCATGCCGAGCAGGGGAATCACCACGCGCACCGGGTCGCGGTTGCCCATGCGTACCGCCGTCTTGACGAACATCCCCCGGGTGCTGATGCTCATGACCTCGGCCAGGCAGGAGGTTTCTCCGCTGCTGAACAGGCTGGGGAGCTTGACGGTCAGGCGCAGGTTTTTCCTCGGGTGTTTTTCCAGGTGCCGCTGGATGACTTCAAACAGGGCGAACAGATCAATCGGCACCCCGAGGGTTTCGCAGTCGATCCCGATTTTAACCTCGGAATCTTCCTCGCCCAGCACCACCAGTGGCATCGGCGCGGAGTCTATCCTGGAATTGATCCCTTCCATGAGGGAGGAGGTGCTCGCCAGCATGCCGGCACCGATGATGAGCAGGTCGGGCGAGGTCTGTTCGAGAAACGCCTTTACCTGATCGGCCCTGGACGATACGATAACCCGGTACCCCCAATGTTTGAGCATGACTTCAAGGGTTGAAAGCAGAGCTTCCCTTTTGTCGCCGATCAGTACCCTTTTCATATCTGTCGATTATCCTTGTGTGGGGCGGGTGAATTCATAGTGGGATCTCGGTAACATGGTATATTTTATCCCGGCCGATATGCTTTGTCATCATTTACAGAAGGAGGATGGAGTTATGAAAAAACTTGGCCTGATGCTGGTGTTGCTGGTCGGCCTGTTGGCTGCACCGGCCTTTGCCGCCGCACTGGAGGTGGCCGAAGGGGTGATCACCACCCAGGTGGTGGATCGCGAGCCGGTCGATGCGGTGGAATCCTACCCGGCGACGGTGGAGAGGTTGTATTGCTTCACCAGGGTCACCGGGGCCGAAGGCGAGACCAGGGTCTTTCACGTCTGGTTCCACAAGGGCGAGGAGCTTGCCCGGGTGGAACTCCCGGTCCGGTCTCCTGACTGGCGAACCTGGTCGGCGAAAACCATTCTGCCTTCCTTGAGCGGCGAGTGGACCGTGGAGGTGCAGGACGCCGAGGGCAAGGCTCTGAAAATTCTCAGTTTCAGCCTGCTGTGATGCGCCGATGACCCAGAGAGTTCTGGCCAATTCCGACATCCTCGAGCTCGAAATGGCGGTCCCGCAGGGGCACAGGCACCTGCGGGCTACCCTGCGCCTGCGCACCGGAGAGGAAATCGTCCTGCAGGAGGCGACCCTGGCCAACCTCGTGCGCGGCTACGTTGCGGTCAAGACCCATCCGCTTCGTGAGGGCATCAGGATGCAAGGGCGTGACCTGGGTTCGACAGAGAAAAAAGACGGCTTCGCCGACTGGCAATTGCTCGAAGATCTGTGAGCCGCCAGCCTCTTTCCCCCACAAAAAAAGCGCCCCTTGCGGAGCGCTTTTTTTGTGGATGGCGAATTGCCGATTATTTCTTTTTTCTGCCCCGGGCCGCACGGGCTTTTGCCAGGTTCTCACCGAGGCCGCGATCCATGGCCATCTGCCGCCGGCTCTCGGAGTAGGCGCGGGCAGCCAGAGGCTGGGTGCGGGGGATGTCGAACTGCTTGCGGTATTCTCCGGGCTTCAAGCCGTGAGCGGTCTTAAGGTGGCGGGCCAGGGTCTTCATCTCCTTGCCGCAGATCATGCAGGTGACTTTGTCCTTGCCGAACGCCTTCTTGCGGGAAACGGCGGGGGCGGCGGCAGCGGCCTCTGCGCTCTCCAGGGTTACTTCCTCGCCTTTCTCAAGAGCGGCCAGAACCTTATGGAGTTCACCCAGTTCGGCGACAAGCTCTTCTTTACTCATTGCGGTGGTCGAAGCGTGAGCCGCAACAATCTCAGCGGCCATTTCCAGAATAGTTGCCATGTTTTTTCCTCCTGTTTACGGTTATGGTTGCATAGCTGGTTTTCAAGGTTGCACTACTAATACAATAAATTTTGTCAAAATCAAGGAAAAAATATTGTATTACATGATAAAAAAGACGTTTTTTGCAATGCCTGAGCGGCAACTTGGATTCATACAGCAGGAGGCAGCAGACTTGTAATTTTGATCAATGCATGTGGTTTTTGGTATGCATCCCTTACATTCACTTAGCGTGTTCAAATTGAGGTGGCGTTTAAAACTCAGACACGTTTGCGGGTTTTTTATGGCATCCCATGCTGTTTGCCTCGACCGTCACCAAAGGGGTTCGTCAAGATTGCGTTTGCATGGGAATTGCAGGTAGGGTATAGGTTTTTGAGGGAGAATTTTTTTATTCGAGGGAGTCTGTCGGCATGGAAATCCGTCAACTGATCGAGCAGCGTGAGTCACAGCTTCTTTCTGCTTCTGCATGTTTGAGCACCGCCAGTGTCGGCCGTAAAATTCCCGAACCTCCCTGTTCGATCAGGACTGCTTTTCAACATGATCGAGATCGTATTCTTCACAGCAAGGCTTTTCGACGGCTGAAACATAAAACCCAGGTTTTTCTGGCCCCGGAGGGGGATCATTACCGCACCCGCCTCACCCATACCCTGGAGGTGGCCCAGATCGCCCGAACCGTGGCGAGGGCTCTGGGGCTGAACGAGGATCTAACCGAAGCCATTTCCCTGGGCCATGACCTTGGACACACCCCCTTCGGCCATGCCGGCGAACGGGTACTCGACCAGTTGGTGCCGGGCGGTTTCCGGCATGTCCTGCAAAGTGCCCGGGTTGTGGAGGTTTTGGAGAAGGAAGGGCGCGGGCTCAATCTGACCGGCGAGGTCATCGACGGCATCCTCAAACATTCCAAGGGGCAGGGGCCCCTGTTGAGCAGCGACCCGGAAGTCATGGCCAGCACTCTCGAGGGGCGCATCGTGCGCCTGGCCGATATTATCGCCTACGTCAATCACGATCTGGATGATGCTCTGCGGGCCGGCCTTGTCGCCGCCGGGGAAGTCCCGGCCGGGATCCTCGATCTGCTGGGCCACAACCACTCGGGCCGGATCAATACCATGGTCCGGGATATGATCGAATGTTCCATGGCCGCGGGAGGCGACCGGATACTTCTCTCCCCGGCGATCGAGCAGGCGGTAGGGGAGTTGCGGGACTGGTTGTTCTCCCATGTCTACAGGCATCCCTCGGTGCACGAGGACTTTTTCAAGGCATCACGGATCATCCGCGAACTGTTCGAGTTCTTCATGGCCAGCCCGCAGCTCCTCGATGCCCATGGGGGCCGGCGCCGGCCCGGCGATCAGGCGGAGGTTTCAGTGGCTGATTTCATCGCCGGGATGACCGATCGCTATGCCCTGAACCTTTACCACAAATTGTTTCTTCCCCAGCCCTGGAAAATCCTTTAAGTGGCCATAAGATCTCGGTTTTTGCTGGTGCAAATGCTTGACACTCCGCGCGGGCGTGTGTTAGCGTTTAGCCGCTTTGCGCCGCCTTCGAAGTGGTCCCAACGTCCCCATCCCCGGTGAGGTAATGGCCGATACGGTCGGGTTGAAACTGGTATTTCGAATTTCCGGAATAGGCTTTGCCCTGCCGATCGGGAGCCTGGTGGAAATCCGCGAAGAGGTCCAGGGGTGGCTCGACCGCTCGGAGGCCGCTCCTGAGCGGGGTCTGCTGGGCAGGCTGCCCCACCGGGGGGAGATGATTCCGGTGCGCGACCTGCGCATGGGATTCCGTCTGCCTCAGAGCGAACCCCAGCCTGGGGAGCTGTTGCTGGTCCTGGCCAAAGGGGTCCATCGATGGGGCATACTGGCTGATGCCATCGAGGGCATTTTCCCCGATGCCGAATTCAGGGTCCATCCCTTGCCCTGGCTGCTCGCCTCGCAGGACTCCATGCCATATGGCCGGGTTGTCGTGCGTAAGGGCGAGCCTCTGGTGCTTTGCGAGCCCGATATGCTCGAAGCCTGCTGGGGTGCGCCATGAGGGGCAAGCTGGCTCTTCTGGCCCTGGACGAGGGATATTTTGCCCTGCCTGTCGAAGGGATAGTGCACATTGTCTCCTCACCCGAGGTGTTTCAACTGCCGTTGCTCCCCCCTGGGGTGGGCGGCGTGTTTCTTTACCAGGATCAGCTAACCCCACTGCTCGATCTTCGCTGTTTGTGGGGGCAGGATGCCGCGAGGCGCTCCGGCGCAGTCGCCTACACCGTGGTCTGCAGCTGCGAGGTCGGTCTGGTCGGGGTCCCGGTGGACCGGGTTTTGCATATTGTCGATCTTGATCCGGCGTTGGTCAAAACTGTGGCCGGGGAGCCTGCCGAGGTTCCTGCCGGGACCAGCAACCTGTTCGTCCACGGCGACCGGGAATTCCCGATTCTCAATGTGGATTCACTGCTAATTTCATTGCCACCGAAAACCATCACCCGGCGCTCCCAGTGAAGGGAGCCAAGGAGGCTTGGATGAGCAAGAAACTGTTGTTAGCCGACGACAGTATCACAATTCAGAAAGTCATCGGGATCACCTTCGTCAACGAGGATTATGAGCTGACCGTTGTCGACAATGGTACGGCGGCGTTGGAAAAGGCCAGCGAGGTGCACCCCGACCTGATCCTTGCGGATGTGTTCATGCCGGGGAAAAACGGCTACGAGCTCTGCTCCGCCATCAAGCAGGACCCTGCGCTAGGCCGCACACCGGTGCTGCTGCTGGCTGGAACCTTCGAGCCCTTCGACGAGGAAAAGGCCGCGGCTGCGGGGGCCGACGGCTGGATTGCCAAGCCTTTTGAATCCCAGGCGCTTATCGACCGGGTTGAGCAGTTGCTTGCCAAGGCGGCTGAGCAGCCCGCCGTCCCTACGGCTCCAACTCCCGCCGCGGTCCCGGATGCCGAAGTCCCGGCCTCGGCGGCCCGGGCGGTCAAGTCTGATCTCTGGGAGGAAATCGAGGAGCAGGCCCCCTCTGCGGCCGCCGCCGATGCCGGGCAGGATGCCATCGCCTGGGACGAGGCCTTTGCCTCCGAGGGAGGTGCCGGGGAAGAGGCCGACGACATCTGGAGCGAGGTGACCTTCGAGGAGGAAGACCTGCTCGAAGAACCCGCTGCGCCCGCGATGGCCGGTGCGATTCAAGCCCGGGGGGCGGCGCCGGCCGGGGTCGAGGCGACGCTGGAAGAGGCCTTTGCACCCGAAACCGAGGACCTGGACGATTTGATCTTCGAGGAGGAGCCTGAGGCTGGTGAGCCCGGGGAGATCGAGAGCGAGGAGGCGTTCATTTTCGAGGAAGTCGAGGGCCAGGTAGAGGCTGCCGAGGAGGAAAGCTTTATTTTCGACGAAGAGCCCCTGACGGCCGAGGCCGAGGAAGAGATCTTCATCCTCGAAGAGGAGCCGGAGGCCGTTGGCGAAGAGGAGCTTCTGGTCCTGGAGGACGAGGATATCCTGCCTCTGGATGAGGAAGACATCCTGGAAGAGGTGGATCTCGAGCCCGCCGGGGCGGCGGTGGCTTCGGAGGTCACAGCATCCGCTGACGCTTCCCTGGCCGATTTTGGCGAGGAGGACCTGCTGGTCGAAGAAGAAGAGTTGACCATCGGCGAAGACCTCTCCTCCGCCGGACTGGAAGAGGTGGTGGGTTTCGAGGAGCCGGCCGGTCTGGAAGAACCCTCCTTCGAAGCCGAAGAGCCGGTCGCCTTCGACGAACCGGTGGTCGATGCCGAAGCGCCGGTTGCCTTCGACGAACCGATGGTCGATGCCGAAGCGCCGGTTGCCTTCGATGAGCCGATGGTCGAGGTCGAAGCGCCGGTCGCCTTCGACGAACCGGTGGTCGAAGCCGAAGAACCGGTCGCTTTCGATGAGCCTGTGGTTGAAGCCGAGGAGGTGGCGGCCGTTGTTTCACCGGCTGTTTTCCCCGCCGCCGGCCAGGCCGGGGCCGCGCCTTCCGCTCCGGTCACTGCCGCAGCAGCCCAGGAGAAGGTGCAGGGCTTGAGCGAGGAGGAGTTGACCGAGATCGTCGAGCGGGTGGCCGGCAGCGTGATCGAGCGGCTGGCCGGGAGCATTTTGGAAAAGATCGCCTGGGAGGTTGTCCCCGATCTGGCCGAAAGCATGATCAAGGAGGAGATCCGCAAGATCAAGGAGATGGCCGGCCAAGCCTGAGGGCAGCCCGTACCTGGCTCACAGTATTGACGGATGAAATGGGGATTGTTACAATCCCCATTTCTTTTTGTGCAGATTTTTCAGCCGCATCCGCCGATGCGGTTTATCCAATTTTCCGGAAGGAAGCTGATTCCATGGAAGCGAAACTCCCTAAGGGATACGAGCCCCAAGAGGTGGAAAAAAAGTGGTACGGGCAATGGGAAGGGCAGGGTTTTTTCCATGCCGACGAAAGTTCCTCCAAACCCCATTATTCCATCGTCATTCCGCCTCCCAACGTCACCGGGGTGCTGCACATGGGCCACGCGCTCAACAACACCCTGCAGGACATCCTGGTGCGCTGGAAGCGCATGACCGGTCACGAAGTGCTGTGGATGCCCGGCACCGACCACGCCGGGATCGCCACCCAGAACGTTGTGGAAAAACAGCTGGCCGCCGCGGGGAGCGACCGGCACGAGATCGGCCGCGAACAGTTCATCGAGCGGGTCTGGAAATGGCGTGAGGAATCGGGCGGACAGATCATCAACCAGCTCAAGCGCCTCGGGGCATCCTGCGACTGGCAGCGCGAGCGCTTCACCATGGACGAGGGGCTCTCCAAGGCGGTGCGCGAGGTTTTCGTCCGCCTCTACGAAGAAGGCCTCATCTATCGCGACAACCGGCTGATCAACTGGTGCCCCCGTTGTCACACGGCGCTTTCCGACCTCGAGGTGGAACACGAGGACAAGAAGGGCAACCTCTGGCATCTGCGCTACCCGGTGGTCGGCAGCGACCGCTGCCTGGTGGTCGCCACCACCCGCCCCGAGACCATGCTCGGCGACACCGCCGTGGCGGTCAATCCCGAGGACGAGCGCTACGCCGACCTGATCGGCAAAAAGGTGCGGCTCCCCCTGGTTAACCGCGAAATCCCCATCGTCGCCGACGAGTACGTGGACAAGGAATTCGGCAGCGGCGCGGTCAAGATCACCCCGGCCCACGACTTCAACGACTTCGAAATCGGCAAACGCCATGATCTCGAGTTCATCAACATCTTCGACCCCTCGGGCATCGTCAACGAAAACGGCGGCCCCTACAACGGGCTCGAGCGCTACGCGGCCCGCAAGCAGGTGGTGGCCGACCTCGAAGCCCAGGGCCTGCTCGAAAAGATCGACGACTACGCCAACGCCGTGGGCGAGTGCTACCGCTGCAAGACCATCATCGAACCGTACATGAGCAAGCAGTGGTACGTGGCCGTCAAGCCCCTGGCCGAAGAGGCGATCAAGGCGGTGCAGGACGGCCGCACCAGGATCGTGCCCGCCCAGTGGGAGAAGACCTACTACGAGTGGATGTTCAACATCCAGGACTGGTGCATCAGCCGCCAGATCTGGTGGGGACACCGTATCCCCGCCTGGTTCTGCGACGCCTGCGACCAGATCAGCGTCTCCCGTGAGGACCTGACCGTCTGCGCTCACTGCGGCAGCGCCGAGATCCGCCAGGAGACCGATGTTCTCGATACCTGGTTCTCCTCGGCCCTGTGGCCCTTCTCGACCATGGGCTGGCCCGAGCAGACCGAGACCCTGGGCAAGTTCTACCCCACCAGCTGCCTGGTGACCGGTTTTGACATCCTGTTCTTCTGGGTCGCCCGGATGATGATGATGGGGCTCAAGTTCATGGGTGAGGCCCCCTTCAAGGAGGTCTACATCCATGCCCTGGTGCGCGATGCCCAGGGGCAGAAGATGAGCAAGAGCAAGGGGAACGTCATCGACCCGCTGACGGTCATCGAGGAGTACGGCACGGACGCTTTCCGCTACACCCTCACGGCCTTCGCCGCCATGGGGCGCGATATCAAGCTCTCCACCGAGCGCATCGCCGGCTACCGCAACTTCACCAACAAGCTGTGGAACGCCAGCCGCTTCGCGCTGATGAACCTCGAGGGCTTCGATCCCGCGGGGGTCGATCCGGGCAAGCTCGATCTGTCCCTGGCCGACCAGTGGATTCTCACCCGCCTTGCCGAGGCCGCAGAAAAGACCAACCAGGCCCTGGCCGAGTACAAGTTCAACGACGCTGCCGGGATTCTCTATGCCTTCACCTGGCACGAGTTCTGCGACTGGTACATCGAGCTGAGCAAGGATGACCTGTACGGCGACGACCCGGCGGTCAAGGTGCGGGCCCAGGCGGTGGTGTTCACCGTGCTCGAGCAGCTGCTGCGCCTGCTGCACCCGATCATGCCTTTCATCACCGAGGAGATCTGGCAGGCCCTGCCAGGCGAGCGCCCGGTCCCCTCGATCATGGTCGCCGACTACCCCACCGGTGCCGGTCTGCCGGTCGACACCGAGGGCGCTGCCCGCATGGAGCTGATCATGGAAGTCATCAAGGGGATCCGCAACATCCGCGGCGAGATGGACGTGCCTCCGAGCAAGCAGATCGCGGCCGTTCTCGACTGCAGATCGGAAGCCTCGCTGGCGGTTCTCAAGCAGGGCGAAGGCTATATCCGCGCCCTGGCCCGAGTGGCCGAACTGCAGGCCGGGGTCGGCATCGAGCGGCCAGGCCAGGCCGCTACCCAGGTGGCCGGCGACGTGGAGATCCTGCTGCCGCTGGCCGGCCTGATCAACGTCGACGAGGAAGAGAAGCGCCTGCAGAAAGAGATCGCCAAGGTGGAAAAGGACGTGGCGATGTTCACCAAGAAGCTCTCCAACGAGAAGTTCGTCGCCAACGCACCGCCGGAGGTGCTGGAGAAGGACCGCGGCAAGCTGCGCGACGCCGAGGAGAAACTCGGCATCCTGCAGCAAAGCCTGGCCAAGATCCAGGCGCTCAAGTAGCAACGAAAAAAGCCGGGGCGATCGTAATCGCCCCGGCTTTTTAATTCTTTATCCTTCTCCCCGCCCTTTACCCCGACTTCTTCAACTCCCGCTGCAGATAGGCGCGGATCTGCTGGCTGTCGGCCATGGCCAGGATCTCCTTGCTGGCCCGGCGGGCCTCGCGGGCCGAAATGGTTTTCAGCAGCGCCTTGGTACGGGGGATGAAGGGCGAGGGCATGGAGAATTCGCGGATCCCCATGCCGACCAGGGCCAGAAAGGTGATCGGGTCCGAGCCCATCTCGCCGCACAGGCACAGCCCCTTCTCCAGTTTCTTCGCCACCCGGGTGACCTGCCGCAGGGCGCCCAGCACCGCCGGGTGCAGCGGGTCGTAATACTTGTTGACCAGGGGGTTGTTGCGATCCGCGGCGAGCATGTACTGGATCAGGTCGTTGGTCCCCAGAGCGAAAAAATCTACCTCCAGGGCCAGTTGCGGGGCGAGCATCACCGCCGCGGGCACCTCGATCATCACCCCCAGCGGGATCTCTTCGGCAAAGCCGACCCCTTCGCGCCGCAGGTTGGCCCGCGCTTCGGCGATCACCGCCTTGCAGGCGCGGATCTCCTCCAGGCTGGAGATCATCGGGAACAGCATCTTCACCGGGCCGTGCTGGCCGGCCATGAGTATCGCCTCGATCTGAGTGCGGAAAATATCCCGGTTGTCGAGGGAAACCCGCACCGAGCGCCACCCCATGAAGGGGTTCTCCTCCCGGGGCGGGCTGAAGTAGGGCAGGGCCTTGTCGCCGCCGATATCCAGGGTGCGGATGGTGACCGGCTGGCCGCCGAATCCCTCCACCACCCGGCGGTAGAGATGGTACTGTTCGTCCCGGTCGGGGAAGCTGGCCCGGGTCATGTAGGGGAACTCGGTCCGATAGAGCCCGACCCCGTTGGCGCCGTTGCGCAGCGCCACGTCGATGTCGCTTATCAGGCCGATGTTGGCCCGCAGCACCACCCGGATCCCGTCGCTGGTCCGGCCCTGCTGCTCCCGGAATTCCTCGAGCTTGTGCTGCTCGCGGCTACAATCCTCCTCGAGTCGGTGATACTCCTCGATGACCCGCTGGGTCGGCGCCACGTAGAGATACCCCGAGTTGGCGTCGAGGATCAGGTTCTCGTCGGGAACGACCTCCTTGAGCGCGCCGCGCACCGCGACCAGCGCCGGTATGCCCAGGGACTTGGCCATGATCACCGCGTGTGAGTTCTGCTCGCCCGCCTCGGTGACGATGCCGCGAATCTGTTCATGGTCCAGCGCCGCCATATCCGAGGGGAGAATCTCCCTGGCGACCAGGATGCCCGGCCCCTTCAGGTGCAGCACATGACTTTCCTGCCCGGCGAGATTGGCCAGCAGGCGCCGGCCGATATCCTCCATGTCCGCGGCCCGCTCGCGCAGGTAAGGATCTTCCATGCGTTTGAAGGCGTCGATGTAGTCGCCGAAGATCTTCTTCAGCGCATAGGGGGCGCTGTGCCCGCTGTCGATCTCGCGATGGATCTTTTCCAGAACCCCCCGATCCTCGAGAATCATCAGGTGGGTGTGGAAGATGGCGGCATCGTCTTGGGAAAGGCGCTCGGCCACGCGTTTTTCCAGGAAGATGGTCTGGATGCGGGTTTTCTCGAGGGCCGCCTCGAGGCGCTCGCGCTCTTTGCCGACGTCGACCCCGGCTTCGTCGAGGATGTCGGTGAAGCCGAGTTTTTCGTCCATCACATGGGCCAGTCCGGAAACCACCCCGGGGTAGGCAACCCGGCCGCGCAGGGCTTTTTCCCGCACCTCGCCCGCGGGGCGGCTGTCGTTCAGGAACGATTTGCGGGTCTGCTCCAGTTCCCGGGCAAAGCGGCTGGTTTCCTCCTCTTTGAGGCGGATGGAGTCGAGCAGGCGGGCGTTGACCACGATGGAGGAGACTTGAAAGGCGATGGTCGAGAGGGCGCTGATCTCCTCGCTGCTGAACTGGCGGGTGGCCTTGGTCTGGATGGCGATGACCCCGATGGGAGTCTTGCGGTCGAACAGGGGGATGCCGAGAAAGGAGTGGAAGCGTTCCTCACCGGTTTCCTTGAAATAGCGGTAGCGGGGGTGGCTCTGCGGTTCCTGGATGGCGACCACCCGGCGTTGCTCGGCGGCCAGGCCGGTGAGGCCCTCGCCGATCTTCAGGGCGACCTTGCCCACCGCTCTGCGCGAAAGGCCCTTGCTCGCCCGCAGGCGCAGGGTCTCGCCGTCTTCCTCGATCAGGTAGATCGAGCATACCTCGGTACCCATCCGCTTGGCGACCAGGGTGACGATGTTGCGCAGGGTCTCGGTCAGGTCGTGTGACTGGAGGATGAGGGCGCTGATGTCCTCCAGGGTGGTTACACCGAGTTGATTGCTCGAACGCTGGGGCATGGAATCGGCCGATGAGTGAGGTTTTTCAGATAATTAACGGCCCTTATGTTAGCCGAAGCCGAGCCGATTTGCGACATAAAAAAACGCCGCCCGGGGGAGAGAGGTCCCGGTGCGGCGCAAAAGGGGTGGGGCAGGGTTCCGCTTGGAAAATTCTGCTTTAATCCCCGACAGATGTCTTTTTATATAGCAAGGTGTGTGCCAGGGTTGAGGTTGCGGGCGAAAAGCCCTTGTTTCGCCCTTGAGGGGGCTTTGCAGGCCGCCGGCGCTCCGGCGGAAGGGGAGGTGGTGGGTCGTGGTTGACACAGTTCTGGGAGGGTTTTCCTCCAAAGGCGGGGTAGCCCATTGAATACGGCCTCTGGCGGGTGTGGCCCGCGTGGCACAGTCGGCGCGTGGCGGTGTGTCAGTGGTGGCTCGGTCGGGCGGCGAGATGCGCACCCGACACAGGTTGCTGCTGGCAATGGCGGAGAGGTTACCGCTTTTCGGCTTTGAAATCCCCGCCCTTGAGGCCGTGCCGGTCGAGCAGGCGATAGAAGGTTCGCCTGGGGATCTGCGCCTTGCGCGCCGCCTCTGAGACATTGCCGCCGGTCTGCTCAAGGTAGCGCTTGAGGAGCCCTTTTTCGATATGCCCGAGATGTTTTTCCCGTTGGCCGCGGAAATCGGACTGGTTCAGGGCGGCCCCCTTGTCATTCAGGGCCAGTTCGGCAAACACCACGGGCAGATTTTCCAGGCGGATGATGTTGTCCTGGGTCAACACCGACGCCCTCTCGATAATATTCTGCAATTCCCGGATGTTGCCCGGCCAGGGGTAGCGCAGCATGGCGTTTATGGCGCGGTCCTCGATGCCGACGATGGTCTTGTTGATCCGTTTGCTGGAGCGGTCCAGGAACATGTGAACCAGCTCCTGCAGGGATTCCAGACGGCTGCGCAGCGGCGGCATGGTGATGGTAAAGACGTTGAGCCGGTAGAACAGGTCCTCGCGAAACCATCCTTCGGCAACGCCCCGCTCGAGGTTCTTGTTGGTTGCGGCGATCAGGCGGACATCGACCTTGATCGGCGTGTTTCCGCCAACGGGCTTGATTTCGCCGTGGTCGAGCACCCGCAGCAGTTCGGCCTGCAGCTTGGGGGTGATGTCGCCGATCTCGTCGAGGAAAATGGTCCCCCCGCAGGCCGCCTCGAACAGGCCCTTCTTGTCGGCGATCGCCCCGGTAAAGGCGCCCTTTTTGTGGCCGAAGAGCTCACTCTCCAGCAGGCTGTCGGTGAGAGTGGTGCAGTTGACCGCCACCAGGGGTTTCTCGGCCCGGTGACTGGTCTGGTGGATGGCGCGGGCGGTCAGTTCTTTGCCGGTGCCGCTTTCGCCGCGGATCAGCACGGTAGTCGGGGTGGGGCCGACCTGCTTGATCAGGCTGAGGATCTCCAGGGTCCGCTGGTCCTTGCCGACGATCTCCGATTCGCCGTACTCCTGGGCCAGGGCGCGTTGGGCCAGTTCATACTTCTGGGCCAGGTTGAAGCGGTCCTCTTCGAGCCGTTTCAGCGAGTAGGGCAGGCACATCGCCCCTTCGGCCAGCCCCTGGTAGACGGCCACGGCGTGCTCGCGGCAGGTTGCGTAGCCGCAGGCGCCGCAGTCGAGCTCGTCCTGCTCGACGAACTTGTTGGTCGACTGGAGGATCTGGCGGATGCTCTGACCGCCGGGCAGCTCCAGGCGGGTGTGCTTGTTGCTGAAGCTGCGCCGCAGCTCCGGGGAGCGACTGACCTGCTGGTAGTGCGCGGCGGTGGCGTAGGGGATCTCCTGATTCTGAAAGTATTGATGAATCAGGTTGCGTTTGGAGAAGGTGGTCAGGCGGTTGTTCTTGCCGGGCCCCCCGATGCAGCCGCCGTTGCAGAAGCGGATGTCTACCAGCTTGGGGTTGATGCGGCGGGCCGAGAGGTCCTTGATGATTTCCAGGGCGTTTTGTTCCCCTTCGGTCGCCAGGTATTCGGGATTGAAGAAGTCGTCCTTGACCCCGAAAGCCTGGTAAGGGCCGCCGGAGATCGGAAACAGCCTGCCCCTCTGCGGCATGAGGCCGTCGAAGGTCGAATCGGGCAGCCGGGCCAGGTCAAAAGAGCGCTCGCGCAGCATCTGGCCCAGTTCCCGGTAGGTCAGCACCGTGTCGATGGCGCCTGCCACCTGTTCCCCTTCGATCTCGAATTTCCCCGCGATGCACGAGCTGATGTAGACCACCCGGGTCTGCTTGCCGCGGCGCGCCTTGATGAACCGGCCGATGGCCACCATGGGCGAGACCAGCGGCATCAGGTTGCGCAGCAGCTGCGGGTAGTGCCGCTCGATCAGGTCGACGATGGTCGGACAGTGGGTGGTGATTCGGGGCGCATCCCCAGGCTGGTTCAGCAGACCGGCGTACTCGTCCACCAGCAGTTCGACCCCGCTGGCTCCTTCGTGGACCTCCTTGAAGCCGAGGCGCTTGAGTCCGGTGACCAGTTGGCCGGGGCGCACGTCATTGAAAAAGGCCGGAAAGGAGCAGCCGAGGACCGCCACCACGTCGTTCTGGCCGCCAAGCAGGCGTTGGGTCTCCTCGATGCAGTCGGCGATCACCTTGGCCTGCTGCGAGCAGACCCGGATGCACTTGCCGCAGCCGATGCAGCGCTCGTGGATCACCTCGGCCCAGTTCTGGTTAACCTTGATCGCCTTGACCGGGCAGTTGCGCACGCAGGAGTAGCATTTGCGGCAGCGCTCCTTGACTGTCTTGATCGGACCCATGGGTGCTCCGGATGAAATGGTAGGAATTCGCTTCTATGGGATTCGCAGGTCGGGCTGATTGTGTCAGTTGTGGCACTAGGTGTCAACGTATACTTTTGGGGAGTTCGGAGCTGGTCGTTAGGAGTTGGCAGGAATGTAGAAACGGGTAATTTCTGCTTGAGGGAGGGTAGAAAACTACCTGCGAACTCCCAGCTCCTAACTCCTGTCTTTCCGAAACTTTCCTACCTCACCGCTGAAGTGACAGGCGGCGAGATGCCCGCCGCCTTTGTCCTCGAGGGGCGGATAGGCTTCCCTGCAGATCTCCCGGGCATAGGGGCAGCGGGGGTGAAAGTGGCAGCCGGTCGGCGGGTTGATGGGGGAGGGGACCTCCCCGCCGAGCAGTTTCCGGGGGCGGCGAAGGCTCGGATCGGGCACCGGCACGGCGTTGAGCAGCGCTTCGGTGTAGGGGTGGCGGGGGGCGCGGTAGAGTTCTTCCGCTTCGGAGAGTTCGACGATCCTCCCCAGGTACATGACCGCGACCCGGTCGCTGATGTGTTCGATGACCGAGAGGTCGTGGGCTATGAACAGGTAGGTCAGGCCGAACTGCTCCTGGATGTCCTGCAGCAGGTTGACCACCTGGGCCTGGATGGAAAGGTCGAGGGCGGAGACCGGTTCGTCGGCGATGATCAGGCTGGGGCGCACGGCCAGGGCGCGGGCGATGCCGATGCGCTGGCGCTGGCCGCCGGAAAATTCATGGGGGTAGCGGCCCAGGTGCGCCTCGCCGAGGCCGACGGTTTCCAGAAGGCGCAGCACCTCGGCGCGCAGCTCCTCCCCCCGGGCAAGGCCGTGAATCTTCAGCGGCTCGCCGACGATGTCGCCGACCCGCATCCGCGGGTTCAGCGAGGAGTAGGGGTCCTGGAAGATCATCTGCATTTCGCGACGAATCGGCCGCATCTGGCCCGGTGGCAGCGACAGGATCTGCTTGCCGCGAAACAGCACCTGGCCGGAGTCGGCGTCGAGCAGGCGCATGATCAGTTTGCCGGTGGTCGACTTGCCGCACCCCGATTCCCCAACCAGGCCCAGGGTTTCTCCGGGGAGCAGGGAGAAGGAGACCCCGTCCACGGCCCGAAGTCGGCGCCGGGCGCCTCCCAGGGGGCCGGGGGACACGGTGAAGGATTTGTGCAGGTCGTGGACCTCGAGCAGCGGTTCCATGTCAGTCCTTCCAGCAGCGGACCAGGTGTCCGGGGGCGACTTCACGCAGCGGCGGGAGCTTTTGCCGGCAGGGGGCGAAGGCTTCGGGGCAGCGCTCCAGGAAGGAGCAGCCCGGGGGGAGATTTTCCGGGCTGGGCACCTGCCCGGAAATCGGCTGCAGACGTCTGCGTTTTTCGCCGAGGCGCGGGATGCAGGCCAGCAGCCCCTGGGTGTACGGGTGGCGAGGCGAGGCGAAAATGGCCTCCACCGGCGCGTATTCCATCATCAGCCCGCCGTACATGATGGCTACCCGGTCGGCCGACTCGGCCACCACGCCGAGATCGTGGGTGATGAGCAGTGTGGCCATGTTGCGTTCCTGCTTGAGGTGCAGCAGCAGCTCCATGATCTGGGCCTGGATGGTGACGTCCAGGGCCGTGGTCGGCTCGTCGGCGATGAGCAGCCTGGGGTCGCAGGCGAGTGCCATGGCGATCATCACGCGCTGGCGCATGCCCCCGGAGAGCTGATGGGGGTATTCGCGCACCCGCTGCTCCGGAGAGGGGATGCCGACCTGGTGCAGCAGGTCGATGGCGGCATCACGGGCCGCCGCGGCGTCGAGTCCCTTGTGCAGGCGCAGCACCTCGCCGATCTGGCGCTCGATCCGGAACACCGGATTAAGGCTGGTCATCGGTTCCTGGAAGATCATGGCGATCTGGTTGCCGCGGATACGCCGCATCTCCGCTTCGGGGATGTGCAGCAGGTCTTCGCCCCGGAAAAAGATCTCGCCTTCGACGATCTTGCCCGGGGGGGGGACCAAGCGCAGCAGGGAGAGGGCCGTCATCGACTTGCCGCAACCCGATTCGCCCACCAGGGCGAGGGTCTCTCCCTCGCCGATGCTGAAATCGATGCCGCCGATGGCCTTGACCAGGCCGCTTGAGGTGAAGAAGTAGGTTTTCAGGTCGCGGACATCGAGCAGCGGTTGCATGAGGCAGGTCCTTTGGGGGCTGGCAAGGTTTTTAAATTTACACACAATCAGGCAGCGGGTCAAGCCGTCGCAGGGGGCCAGAAATCCCCGGCGGCAACCTTGGGCAGCCGCCTCCAGCCCTGGGGGGATGCAAGTTCATGGCGGTTGACATCGCGCTGCAGAGGGGCGACAATCCAGCACACTATGAATTTCAGATATTTCACCAATATTCGCCCCGTTAGGCGGGGCCGCCATCGCCGGTAACCCGACCATGCCGCAGCCCATTCCCAGCCCCTTTGCCGCCATAGCCCGGCAGTTGCCTGCCCTGCTGCTGACCCTGGCCCTGCTGCTGCCGGGCCCGGCCTGGGGGGAAGACGATTTCGCCCTGGACGACGCGCCCATCATCGTCGGCGGCGACCATAACTATCCTCCCTACGAATACCTGGACAAGAGCGGGTTGCCCACCGGGTACAACATTGAGTTGACCCGGGCCATCGCCGACGTCATGGGGATGAACGTCGAGATTCGCCTGGGCGACTGGGGAGACATGCGCAACGCGCTGGCCGCTGGCCGCGTCGATATCCTGCAGGGGATGGCGTTTTCCGAGGAGCGGGTCGCCGAGGTCGATTTCTCCACCCCCCACACGGTGGTCTACCAGGCGATCTGGACCCGCAAGGGCGAGGAAGCGCCCCGCTCCCTCGATTTTCTCAAGGGCAGGGAAGTGATCGTGATGCGCGGCAGCATCATGCACGACTTCATGCTCAAGCACGACTTCGGCGCCACCCTGATTTTCACCCCCTCGCTGCTCGACGGGTTGCGGCTGCTCGCCGCGGGCCGGCACGACTGCGCCCTGGTGGCCAAGCTTCCCGGGGAGTACCTGGTTCGGGAATACCAGCTGAACAACCTCGTTGCCACCGCCCGGCCCATCGCCGAACAGCCCTACGGCTACGCGGTGCGCAAGGGCAACACCGCCATGCTGGCCCGTTTCAGCGAAGGGTTGGCCATTCTCAAGAAGTCCGGCCGCTATCAGCAGATTCACAACAAATGGCTCGGCGTGCTCGAACCCGGCGGGGTGCAGTGGACCCGCATCGTCAAATACGTCGCCCTGGTGGCCATCCCCCTGCTGCTGATCCTGGGCGGCACCATGATCTGGACCCGCATGCTGAAAAAGGAGGTCGCCCACCGCACCCGCGAACTGGAACAGGAGATCGTCGAACGAAAAAGGGCGATGGAAGAGCTGGCGGTAAGGCAGCGGCAGCTGATCCAGGCCGACAAGATGACCTCCCTGGGGATTCTCGTCTCCGGGGTGGCCCATGAGATCAACAACCCCAACGGCTTGATCCTGCTCAATCTGCCGCTGCTGCACAAGGCCTTCGGCGATGCCGAGCCGATTCTTGAGCGGCACTTCCAGGAGCACGGTGAATTCCGCCTCGGTTGGCTGAACTACTCGCGGATGCGGAGCGAAATTCCCCAGCTTTTCGAGGAGACCATCGAAGGGGCCAAGCGGATCAAGCGCATCGTCGAGGACCTGAAGGATTTTGCCCGCCGGGACGATTCGGATTTTTCCAGCGCGGTGGACTTCAACAAGGTCGTCGAGGCCGCGGTGCGGCTGGTGGATGCCTCGATCCGCGGCGCCACCGACCACTTTTCGGCCACCTATGCGGCCCAGTTGCCGTCCATCAAGGGCAATCCCCAGCGCATCGAGCAGGTGGTGGTCAACCTGATCCTCAACGCCTGCCAGGCCCTGCGGGACAAGCATGAAGGGGTTTTTCTCAAGACCGCGCTCGATGCCGCCGCCGACAGGGTCATCCTCGAGGTCCGGGACGAGGGCCGGGGCATCGACCCGGAGCACCTGCCGCACCTGACCGACCCTTTTTTCACCACCAAGCGCGAATCCGGGGGGACCGGGCTCGGGCTGTCCGTTTCGGCCGGAATCGTCAAGGAGCATGGCGGCACGCTGCAATTCTACAGCGCTCCGGGCCAGGGGATGACTGCTGTTCTGGCGCTGCCGGTGGCCAAGGAGAACGCATGACCCAGGGACTCTACCCAACCTTTCGTGTGCTGCTGGTGGACGACGAGCCGGCCTGGCTGCGCAGCCTGAGCATGACCCTCGAGGGACCCGGTGCCATCACCAATCTGCTGCCCTGCAGCGACAGCCGGGAGGTCATGGGGATTCTTGCCCGCGAGGAGGTCGGGCTGGTTCTGCTCGACCTGACCATGCCGCACCTCTCCGGCGAAGAGCTGCTGGGAAGGATCGTCGAGGAGCATCCCGAGGTGGCGGTGATCATCGTCAGCGGCCTGAACCAGATCGAAACGGCGGTGCGCTGCATGCGCGCCGGCGCCTTCGATTACTTCGTCAAAACCGTCGAGGAGGATCGGCTGCTCGACGGGGTGCGCAGGGCCATCCGCATGCTGGAGCTGCAGCGGGAAAACCGGGAGATGCGCCGGCGCTTTCTCTATGACAGGCTCGAGCACCCCGAGGCCTTTGCCGGCATCGTCACCCACAACAAGGCGATGCGCACCATCTTCCAGTACGTGGAATCGGTGGCCCGCAGCTCCCAGCCGCTGCTGATCACCGGCGAGAGCGGGGTCGGCAAGGAGCTGGTCGCCCGGGCGGTGCACGCCCTGAGCCGGCGCCGCGGCGCCATGGTATCGGTCAACGTGGCGGGCCTGGATGACAGCGTGTTCGCCGACACCCTGTTCGGCCACACCCGGGGGGCCTTTACCGGGGCCGACACGGCCCGCGGCGGGATGATTGAGCAAGCCGGCGAAGGCACCCTGTTTCTGGACGAGATCGGGGATCTTAGCCTCTCTTCCCAGGTCAAGCTGCTGCGGCTGCTCCAGGAGGGGGAGTATTTTCCCCTCGGTAGCGACAAGCCCAAGCAGATGCGGGCCCGGGTGGTGGTGGCGACCCACCAGGACCTGGCCGCCAAGCAGGCCGGACGCCAGTTCCGCAAGGACCTCTACTATCGGCTGCGGACCCATCATGTGCACCTTCCCCCCCTGCGTGAGCGCAAGGACGATCTGGCGCTGCTGCTGGAGCACTTTCTTCAGGAGGCCGCGGATGAGTTGGACAAGAAAAAGCCGACCATCCCCAAGGAGCTGCCCGTGCTGCTCGCGACCTACCATTTCCCCGGCAACGTCCGCGAGCTCAAGGCCATGGTCTACGACGCCATGAGTGTGCATACCTCCAAAATCCTGTCCATGCAGCCGTTTCTCAGCGCCATGGAACGCCATGGCGAGCTCCCCTCAGGCGCCTCCTCTGCAGCGGCGGCGCAGGGGAATGTTTTTGCCGAGGCCGAGCAGCTCCCCACCCTTGCCGAAGCCAACGAACAACTGGTTGCCGAGGCGATGGAGCGGGCCGCCGGCAACCAGACCATCGCGGCGCGCCTGCTCGGTATCTCCCAGCCAGCCCTGAGCAAGCGCCTGAAGCATGCACGCAATTCGGAGTAGCAGGCAGTCACCCGTCACCTCGCCGTTCTTGCAATGGGTATAACAACTGTTATAACCATAACCATCGTTATGGCTCATCGAAACTACTGAATTAAAAGGGAAATACCTTGCTTTTCGGGGTAGGTAGATAACCTTGGTTATGCCCTTTCGGTGGGGTGGCAGGCAGGCTGTCAAACGTTGTTTTTCCATGTGGTTTCAGGTGTTTATGTTGTCCGTCTGGGTGTTGGTATAGCTGTTGCTGATATATTTTTCGATTCCGATGCGGTTGGGGGCGCTTGTTCCGGCAGTTTCCGGATGGTCCGGGTGGCCGGTGAAGGTCTCTGTTTTTTTCCCCGTCGGTTTGGCGGGGGGTGCTGTTAACCAGTTGAAAGGAGAAGCGGTATGAAAAAGTTCGGAATGTGGGTTCTGGCTGCTGCCCTGGTGGCTTTCGGTGCGGGTGAGGCTCTGGCCGCCCCGACCTACGTGACCATCGGTACTGGCGGCGTCACCGGGGTTTACTACCCCACCGGCGGCGCCATCAGCAAGCTGGTCAACCAGAAGCGCAAGGAGCTCAACCTGCGCATGACCGTCGAGTCCACCGGCGGCTCGGTGTTCAACGTCAATGCCCTGATGAACGGCGACATTGAAATGGGCGTCGTCCAGTCCGACATCCAGTGGCAGGCCTTCAACGGCAAGGGCGAGTGGGACGGCAAGCCGCAGAAGAACCTGCGCGCCATGTTCTCCATCCATCCCGAGGCCGTGACCATCCTGGCCGCCGCCGACAAGAACATCAACTCCGTCGCCGACATGAAGGGCAAGGTTGTCAACATCGGCGCCCCCGGCACCGGCCAGCGGGTCAACTCGGTCGACCTCTTCCAGACCGCCGGCATCGACGTCGACAAGGACATCCGCGCCGAAGGGATCAAGCCCTCCGAAGCCGCCGGCATGCTGCAGGACGGCCGTATCGATGCCTACTTCTACACCGTCGGTCATCCCAACGGCTCGATCAAGGAAGCCGTCGCCGGCGCCCGCAAGGTGAACTTCGTGCCGGTCTCCGACGACCTGGTCAAGAAGCTGGTCGCCGCCCAGCCCTACTACGCCCCGGCGATGATCCCCGTCGCCCAGTACCCCGGCGTGGTCGGCGACAAGGACGTGCCGACCTTCGGCGTCAAGGCGACCATCTGCACCTCCGCCGACGTCCCCGAAGAGGTCATCTACAACATCACCAAGACCGTTTTCGAGAACATCGAAGAGCTGCGCAAGCTGCACCCGGCTCTCGAAGTGCTGACCAAAGAGAACATGCTCGAAGGTCTTTCGGCCTCCTTCCACCCGGGCGCCGAGAAGTACTTCAAAGAAGTCGGTTTAATCAAGTAGGCAATGCAGGCGAGGGGGGCGCGGACATACCGCGCCCCCCACTGCCGTAAGGGAAAGGGGAAACCTTTTCCGGTAACAGGTATTTAGAAAATTGGGGATGGGATAAGGTTATGGCCGAAGAAATCAAGGACGTCAGGGACGAAGGGCTGGAAGCTGCACGGCGGATGAAGGAGGAGGAGGAACTCGGCCTTCGCCGCGTCACCGGATGGAGCGCCTACGTGGTGCCGACCATTGCCCTGTGCTGGTCGCTGTTTCAGCTGTCGCTGTCGAGCTGGCTGCTGCTCGACTCCACCATCATTCGTTCGATCCACCTGGCATTCGCCCTGGCGATCGTGTTTCTTTCCTACCCGACCCTCAAACGCGACGTCAAAATTCCCGGGCTGCGCTGGCTGGGGGAGAAGCACAAGATCCCCCTCGCCGACTATCTCATCGCCATCCTCGGCGTCGGCGCCGCCCTGTACATCTTCCTCGACTACGAGGGGATCGCCAACCGGGTGGGCCGGCCCAACCTGCGCGACATGGTGATCGGCGTCTTCCTGGTGATCATTCTGCTCGACGCCGCCCGCCGGGTCATCGGCCCGGCGCTGCCGGTGATTGCCGGGCTGTTTACCGCCTACGCCTTCTTCGGCCCCTACATGCCCGATTTTCTGGCCTTCAAGGGGGTCAGCCTGTCGCGCTACGTGGGGCAGATCTCGCTGACCACCGAGGGGATCTTCGGTATCCCGCTCGATGTCTCGGCCCGTATCGTGTTTCTCTTCGTCCTGTTCGGCTCCATGCTCGAGCGCGCCGGAGCGGGACGCTTCTTCATCGACATGGCCATGAGCCTGCTCGGCCGCTACAAGGGCGGTCCGGCCAAGGCCGCGGTGCTCTCCAGCGGCATGACCGGCCTGGTCTCCGGCTCGTCCATCGCCAACGTGGTGACCACCGGCACCTTCACCATCCCGATGATGAAAAAGGTCGGCTACCCCGACTACAAGGCCGGCGCCATCGAGGTGGCGGTCTCCACCAACGGCCAGCTGATGCCCCCGGTCATGGGCGCTGCGGCCTTCATTATCGCCGAGTACGTCAACATCCCCTATCTCGAGGTCTGCAAGTCGGCGGCGATCCCGGCGTTCGCCTCCTACATGGCGCTGTTCTGGCTGACCCACCTCGAGGCCGGCAAGCTTGGCATGAAGGGCCTGCCCAAGGCTGACCTGCCCGCCTTCTGGCACACCCTGAAAAACGGCTGGCACTACCTGTTCCCGATCTTCGTGCTGCTCTACGAGCTGATCATCCCCCGTCACTCGCCCGACCTGGCGGCCTTCCGCTCGATCGGGGTGCTCTCGGTCATCATGCTGCTGCAGCATGTTGTCAGGCGCAAAACCAAAGGCCTCACCGTCGGCGAAGGGTTGAAGCTCGGTTTCTTCGACATCATCAACGGCATGATCGGCGGCGCGCGCAACATGGTCAGCGTGGCGGTGGCCACCGCCTCGGCCGGCATCGTCGTCGGGGTGGTGACCATGGGCCTGGGCGGGCTGATCACCAGCATCATCGACACCCTGAGCATGGGCAACCTGTTCCTGATGCTGTTGATCACCGCGGCGGCCAGCATGATCCTCGGCATGGGCCTGCCGACCACCGCCAACTACATCGTCATGGCTTCGCTCACGGCCCCGGCGCTGGTCACCATCGCCGAGTGGCAGGGCTTCGAGGTGCCGCTGATCGCCGCGCACCTGTTCGTCTTCTACTTCGGCATTCTCGCCGACGACACGCCGCCGGTGGGGCTGGCGGCCTACGCCGCGGCGGCCATCGCCAAGAGCGACCCGATCAAGACCGGCCTGCAGGGCTTCGCCTACGACATCCGCACCGCGGTGCTGCCGTTCATGTTCATCTTCAACACCGACATGCTGCTGGTCGGCATCGACAGCTTCCCTCTGGCCATCTACATCTTCGCCATGACCTGTGTCGGCATGTTCGCCTTCGGTTCGGCAACCCAGGGGTACTTCATCACCCGCACCCGCTGGTACGAGATCATTCTGCTGCTGGGAGTAGCGCTGATCATGTTCCGCCCCGGCTTCTTCGCCCACTATGTCGGCATCGACAACCATTACCTGAGCTACTTGGTGGGCCTCGGACTGTGGGCGGCGATTTTCGGCCTGCAGAAGCTGCGGGCCCCCAAGCCCGAAAACCTGGCTACCGCCTGAGGAGGACGTCCGTGATTCCCAAGTACAAGACCATTCTTTACGCCACCGACCTGAGCGCCAATGCGGCCCATGCCTTCCGCCACGCCATCGGTCTGGCGCGCAGCTACAATGCCAGGATTCACATTCTGCATGTGCTGCCCGAAGTGGAACCGGCGATGCTCAATTACATTTCCACGGTCATGGGGGAGAATCGACTGGCCGACCTCGAGCTCGAGCACAAGGAAGAGGTCAAGGACCAGATCCGGAAGCAGCTTCACCAGTTCGCCAAGGAGGAGCTGGCCGACCACCCCGAGGACGTGGAGCGCATCGCCGATATCGAAATCCATCACGGCAGCGCCGTTGGCCAGATCCTCGAGGCGGCCGACCGCATCGAGGCCGACCTGATCGTGCTCGGCAGCCATGGCAAGGGCAAGCTCAAATACGCCTTTCTGGGGAGCGTCGCCGAGAAGCTGCTGCGCAAGTCGCATCGCCCGGCGCTGGTGGTGCCGCTCAACGACTGAGCGTAGTTGGGTATTTGAAAGGCAGTTGACGGTTCTGTAAGGCAGCCCCCAGGCTGCAGGGGAGGTAAGGTCCCGGGAAATCGCACCATCATCCGCATTCCAGGTTTACTGATGGTGAAAGATGATTTTTTCAATGAAGCGGCAAACAGCTGATTGATCCCGTAGCGCCGGCCTGCGCCCCGTGGCCCGGGCCGGCGAAAACCCTTGCTCCCCGGAGACATCCCCATATGTCCGACAAGTTGAACCCGGCCCAGGACGAAGGCCTTGAAATCGCCCAGCGCATGAAAGAGGAAGAGGAACTTGGGCTGCGCAGGGTCCAGGGGCCCCCGGCCCTGATCGTCCCGGCGATCGCCCTGTGCTGGTCGCTTTTCCAGCTGTCCCTGTCGAGCTGGCTGATGCTCGATTCGACCATTATCCGCTCCATTCACCTGGCCTTTGCCTTTCTGATTGTTTTCCTCTCCTACCCGATGTTCAAGCGGGACATCCGGCTGCCCGGCCTGCGCTGGCTGGGAGAGAAGCAGCGGATTCCCGCCGGCGATTTCCTGCTCGCCGCCCTGGCCGCCCTGGCCGCGCTGTACATCGCCATCGATTACGACGGGCTGGCCTCGCGCATCGGCCGGCCCATCGGTCGCGACATGCTCATCGGGCTGTTCCTGGTGGTCATCCTGCTCGACGCCGCGCGGCGGGTGATCGGGCCGACGCTGCCGATTATCGCCCTGCTGGCCAGCGCCTATGCCTTTCTCGGTCCCTACATGCCCGAGTTTCTCGCCTCCAAAGGGGTGAGTCTGCAGCGCTACGTGAGCCAGATCGCTCTGACCACCGAGGGGATCTTCGGCATCCCCCTCGATGTCTCGGCCCGCATCGTTTTTCTCTTCGTGCTCTTCGGTGCTCTGCTGGAAAGGGCCGGGGCCGGCAAGTTCTTTATCGACCTGGCCATGAGTCTGCTCGGGCGCTACAAGGGCGGGCCGGCCAAGGCGGCGGTGCTCTCCAGCGGCTTTACCGGCCTGGTTTCAGGCTCCTCCATCGCCAACGTGGTGACCACCGGGACCTTCACCATCCCGCTGATGAAAAAGGTCGGCTACCCGGCGCACAAGGCCGCCGCCGTCGAAGTCGCGGCGAGCAGCAACGGCCAGTTGATGCCCCCGGTCATGGGCGCGGCGGCATTCATCATCGCCGAGTATGTCAACGTCCCCTACCTCGAGGTCTGCAAGGCCGCCGCGGTCCCCGCCTTCGCAGCCTACATGGCGCTGTTCTACCTGACGCACCTGGAGGCCTGCAAGCTCGGCATGAAGGGGTTGCCCAAGGCCGACCTGCCGCGGTTTTTCGCTACCCTGGGCGCCGGGTTCCATTACCTGATCCCCATCGCCGTGCTGCTTTACGAGCTGATCGTGCCGCGGCATTCGCCTGATCTGGCGGCCTTCCGCGCGGTGGCCGTACTGATGGGGATCATGCTGGTGCAGGGGGTGGTGCGCGGCCGCAGAAGCGGCGGCCCCTGGGCGGCCGGCCTGCGGCAGGGGGGCGGCGACATCGTCGCCGGGCTGGTGGCCGGGGCCCGCAACATGGTGAGCGTGGCCGTGGCCACAGCGGCAGCGGGAATCATCGTCGGCGTCGTCACCCTCGGCCTCGGCGGCATGATCACCAGCATCATCGACACCCTGAGCATGGGGAGCTTCGCCCTGATGCTGATCATCACCGCCATCGCCAGCCTGATCCTCGGCATGGGGCTGCCGACCACCGCCAACTACATCGTCATGGCCTCGCTGACCGCGCCGGCCATCGTGACCATCGCCGAGAGCCAGGGAATCGAGGTGCCGCTGATCGCCGCGCACCTGTTCGTGTTCTATTTCGGCATCCTCGCCGACATTACCCCGCCGGTGGGGCTGGCCGCCTTCGCTGCGGCCGCCATCGCCAAGTCGAACCCGATCAAGACCGGGTTGCAGGGCTTCATGTACGACATCCGCACGGCGGTGCTCCCCTTCATGTTCATCTTCAACACCCACATGCTGCTCATCGGTGTCGACAGTTTCGCCCAGGGGCTCTACATCTTCGGCATGACCTGCGTCGGCATGTTTGCCTTCGCGGCGGCGACCCAGGGGTGGTTCGTGAAAAGGAACCGCTGGTACGAGGTGCCGCTGCTGCTGCTGGTGACCGCGGTCATGTTTCGGCCCGGTTTTGTGGCGGGCCTGGCGGGGATGGAAAACTCACTGGGCAACAAGAACCTGGTCTACCTGGGTGGACTCGTGCTCTTCGGCGGGGTCATCCTGATGCAGAAAATGCGCGGCCCCGGCAAGGGCACCCTGGTGCCCGGGGTGGGCGGCGAGAGTGCCTAGGCAAGGGGGCGGTTCCCCCGCCCCAGCAGTTGAATTGGCAATCGGCGCAGCAACCAGGCAGAGTCCATTTTCACCGGAACCAAGGACAAAGGGAAAAAAGGATGATTGAATCGGCGAAGAAGAAGCTTCGGGGGGACGTTTTGCGCGAGATCGGCGCCAGCTGCGGCAGCGCCGGGGAGAACCTGCAGTGGCTGATGGACAAGATGCATCCGTATTTCTCCATCACCATGCAGGACGAGCCCGAGGCGGTGGCGGCGCTGGCCACCCGCATGCACCTGCTCGGTCACGAGCAGCGCCTGGTGCTGGCCGACCGGGAGACGCGGCTGATCGTCGCGCGGCCCAACCGCCCGGGCTCGCTCTACGACACCCTGAAGAATCTGCGCGAGCGGGAGATCTCCTATGCCCAGTTCACCCAGTCCTACGGGGCGCTGTCCGGAATCGGGGAGGGGTTGGAGGTGCAGCGCTTCGAGTTCGAGCGCAAGAGCAACCAGGAGATCGCCGAAGCCGGCAACGTCAAGATCCCGGCCGGAATCCGCAAGGGGATTGCCGATGCCGTCGCCGAATTCTACCCGGATTTCGACAGCAAGCAGTTTGACCGGCTGCTGCGCCTGCTCTGGCTGAACAACGAACACTACGTGCGGGTCTCCCCAGCCAAGCGCGTGGCGCAGATCCTCTGGCTGTACCTGCAGAGCATCCTGCACGGCGGGATCTATTTCGACGCCGAGGAGACCGAGGACACCGAGCATCAGCGCGAGTACCGGGTCATGTTCGCCGCCGCCAACCCGCCGCAGATCGACTTTCTGCAGCAGATCATGGAGGTCTTCAACCGCCTGGGGATCGGCGTCAAACGGGCTTACTGCCTGACCATCAGCAACGGGCTGCATCCCTATTTTCTGGGCAATTTCTACGTGCGCAGCCGCGATGCCGGCCTGGTGGACAAGGGCTCGGAACTGTTCAACCTGCTGCGCAAGGAACTCTACAACACCCAGATCCTCTCCACCGCCTCCCATGCTTACCGCGAGTTTGTCGCCAAGGGGGTGATGACCGGCGAAGAGGCCTCGCTGGTCAACGCCCTGATCAGCTTCTGCCACACCAACCTGGCGCACAACCAGCCCGACCGCTTCGGTTTCGAAGACGTCATGCGCGCCTTCCACAGCCATCCCGACATGGCCCTGCAGTTGATCTGGCTGTTCAAGACCCGCTTCGACCCGAACCTCGAGGAGCGCGAAGGCCTCTACGGTAAAACCCTCGCCGAGGTCACCCAGGCCATCGACGCCTACAACACCGGCCATCGGCATCTGGATGACGTGCGGCGGGCGATCTTTCGCTGCGCGTTGATCTTCATCCGCAACACCCTGAAGACCAACTTCTTCATCCCCGAGAAGCAGGCCCTGGCGTTCCGCCTCGACCCGGTCTATCTCGCGGAGCTGGGTCCCGAGTTCACCGCCGACCTGCCGCCCGAGCGCCCCTTCCGGGTGACCTTCTTCTTCGCCCGGCACGGCGCCGGCTACCATATCGGTTTTTCCGATATCGCCCGCGGCGGCTGGCGCACCATCCTCACCCGCGGCTGGGACGACTACGTCACCGCAGCCAACACGGTATTCCGCGAGAACTACGTGTTGGCCCATACCCAGCACCTGAAGAACAAGGACATCTACGAAGGCGGCTCGAAGATGGTGGTGATCCTCGATTCGGCCGACCTGACGGACAAGGACCTGGTGACGCGCCGGCTCTACAAGCTGCAGTTCGGCTTCATCAACGCCTTCTTCGACATCTACGTCACCGAGGACGGCCGCGCCAAGGACCCCCGGGTCATCGACTATTACGGCGAGGACGAGCCGATCGAGCTGGGTCCCGACGAGAACATGCACGACGAGATGGTGGAGATGATCGCCCGCCAGAGCGTGCGCCGCGGCTACCTGCTCGGCATCGGCGTCATCTCCAGCAAGAAGGTCGGCATCAATCACAAAGAGTACGGGGTCACCAGCACCGGGGTGGTCAAATTCGCCGAGATCACCATGGCCGAGCTCGGCATCGACATCCGCAAGGACCCCTTCACGGTGAAGTTCACCGGCGGCCCCAACGGCGACGTGGCCGGCAACGCCATGCGGCTCCTGCTCGAGCGCTGCCCCCAGGTGAAGATCAACATGATCATCGATGGCACCGGCGCCCTGTTCGACCCGGCCGGGGCCGACCTCGGGGCGCTGAAGAAAATCGTCCTGAAAAGCGACGTCGAGGCCTTCGATCCTCTGGCGCTGCACGAGGGAGCTTTCCTGCTCTACCGCAACGTCCGCCGCACCGAAGGGCTGCGCGAGCTCTACAAAAAGGTGGTGCGCAGCAATGGCGAGCTGCAGGAGCAGTGGATCACCATCGACGAGTTCTACCGGGAGTTCAACGGCCTGACCTTCCGCGTGCAGGCCGATCTGTTCATCCCCGCCGGCGGGCGCCCCGAAACCATCGACAAGGACAATTGGCAGAGGTTTTTCCTCACCGACGGCTCCCCCAGCGCCCGGGCCATCGTCGAGGGGGCCAACTCCTTCATCACCCCCGAGGCCCGCGAGGAGTTGCAGAAAAAAGGGGTGGTCATCCTGCGCGACGCCTCGGCCAACAAGTGCGGGGTCATCTCCAGCTCTTACGAGATCATCGCCAACCTGCTGATGAACGACAAGGAGTTTCTCGCCAACAAGGAGCGCTACGTCACCGACGTGCTCGAGATCCTCGAACGGCGCGCCGAGGAGGAGGCGCGGCTGGTCTTCCGCCGCTACCGCGAGGCCGGCGGCAGCCATCTCTACACCGAAGTCTCCGCCGCGATCAGCCAGGAGATTAACGCCCATTACGCCCGGCTGTTCGCCTTCTTCCAGGCCCATCCCGAGCTGTGCGACGAGCCCCTGTTCAAAAAGGCCATCGAGGCACACATGCCGGCCATGGTGCGCAGCAACGCCAAGTACCGCGGGCGCATCAAGAACCTGCCGCCCAAGTACCGCTACGCCATTCTCGCCTCGGAGCTGGCCTCCTCGCTGGTCTATCGCGGCGATTCGGAAGCCAACTTCATCGAAATGCTGCGCGGGCACCTGGTGCGCAGTTTCGCCGCGTAGGCCGACTTTAAACACCTCTGGTTTTCAGGGCCTGTTCTTCGGAGCAGGCCTTTTTTTTCGTTTCGAGATGATGATTAAAGCTGTTTTTGACCACGAAGAGCACGAAGGACACGAAGAGAAACCTTAAAGCCTTTGACTATCTTCGTGTTCTTCGTGGCCTTCGTGGTAAGAAGAAAAGTAATGAGGGGCTGGGGGAGGGGGAGAGGCAGAGATGCTTCAGCGCAGCCGCAGCCGGCGCAGCAGCAGGCCGCAGCAACGGTTCAGGGCATGTTCGCGGGCCAGAAAGGGGAAGAGCGGGGCGCGGCGCCGGCCCAGTCGGTTGATCTCCTTGAGCAGGCCGGGATGTTCGGCGAACCTCAGCCCCCTGCGGAAGGCGCCGAGGGCCGGCCCCTTCTGCCGGGCGAGCAGGTAGACCCGCCCCAGGTTGAGGTAGTGCACGGGATTGGCCGGTTCATCCCTGAGCGCTTTTCTGCACAGGTCGAGCCCCCGGTCGATCTCGTTGCGTTCGCGGGCCAGGCAATAGCCGAGGCAGGAGAGAACCAGGGCGGTAGGCCAGGCCGGGGCGGCGGTTTCGAAGTGGTCGAGGGCAACCTGGGTTTTCCCCTGGTCCAGGGCGGCAAGCCCCTGGTGGACCAGTCTGGTCAGGTCGGCGTGGGTCATCTAAGTCGTCCTTGTTCATTTGCTTCTCAGGCAGGGCCCGGAGAAGCCGTGGAGGCCCCGGTCACCTTTGTGCAAACGGCAAGCCAAAGCAATCTTGCTGTGGTTTCAAAAACTTGGGCAAAGGCCCGGCCCCGGTTCTCGGGGGAAGCCTGCAAAAAACGCTGACGAACTGCCGCTTTTGGTCATTGCGGGAGCGCATTCCTTACTGCACATCCCCCTCTGAGTCAAGAATTTTAATCCGCAGGCCGTCTTGCCGGCTGCAGCTTCTGTATCCTTTCGCGCCGCCTTCTCGGGCAGCCAAACCTGCTTCCCCCGACCGCCTCCCCGTGCTAGAATCCCAGCCCCTATCCAAACAGAACGAGGTTGAATCCATATGGCACTGACCGCTGAACAGATCTCCCGCGTCCTCTCCTGCATCATCGACGAAACCGGCCTCAAACCCCTGCAGGTGGAAAACACCGTCGAGCTGCTGCGCGAGGGGGCGACCGTCCCCTTTATCGCGCGCTACCGCAAGGAGCGCACCGGCGAGCTCGACGAAGTCCAGGTAAGGCTGGTCGAGGAGCGCCTCGGCTATTTCGGCGAACTCGAGGAGCGTAAGGCGACCATCCTCAAGTCCATCGATGAGCAGGGCAAGCTCACCCCCGAGCTCAAGGGGAAGATCGAAGCCTGCCGGCAGAAGACCGAGCTCGAGGACCTGTACCTGCCCTACAAGCCCAAGCGCCGCACCAAGGCGACCATCGCCCGGGAGCGGGGCCTGGAGCCGCTGGCCGAGCTGATCGCCGCCCAGCTGCTTACCACCGGAACTGCCGAAGAGGCCGCGGCGCCCTTCGTGAACCCCGAGCTGGATGTCCCCGACGCGGCCGCCGCCCTCGAAGGGGCGGGCCACATCCTCGCCGAGCGGCTCAGCGAGGATGCCGGGGCCCGCGCCGAGGTGCGCCGCCTGACCTGGGAGCAGGGGCTGTTCGTCTCGAAGGTGGCGCCCGACAAGGCCGGCAGCGTCAGCAAGTTCGAGATGTATTACGAGTACAGCGAACCGCTCAAGGACGTCCCCTCGCACCGCATGCTGGCCATGCGCCGCGGCGAGAAGGAGGAGGTGCTGCGCCTGGCGGTGGATGCCCCCGAAGAGCAGATCCTGCTGCGGCTCAAGGGGCGGCTGATCCGCGGCGCGAGCATCTTCAAGGAGCTGCTCGCCGCCGTCGCCGAGGACGCCTACAAGCGCCTGATCTCCCCGTCCATCGAGGTGGAACTGCGCCTCGACGCCAAAAAGGCCGCCGACGACACGGCGATCAAGGTGTTTGCCGACAACCTCAGGAACCTGCTGCTGCAGCCCCCGGCCGGCAGCAAGCGGGTGCTGGGCGTCGACCCGGGCCTGCGCACCGGCTCGAAGCTGGCGGCGGTGGACGAAACCGGGCGCTTTCTCGAACACGTCAACATCTACCCCCACACCGGCGAGGCCCGCATCCCCCAGGCGAAAAAAGACCTGCTGCGGCTGGTCAAGAACCATCGCGTGGAGATGATCGCCATCGGCAACGGCACCGCCAGCCGCGAGATCGACCAGTTCGTGCGCGAAACCCTCAAGGAGGCCGGCCTGCAGGTGACCACGGTGATGGTCAACGAGGCCGGCGCCAGCGTCTACTCCGCCTCGGACATCGCCCGCGAGGAGTTCCCCGAGCTCGACCTGACCGTGCGCGGGGCCATCAGCATCGCCCGGCGCCTGCAGGACCCGCTGGCCGAACTGGTGAAGATCGACCCCAAGAGCATCGGCGTCGGCCAGTACCAGCACGACGTCAACCAGAGCGCCCTGAAAAAGGCCCTCGACGCCACCGTCGAATCCTGCGTCAACTACGTCGGGGTCGATCTCAACACCGCCTCCTGGGCGCTGCTTGCCTACGTCTCGGGTATCGGCGAGTCGCTGGCCAAGGCCATCGTCAAGTACCGCGACGCCAACGGCGCCTTCGCCACCCGCAAGGGGTTGATGGAAGTCCCGCGCTTCGGCGCCAAGGCTTTCGAACAGTCGGCCGGTTTTCTGCGCATCCGCGGCGGCGCCAACCCCCTCGACAACACCGCCGTGCACCCCGAGAACTACGCCCTGGTCAAGACCATGGCCGGCGATCTCGGCGTCTCGGTGGCTGAGCTGGCCGCCGACCCGGCCCTGGTCGCCAGGATCGACCTTAAGCGCTACGTCAGCGAGGCTGTCGGCCTGCCGACCCTGCGTGATATCATGGAGGAGTTGAAGAAGCCCGGCCGCGACCCCCGCGAGCAGTTCCAGGCGGTGGCCTTCCGGGACGACGTGCGCGAGATCAGCGACCTGAAGGAGGGGATGGTCCTGCAGGGGACGGTGACCAACGTGGCGGCCTTCGGCGCCTTCGTCGACATCGGCGTCCACCAGGACGGCCTGGTCCACATCAGCCACCTGGCCAACCGTTTCGTCAAGGACCCCAACGAAGCGGTCAAGGTCGGAGAGATCGTCAAGGTCAAGGTCCTCGGCGTCGATGCCGCCCGCAAGCGCATCAGCCTCTCCATCAAGGAGGTCGCCCCCGATGGAGGCAAACCCGCCACCAAACCGGCCGCGCAGAAAAAGGCCGGCCTCGATGACCCCGGCGCCTGGGAGAAGGCGGGATTTCGGGTGAAGAAGCGTTGAAGGCAAAGGCGGCTGCAAATGATCCGACGGATCGGTCGGATCGGACTGATCGCCCGGATCCGACGCGGCCGCCACAACGGAACGGCAAACACATGACCCGAAAATACATCGATTTGCACCTGCACAGCACCTGCTCCGACGGGGTCCACCCGCCCGAAGAGGTGGTGCGCATGGCGGCGCAGGCGGGGCTCTCCGCCATCGCCCTGGCCGACCACGACAACATCGACGGCATCGACGCGGCCCTGGCCGCGGGGCGCGAGCTGGGGGTGGAGGTGATCTCCGGGGTGGAGCTTTCGGTGGTCTGGGAAAGCTTCAAGGACATTCACCTGCTCGGCTACGGCTTCGACCATCACCATCCGCAGCTGTGGGAATCCCTCAGGGAATTTCGCGAGTTCCGCGAGAAGCGCAACGAACTGATCGTCGGGCGGATCAACGAAAAATTGCAGGGCGAAGGGCGCGAGCCGATCTCCTTCGAGCGGGTCATGGCCCTGGCCGGCGGCACCGTGGGACGTCCCCACATTGCCAGGGCGCTGATCGAGCAAGGGCATGCGGAAGACGTGGAGGCGGCCTTCCAGCGCTACCTGATCTGCTGCAACGTGGAAAAACGGTTTTTCCCCATCGATGACGCCATTTCCCTGGTGCATCAGGCCGGCGGTGTGGCGGTGCTCGCCCATCCCCCCTTCATCACCCCGGACCGCAAGGTGTTCACCGACCTGCTCGATGCCTTCATCCCCCTGGGGCTCGACGGGGTTGAGGCCTACAACTCGGGCTCGACCAATGCCGATATCGACTGGTACATCACTCAGGCCCGCCGCCGAGGCCTGATCGTTACCGGCGGCTCCGACTTCCACGGCATCGAGGGGGGCGAAATCGTCATCGGTGGTGGGCGCGGCAACCTGAAGATCCCCTACGCCTGTCTCGAGGACGTCCGGCGCCTGCTCGCCAAAAGGGCGGGGTAGGCCGCGGGGGAGGTCAACAGCCTGACAGCCCGCGACGGACTCTTGACCCGCCTTCTTCTGACCGATCTCTGACGGCCTCACCGGATACCCGGTGGGGCCGCGTTTTTTACCGGACCCGATTCGGCCGCGGCTTCCCTGAATGAGGCCCTGATTTTGCATGAGCAAAGCCTGGTCAGACCATTTCAGGCCTGGAAGGGCTTCTCCCAAGGCCCTTTTGTTGCCCCGGAACCAGGTGAACATGCGCCACAGCAGTTTGAAAACCAAAATATCCCTGGCCGTCTCCCTGTTGATCATCGGGATTCTGTCGCTCTCCGCCCTGTTCACCTTGTGGTACTTCGAGGGAGAAATCAAGCGGCTTATCTCCGAGCAGCAATATGTCCTGATTACCGAGATCGCCGGGGATATCGATGAACGAATCGAAACCGCCCGCGACATCATCAGCGCCTGCGCCGGGCAATTTCCCGCGGAGCTGGTGTCCGATCCGGAGCAGGCCCAGCATGAGCTGGACTATCATCTCGGGGTCGGCACCCGCCACATTTTCGACAACGGCATTTTCCTGTTCTCTCCCGACGGCATGTTGGTGGCCGAAAGCCCCTACAAGGAGGGGCGTCGCGGCCGCGACTATTCCTTTCGCGAGTATTTCCAGGAAACCCTGGCCACCGGCCGCCCCCTGGTTTCCGACCCCTATTTCTCGAGCCAGAGCCACGGGCACCCGGCCATCAACTTCACCGCGCCGATTTTCGATGCCCGGGGCAGGATTGCCGGGGTGCTGGCCGGCAGCCTCGATCTGACCAAGGACAATTTTTTCGGTGAGCTGCAGCGCATGGCCATCGGCCAAACCGGCTACCTGTACCTGTTCGATACGCGCCGCACCATCATCATGCACAAGGATGCCAGCCGTATCCTGAAGGCGGATGTCTCCGAGGGCGCCAACCTCGCCTTCGACCGGGCTCTGCAGGGTTTCCAGGGGACAACCGAGACGATCAATTCCCGAAACCAGCCCATGCTGGTCTCCTTCAAGCGACTCAAATCCAAGGACTGGATCCTTGCCTCCAACTACCCCCTGACCGAGGCTTATCTGCCCGTGCAGCGGGCCAAGATGTACGCCGGCGGGGGGTTGGCCATCGCCAGCCTGCTGACGCTGGCCCTGGTGTGGCTGATGGTGCGGCGTCTGACCTCCCCCCTGCTGCACCTGACCGACCACATCCGCAAGGTGGCCGAACGCAACCCGAGGCGCGGTCCGCTCGAGGTGGGGGCTCTGGATGAGGTCGGCCTGCTCGGCGAGGCCTACGGGCGGATGCTGGGCCAGCTTGAGGCCCAGGAGCTCAACCTCGAAAACCAGCTCAATTTTTTCCAGATCCTCATCGACAACATCCCCACTCCCGTCTATTACAAGGACATCGACGGCTCCTACCTGGGCTGCAACAGCGCCTTCGAGGCCTTCTGGGGGATCTCCCGCAATCAGATCATCGGAAAAACGTTTTTCTCTGACCAGGGGCAGGACCTGGATGCCGTCCTTCGGGATGAGGAGCGGATGCAGGATTTCGAAGGAAACGGCCCGTCGGTGCAGGTGAGCGAGGCCAGGGCCACTCACAGCGACGGCCGGCCCCGGGAGATCCTGCTCTACAAAACCGCCTTTCCCAACATCGACGGGTCGCCGGGAGGGATGATTGGCTCTATCATCGACATCAGCCACCGCAAGGCGGCCGAACTGGCCCTGGCCGAACAGAAGGAGTTTTCGGAGAACCTGCTGCAGAATTCGGCGATCCCCTGCTTCGTGCTCGATGCAGAGCATCGGGTTATCATCTGGAACCGGGCCTGCGAAAGGCTCACCGGAATCTGCGCCGGCGAGGCGGTGGGCCAGAAAAGTCCCTGGCATGCATTCTACGACCGTGAGCGTCAGCTGCTCGGGGACCTGATCCTGGACCAGGCGGAGGACCAGCTGGGCGGCCTTTATGCCGTTTCTTCCAAGTCGGAACTGCTGTCAGGCGGTTTGCGCGCCGAGGGGTGGTATCCCGGGCTGGGCGGCAAGGATCGCTACCTCGCCATCGAGGCGGCCCCCCTGCGCAACAGTCGCGGCGAAATCGTCGCCGCCATCGAAAATCTGCAGGACATCACCGAACGCAAGCTGGCCGAGGAAACCCTCCGCTACCTGGCCCACGGCACCGAGGCTTCTCCCGGGGAAGAGTTCTTCGGCTCCCTGGTCCGCTACCTGAGCCGCATGCTCAACGTCGACCTGGCGCTGGTCGGGGAGTTCGATACCGAGGACCCCAACCGGGTGCGAACCGTGGCCGTCTGCGACCGGGGCGACATGGTGGAGAATTTCGTCTATTCCCTTCGGGAAACCCCTTGCGAAGTGGTGGTCGAAGAGATCCTGTGCATCTACCCCGAGGGGGTCGCGGAACGGTTCCCGAAGGACCTGATGCTGGCGGAGATGGGGATACAGGGGTATGCGGGGGTGCGGCTGCGGGGGGCGGAAGGCAAGGTCCTGGGCATTCTGGTCGTATTGGACCGCCGGCCTCTGCAGACTGTCGAGAGCATCCGCTCGCTCATGGAGGTTATGGCCGTGCGCGCCGCCGTGGAGCTGGAACGCCGGCGTTCCAGGGAGGCCCAGGAAAACTCCCTGTCGCTGCTGCGGGCAACCCTGGAGTCCACCGCCGATGGCATCCTGGTCACGGACAATGACGGCGGGGTGGTCACCTGCAACCGGAAATTCGCCGAAATGTGGCGCATCCCCCAGACCCTGCTGGCGAACCGAAGCAGCAGGGAACTGCTCGATTTCGTACTGCCCCAGGTCAAGGACCCCGATGGATTTCTGGAGCGGACCCGGATGCTGTCCCAGGGCAGCGAGGTCGAAGACTGGGACACGGTCCCCTTCGAGGACGGCAGGATCTACGAACGTTTCACCAAAGCCCAGCGGGTGGCGGGGGGGATCGTCGGCCGGGTGTGGAGCTTCCGGGATGTTACCCAGCGCCGACGTTTCGAGCAGGAACTGTTGAAGACCAGGGACTTCTACCTGACCATCTTCGAAGAATTCCCGGCCATGATCTGGCGCAGCAACCAGACCGGCAAATGCGATTATTTCAACCGGACCTGGCTGGACTTCACCGGCAAGAGCATGAACGAGGAGATTGGCGAACGCTGGCTGGAAAATGTCCACCCCGATGACCTCGGAACCTTCCTGGGGCAGTTTCGACAGGCCCTGCAGGCCAGGTCGATGTTCAGCGTCGAGCTTCGCCTCCGCCGCCATGACGGCTGCTATCGCTGGATGACCACGGTGGGGCGTCCGTTCAACGATTTCGCCGGGCGCTTTGCCGGTTTTATCGGCGCCAGTTTCGACATCACCGAGCGGCGCGAGGCCCTGGAGCAGGTGCGCAATCTTTCGCTGGCGGTGGAGCAGAGCCCCAACTCGGTGGTCGTCACCGACCTGCGCGGGCGCATCGTCTACGTCAACCCGAAGTTCACCGAGGTGTCGGGCTTCTCGCTCGAGGAGGTCCGGGGGATGACCCCGGCCGTCCTGCGCTCGGGCCGGACCACTGCCGAGGAATACCGGAAGCTCTGGAACACCATCGGCTCGGGCCAGGTATGGAAGGGGGAATTTCTCAACAAGCGAAAAACCGGCGAGCTTTTCTGGGAATCGGCCCTGATCTCCCCGGTTACCGGCCCCGATCAGAAGATCACCCATTTCGTGGCGGTCAAGGAAGATATAACCGAGCGCAAGAGAACCCAGGAAAGCGAGAGGCGCAGCAGAGGGCTCTCCGAGGCCATGACCGAGGCGACACTCTGCTTCCTGCAGCAGGGAAGCATCAACGAGGTGGCCAGAATCCTCGTCGAGCGCTGCGTTTCGCTGACCTCTTCGGCCTTCGGCTTTCTTTACGACCTCGACGGCAAGGGCGATGCGCGCATCCTGGCCACCGCAGGCCTGCCCCTGGCGGGTCAGTCCCTGCAGGTCGTTCACCAGGAGGTCAGGGCCGCTTCCCCGGAACAGGTCTATCACCTTCTCGAGCGCTCGCAGGGCCTGCTGTTCGCACCGATCGACCAGCGGCGGACCATCCTCGCGAATTCGGAGTTCCCCCGGGAACTTATGACCCAGGCCGAACAGGACCTGGGTTTCCCCGTCCGATCGTTTCTGGGGGCGCCCTTGTGCATCGGTTCGGAGGCGGTCGGCTGTATCGGCCTGATCAACAGCGAGGAGGGGTTCACCGAACGCGAACGGGTCGAGCTGGAGGCCTTCGCCCAAACGGCCGCCCTGGTCATTCAGAGCGTTCGGACCGAACTGGCCCGACAATTAGCGGAGGATTACCTTGGCCAGGCCCAGAAAATGGAGGCGGTGGGGCAGCTCGCCGGTGGGGTTGCCCACGACTTCAATAACCTGGTTACGGTAATCAACGGCTACAGCACCATGCTGGCCCGCAGCCTCAAGGACGACCCCAAGCGCAGGCGCGAGGCGGAGACCATTCTGCAGGCGGGCGAGCGGGCCGCGGCGCTGACCCGCCAGCTGCTGGCCTTCAGCCGCCGGCAGGTGCTGGAGCCCAGGGTGCTGGACATCAATCCCCTGGTCAAGGGGCTGGACAAAATCCTGCGCGGCCTGCTGCGCGAGCAGATCGGAGTGGAAATGCTGCTCGAGCAGAATCTCGGGCGGGTCAAGGCCGATCCGGGGCAGGTGGAGCAGGTGTTGATCAATCTCGTAGTCAACTCCCGAGATGCCATCTCCGGGGATGGGAAAATAACCATCCGAACCGCTAACGTGGAGATCGACACGGCATTCGCCCGTCAGCACAATGGCTCGGTGCCCGGCGACTATGTCATGCTCGAGGTCACCGACACCGGCGACGGGATGACCCCGGAAGTGCGCCAGCGCATTTTCGAGCCGTTCTTCACCACCAAGGAGCAGGGGCGGGGGACCGGGCTCGGGCTGGCGACCGTCTATGGAATCGTCAAGCAGAGCGGCGGCTATATCCTGGTGGAGAGCAACCCGGGCGAGGGGACGCAGTTTCGGGTGTACCTGCCGCGCACCGCCGACAATCCCGCCGCGAATCGGCGCAGGTTGCCGACTCCGCCTCGCGAAGGACATCAGATGGTCCTGGTCGTGGAAGACGAAGCGGCGGTGCTTGCCCTGGTGGCCGACGCCTTGCGGGGCAGCGGCTACCGGGTGCTGGCCGCACACGATCCCGCGCAGGCGCTGAAGCTTTTCGAGGGGGCGCCCGAGCAGGTGGACCTGTTGTTGACCGACATGGTGATGCCCGAGATGAGCGGGCCGTCGCTGGCCGAGGCCCTGCGTCGCCAGCGGGCGGATCTCCGGGTCCTGTTCATGTCGGGATACAGCGATCTCAATGAAGACGAAGGCCTGGAGGTCTTCGAAAGAAAATACTTGTTGCAGAAACCCTTTACCATGGATACCCTGCTCGCCAAAGTACATGATGTACTGGGGGCTGCATGATATGGATCAAGGAGGATGACCGGTGGAATATCAGGTCCTGATCGTCGAGGATGAGGAAATCGTCAGGGATATGGAGTTCGCCACTCTCCAGGGCGAGGGCTATCTCTGCCACACCGCGGCCAACGCCGATGCCGCCAGCGAACTGGTGCAGCAGCGCAACATCGACCTGGCCCTGATCGACATCAATATGCCCGGCCGCTCGGGAGTGCAGTTTCTCAAGGAACTGAAAGAGGCCTCTCCCGACTCGGCGGCGATCATGGTCACCGCCGTCGACGACCTGGAGACGGCCATGTATTGCCTGCAACTGGGGGCGGACGACTACATCCTCAAGCCTTTCAACCTCGACCGCATTCTCCTGAGCGTGCGCAACGCCCTGGAAAAGAGGCGCCTGGTGCTGGAAAACCGGGTCTACCAGCGCCAGCTTGAGGCCAAGGTTCGGGAGCAGACCCAGCGGATCCGCACCACCCTGGACGAACTTCAGGATGCCTACGACAGCACCCTGGCGGCCCTGGTGCGATCCCTGGATGCCCGGGAGAAGGAGACGGGGTCGCATTCGGAGCGGGTACGCTCCTACACCCTGGCCCTGGCCGAGGTGCTGGGGGTGGAGCAGGGCCGCCGCGACGATCTCGCCATGGGCGCCCTGCTCCACGATATCGGCAAAGTCGGGGTGTCGGACAACATTCTGCTCAAGCCCGGAAAACTCGACGAGCAGGAATGGGAGGTGATGCGGCGTCACTCCCGGATCGGCTACGACATCATCTGTGGGGTCCGGTTTCTCGATAAGGCCGCCGAGGTGGTCCTCTCCCACCACGAGCGCTACGACGGGGGAGGATATCCCGATGGGCTAAAGGGGGAGGAAATCCCCCTCGGCGCGCGCATCTTCGCCATCGCCGACACCCTGGACGCCATGACCTCCGACCGACCTTACCGCAAGGCGCTCCCTTTCCAGGCGGTGGTGGATGAACTCAAGCGTTGCAGCGGCACCCAGTTCGATCCGCGGATGGTCGAGGCGTTTCTCTCCATCCCCAAAAGGCAATGGGAAGAGATCGCCGGCAAAGCGCTTGATTAATTCAGTTCGCGAGGGTATTTTGAACGGGCCGGTTGCAGGTTGACCGGCCTTTTTCTTTTCTCGAAGTTTATTGGAACGTGTTTCAGGGGTCTCGCCCCCTGCCGGCGACCAAACTTTTGTTCGCCCAAAAGTTTGGATCAAAAGGGCGCCCCCGTTGTCCCCACCCGCCTGCGGCGGGTTCCCTCCGCTCCGCAGACGTTTCGGGGCCGTTCACATTCGCTTCGCTCAACCTCACGGCTTGTTCCCGAAACGTCCACTGCGCTACGGTGGGTACAAAGGGGGATTTAAATTGTCAGACCTTCTCAATTTCTTCGCCACCGCCCCCAAGGGGATGGAACAGCTGCTCGCCGAGGAGCTCAACAGCCTCGGCGCCGTCGAGGCGGCCGAGGCGCGGGCCGGGGCGAGCTTTTCCGGCACCCTGGAGACCGCCTACCGGGCCTGCCTCTGGTCGCGCCTGGCGAGCCGGGTGCTGCTGCCGCTGGCGAGCTTCGCCGCCGCAGACCCCGAGGCGCTCTACCAGGGGGTGCGCTCGCTGGCCTGGCAGGAGCACCTCGCGCCCCAGGGGACGTTGGCGGTTGACTGCAGCCTCTCGGGCTCCAATATCACCCACTCCCAATTCGCCGCCCTCAAGGTCAAGGACGCCATCGTCGACCAGTTCCGCGACGCCTGCGGGGTGCGCCCCTCGGTGGACACCGAGCGGCCGGATATCCGGGTGAACCTGCACCTGCACCGCAACCAGGCGACCCTGAGTCTCGATCTCTCGGGCGAGAGCCTGCACCGCCGCGGCTACCGCGAAGAAGCGGTGCTGGCCTCGCTCAAGGAAAACCTCGCCGCCGCCATCCTCTACCGGGCCGGCTGGCCAGCGATCGCTGCTGCCGGCGGCACCCTGATCGACCCCACCTGCGGTTCGGGGACCCTGGTGCTGGAGGGGGCGCTGATCGCCGCCGACATCGCTCCGGGGCTGCAGCGCGGCTATTTCGGCTTTCTCGGTTGGAGGAAGCACGACCAGGCCGCCTGGGAGCGCCTGCTCGCCGAGGCCCGCCAGCGGCGCGAGGCCGGCCTGGAGAAGCTGCCGGTGCTGGTCGGCTACGATGCCGACCACAAGGCGATCCGCGCCGCCTGGGCCAACGCCGAGCGGGCCGGGCTGGCCAGCCGGGTGCATTTCGAAAAACGCGATCTCAAGGACCTCGATCAGCCGGGGGGCAAGGGCGTGAGAGCTGGCCTGGTGGTGGCCAATCCCCCTTACGGCGAGCGGCTCGGCGAGATCCGCGAGCTGATGCCTCTCTACGCTACCCTGGGATCGCGGCTGCGCGAATGTTTCCAAGGTTGGCGGGCCTCGATCATCACCGGCAACCCCGATCTCGGCAAGCAGATGGGGATCCGCGCCAGGCGCATGCACACCCTGTACAACGGCGCCCTGGAGTGCAAACTGCTGCACTTCGAAATCGACCCCCAATGGTTCGTCTCCGCGCCCCCCAAGGGCGCAGTTCCCGCCTCGGTGGAGGAGCTGAGCGAGGGGGCCAGGATGTTCGCCAACCGCCTGCGCAAGAACCTCAAGAACCTCGGCCGCTGGGCGAAAAAGCAAGAGATCGGCTGCTACCGGCTTTACGACGCCGATATGCCCGAATACGCCGTGGCCGTCGATCTCTACGAGACGTGGGTGCACGTCCAGGAATACGCTCCGCCCAAGTCCATCGACCCCAAACAGGCCGAAGCGCGCCTGCAGGAGGTGGCGGCGGCGCTGCCGCTGGCGCTGGAGGTCCCCGAGGAGCGCATCTTCTACAAGGTGCGCCAGCGGCAGAAGGGGAGTGCCCAGTACGAAAAGCTCGATCAGAAGGGGGAGTTTCACGAAGTGGCAGAGGGGAATTGCCGTTTTCTGGTCAATTTTACCGACTATCTCGACACCGGTTTGTTTCTCGACCATCGCCCCACGCGGCAGATGATCCAGGAGCTGGCCGCCGGCAAGCGTTTTCTCAACCTGTTCGGCTACACCGGTACTGCCAGCGTCCACGCCGCCAAGGGCGGCGCCACCTCCACCACCACCGTGGACATGTCGCGCACCTATCTCGAGTGGGCGAAGAAGAACCTGGCCCTCAACGGCTTTGCCGGAAGAAACCACCAACTGATCCAGGGAGACTGCCTGGCCTGGCTGGCCGAGCAGAAGGAGGCCTTCGAGCTGATCTTCCTCGACCCGCCGACCTTTTCCACATCCAAGCGCATGGAGAAGACTTTCGACGTCCAGCGCGACCACGTCCCCCTGCTGCAGGCGGCCGCCCGCCTGCTCGCCCCGGGCGGGCTGCTGATCTTTTCCAACAACTACCGCCGCTTCAAGATGGATCGCGAAGCACTCGCCGGGTTGGATTTCGAGGAGATCACCGCGCAGACCATCCCCAGGGATTTCGAACGCAATCCGCGGATTCACAACTGCTGGAAGATTACCCGGAAAGGTTAAACGGGCAAATTACCTGAACCTGGATGGGCGGAGCGCAGCGATGCCCATCGGCCATGGGCATTTAAGGAGATTTTTCGCATGCCGTCCATCGAAGAGGTGAAACACTACCTGGCTGGCGAGGGAATCGAGGTCTGGCAGTTCGACCAGCCGACCCCCAACTCGGAGGAGGCGGCGCGGGCCGTGGGTTGTTCGCCGGCCGAGATCGCCAAGAGCATCCTGTTTATCGTCGGCGGGAAGCCCCTGATGGTGGTGACCTCGGGGGATATGAAGGTGAAAAGCTCCAAGCTCAAACAGGCTGCCGGACTGAGCGGGAAGGTCAAGCTCCCGCTTGCCGACGAGGTGCTCCGCCACACCGGGTACCGCCCCGGCGGGGTCTGCCCGTTTCTGCTGCCGGGGGATCTGCCGGTGTTTCTCGATGCCTCTCTGCGACGCTTCGCCCGTATATATCCGGCGGCCGGGGACGACCACTCCGCGGTCCCCATCTCCGTGGACTGCCTGATGGATCTGACCCTGGCCCAGGAGGTCGATGTATGCGAGCCGCTGGCAGTCTGACCTGGTCCCCCCGCAGGGGGATCTAGGCGCCCTGCGGGTTGCGCACGGCACTTCGGACTCCAGGCCGCATCCCCCGCTTACCGCAGCCCGCTTCCCCTCATGCGGGCAACATCACCCGGATGGCAGTCCCCCGGCCCGGCTCGGAGCGGATATCCAGCGTTCCCCCCAGGGCCCCCACCCGCTCCCGGATTCCCAGCAGGCCGATTCCCTTGAAGCCGTTTTCCGCGTCCCGCGTCTGTTGCGGGTCGAACCCCAGCCCGTCGTCCCTCAGGGTAAGCGCCACCTGGTCCTGCCCGTACTCCAATTCGATCCAGGCGTGCTCGGCCCGGGAATGCTTGGCGGTGTTGTTCAGAGCCTCCTGGCTGATCCGGTAAAGGGCGAGCTCCATGTCCCGCCCCAGGCGTCTGGCCTCCCCGGCAACCGTCAGTTCGACACGCAGGTCGGGGACCTGGACCGAGAATTTTTCGATGTGCCATTGCAGGGTGGATACCAGGCCCAGGTTGTCGAGAATGTTCGGGCGCAGCTGGGCCGAAACGTCCCTGACGTGATCCCCCAGCAGGGCGATCAGGCCGATGAGGCGCTGATACTGGCCTTCGGCTTCCTTCCCCATGTTCCGGGTCATATTTCTCAAGGTTTCCATGCCGAGTTGGAGCGTGGTGAGGATCTGGCCGAATTCATCGTGCAGGTCGCGGGCCAGCCGAGCCCGCTCTTCCTCGGCCAGGTTGATCAGTTGGTGATTGAGGAAACGGATCTCCTCCTCGGCCCGCTTGCGGTCGGTGATGTCGGTGTGCGTTCCGATCATGCGCAGGGCCTTTCCCTGCTGGTCCCGGCGGACGACCTGGCCGCGGGTCAGAATCCAGATCCAGCCGCCCGCCTCCGTCTTCATCCTCACCTCGGCTTCGTAGGTCGCCGCGCGCCCCTCCACGTGTTCGGTCAGGGCTTCCAGGACCCGGTCGCGGTCATCCGGGTGCAGGAGTTTCTCCCAGGTGTAGTATTCCGGCGCAACCTCCTCGGGCCGGTAGCCGAGCATTTCGACCCAGCGGGGGCTGAAATAGACCTCTCCGGTGGTCAGGTTGAAATCCCACAGGCCGTCCCGGGTCGCCTCCAGGGCAAAATTCAGCCGCTCTTCGTTTTCCACCAGCTTGCGCTCGATCCGTTTGCGCTCGGTGACATCTTCGGTGACCTCGATGAAACCGGTCGGCCGCCCATCGGGCCCGAAGACCGGAAAGGCGTGGATATGCGCGTACCAGCGGGTGCCGTCGGCCCGGACCCGCTCCCCCTCGACCTCGACGGGTCGGTTCTCGGCCATGGCCGTCACGCCCGGGCAGCGGGCACAGATGTGGTCCTTGCCGGCGAACTCCCGGAAACACTGGCGACCGATGAACGCTTCCGCCGGTTTCTGATAATAGCGGGACTGGGCCCGGTTGGTCATGAGTATTTTATGGTCGGCGCCGATGAGGCTGATGCCGAAATCGATGTCCTCGACCAGGCTGCGATAGCGCTCTTCGCTCTGGCGCAGCGCGAAGTGCATCCGTTTGCCCTCTTCCCAGGCCCTCACCAGGGGGCGGTACATGAGAAAGTAGACGGGGGACAGAACCACCAGCAGGAAGGTTGCGTCGATAACCGACCTGGTCAGGGGGGGGAGCGGAGGCAGGTGGTGCAGAATGACCATGTCGCAGAGTTCGGCCAGGAAAATCCAGACTACCAGCAGAATCAGCAGACTTTTGGGAGAAATCCTGGATTGGTTCTGCAACTTCAAGTCGGTTTCCTGCTGAGAAATATTGAATTGGGCGGAAGATTCCCGCGGCTTGGTCTGCATGCATCCCCTCCGCTGCCTTGGCAAATTCACCTTGATACTATAATTGTGTAATAGGTTTAATGATTTGCAAGCTTCACCCGGGCGGTTTGTCATTCGTTTACCTCAACCTGCCGAATTGTTATCGGTTTCTCCAGGGGAACTTTCCCCAGGTATTGAGGGGAGGGAAAATAGGGGACAAAGAAATGGCCTATGACTTGGACCGGCTAGATAATTAGAACTTTAATTGCAATTCGGAAATCCCCTTTCCTGGTCGGGGTCAGAGTCCTTTGGCTTGAAAAAATTCTAACCAGTTCGGACGAGGGAACAACGACATCGGCAACCCGTTTTGGGGGCGCCGGCAATCCCCATCCGCTTGGCGTGATGGCTTACTTCCCTGGTAAATTTAATCTTTTATACAATACGGGAGTATAAAGGGGATTCAGACTGGGTAACGAGGTAAATGCTGAAAGATAAGAGCGGCGCTGTTCCTAAAAAGGTCCGGGTGGACGCAAGGCGGACCCCGCAACCCTACTCATCCGGAACCGGCAATGCCTTTACCTCCGCCTGGAGACGATTTCGTGGGGGAAGGGCTGGGTGGAAGATGGGGCGGTTTACTTTTGGCTGGTGTTGATCTTACTGAGCATTTCCCGGGCTTTTTCATGCCCTTGGGACGCGGCGAGCTTGAACCAGATCGAGGCCTGCAATTCATTGTTTTCAACCCCCTCACCATTGAGGTACATGCCGCCAAGGTTGAACTGGGCATTGGCATCGCCCTGTTCGGCGGCCAGTCGATACCATTTAATTGCTTCGCTAAAGTCTTTCTTCACCCCTTCGCCGTTGGCGAACATGACCCCGAGGTTGAATTGGGCCGCAATGTGCCCCTGGACGGCAGCCTGGTGCCACCAACTGAATGCCTCGGCATAATCAGTGGAGAATCCCTCTCCGTCGGCATACATCGCGCCGAGCAAAAACTGGGCATCCGAATCGCCCCTTTGGGCCACCTCTCGCTGGGCCTCCAAAACTTTTTTCGGCTCTACCCTGGCGATAAGTTCCTTCATCCGTTGCCTGGCCCCCTTGTGTCCTTTGTGGGCGGCCATATTCATCCAGACATACGCCAGAGCCGGGTCCAGCGATACGCCTTCCCCGGAGGCATACATGCCTCCGAGATTGAACTGGGCATTGGAGTCGCCCTGTTCAGCCGCGCGCTGGTACCAGCGCGCAGCCTCTTTAAGGTCCTTCACGACTCCGGAGCCGGTGGCGTACATGACGCCAAGGTTGTACTGAGCCGGGGCAAAGTCCTGGTCTGCGGCCATTTTCGCCCATTTGGCGGCTTCGGCCGGGTTTTTCTCGACCCCGTACCCCGTGGCATAGATGCTGGCCAAGAACATCTGGGACTGAACATGCCCCTGGTCGGCTGCGCGCTGCCACCATTGGCGGGCCTCTCCCAGGTCGCGGGTGACACCAGCGCCTTTTTCATAAATGAATCCCATTCCGTACTGAGCCTGGGGGTGTCCTTGTCCGGCTGCCTTGAGCCACCACTGCCGAGCCCTGGCCAGGTCTTGCGGTACGCCGTCACCGTTGGCGTAACGAAGCCCAAGCTGGTACTGGGATTCGGCGTCGCCCTGGTCTGCCTGCTGCTCGATCTGCCGGAGATGGGCTTCGCTCGCAAGGGCGCTGGCGGAGGCCTGAAGGCAGACGGCCGCCATGGTGAGTATGACCAGCCAGATGCGTTTCATGGTGCCAAGACCTTTCTTGAAAATCACTTTCGAGGCCGCGACGGATTCGACCGATCTGTCCGATCAGGGGCGGCCTCTTTTTGTTGGGGTTGCCACCGTCACTTCAAATCAACCCAGACCGCCTCGACCGGTGCCTCTGGCTGTTTTCCCGCCTCGGACTCCTGCCCCACAATCCACGCTCCCCGGGCGCCTGTGCGGCGGTTGGGCGAGAAGGTAAGCGCCGGGGTCAGACCGGTTTCGAACTGGTAGAACTTCTCCAGCACCGCGACCAGCTTTCGCCGGTCGAGATCGCGACCGGCCAGCCGCAGCGCCTCGACCAGGGTCTTGGCCGCCGCGTAGGCCGAGATGGTCGCCTGCAGGTGGTTAGGCTCCAGTTGGTTCTCCCGCATCAGCCGGGAAAGTTCGCTAATTCCCCACTCCTGCCGATCCTTGGCGAGGGTCGGATAGGCCAGAAACAGCCGCCCGGCGAATCCCTCGGGAGCATCTGCGACCGCCCGACCGGCGAATATCCCCGAGGCAAGGACGGTAGGGTGCCACTTTTCAGCGTCGGCAGCCTGGAGAAACGTCAATGCTTGTTCTTCCATTCCCAGAAAAACCACCAGGTTGATTCCGGCTTTTTTCAATCCGGCAATCGCTGTCCGCATGTCGAAGGGGCCGGCGGGAAGGGGGAGGGTGGTCACGACCTCCCAGCTATGGGCCTGGCAGGCTTCTTCGGCCGCTTCTAGGGCCCCGGGCAGGGCGGTGGTATCCGCCGGGTGCAGAACGGCGACTTTCCGTTTCTCCAACTTCAGGTCGTTGGCGGCGTAAACGGTCAGGGCCCGGAGCTGGTCGCCCAAGCCAGGGTACAGGGCGAAGCAGTATCGGTTCTGGGTGTAGGTGTTACGGAGAAACAGGGTGAAGGGCCCGATCAGCGGAAGGGTTTTTTCGGCGGCGATCGACTGCAGAACGTGATCGGCGCCGGGGGTGAAGGTGGCGACCAGGGCGAAGGGCTCCTTTCGCTCGAACCCGGCGCGGATTTGTGCGGCCTGTTCCTCGGCGTCGGTCAGCGACTGAGCTGCGAGCGCCAGGCGGCGTCCGTAGATGCCCCCCCGCTCGTTGACCTGTTTGAAGTAGGCTTCGAGAATTCCGCGCATCGCCTCGCCCAGGGGAGCCAGTCGCCCCTGGCCGGGCAGCAGGGTGCCGATCTCGATGGCCTCGTCGCTCAGCCCGGGTTCGTACAGCTCACCCACCAACTTCATGTAGGCGATCAGATCGTCCAGGTCCTGTTCCGTTATGTCGTAGACCGGCATTGAGGGATCACCGTGCGCCCCACCGGGAAAAGTGCCGTTGACCATGTAATCTTTTAAGCTCGCCACGTCGAAGGCCGGATGCTCCACCCCGTCAGGGTGCACGTGGCCGTAGCTCTTGACCAGATATTTCCAGGTGATGTTGCTCGGCAGCACGCCGCTTTCCGGGCGACCGAGCCCGTCGTAGCCGTGGCAGCTGCCGCAGGTGGCAAACTCGCCTGCAATCTCCACCAACTCTTCGCCGAAATAGGCCAGGATCGGTTGGCCCGAGGGGCTCTTACCCGAGAAATAGATCTCTTTGCCCCGCGCTTCGGCCGCCGTAAGCTCGCGGGCCTGGAGGGGGGAGGCGCAGCACAGGATCAGAGTCGCCAGCAATAGGGCGAGGACGGCTCCGGCGGATTTCGGGTGGTGGAGAGGATAGCTCATCGGGAGTCTCCCCTGTCATTGAGCAGTTCGCGCAGGCGGTTGTATAGTTCATCGACCTGGGCCTGAGGAGAGACTTTCATCCACAGTCCCGTTTTTAGGTTGCCGAGCAGGTAGATCCCCAGGTGCTGCTCGGGATTTCGGTGGTACTGCCCCAGCCGCATGTTTACTTCATCGACGTTTTCCGGGGAGCCGGTGAGAAACAGCCATCCCGGGCGGGGCAGAAACACCCGGGCGTAGTCGTGAACCTTGGCGGGGGTGTCGTTTTGCGGATCGACGCTCACCGAGACGATCAGCACTTCTTGGCCCAACAGCGCGCCGAGTTTTTTCTGCAGGCGCGATAGCACCAGGTTTTGCCGCGGAGATACGGTGTCGCAGTTGATGTAGTAGCCGCTGATCAGCACTACCCGATCCTTGAGCAGGTCGCTGTAGAAATGGACCTTTTCGCCGTCTTGGGTGACCAGCTCCAGGTCGGTGAAGTACCCCAGCGCCTGTTCTCCTGGTTCGCTCCCGGGCAGGGCAGCAAAGACGTTCCCGGAAAAGGCAGCGGAGACGGTCAACAGGGTGGTGATGAACAGCTTTTGCAGGGCTGTGTGTGCGGCGAACCTCATGATTCACCACGGTCCTTGAGATATTCATCCAGGGCGCGCTTGATGACCTTGGGCGAGGGGAACCCGTTCAGCCGGCTCCACAGTCCCCGGCGGCCATCGACGATGAACACCGCCGGCGGGTGGTTGAAGATGTCGGGCGAAAACATCTCCATGCCTCTGAGGACGCTGATGACCTTGTCCTTGTCTCCGGTTAGAAATGTCCAGCCGGGTTTGGCTCCCAGCTTTTCGGAATGCTCCTTAAGCCTCTCGGGAATATCAGTGGTCGGATCAATGCTGATGGTGATCAGCTGGATGGTCTGGCCCAACTGTTCGCCGATCTTGCCCTGGATGTCCTTGAAGATGGCGTCCAGGACCGGGCAGATGGTGGTGCAGGTGGTGTAGGTGAAGGTTACCGCGGTAAGTTTGTCTCCTATGATCTCGCTGATGAAACGGCCGCTGACGCCGTCCTGGTTGATCAGTTCGAGGTCCGGGACATCTATCTGTATGGTATTGGCCCCCGCATGAGCTGGGGGCGGAATCTGCAGGCTGCAAAGAGCGACCATCAACAGCATGGCCAGAAGCATGGTCAGCCGGATGCTGAATTTACCGAAACGTGGCATGGGCAAGGCCTTTATTTTTCCGGGGTTTGGTTATTCGTGGCAGTCAGGAAAATATACGGCAACTGCCGGTAGTCGAAATTCAGGGACGGCACGGCGAAATAAACGCTGTAGACTCCGGGGCGGTCCGCACGAATGTTCGCCTCATAGGTGCCGTCCTCCAGCGGCTTGGCCTGCAGACGGCTCTGCCAGTTGCCGGGCGGGCGTGTCACCAGCAGCGACACATCAGGGATCCCCGTCAGAGGGAGATCTCCGCTGCGCCGTTTCAAGGCAAAGCGAAGGTTGAAATCCCTGCCCACGGGGAAGTTCAGCTGATTGGACAGGACCTCGAGCCGGGGAGGCTCGTCGACTTTGGGGCGGCTCAGGTTGGGGTTGGGTTCGGCGGTAAATGCGAAGCAATTGTAAACCCAGGGGGAGTCGATGAGAAATGCCACATCGTACTTGCCCTCCTTGGGGATTCTGAGCTTGGCCGAATAGACGCCCCTTTGCTTTTCCTGCATGCTGCGGTCCACGACCCGAACCGCGCGCGGCACCCTGCCGTAGGTTGGAAAGGAGCCCATGGCCGCGTTCATACCTTCCATGTAGTAATATACCAGGCGATCCGCGGGGTTGACGGCAAGAACCGTGTAATATTCCCCGGTGGGAACGATGGCGTCAGCCACCGAAGTCAAAGGGTACTGGCCAGGGGGCAGGGTACCGATGGGGATCGTCTGCAGCCCCGGCAAAGTTTCTCGGGTGAGTTGCTTGAGGGGAATCAAGGTCAGTTCCGCGGTGCCCAGAGAGCGAACGTAGGCAAAGCTCTCGGTGAAGACCACCTGGTGAGGCTTATTGCCGATTTCCAGAGAATGGGCGACGCTCTGGCTGGAGGCATCGAGGATGTAGACCTTGTTGGTCAGTGAGTTGGCGATAAAGCCCCAGCGGTCTCCCGGTGCGAACCGAAGGGCGATCAGGCCGGGGTCGAGGGGCAGGGTTTCCCTGATCTCTTGAGTGCTGCCGTCGACGATGGTGAGGCTTCCGTCTGCCTCGGCGGCGACGTAGGCCGATCGGCTCAATTCGGAAAAGTACAGCGCCACCGGGCGCTCGCCCACCTTGAGGTCTTTGGTTTTTTTCAAAGCCTGGGTGTCGATCACCGACAGGGTGCTCTCTTCGCTGTTGGTCACGTAGGCAAACAGGCTGTCGTTGGAAAAAGCGATTTCGTGATGGCCGGCGCCGGTGGGAATAAAACCCGCCACCGAAAAATCGTTGGCATTGATGACGGTCACCCCGGATTTTTCCCTGTCCGCCCCGTTGTTTCCTACCCAGATGTATCTTCCGTCAGGCTGCAGGGCGATGCGCACCGTATTGCTGCCGGCCTGCAGCGTTGCCACGACCTTGAAGGTCTCCAAGTCGATCTTGGCCACCTGGCCGATCTCGGGCATGGTCACGAAAAGATATTTCTGATTCTCGCTGGTGGTCCAGTCCTCGCCCCGGCCCTTGAGCGTTATCAGTGCGTAAAGTTGGGTTATTCCGTTAACTCCCAGGATCGGGTCGACCACCGAGATGCTTTTGTCGTCGTTCAGCACCAGCATGTAGAACTTGTTGAGATCGATATCGGCCTGAAAACCCAGCATTCCCTGCAGGTAGAGACCGATCTGGTCTTTGCAACTCAGCTTTTCCTCGTCTTTTTGCCGTTCCTTAACCAGGTTGACCCATACGGCCGGTTCGAGAGGGCTGATCGGGGCGCCGGATTTGGCGTCGGTAATACGGAATTTGATTTCGGCGATTTCGGCTTCGCGGACCGTTCGCGATTCTCTCCGGGCCTCTTCGTCGGGCTCGATGGAGAACTCTACCCGAACGCCTTTGTGGATGAATTCATCGCTGCTGGTTTCTCCCTGGGGGTTTGTTTCACGGTTTTCCGGAGAAGCTGGCGGTTCAGCCTGCATCGTTGACGGAGCCAAGGCGCTGAATGCGGTCGCAAGGATCACGCTGATAAGAATCCTGAACATGCCGTACCTCGTGAATTGCCTGATTTCCGGGTGGAAGAGGCGTGTGCGGCCCCGGAGAGGCCGCACACGCGAGGGCCCGGGTCTCAATACTTGACCCGGAAAATGCCCCAGTGGCCGTTGTTGAAATGGATCGACGTGTTGTCCCGATAGAGATAGTCTCCGGGAACCCCGTTGATGCCGCCGGCGCCGTTGCGAGGAATCACGTCGAAGTGGTTCGCCGGCCCATGGCCTTCCTGGGTGCCGATCCAGCGGCTGAGAAGGTTATTGCCGATGGCTGTCGAGCCAATGTCGTCGCCGTAAGCGTCCGGATCGACATAAGGCTCTCTTTGCCAGATGTGGCCGTGCAGGTTGAAGACGCTGCTGCGGTTGTGCCCCGCGGGCTGCAGGACGCGGAAGCGCACCTCTTCCCGGGGCCGGGCGAGGAAGATCGGGGTTTGCGGATCGTTGCCGGCGGTGATGCTGTTGGACAGCGAGTTGGTGTAGTCAACATCCCCGGTCAGGCCCTCGTCGATGGTCGGCTCGAAGCCGAGGCGGAACCACATCGGCTCGGTGCGGTAGTTGATGGCCCGCTGGCCGGTGTCCTCGTTGTCCTCCTGCTCGGCCACCGAGGGTTGCGGTTCGCCGTTGCCCAGGCGCATGTTGATGTCGTCCTGCATGACCACCACAAAATCCCGGAAGTGACCAGCGCTTTCCCTGGTGCAGGGGAAATCGCCGTTGGGACAGACCGTGGCTGTGGCGCGGGTGAGCCGGCCGGTTACGTGGTCGCGGTCCGTTTCGGTCCAGGTGGCCCCCTGGGGTTCGATGATCAGGGCCCCGACCGCCCCCTTGGCGCTGTGCTTGATCGGGTCGGAGGAGATCAGGTTGGTGGCCCCGAACTCGACGGGGGTGTATTTAAGTTGGGTTCCCTCGAGCCTGACGTCGCCGGCATACCAGCGGTACGCCTGGGGACGGCGGTCGCCTTTCTTGGTGGTCTGGACGCGGTTGTTCATCCCCACGTTGGCGCCGTCCGAACTGGTGACGTCGAAGGCCACCATCTGGGCATGCAGCCCGAAGCTCGGCGAGGTGTCCAGGTTGTTGGCGTTGAAGTGCCTGGCGCCGGGGCCGGCTCCCTGGGTGATGATCATCGGCATGGTGCTGAAGCCGTCGAGCTCGGGGATGTTTTCCACTTGGCTGCGCAGGACGACCTGGATGCACTCGCCGGCCGCGGCCCGCAGGATCAGGGGCTCGATGGGGGCGTCTGCCTTCAGGGTGCCGTCAAGGTTGAGATCCTCCGTGAGTACGTAGAGGATGGCCGTGGGGTCGTTCAACGGCCCCGGGAATCCCGCCGCCGCCCCGACCCTGGAATTGAAGATCAGTTTCCCGCCGGGCAGGGCATCGCGGGCCAGCACGGCGGTCACGTCGTAGGCGCGGACCGGGGCGGATTTTGGGCACATTTCGTTGAAGTCGAAGCGGTTGGAGATGGTCTTGCCGCCCGTTCCGATGGGATTGTTGGGCAGCGGCAGCAGGTCGCTGCGCGCGGTCGCGTAGTTGCGCATCAACCCCCAGGCTCCATTCCAGAAACCGTCGACCGAGGAGTTCATCGAATAGAGATGGTCGGCCCGGGCTCCGGCCCTCACGCCGCTGGTGGCGACCGGAATCACGAACTGGAACTGCTCCGAGATCCCCATCGCCTGGGCGTTGCGCCAGCCGCTGTTGGGACTGGCATATTCCTGGGTCCACTTGATGCCGTGTACGCTGGCGTTATGCATTTCCTCGGTGGCTCCGACCTGGGTGCGGATTCGCACCTGGTCGCCGTTGTACACCCGCATGATCGGGGTGAAGGGGTCGCGGGGCTGCACGTCGGCCGTCAGAGGCGGATAGACGCCGGGTTGTCTGTTGAAGGCCGGGTCGTCCCGGGGCACCAGCGAGGATAAGGCGTAGGAGAGGTCCCCGGCCAGCCCGGCGGATTGTGCCCTGAACCCGCCGGCCGGTTTGCTGACCCTCAGGCCGATCGGTTCGTTGCGGTAGTTGACTACGAAGGTACCCGGGTCGGCGGCGGAAATGGCCTCCGGACAAGGCGGTGCGGAGCCGTTGGGACATTGATCCGCCGGCACGATGATATCTGGCAGGGCGACTTCTTCTTTTACCGGCGGATTGATGGGGTTGCCCTTGGCGTCGTAGGCCAGCTGGAAGTCGGCGAACTCGAGAAAGAATTCGCGGTAGCTGGCATCTCCCGCCAGGATGTCGGCCCGCCAGCTGGTCGGCCCGCCGTCGGCCCTGGAGCCGAAGGTTACGCCCGTTTCGGGATGTCGCCAGGTCGATCCCTTCGGCTCGACCAGCATGGTTCCGTAGAGACCGGCCTGCTGGTGGGTCGAGGGTCCGAAATGGTCGTGGGTGAAGATGTTGCCGAGGCCCCGGTCGACACCGGCGTTGTTGACCGTCGGGTCGGCCCAGACGCGCTGGATGGTGGTGCGGGCACCTAGGACATTGCGGAATCCGGCCTTGGGTTCGGGGCAAAGTTCAGAATGGTCACCTGCGGCGCAGCCCCGGTAGGCCCGGATTGCCTCGATGCGCTCGATCACTTCGCCGGGACTGAAGGTGCCGTCTTCGTAGTTCCAGCCGTTGGCCGCGCCGTCGGAAGAGGTTACGTCGAACTTCACCAGGTGGATATGCTGGCCGATGACGTCGGTGGGCGTTCTGACCTGGAAATCGTCTTGCTGATAGACGTTGGGCACCAGGTTGGTGTGGTAGAAGTCCATGCAGTCATCGGTGTTGAGGCGGATGACGAAGGGCTCCGGCGGCCGGGTCTTGTCCAGGGTGGCCTGCACGTCGTCTTCCAGGGTGATAATGCGCTGCTGGTTGAAGTGCCAGCCCACCTTGTTCAGGATCACGTCGGTCTCGATGACCGCCGCCCGGTAGGTTCGCGGCGTGCCGATGGGATAAATGGTGTTCTTGTGGTCGGTATCGCCGAACACATCGGGCCGGCAGGGTTCGGCATAAGGAGCGCCGGCGACCCGCTTCATGCCGTTGGTTTCAAACTTTGCATAGCTGCCCTCCGGAGCCTTGGTATCGTGGAAATGTTTTTCGTGGAACCGCATGGCGGCCTGTTCTACCGCGGTCCCCTCTTCGGGGAGGAACTCGGCGTTTGCGGCAAGCAGCTTCTTATCGAAATCCTTAGGGTCAACCGTGCTTTCGAAGGCCGGACCCGGAGCCGCGCCGGCATCCTCGGGAGCCGAAATGATCACGTGGCGGGGAAGTCCGCCGTCGAGAAGCCCGCCCGAGCCGTCCGGCGCGATATCCAACGGCGGTGTCGGCGGACGGTGTCCGGCGACACCGGCGATGAAGAAGGGGTAGCCGGGGTTGCCGATATCGTCGTAATCACCGTCTTTGAATCCCTTTTTCCCGTCGCCGTCGTAATCGAATTCATCGTCGAGGGGCGTGATGTTCGCCTGACCGTTGATGATCTCGACCCTGGCCTCGGGCATGGGGGCCATCGGCAGACCGGGAAGGGGAATAACTGCGGGTATCGGTGTGCCGGCGGCGATTTCGCCGTCGGGCAGAGCCCTGGCTCCTGCCGCGGGCATACCGTGGCCTAAGGGCAGGGAAGGGCCCTGGGCCAGCTTGGTCCCTATTTCAAATACGTCGTGCACCCGCCAAAGACCCCACATCCCCTGGGCGAAGTGGGGGTAGAAATGACAATGGAAAATGGCGTCGCCGACGGTTTTGTTACGGTTGCCGCTGCCGTTGTAGGCAATCTCGTAGGTATAGGCGCTGCCAGGGCCGATCGCCTGGAAATCCAAGTAGTTCGAGTTGTCGTCATCGGGGGTGAACAGCCACTGGTGGGTATGCAGGTGGAAGATGTGGTGTTCCGACCCGACGTGAATATTGCGGACTTTTACGTGGTCGTTCAGGTAGCTGTGCCAGACGTTGGCCGGGTCCGCAGGATAGAAGGCGAAGGTGGCCTTGGGGCCCGGGATCGGCGCTCCGCCGTCGGCCGGATTGGTGCCGACGTTGGCCGGTACGTCGACGATCATGGCCGGATCCCCGACCGCCCAGGAGGTCAGGAAAAACTCCTCGTACTTGCAATCCACGCAGTCGTGCATGGGGCCGACACCGATGCGGTTGGCGATGATCTCGGCACCGACGCCGCCGGTGCCGTAGTTGATGGCGAACCCATCGACCACGCTCTTCAAGGTGAAGGCGAAGTCATTGTCTCGGAAAAGGTCGAAGGCCTGAATCGCCTTGATCTCGTCGTGGAAGACGACGCTCATTTCGCGGAAAGGTTGTTCCCGGTCGGGCAGAGTCGGATTTTTCGGGTAGACCTTGTTGAAGTTGGAGATGATCGCGTTCAGCTCATTGTGGACGATGGTGTTGCCGTCCCGGATATTGAGAATGGGCAGGTTTTTGAAACGGTGGGTCGCCGGGTACCTGGCCTCGTAGTTGATCTTCGGTTGCCCGTTGCAGAAGTACCCGGCTTCGGCGTAATGCCCCCCGCCATTGCCGTCATCGCAATAGTCGGGCGCCGAGCTCTTGTCCAGAGCCAATTCCAGGTCTTCGCGGGTTACCTGGCTGCGGTACCATTTGGCCCCCGCCGGCTCCACGTTGACAATCCCGAACAGGCCGAAGGCATGGGTGCCGCTGCCCCCCTGGCCACCCACATTGGCAGCCGTGCTGTACAAGACGAAGGCATCCTCCTTCTCGGCGTAAACCGTGTAGGTGGTACTCCCCCCGGGGGGCACCAGACTGCTGGGATTGGCCCCTACGTTGGACCCGTCATCGGTGATGTCACCGCCAAGCTGCATCCCCGTGATGTGGATGCCGGCGGAGCGGGTGGCCGGCTGGTCGTTCAGCTCGATGCCGGTGGCCGGGTCCACTGCCGCGGCGGCCGCGGCAGTGGGCGCGAGAAGGTTTTTAAACGAAATTTGAAGGCATTCCCCCTCGTTGACCCGCAAGGCGATAGGGCGGGGGCGTTTGTCGTCACGCAGCTTGACGTCCCCTGGGGAACATGCCGTGTTGAGACAGCTGTGGGCCAGGTCCTGGTCTTCCGGCAGGGTGTCCTTGGGGACGACGTCCTTCGCCAGGGCGAAGATCATTCCCTGGGGGTTGACGGCCCCCAACCGGTTGAAGGTGAGAAACTGGTCGAGCGCCACCACGTCGGCGTGAACGGTGGTGCTGCATAGTCCTGCTAGTGCGGGCGAGCTGTACCCCATTATCACCAGGGGGAGCAAGAGTAGAATGCCGGCCAGCACCCGGATTCCATTGTGGATAATGTGCGATCTGGGATTATCGGGCGTTGCGGAGGGGCTTCGTTGGGCCATGATGGTCCTCCTTTTCTGTTGCTGATAGGCCTTGGACTCCAGGCTCTTCCGTTTTCCGCGTCAGCAGTTCGCTTGGATGGAAAATGGGATAATTTTATGGTGCTAATAAGTTATTGCAAATTCAAATAGTGTTCCAAGGATGTAAGGTCATGTTTTTATTTGTGTAAATCAAGCATGGCGGTTGAAAAATTTCAGCTGTAAAGAAAACCGAAAAAATGTCTACATAAGAACTATTGTTGACCAAACTACCGATGGGTTGAGAAAAGTTTAATAAAAATAGTAAGTTATGTCTGAACTGGGTGGGGATGGTTTCCCGCTGGGCGTATCGTAAAGCCTAGTTTGTGGACCTTGGGAGGCGGAATTCTCTATGCTCTTTTATTTCCCTATGAAATTAGAAAAGTTTTTTATCTGACATATAGAGGCATATCTCAAACCTGCTGGTTGCCTATGGGGAGAAACCCGAATTTCCTGGTAGGAATTTCCTACTTTTTTATTTTTTGAGGGGACCTCGAAACTGAAAACGGCTGAGCCTGTAAAGGGTCCAAAACTCAAGCCTCGAGTTAAGTAATTGAATATAATATTGAATAATCTTCATTGGAGCTGGCTTGTCGATCAGGTTTACAGTTTGCTTGATAAACCGTCCACGTCACCCCGAAAAAAACAGGGTGATGGATCCCTGCCCCTGGATGGAATTCGCAAAGGGAACGTGTGTTCCCGGTACAAAAACCGCGGCTTCGCCTGCTACCCGACCTCCCAATGGTTCACCGCCTTCAGACCGCCAGACCTGAGAAATTTCTTTTGTCGAAAAATTTGACGTCCTTGGATTCAAAATTGAGGCGTGTTCGAAATGGCAATAATTTCATTTAGATATGCAGCTGGCATGATTGGTGCTGTTGGATTTCTCCAATAATTCTTATTTTTTCTTTTGGCTCAGGTTTCCTGCAGTCGAGTGACGTTTCGGGGTGGCTCGGTTCAGGAAATGGGGGCGGGCTGGCCAGGTGAAGAGGAAAAATGTTCTGAACTCAATCGAGGGAGGATATGAAGATGCGAAATTTTTTGGTTTCTGTTTTTGCTGCGGTGGTGATGTTGGTAGGCGGAGTGGTAACCGCGGAGGCGGTGTTCATTCAACAGAATTTCGGAGGCTTGGTTGGGGGGGTTAATGCAGGCAGTGTTCTTGATGGAATTTTGAGCACTACTTCTTTTATTAACGGTAGTGCCATTTACGATCGTGACCTTATATCCGATTTTGGGCCTTCCGAGCAAGTGTACACGGGTGGTGATCTTACCAATTTCAGTTTCTCCTTCCAGGGGCTTGGTTCTTTCGCTGCAGCAGATGACATCTTTTTTGACGGATTTTCTTTTTTACCTCCGTCATTAAGTTTCGACATCTTTCCGCAAGATGATGATGGTACCCTAGGTCCAGACGAGGACCCTCTTGTTCCCCCCATCGGTCGTCTGAAAGGGTTTAGCTTTTTGACCGAATTCACTTTTAACTCTTCCCTTCTCGAGTTGACAGTTTTTGATAAATTATGGACCATTTCTGAAATCGACAGCTTTGGCTTCCTTACTGACATTGCGTTTGGTGAATTTTTTCTTCCCGACTTCGGCTTTGACCTGAAAAATGCACCGCCTGTACCCGAACCATCGACCATCCTGTTGCTTGGAGCGGGGCTTGGGGGGTTGGTCTACCTCCGTCGTCGGCAGGGCAAATCGTAGTTTCTGGCCCTTATGGGCGACCGGCGATATTGCAGTTTACCGGTTTCTCTGGTTTGGGTGACTACCTTCGATTACTGATTTCGGGACTGTTTCAGGACCGTTTTGATTTAGAAATTTTGGGGCTGCAGGTCGTAATTCCTAGAGGGGAGAGGAATTCGGCCCAGCCCCATTTTTGTTTAATTAATTGTGGTCAGGGGGGCGATTGCTTGGGAGCCCATCTGTCCTGCACTCGCGCATGATGCTCTTGACACGGGAAGGAGTTGGTGTGCCATGGGATATGTTTTGAAAAAGGTAGGTGGACTACTGATTGGCACGTATTTTCTCCTGATTGCTTCGGCGCTGGCCCAGGAAGGGCTACCTGATATAGGCGTTCGAACTATTTCAGGTGGAATTTCTTCTGGGGTGACGGGGAACATAAAAAAGCTTGATCCCGGAAAATTACTCCCTCATGAAGAGTCACCAGCAGTGGGCCCCGCTATGGCAATACCCAGTCGGATTGTGGTTAAACTGAAGGAACAATTACCCGATACCCCCGCTTTGGCACTTGTAAACTCCCTGAAAACGAAAAAGCCCACCTTGCAGGAGAAGTTTAAACGTCATGGTGTTTTAAAAATTCGCCCTCTTATCACCGGACCAGCCCCTTCGATCGATGTATCTTTTGGCCGTTCATTCAAGCCGGTGAATCAAGGGGATTTGGGTTTAGACCGGATATATTTTTTGGATCTTCCCCAAGGAAGGGACGTGCGAGCGATTCTGGAGGATTTTTCTTCGGACCCGAATGTAGTTTCCGCCGAAGCCGATTATCCCGTGAGAGCTTTTTTGACCCCCAACGATCCAAGTTTGGCTTCCCAATGGGGGATGACGAGTATTGCCGCAGGCCAGGCGTGGAATTTTGTGACGGGCAATCCAGAATTGGTTGTTGGGGTGGTGGATTCCGGTATCGACTATAGGCATGAGGACTTAAGCGGCAAAGTTGTTTCGGGATATGATTTTGTAAACGGAGATGGCGATGCACTGGACGACGTCGGTCATGGTACCCACATCGCTGGTGTTATTGGGGCCCAAACAAATAACGGCAAAGGGGTCGCCGGCCTCAACTGGCAGGTGAGTTTTCTGCCGGTTAAGGTGCTAGGTGCCAATCAAATGGGCTCAACCAGTGCCTTGACCCAAGGGATTTATTATGCCGTTAACAATGGCGCCAAGGTGATTAACCTGAGTGTTGGCAGTCTCGCCAACCCTAGTTATCTGCTTGCTGCCGTTAATTTCGCCCACTCCAAGGGATGTCTGCTGGTAGCTGCGATAGGCAACGGGGGCGGGAACATTCTGGAATATCCCGCTGCATATCCAAAGGTGCTCGCAGTTGGGGCGACAGACAGAAATGACGTCCGTGTCGCCAATTCCACCTGGGGTTCCAACTTTGGTTCCCATATCGATCTGGTCGCCCCCGGTCAGGGGATCCTCAGCACCATTCCCGGCAACCGGTACCAAGCCTGGGACGGTACTTCCATGGCCGCGCCCCATGTCGCGGGGGTAGCTGCGCTGGTCTGGTCGGCGAACCCCTCTTTGACCAATGACCAGGTGGCTGACATTTTAATCAAAACCGCCGATGACCAGGTGGGCAATCCAACTGAGGACGTGCCGGGTTGGGACCCCTATTATGGCTGGGGCAGGCTCAATGCGCTGCGGGCGGTGGAAATGGCGCTGCAGGCCGGCGGGGGGCCTGCTGAACCCGCAAACAGTCCTCCCCGGTTTACCAGCGCTCCGGTTACCGCCGCCACCCAGGGGCAAGGTTACAGTTATTCGGTTGCCGTCACCGATCCCGACGCCGGACAAACACTGACCATTGCCGGTACCTATCCCTCCTGGTTGACCCTGGCTGACCGCGGCAACGGCACCGCCACCCTGGCCGGCACCCCGGGCAATGCCCAGGTCGGCAGTCACCCCATCAGCCTCAAGGTTACCGACGCCGGCGGGCTGTCGGCGACCCAGAATTTTTCCATAGCGGTGGCCAACGTCAATGACCCACCCAGCTTTGTCAGTACCCCGGTGATCTCGGCCCGGCAGGGCACCGCTTACCGGTATGCCCTCCGGGCTGCCGATGTTGACGCCGGAGACAAACTGACCATCAGTGGCACCTATCCCGCTTGGCTGGCCTTGACCGACAACGGCGACGGAACGGCCACACTCGGCGGTACGCCCGGCAACGCCCAGGTGGGCAACCATTCCATCAACCTCAAGGTCACCGACGCGGGCGGGCTGTCGGCGACCCAGGCATTCATCATCACCGTAGCGAACCTCAACGATCCTCCGACGTTCTCCAGTTCGCCGGTCCTTTCGGCCCAGCAGGGCACCGCTTACAGCTACGCCGTCAAGGGAGCGGATGTCGATACCGGGGACAGTCTGACCATCACCGGAACCTATCCGGCCTGGCTGACGTTGACCGACCATGGCAACGGCTCCGCCACGCTCTCCGGGACTCCGGACAACGGTCAGGTCGGCAACCACCCTGTCGGTCTCAAGGTGACGGACGGCGGCGGGTTGTCGGCGACCCAGAATTTCTCCATATTGGTGTCTAACCTCAACGATGCCCCCGTCTTCACCAGCACCCCGGTAACCTCGGCGGAACAGGGAAAGGCCTACACCTATACCGTCAAAGCGTCCGACCCGGATGCCGGGGACAAGCTGACCTTCTCCGGCAGTTACCCCTCCTGGTTGACCCTGACCGACAACGGGGATGGCACGGCGATCCTGGCGGGCGCTGCCGGCGTCGAGGCTGTTGGGGAACACTCGGTATCGCTGACGGTTGACGACCCGGGTGGACTCGCCGCTAGCCAGTCCTTCACCCTGAGCGTCACCGCCGCACCCGTTCAATTGGCGATTTTGGCTTGCCCGCCCGCCGGGGAGGGGGCGGCTTGCGTGGTGCGCGAAGACGGGGGAGATGCCTCGAGCAATCTCGATGTGAGTAATGGCAAGCCGCGGATCGACATTCGATTCCGCTTCCAGGTGCTGCTCAGCGACCCCTCGGGGGCGCCGCCCCCGCAGATCGTGCTGGTGCTAAACGGCTACGTCTATCCCATGAATCTGCTGTCGGGCGATGCCGGCCACGGGGCGACCTACGCCTACACCACCTGGCTTGGCCCGGCCCCGGTGTGCAATTACCACTTCGAGGCGCGCGACGATGCCGGCACCCTGATTTTCCGTTATCCAACCGCCGGAGAGCTTGCCGGGCCGGCGGTGCGGCTGGTACGGGGCGCCAATCTGGTCGGCTTACCCGGGGCACTGGAGGGTGCCAACCTGGCAGCCGCCCAGGCCCTGGGAACCGCGAATGCCTATCGATGGGATTCCGAGGGGCTGAGTTCGACGGGCAACCGTGGCGCCTTTGTGTTGGTCGATTCATCGGGGCCGGTTCGATCGGGGGAAGGGTACCTTGTCCAGCAGGCCGAGGTCGGAACGACACTGCCGCCGGTGGATGGGGTGCCGGAGATCACCGCGAGCGAGTTTGCCCTTGCCCTCAAGCCGGGTTGGAACATTATCAGCATCCCCTATGGCGGGCCGGTCCGTCTGGCCGATATCAAGGTGCAGCGGGGAGGTGCCCCGCCGGTAAGTTGGGCGGAGGCAATTTCAGAGAGATGGCTGCCCAATGTCTTCTATTATCTCAAGGGGAGCGACTACGGCAACAACTACGGATACCTGGCAACCTACCAGGGGCCGGATGTCGCCCTGGTTCCCTGGCTGGGCTATTGGTTGTACCTTTCCCGCTCGGATGCCGATTATCGGTTGATCATTTCGCGCCCCGGTCTGTAACCGAGGTTCTCCTCCTCCCTCGCAATGAGGGAGGAGATGAAGAAGTTTGCAGAAGTGAGACAGTTCTGGCATGAGTAGCAGGGTCGTTTTGATCGGAAATGTGCTCGCCGCAATGGTCATTGCCGGCTGCGGCGGAGGTGGGGGCGGAGGCGACGGGGCCCAGGATCCGAAGCCGCCCCAAGTGCTCGCCGTCTTCCCGGAGTCGAATACCACCGACGTGGCCGAGGATACGCTGGTGAGGGCTGTCTTTAGCGAGGAGATAGACTTCCCGAACCCGGCAGAGGCCTTTCGGTTGGAGGATGACCACGGCCGAAGCGAACCGGGTACCCTTGTCTTTGACTCTGCATCCGTGACGGCGGTATTCACCTCCGCGGGCCTGCTGGCGCCCGACACCCGTTACACGGCAATCCTCAGCCAGGGGGTGCGGGATCTTGCCGGCCATCCCCTGGCCGGGGAATACCGTTGGAGCTTTACTACCGGGCCGGCGCCCACCGTGACGGCAAACCTGCCCGCCGCGGGGGAAACCGCAGTCGCGGTGGACACCGAGATCCTTGTCACCTTCAGCGAAGAGATCGCCCCCGCCACCTTGACCCTGCGGGTCTTGCGGCAGTTCGATCTGGCACCTCAATCCGGTACCCTGCTCTACGACCCTGCCACCCGCACCGGTACTTTTACCCCCGATGCCCCTCTGTTCGTGTTCACGGCCTACCTCGTCACCGTGGACGCCGCGGTCACCGACCTCGCGGGCAACCCTCTGAAGGCCGACCACACCTGGCAATTCGAGACCGAACCCGCCAGCCCGCCGCCGCCGTTTTAGAGGCGGTGGCCAGTGGACCGTGGACAGTGGTCAGAAAAGCCGTTATCCGCACCACCGGGGTTTCGGCTTTATCCGTGTTAATCAGATTTGATCCGTGACCAATTCAGGTTTTTTTGCTGTGGTTGATCCGTCAGATCCGTCAGATCGGTCGGATCGGACCTATCCGTCGGATCTTGCGCTGCAGGTTGCAGTTAGTCGATCAGAATCAATTTCGAAGTCGCCAGCTCCCACCCGACCAGCGCCGCGAAAATCACGAACAGCACCAGGCTGGTGACGGCAAGGCGCCTCTGCACTCGGGGCAGGCTCCGGGCAAGGCTTGGCTTGCGGGAGAAGGGAGAAAGGACCCCGACTCCCGCCGCACTTATGGCGCCCCCGAGCAGGGCCAGGTAGACCGGATAGCCGACGTAGCCGTAGCCGGCCTGGAGGATGTCGAAGGGGCAGTGGTGGGTGGGGAGTTCGTAGTAGTAGAGGGAAATGAACGAGATGATCGCCGCCAGTGCGACCGGGAAGCTGGCTGTGCCGGCCATGGCGAACAGCCACCCCTGGCGGCCGCGCAGCAGAAACCAGAGCCCTGTGGCGAGGGTAAGGACCATGGCGATAACCAGGGCCAGGCGCACCGGCCCAACGGGAAGCGCGGCCAACTCGGAGGCGAGTCCCTGGCCCTCGGCGCCGAACAGGCTGCCGCAGCAGGAGATGATCAGGTCGGGTTTGAGGCCGAGAATATAGAGGGCCAGGAAGCTTGTCTCGGCGAGCACCACAGGGGTGAGAAGCAGCAGCAGGGAGTACTTGGTCCGGGTCAGGGGATAATCGTAGGCGCGGGTATCGGCATGGTTGAGCACCAGCCACAGCCCGGCCAGGAAGAAGGTGGCGATCTTCAGCAGCAGGGTCGGGTAACCGAAGGGGTTGGCGTTGAGGGTGCCCGCGGCGCACATGGCGCCGATGAACAGGGGGTGGAGGCGGTCGGCGGTGAACACGAACAGAAACAGCGACGCCAGCTGAAAGATCATCACGTTGAACAGGATGGTGGTCACCAGGTAGGTCTTGCGCTCCAGGCGCAGCTGCAGCTCGCTGCCGCTGTTCAGGCTCCAGCGCAGCAGGATCTGCAGTCCGATGCCGCTGCAGTAGAGCAACAGCAGGGAGATCAGGGCCGAGGTGACCAGAAGGGCGATTATTGTGGGGTGCAAGAGCATGGGGTCAGTGGTCAGTGGTCAGTGGTCAGTGGTCAGTGGTCAGTGGTCAGTGGTTGGGGCCGCGTCTGATCCGACTGATCGGTCGGATCAAATGCGGCCAGGTTTTGCATTATCCGTGTTTATCAGATTTTATCCGTGTCCAATTGCCTTTAAAGATTTTAGACGGTTTTGCGTTTATCTCCCCCGTATCCGCGTCGCGCGAATCGTGCCATTTTGCTCCACGATGCCCTGCACCTGGACGTGCGCCCCAACGCCGGGGTCCTTGTCCAGGCGGGTGCCGCTGCCAACCGCCAGGGGCTGGCCGTCGACCTTCCACCTTTCGGTGAGCGTCCCCTCGAAACGCACCCGGGCGCCGACGGGGATGGGTGCGGGTTGTCCCTGGTCATCGGGGGCGTCGGCGGCGATCCATTTTTCGATCAGATCGATCTGATCATCATCCAGCCAGGGCGGGCCGTCAAAGGGCATCCGCGGTCGGGACAGCCCCTTGATGCGCCGCACCACCTCGCTGGCGCCGGGCTGTCCCGGCACGATGCGGGCCCGTTCGCCGCTGGCGAGGATTTCGGCGTAGCCGGTGGTCAGAAAGCCCTCGGGGGCCGGTCCCATCATGCCGGTAGGGCTGTGGCATTTGGCGCAGCGCGAGAGGAAGATGGGCGCCACGTTCGACCAGCGTGGCGAGTTGCTGGTTACGGTTGACGGTTCCGGCGTGGTCTCGATAGCTGCGGACCCGGGCGTCGCTGCAGCGGCGGCGGCAGCGGCAGGCATGCCGGCGGCGACCCAGCGCTCGATCAGGTCGATCTCCTCGTCGTTCAGCCAGGGCGGCCCGGTCAGCGGCATGCGCGGCAGGCTCTTGCCGCGCACCCGTTTCAGCAGCTCGCTCTCCGCCGGCTTTTCCGGCAAGGCGACCGGACCGTCCTCGCTACCGGCGCGCAGCCCATCCAGGCTGTCGAGGCGCAAGCCCTTGGGAGCGGCCGGCCCCTGGTGGCACACCACACAGCGCTGCTGGAGGATCATGGAAACGTCGTCCCAAGTGGGATCGGCGGCAATGGCAGGGGCTGTCAGGAGAGCGAGAAATGACGCAATCAGGAGCAATCGATGGCCTGCCGGGACTTTTTTCATGGGGCTTCTCCTGAGAAAAGGGCAAGAACCTTTTGGGGGACGCTGATCAGATCTGATGAACGCTGATAAGGCAAAAGCAATAAGCATTAAGGCAATTGGACAAGGATCAAAGCTGATTTTCACGGATAAGGCAACGGGCCGCGTTTGATCCGACTGATTGGTCCGAGCCGACCGATCCGTCGGAGCCGCTGCGGCCTCGAACATTGATCACTTATTACTCATCACCGGTCACTGCCTTTCAACCCGTCCATCGCGAATCCGCACCACCCGGTCGATAACCGGGGCCTGGTAGACCAGGGGGTCGTGGCTGGCGATGACGATGGTTTTGCCGCGGTGCTTCAGCCCGGCGAGGATTTCCACGAACTCCTCGGCCAGTTGGGTGTCGAGGTGTGCGGTCGGCTCGTCGGCGATGATTACCGCCGGGTCGTTGATCAGGGCGCGGGCGATGGCGACCCGCTGGATTTCGCCGCCGGAGAGCCAGTCAACCTTCTCCTGAGCCTTGCCGGCGATACCGAACAACTGCAGCAGTTCCCCGGCACGACCCTTGAGTTCCCCATAGGGTTCGCCGTTGGGGTAGGCGGGGAGCATGACGTTCTCGAGGGCGCTTACCCCCTTGACCAGGTGGAAGTGTTGGAAGATGAAACCGAAAGTGTGGCGGCGGATCGCGGTGAGAAATCGCTCGGGCAGGCTGGTCACCTCCCCGCCGGGAAACCCCGATCCGCCCGGCATCTGGTCCTGTTCCGCGTAGCTCAGGCGGATACGCCCGGCGGTGGGTCGCGCCATGCAGCCGATGAGGCTGAGCAGGGTGGTTTTCCCCGACCCGCTCGGCCCCTGCAGTACGCTGACCTTGCCCCCCTCGATGCTCAGCGAGACATCGCGCACCGCGGTGAACTCGTTGGGGCGGCCCTGGTTGAAGGTTTTTGTGACGCTCGTCAGTTCGATCATGGGCTAGTGATGAGTAATGAGTGATAAGTGATTGGTAAAACGCCTGGTTTTTGCCTGATCAGATTTTTATCAGATTTTATCTGCGTCCCATTGGTTTTTTGGGTTACTCGCTTGTTCAACTCCGCAGCACCGCGTCCGGGTCGATGGTCGCCGCCCGCCAGGCTGGAATGATGGTGGCGACGGTATAGGGGAGTACGGTGAGAAAGAACAGGGTCGCCACCTGAAAGGGGTCTATGAACGGTACCAGGCGAAATTGGGGGTAGAGGATCGCCCAGCCCTTGAGCACGGGGGCGAACAGGGCCGAGTCGGTAAGGAACACGTGCCAGTAGGCCAGCAGCATCCCGACCAGAAACGAACTTAGCGAGATCACCGTCCCCTCCCAGAATTTCATCTGCAGAACTTCCGAGGTTTCCCAGCCGATGGCCTTGAGCACGCCGATCTCTTTTTTCTCCTCGGCCGAGAGACCCGAGGCCTTGTCCCAGGCGAAGATGACGAAGGCCAGCAGCGCCCCGCCCAGGATCGCCACCAATAGTCCGCTGCGCCAGCTGAAGACCGCGTCGTAGGTGCGCAGGATTTCTTCACGGACGATCGGCCGGGTGTCAGGCAGCAGCTTGCGGATCTTGCCGGCTACCACTGGGATTTCGTTGGGATTGAGCACCCTGACCTCCAGGTCGGTGGCAGCCCCCTGGGGAAAGCCGAAGAGCATGCGGAAATCCTCCTCTGTAAGCAGGATCAGGTCGCTGCTGACCAGCTCGGATTCGGCGCTGAGGATCTCGCTGATGTTGAAGCTGACCAGCTCCCCCTTGTCGGTCCAGAAGGGCAGGATGTTGTCAATTTCCGACTCGCTGATTTTGGCGATGCCGGGGCCGATGGCGATGTTGCCCGGACCGTGGGGAAATTCGTCGTCCACCAGCAGGGTGTAGTTGGCCTGGAATACCGTGTCGAAATAGTAGCCCCAGAGTTTGGGGCGGACGGCGGTTACCCCTGGGATGGCGGCGATTTGCTCGGCATAGTCGATGGGGATCGGATCGTGGCGGCCGGCGGCGAGTCGTTGAACGACGATCTCGGGGGCATCGCGAAGAACCACCTGTGCCTCGCGCAGCAGGGCCTGGGTAAAGAGCATGACCGAGGCGAGGGCGAACACTACCGCCGTGTAGACCAGAACCAGAGCCGCGTTCTTCCCCTTGCGGCGCAACAGGGACGAAAGAGTGAAATCGAGCAGATAACGCTGCCGGGCCAGCCACATCATGGCCCGACCCTCTGGCTGGTCAAGTGGGGAGGGGGCCCGACCAGGGAACCGGTTGGGTAATGCTCCTGAGACATGGGATAGTCCTGAAACGGGGTGCCCAGATCGGCCATGGCCGGGTGGCGGGTGTAGCGGGCCTCGGTGAACAGGGCCAGGTCGGTTAGTCCCAAGCGTTTTACCAGGGATGATTTATGTGACAGGCTCGCTTCGGCCCGGGTTCTGCCCTCCTGCGAATGCCCGATCGCCAAGCCGGCCAGCATCAGGTTAAGGAAAAGAAAATAGATAAAGATGGTGGACTTGCGCATCAGGCTCGAATCCCGCGAGGAGCGCCATGTGTTTCGGGCGAATGATCGACGAAGTTTGGCAATTGATTTTAATGATAGCTTCCTTCGGGCCGCTATCAAGTTATTTTTTTATGACAAACCTCTTGCAAAAGTCTAGATCCGATGCGATCGGTTGTAACCGCCCTGCATGGCGTTTCGCTGAATAAATGGTCTTTGCGCTGAAGGTGGTCGCCCAATCTCATGACGAACTCGACTTCTGCAAGAGGCTCCGGTGAAAGCTGGTATGCTTTTCAACAGAGGCGGGGCCGATTTCTCACCGCCTGAGCTTCGAGCCTTGACTATGACCAGCAATCCTTGCAGAGCCTGCTTGATGCGCCCCCCCGAATTGCTGTTGCGGGCAATCGAGGAGTTCAATGCCGGAGATTACTTCCTCGCACATGAAACCCTCGAAATTCTCTGGTGTCAGGAGAGGGGCGAGATCCGCAAGCTTTACCAGGGAATCCTGCAGGTCGGCATTGGCTTGCTGCATAACCGGCGGGGCAATTACCGGGGAGCGGTCAGTCTGCTGCGCCGTGGCACGGGGTACCTCGAGCCCTTCGGCCAACTCTGTTTGGGGATCGACGTGGCGGACCTGGTGAACCAAACCCGCCGGGCCTTGGCCGAGCTTGAGTTGCTGGGCCCCGAGCGTTTCGCCGATTTCGATCCGAAGTTGGAACCGCGCATTCATTTGGCTAAAAAATAACCGGGCCGTTTTTTTCTGTCTGGTGGAAATGAAAGGAACCGAATCATGAACCTCCGGAGATTCCAGGCGCCGGCCAGGATTCTTGCGTGGCTGCTGAGCTTGACGTTTCTCACCGGTTGTCAGACGGCCTATTACCATACCATGGAGAAGTTCGGGGTCCACAAGCGCGACATCTTGGTCGATCGCGTCGAAGAGGCCAGGGATTCGCAGCAGGAAGCCAAGGAACAGTTCAGATCGGCCTTGCAGCGCTTTAACGAAGTGCTAGGGGTTCAGAGCGGCGCTCTCGAGGAGCAGTACAACAAGTTGAAAGCAGAACTCGATCGCAGCGAGGCCAAGGCCGACGCGGTGCGCAGCCGCATCGACGACGTCGAGGACGTGGCCGGGGCGCTGTTCGATGAGTGGAAGGATGAACTCGAGCAGTACTCCAACGCCAGCCTACGCCGCGACAGCCAAGCCAAGCTCGAGCGTACGCGGCGCCAGTACGGCCAGCTGATCGGCGCCATGAAGCGGGCCGAGGAGCGTATCGACCCTGTTCTCTCGGCTTTTCGCGACCAGGTTCTGTATCTCAAGCATAACCTCAATGCCCAGGCTATCGCGTCGTTGAAGGGAGAGCTGAAATCCATCGAGGGGGATATCGGGTCGCTGATCCGGGAGATGGAGCGTTCCATCAGCGAGGCTGATTCGTTCATTTCGGCGATGGCCAGGGACTAATAATCCGGGCGCCACGCAGCGAAAAAGGGGCCGAGGCGGCCCCTTTTTTTATTCAGCCTGGTTTGGAAAGGGTCTGGTCCGCCGGTTTGGCGCTAAGCGCGCCGCGCCCCTTGCGCATCAATTCCTTGAAAAAACTCTCGTCCTGGCAGTAATGCAGGGCCGCCTCGACGGTGATGAGGCCATCGTAGCAGAGTTCGGCCAGGCTCACGTCGAGGGAGCGGAAATCTTCCATCGACTGCTGCAACAGGGCGCGGATCTGATGCTCTTTGCCCTCGCGAATGATGTTTTTCACCCGGTAGCTGTTGGTGAGCTTCTCGTAGGCCAGCACCCGACCGCTGCCATCCTTGCGGGCCACCAGGCGCTGGTTGAAGATCAGTTGCATGTTGTCGGCCATCTGGACCCGGATCTGCCGCTGCTGCTCGGGGGGGAAGACGTCGATGATGCGGTTGACAGCCAGCACCGCGTTGTTGGCGTGCACGCAGCTGATCACCAGGTGCCCGGTATCGGCCGCCTGCAGGGCGATGGCGAAGCTTTCGGGGTCGCGCATCTCGCCGATGACGATCACGTCGGGGGCCTCGCGCAGCACATGGCGCAGCCCGACATGGAAGGATTCGGTGTCGAGGCCGACTTCGCGCTGGTTGACGTTGCTCGACTTGTGCCGGTGCAGGTACTCGATGGGATCTTCGATGGTGATGACGTTTTTGCGGCTTTTGGAATTGATGATGTCGACCATGGCCGCCATGGTGGTGGTCTTGCCGTGGCCGTTGGGGCCGGTGATGAGGATCAGCCCCTGGGTCTTCAGGGCATATTCCTCCAGCCACCCCGGCAGCCTGAGCTTTTTCAGGCTGGGGATCTCTTCGACAATGGGGCGCACGGCGATGGAAACCGAGCTGCGCTGGCGGTAGATGTTGACCCGGAACCGCCCAAGTTCGGGCAAGGTCAGGGCAAAATCGAGTTCCCTGTCCTGGGAGAAGCGTTTGAGCTGGTCTTCGGTGGTCAGTTTGCGGGCGTAGTCAATGACCTGCTGTGGTGTGAGGAAGGGCCCTGGCAGGCGGACCAGCTCGTTGTTTTTCTTGATGCTCGGCGGGGCGCCGGCCACCAGCAACAGGTCCGAGGCTTCCTCCTGCAGCATGCGGCTGAGCAATTCTTCCAACCGGGCCGTGCGCACCTCGCTGACTCTGGTCCTTCTGGCACAGGCCTTTAGCAGATCGGTGCCCAGGAGGGGCGCCTGGAGCTTGCCCTCCATCTTTTCCAGCAAAGTGAGTGCCGCGGAGATCTGAAACGACGGGGCCAGCAGGGGTTCCACGGAAATCCCCAGTATGAACTGCAGTTCGCGGGTCGCGGCGATGTCGTTGGGGTCGACCATGGCCACACGGAACCGGTGGGAGCTGACTCCCAGGGGCAGGGCCCCGTATTTCTTCATTTTCTCCAGGGGGATCAGGCGCAGGGTCTCGACCGGGATGTCGGTCGAGAACAGATTGACGGTGGGCCGGGAATACTGCCTGCCGAGCGATTCGAGCAGGAGGTCGACGGTAAGATAATCCATACCGACCAGGACCGAGCCGAGTTTCTCCCCCGACTGATCCTGGAGGCGCCGGGCCTCGTTCAATTGATGCTGGGTGATCAGCTGGCAGGAGACCAGCAGTTCCCCGAGCTTGGGGCCCCGCCGGGCAGGTGGTGAAGACGTCATGAGCTCCCCCAGAAGGTAGGACCCTGACAGCTTGCTTCCACTGGAGGCAAGAGCAGGCGGATGAGAAAACATCTCCTTAGTCTTTACCATGCCAGCTCGATGATTTCAATCCTCACGTCCCAGGCCGGGGCGGTATGGCACAAGAACGGTGGGACGATTTTTCCAGGGCGGGAAACCGCAAAACCAGGGCCCCCCAGAACAGCAAAAAGGTGGCATAGTTTTCACACAGCTCTTCCAGAAACCGGTTGAGGGTCCGGTCAGGGAATAAAAGCCTTTGGTCGAAGGGAACTGCCAGGACGTAAAAAACGGCGCCGGTGGCCAGCAGCAAAAAGGCTCTGCTCAAGAGGCGCGAACGCAGCGCCGGCCAAAGGCTCATGCGGCGGCGCAGGAACACCCCGAACCCCGCGGCCCAGCCTGCCGAAAGCAGCAGGTTGCGGCCCGAGCCGCTGCCGAGGGCGGCGATCAAGGGAGGGAGGTCCAATCGTTCGAAATCGACCTCCCGCAGGAACAGAGTGAAGAAAAACAGGGTCAGCATCCAGGGCAACCAGCTGGGAGAAACCCGGTTTTTATCCATAAGGGTGGCGCAGGCGCAGACCAGCCCGGCCAGCAGGCTGAGGGCCTGCAGGTTTTCCATGAGCCGGTTTTCTTCGGCTATGCCAGGATTGGGCAGCCAGAGCCAGGTCAGAGCCGCCCCGTAAAGCACCAGGGCGGGGATAAGAATGCGATTGAAGCGGCTTGACATATGCGGGGCGAGTCCTGGATCGGGATATGGGTTTTTAAGGGGCAGAATGGAGGGGAGGGAATGGAATCTGCCTGGGAAAATCCGCCGCACTTTAGCACGAAACCAGATCCCGATGAAAAGGGGAAATTTGGTGTCGGCAGGGATTCATTCCGCGCGGTAAATAAAAAACCGGGGCTGCCATTCGGCAGCCCCGGCGGGTGTAAAAAACAGGACTGGTCGGTCGGAATCAGCCGGCGAGCATGATGAAGCCGACCACGCCGACGATGGCCCCGTAGACCAGCATGGGGATCATGGTCCGCTTGAGGATGAAGCCTTCCTGGTTGCTGAGCCCCAGCACCGAGCAGACGGCAACGATGTTGTGGATGCAGACCATGTTGCCCATGCCGCCCCCGACGGACTGCATGCTGAGAATGGTCAGGGGGTTAAGCCCCAGGTTCTTGGCGATGGAGTACTGGATGCCGCCGAAAGTCAGGTTGGAGACAGTGTTGGACCCGGAGAAGAAGGCGCCCAGCGCTCCCAGGTAGGAGGCGAAGAACTTCCACTGGGTACCCATGGCCTCGGCCAGGGCCTTGCCGATGATGATGGTGTTGGCCTCGACCTGAGCGGTCCCGAGCATCAGCAGCTTGACGAACACCAGGGCGCCGAGCAGGGCCATGACCGGCTTTTTCATCTGGGTCAGCGATTCGCTGACGGTGCGGTTGACCGCGGCCTTCTGGGCGGAGAACAGGATAAAGGCCATGCTGGAGATGAGGATGAAGGGGAGCAGGGCCGGGATGTAGAGGGTCTGGTAGGCCCAGCCGGCGTCGGTGCCGAAAATGTGCTGCAGCGACAGCACCAGCGACCGGCTCAGGCTCAGGTCGCCGAAAGAGCCGAGGGAAACTTCCATAATCGGGGTCTTGCTGACCAGCAGGGGCTTGACGCCGAGCTGCTTGATGCGGGTCACCAGCAGGATCGCCACGGTGCCCCACAGCGGGAAGGAAGCCTTGACCAGGGCCGGAAGAGACACCTGGTTGGCCACGCGGACTTCACCTTCTTCGCGGGCCAGGCCGATCTTCTTCTGGGCGAAGAATGCGGAAAGCACCAGGCCGGTGGCGCCGGCGACCACCGAGGGGAACTCGTAGTCGAAGCGGGCGGCGATAACGTAGGGGACGGTGCAGCTGAGGATGCTCAGGTAGACGAAAACCAGGTTCTTCTTCACTTCCTTGAAGGAAAGGGCGAAGGTCAGGGCGATCACCGGGACCACCAGGGCGGCGCAGAAGTGCAGGATCGAGGCCTTCTGCCCGATCTCCAGCAGCTGCATCGGGCCGATGCCCTCCAGCTGGCCGAGGCCGAACCAGCCCGGGGTGCCGACAGCGCCGAAGTGCACCGGCACGCTGTTCATGATCAGGCAGAGAATCGCCACGCGCACGGCGGGAAAGCCGAGGCCCACCAGGATCGGAGCGGCGATGGCCGCCGGGGTGCCGAAGCCGCTGGCCCCCTCGATGAGGAAGGCGAAGGCCCAGCCGACGATCATGGCCTGGGCCACCTTGTTGGTGGTCACGCCGTTGAGCCAGGTGCGGATGGTGTCCATGGCCCCGGTGTATTCCATGGTCTTGAACAGGAAGATCGCGCCCCAGACGATGGAAATGGGGACCAGGGCGGTGAGCAGGCCTTCGACCACCGTGGCGTTGACCAGGTTGGCCTCGACGTCGAAGTAGGCCATCTTCAGCACGTAAAGGATCAGGGCGACCAGGGGCAGCGCCTTGAAGGACGGGACGCTGTTTTTCTTGGTCATCAGGTAGATGAGCAGAACGATCGGGAACAGGGAGAGAGCCGTTGCCATGGTGGCGTTTCCTTTCTTCAGCCGGATAGTTGGTTAAAGTTAAAAGGCATTTGCACCACGAAGGGCACGAAGAGCACGAAGAAAACCTTTTGTTTTTTTAAACTTCGTGTCCTTCGTGAACTTCGTGGTGAAAGGCAGTTTGAAATTATGGATTTTTTTTGATCCGCCGCCGGTACATTTCTACTACCGGGTGGCTGGCCTGCACCGCCGTCTCGGCGGTCAGGGTGGCGTCGGTGAGGTTCATGGCGCACCCCGGGCAGGCGGTGAACAGGTTCTTATAGCCCCGCTCCTCGACTTCCTTGGCCTTCAGCGCCGAAATTTCCTTGGTGTGCGCGTAGTTCTTCAGGCTGAAGGTGCCGCCGAAGCCGCAGCAGCCGTCGTTTTTCAGATCGGCGTACTCGGTGTCGAAGTGCTCCTTGATGAACTCCTTGAGCACGGAATCCTTGGCGTGGTTGTAGTGACAGGGGATGTGCAGGGTGGTGCGCCCCTCCAGGGGGATGTCCTTCGGGTAGTCGCCCTTGAGCACCTCGGCCATAAAGACGATGATGTCCATCATCTGCTTGCCCCGCTGGCGGCCGCTCTCGCGTTCGGCGGTGGCTCCCAGGCCGTACTCGCAGGTCGGGCAGCAGGTCAGGATGTACTCAGCGTCCTTGATCGAATCGAAGTAGTCGAAGTTGACGCCGATCTGCTTCTTGTAAAGCCCCATCTCCCCCATGGTCGCCGAGGGAATGCCGCAGCACTGGTTGACCTCGGGCACATAGACCGACACCCCGTAGTGCAGCAGGGTCTCGACGATCGCCTCGCCCCAGCCGGTGTAGATCAGGGTGACGGCGCAGCCGGGGTAGAAGATGACCCGCATCTTTTCATTTTGGGCCTGGTTGAAGCCGCCGTACTTCTTGGTGAAAGGCTCGGCCGGCATGTCGATGACATGGCGGTCGGCCATCGCGCCGATCAGCGGCCTGAACAGGCCCATCGGCTTGAAGACCCCATCGTCGACCTTGCTGGCGCCGGCGCGCAGGCCGATGTGGAACAGCGGCGACATGGCCGCCAGCAGCTTGGGCTGGCCCATGGCCACTTTCAGGGCCAGTTTCTGCCAGGCCGGCAGCTTCTTGACCTGGCGCAGGATGCCCCGGGCGCGCAGGAAGATCTCGTCGGTCTTCACCCCCGAGGGGCAGTTGTTCTTGCAGCGGCCGCACAGCACGCAGTAATCAAGGTATTTGTAGATCTCGTCGGCCTTTTTGATCTGCCCTTCGACCAGCGCGTCGAGCAGGTACATCTTGCCCCGGGCCACGGACGATTCCTGGCGGTCCTTCTTGTACAGGGGGCAAACCGACTGGCAGGTCCCGCAGCGGCTGCACTGGACCAGCAGTTCCTCGAGCTGTTTCAGCTCTCCTACGACTTTCTCCACCGCACTCATCGCTTACAGTCCCATCTTGGTCGGATTGAGCAGATTCTTGGCGTCGATCCCCTTCTTGATCTGCTTCATGTAGTTGATCGTCCCTTCGCCGACCTCGTCGACCATGTACTTGGCCTTGGCGATGCCGATGCCGTGCTCGCCGCTGCAGGTGCCGTCCAGGCGCAGGGCCGCGGCGAACAACTCGTCGACCGCCTTGTGCACGCGGGCCATCTCCTCGACGTCGCGCTTGTCACAGAGGAAGGTGGGGTGCAGGTTGCCGTCGCCGGCATGGCCGAAGGTGCCGATGGTGACGTTGTATTTCTGGCGGATCTCTTCGAGGGCCACCAGGATGTCGGGGATCTTGGTACGGGGCACGGTGGCGTCCTCGAGCACCAGGGTCGGGCGCAGCCGGGCCAGGGAGGAGAGGGACTTGCGGCGGCCCTCCCAGAGCTTTTCCTTTTCTTCTGAGGTGTTGGCCACCTTGACCGCGCCGTTGTTCTCGCGGCAGACCTTGAGCACGGTCTGGTAGTCATCCTCGACCTGGGCCGGGTGGCCGTCGACCTCGATCAGCAGCAGGGCGGCCGCATCGACGGGGAGGCCGGCGCCGGTGGCTTCCTCGACGGTCTTGATGGTGAAGTTGTCCATCAGCTCCAAGGTGCAGGGGAGAACGTGGTTGGTGATGATCCCCGAAACGGTGTTGCCGGCGTCCATGATGCTGTCGAAAGAAACCAGCATCGCTTTGGAGGCCTTGGGGGGCGGGACCAGCTTGAGGACGAACTCGGTCATTACCCCGAGGGTCCCTTCGGACTGGCACATCAGGCCGGTCAGGTTGTAGCCGGTGCAGAGCTTGACGGTCTTGCCGCCGCCCTTGACGATGTTGCCCTCCATGTCGCAGAAGGTGACGCCCATGACGTAGTCCTTGGTCACCCCGTATTTCAGGCCGCGCAGACCGCCGGCGTTCTCGGCCACGTTGCCGCCGAGGGTCGACATCTTCTGGCTGCCCGGATCGGGCGGATAGAACAGGCCCTTCTCCAGCACCGCCGCGGCGAAATCCGCGGTGATGACGCCGGCCTGAACCACGGCATACATGTCCTTGACGTTGATTTCGAGGATCTTGTTGAGTTTGGTCATCAGCAGCACGCAGCCACCGGTCACCGGGATGGTGCCGCCGGCCAGGTTGGTGCCCGAACCGCGGGTCACCAGGGGGATGCTGTTGTCGTTGCAGAGCTTGCAGATCTGCGCCACCTGCTCGGTGCTCTCGGGGCGCACCACCACCTCGGGCTGGGCCGGCTTCTCCACCGAAGAGTCGAAGCTGTACAGGGCAAGATCGGCCGGGGAGTCCCAGTAGTTCTGTTCTCCTACGATCCCTTTGAACTTTTCGAGTACGGACTTGGCTATCATCTGCTGTAAATCCTCCCTTTTTGGCTGGCCCGGTGCTGGCCCGGGCGGGCGTCGCTCATGGGCTGCGTGTTGTTTACGGCAGGAGCATAAAACAAGGGATTAGTCTTTAAAACAGGAGCCAGGGTAACCGGCACTATAATCTCGTGACAGGTTGCCAGGTGGAAGGAACCGGTTGGGGGCGTCGAAGGAGTGAAGGGCGAGGAAACAGGTATCGGGGGCAGGGGGAGGGGGGAAGGAAATGGGATCCGGATCTAGTTACTCCGGATCCCCGGAAATCCTATTGAAAATCCGCATAGGCAATAGAGGTCGGCGATTAGTCGGAGCCGAACTTCCAGGCATCTTCGCTGACGCCGGTGCTCAGGGCGGCAATGTCTTCGAATTCAACAGCCGGAACGATCTCGACCTGCTCTTCTTCTTTCACCCAGAACGCTTTTGCTGCTTCTCCCATGGCTTTTCTCCTTTACGGGAACGGTTTTCATACGACGGGAATCGGCCCGCCGCTTTCGTCAGGTAAAGAATACGGCATGGGTAAAAGGGAAATGAACCACGCTATGGGCGAGCGGCAGTATATGCTGCTAAGCGGTCGGTTTACGGGGAGAACGGGTCAGGGCATGCCGCCGCCGAGGCAGCGGCGGTAATCCTCGAGGATCTGACCGTGGTCGAAGCACAGGGGGGAGGGGAGCGCATCGAGGTCGAACGCTACCGCCCTGGCGGCATCGTCTCCGCCACGGAGTTCACCCCGGCCATCGGCGATGAACACCATCGAGATGTTGTGTTGCCGGGGGTCCCTGTCCGGGGCCGAGTAGGCCCGGAACTGGCGAAGGTTCACCATGACCAGGCCGGTCTCCTCCAGCGCCTCGCGGGCGGCGGCAGCCTCCAGGCTCTCGCCGTAGTCGACGAACCCGCCGGGCAAAGCCCATCCCCTGGGTTCGTTTTTCCGCTCGATCAGGACGATCTTGCCGCCCTGGCGGATGATGATGTCCACCGTGGGGAAGGGGTTGCGATATTTGAGGACCGTGGCTTGGCAGTTGGGGCAGATCAGCTTGTCGGCGGGCATGATGTCTCCTTTTCAAAACCCCTGCAGATCATAGCGTTTGATCTTGCGGTGCAGGGTGTTGCGGGCGATTCCTAGGGCTCTGGCGGTGCGGGTGATGTTCCAGCGGTTTTGCTCCAGGGCCTTGCGAATGGTCTCCTTTTCGGTTTCCTTGAGCTCCTGCCTGGGGGAAGGCGCCAGTCCCTTGCCGGCCATGACCGCGAGCAGCTTTTTTTCCAGCCCGCCCAGGGAGTGCAGCATCTGGGTCAATTCGCCCGCGGTCATTTTCTGCAGGGTTTCCTCCTTGCCGAAGTGCTCCCAAAACCGTTCGAGGGAGAATTCCCCCGCCGACACCGCTGCGGATTCACCCGGGCGAGGCTGGCCTTCGCCGGGGTCGGCATTGCGGGTTCCGAGTTTGCCGCCGAGATGCGCCGGGAGAATGGCCTCTCCGGGGCACAGGGCTACGGCGCGGCGCATGGTGTTGGCCAGCTCACGGATGTTGCCCGGCCAGTGGTGGGCCTCGAGCAGGCGCAGGGTGGCAGGCGCGATGCCGAGCTGGGGATTTTGCTGCTGGACGAAGAACTCGGCGAGCTGGGAGATGTCCTCACCGCGCTCGCTCAGGGAAGGGATTTCCAGCCGCACCACGTTGAGCCGGTAATAGAGGTCCTCGCGGAAATTTTTCTCGCGGATGGCCGTTTCCAGGTCGACGTTGGTCGCCGCGACCACCCGGACATCGGTGCGGATCGACTTTTCTCCGCCAACGCGCATGAATTCCCCGGTTTCCAGCACCCGCAGCAGCTTGACCTGGATCTGCGGGCTGGCGTCGCCGATCTCATCCAGGAAAAGGGTGCCGCGATTGGCCAGTTCGAAGATCCCCTTGCGGGTCTGGTTGGCCCCGGTGAAGGCCCCTTTTTCGTGGCCGAACAGCTCGCTTTCGAGCAGGTTTTCGGGAAGGGCGCCGCAGTTGACCGGGATAAAGGGCTGGCCCGCCCGGTGGGAAGCAGCGTGGACGAAGCGCGCCAGCACCTCTTTGCCGGTGCCGGTCTTGCCCTGGATCAGGATGTTGATGTTCTTGGTGGCGATCTTGAACGCCAGGGAAACCACCCGCCGCATGGCCGGGGACTGGCCAACCTGGAAACCGGTGGCCCGGGCGATGTCCTGCCATTCTTCCCGGGGCAGGGGCCCCTGGCCGGCCTGGGTCCCGTAACTGGCCGCCTTGGCCACCAACTGCTCGATCTCGTCGATGTTCTCGAAGGGCTTTTCCAGGTATTCGTAGGCTCCGAGCTGGATAGCCTGAACCGCCGTTTTTATGGTGCTGAAGCCGGTCATGATGATGACCTCGCAGGCGGCCTGGCGGGCCTTGATCTTCTGCAGCAGGGTCAGCCCGTCGGTATCGGGAAGCTTCAGGTCGACCAGGGCCACCTGGAAACTTTCCTGCTCCAGCGCCTGCAGCGCCTGGGGTTCGTTCACCGCGGTGGTCACCTGGTATCCCTTGCGGGTCAGCAGTCTGCGGAAAAATGTGCAGACATCCGCTTCGTCGTCGATGATCAGAATTCTCGTCTGTGACAATGTCTTACCGCCTTTTAAATAAAGTGATGAGTAATCAGTAATAAGTGATGTGTTTAAAGCCCTGTCTCCAATCCTCACCCCTAATCACGGATTACTACTCACTTATTACTCATTACGGGTTTTCAAGCGGCAGTACCAGCGAAAAGGTGCTCCCCTGCCCCAGCTTGCTCTCCACTTCGATCCTGCCGTTGTGCGATTCGGCGATGCCCAGGCAGACCGAAAGTCCGAGGCCGGTCCCCTTGGTTGCCTCCTTGCTGGTGTAGAAGGGCGTGAAGATTTTCGAGAGATTCTCCTGAGCGATGCCGCAGCCGTTGTCCCGGACGCTGAGTACCACCCATCGTTTGTTCTCCTGCACGCGTTGGGTGGTCGAAACCTCGATGACCTTGTCGTCGCGCTCCTGGCTGTTGAGAGCATCCCGGGCGTTGACCAAGAAGTTGGTCAGAACCTGTTGGATCTGTGGCCCGTTGGCGGCGAGTTTCGGCAGGTCGGGGTCGAGATGCTCGAGGATGCGGATCTGGCTGCGGTTGATCTGGTATTTGATCAGGCTCAGCACCCGCCGGGCTTCGGCGTTGAGGTCGGTATCGGTGACCGGGGCCTGGTCCTGGCGCGAGAAGGTCAGCAGGTTCTGGATGATCCTCTTGCAGCGCACCCCGCAGTTGAAGATATCCTCCAACTCCTCGATGTTACCGAGTCCCTTGCCGCCCTGGATCTCCCTGACCAACATCTGTGCGGTGCCGATGATGACCGTCATGGGGCTGTTCAGCTCATGGGCCACCCCTGCGGCCATCTCGCCGAGCGCCGCCAGCTTGGCAGAATGTACCAGTTGGGCCTCCAGCTTGGTTTTCTGGGTCACGTCTTTCATGAAAACAGTGATGGCCACCAGCTGGCTCTCTTCGTTGAGCACCGGGTAATAGGTCAGGTCGAACAGCAGGCCAGAATCGGTTTGCGTGCGCAGGCTGGCCGGCTGGAGGGTGCGCTTGACCTCCTCGACCGGGCAGTCGCGGCAGGGCCGTTTCAGGCCGTGCAACCGGTCATGGCACTTGTCCGTCAGCCCCCTTGACCAGATCTCCATCAGTTCCGGCGGGAGCCGGTCGTTATGGAGCAGCACATTGTAATCGGTATCGATCAGAATGATGGGATCGGTGACCGCCTTGAAGGTCTCTTCCCACTCCTTCTTGGCCCTGGAGACCTGTTTGTAGAGACGGGCGTTCTGGATGCTGATGGCCAGCTGGTCGGCCAGGTGCTGGACGAAGCTTAGTTCCGCCTCGCTGTAGGCCGGCTTCATCACGCTGCCCACCAGCAGGGCGCCGATCACGTCGCTGCGCTCGAACATGGGCGCGATGGCGATTTCCCGCAACTGCTCCGGGTAGGCGGGGTTATGGCGCAGGTGGCTGCGGTAGCTCGGCTGCGGGTCGAAAACCCCGGCTTTCTGCGCGCGGATGACCTGCCACGAGGGCGCATGGTGGGGGAATCTATCCACCTGGCAGAAGTCGCGGGGCATCATCGCCTTGAGCACCAGCTGCTCCCCGCGAATCGTCGCCAGGCCGAGAAAGTCGCAGGGCAGGGCCTGCGGCAGCTTGGTAAAGGCGCGTTCGAGGATGTCCTGGATGGACATGTCGATGTTGATGTCATGGGTGAGCTGGTGGAGTATCTCCAGCCGGCTGTTCTGCTTGAGGACCTCCTCGGTGCGTTTTTTCAGCTCCACGTAATAGTTGAGCTTGGAGGAGTCGACCCCGGTCAGCTGTTCAAGCAGTTTTTCCTTGTCGTTCACCACGGAAGGCTCCATGCCCGGGGCTCGGGCTAAAGGGCTTTGCGGAAAATCCCCTCGATATCCTCGATGCTGGCATTGCGCGGGTTGGTGATCAGGCAGGCGTCGTTTAGCGCGTTGCGGCTCAGCGTCGGGATGAACTGGTTCTCGAGCCCAAGCTCCGCCAGCCCCTTGTCCAGCCCGATGTCCGCGATGATCTCCCTGACCGCCTCGATGGCCAGCGCCGCCCCTTCCATCAGCGGCATCTGTTTGCCCACTTTGCCCATGGCTTCGGCAATCTCGCGGAACCGCTCCGGGCAGGCCGGCAGATTGAACTCCATGACGTGGGGCAGGATCGAAGCGTTGGCTTCGCCGTGGTGTTCGTCGAGCAGGCCGTCGACCTGGTGGGTCATGGCGTGGGTCGCCCCGAGGATGGCGTTGGAGAAGGCGATCCCCGCCGAGAGGCTGGCCATAGCCATGTTGGTGTTGGCCACCATGTCCCGACGGTTCTGCACCGCCTCGCGCAGGTTCCGGGAGATCAGCCGGATGGCATTCAGCGCATGGATGTCGGTCAGGGGGGTGGCTGCCAGCGAGACGTAGGATTCGATGCCGTGGGTCAGGGCGTCCATGCCCGTGGCCGCTGCCAGCTTGGCATCCTTGGTGATGAGCAGTTCCGGGTCGACGATGGCGATGTCGGGCACCAGGGACTTGGAGATGATCGACATCTTCAGCTTGCGCTGGGTATCGACGATGATGGCAAACTGGCTAACCTCCGAGCCGGCGCCAGCGGTGCTCGGCACCATGACCATGGGCGGCAGGGGGTGGGAAATCTTGTTGATCCCTTCGTAACCCTGCAGCCGGGAACCGTTGGTGGCCAGGATGGCGATGGCCTTGGCCACGTCGGTGGGGCTGCCGCCGCCGACCGCGACGATGGCGTCGCAGCCGGACTCCAGGTACTTCTGCACCCCCTGTTCCACCTCGAAATCCTTGGGGTTGGTGGTCAGGGAATAAAACACCTCGGTGCCCAGCCCGGCACCCTTCAGATAGTGGAGGGCTTTTTCCACCCAGCCGGCGTTGATCACCCCCTCGTCGCTGACCACGAAGACCTTGGATGCCCCCAGGCGCAGGGTGCTGTCCCCGATCTGGCTGAGTGAACCGAGTCCGAAGATGATTTCCGGCATGACGAATTTGCTGATGTTCAAGGCTCAATCTCTCCTTTGGCCGAGGCGGTACTGAACGAGATGTCCGAGGCTGCCGGGAATCCCTCCGGCGCTGGTAGACCTGGCGTTCTGCAAATCCCGTGCGACAGCTTCTTCGGGGGAAGACGGGTGTCGAGCGGCAAGAATGCAGGCGTTTACGAAAAAAGGCGTTTTATGGGGACAATGGCTAATGCGACAAAATTCATTCTTTGCCGATTTTTTCTCCCCGGTTTCCGGCTCGGGTGGGTACTGTTCCGTTTTTGAGCAGATCAGATCGTACCATGAGGGCACGAAATGACACAAGATGGGACAGTTTTCGGGTGGGGCCGGGGAGGGTCCGGCAGGCCGGGGAGGGGAGAGTCTGCTGCCGGATGGTGCAATCATGTTGCAGAGTGACTCAGTTTGGGGCGGCTTGTCTCTGGTTGGAGCAGGGGTGGACGGGGTGAATCGGGCGAGTTCTCGGGTTGCAACGTAAAAGTCCCGTTAAAACAAACTCTTCCCAGAGTTTTTATGGGCTGGCATCCTTGTTGCTGTATACCTCAACCGTCGTTTGATTCAATTTGGCAAATTAACCCTGGCAGTGAGAGTGGATGGGTAAGAGGTTTCGGTTTGTACACGGTTTACGCGTTGTAACCCTGGAGACTTTTCCTCGAATTCTCATCTAATCCGGCAACAACACATCAACGTAAAAAGGAGAGAGAACCATGGCATTGGCAGATCAGACTTTCGGCTTCTTCATCCCCACTGTTTCCCTCATGGGCGTCGGCTGCTCCAAGGAGACCGGCGACCAGGTCAAGGCGCTGGGCGGCACCAAGGCCCTGCTGGTCACCGACAAGGGGATCTCGGCCATGGGCATGGCCGACAAGATCAAGAAGCAGGTCGAGGCTTCGGGCGTCCAGGTTGTTATCTTCGACGGCGCCGAGCCCAACCCCACCGACAAGAACGTGCACGACGGCCTGAAAGTCTACCAGGACAACAAGTGCAACACCATCATCTCCCTGGGCGGCGGCAGCTCCCACGACTGCGCCAAGGGGATCGGCATGGTTGCCAGCAACGGCGGCAACATCCGTGACCTCGAGGGCGTGAACAAGACCACCAAGGCCATGCCTCCCTTCGTCGCCATCAACACCACCGCCGGCACCGCCAGCGAAATGACCCGCTTCTGCATCATCACCAACACCGACACCAAGGTCAAGATGGCCATCGTCGACTGGCGCTGCACCCCCAATATCGCCATCAACGACCCGGTGCTGATGGTCGGCAAGCCCGCTCCGCTGACCGCCGCCACCGGCATGGACGCTTTGACCCACGCCGTCGAGGCCTATGTCTCCACCATCGCCACCCCGATCACCGACGCCTGCGCCATCAAGGCCATCGAGCTGATCGCCGGGTACCTGCGTCCCGCGGTGGCCAACGGTGAGAACCTCGAAGCCCGCGACAAGATGGCTTACGCCGAGTACCTCGCCGGCATGGCCTTCAACAACGCCAGCCTCGGCTACGTCCACGCCATGGCTCACCAGCTGGGCGGCTTCTACAACCTGCCCCACGGCGTCTGCAACGCCATCCTGCTGCCGGCCGTTTGCGAGTTCAACATGATCTCCAACCCCAAGCGCTTCGCTGACATCGCCGTGGCCATGGGCGAGACCATTGACGGCCTCTCCGAAGTCGACGCCGCCGCCAAGGGGATTGCGGCCATCCGCAAGCTCTCCAGCGACATCGGCATCCCGGCCGGCCTGAAGCAGCTCAACGTTCAGGAAACCGACCTGCGCATCATGGCCGAAAACGCCATGAAGGACGCCTGCATGCTGACCAACCCCCGCAAGGCGACCCTCGACTGCGTAGTTGGCATCTACAAGGCTGCCATGTAAGCTTTAGTAATACCCCCCCCAGGGTCGTTGCGGCCGGGCGAATCACCATATCGCCCGGCCGCAGCGGCCCGGTTGCTTTCTCCGAGCCTTGGCGCCTAACGGGAACGGTCCTCATGGCGGCAGGCCAACGGGTTTCGCTGGAAACGGCGGGGCCTCCCTTTCGGAAAGGAGACCGACAGCATTGAGGATAATTTCGTAGAAAGGGAGAAAGAACAATGGACAAGATTTTCCGCGTCGACATGTCGAAGCTGACCACCAGCATTGAGGACGTCCCCGCCAAGTGGGCCGGCCTCGGCGGCCGCGCCCTGACCTCGACCATCGTCGCCGAAGAGGTGGTTCCCACCTGTCATCCCCTCGGTCCCAATAACAAGCTGGTTTTCGCCCCCGGCCTGCTCAGCGGTACCGCCGCGGCCAACTCCGGCCGCATGTCCTGCGGCGCCAAGAGCCCGCTGACCGGCACCATCAAGGAAAGCAACGCCGGCGGTACCAGCGCCCAGCAGTTCGCCCGCATGGGGATCAAGGCCCTGATCATCGAAGGGCTGCCCAAGGACGACAAGTGGTACGGCCTGCACCTGACCAAGGACGGCGCGACCATCGTCGCCGCCGACGACCTGGCGGGCAAGGGGAATTTCGCGGTCATCGAAGCTCTTGAAGCCAAGCTCGGCAAGAAGACTGGTGTCGTCACCATCGGCCCGGCCGGCGAGATGAAAATGGCCATGGCCAACATCTCGGTCAAGGACCCCGACAGCAAGATCCGCAGCCACGGCCGCGGCGGCCTCGGCGCGGTCATGGGCTCGAAGAAGATCAAGTACATCTCCATCGACTCCGAAGGCGCCCCGGGCGTAACGGTCGCCGATCCCGAGAAATTCAAGCAGGCGGCCCGCACCTTCGCCAAGGCCCTGCTCGACCACCCGGTTTCCGGCGAGGGTCTGCCCACCTACGGCACCAACGTGCTGGTCAACATCCTGCACGAGGCCGGCGGCCTGCCGACCCGCAACTTCACCCTGGGCCAGTTCGACGGCCACGACAAGATCTGCGGCGAGACGATGCACGACACCATCGTCAAGCGCGGCGGCAAGCCCAAGCACGGCTGCCACGCCGGCTGCATCATCCAGTGCTCCCAGGTCTACCTCAACGAGCAGGGCAAGTACGTCACCTCCGGTTTCGAATACGAGACCATCTGGGGTATGGGCGCCAACTGCTGCATCGACAATCTTGACGACATTGCCGAGGCCGACAACATCATGGACGACATCGGTGTCGACTCCATCGAGTCCGCGGTCATGTTCGGCGTCGCCATGGAAGCTGGGATTCTCCCCTTCGGCGACGGCAAGGGGGTCATTCGTCTGTTGGGCGAGATCGGCAAAGGCACTGCCCTGGGCCGGATCCTCGGCGGCGGCACCGGCCACGTCGGCAAGGCTTACGGCGTAACCCGCGTCCCGGTGGTCAAAAACCAGGGGATCCCCGCCTACGACCCGCGCAGCGTCAAGGGGATCGGCATCACCTACGCCACCAGCACCATGGGCGCCGACCACACCGCCGGCTACACCATCGCCACCAACATCCTCAACGTCGGCGGCTACGTCGATCCGCTGAAGAAGGACGGCCAGGTCGAGCTCTCGCGCAACCTGCAGATCGCCACCGCGGCGGTCGACTCCACCGGCATGTGCATCTTCGTTGCCTTCCCGGCGCTGGACATCCCCGAGTGTCTGCCGGCACTGATCGACATGATCAATGCCCGCTTCGGCATCAACCTGACCGGCGACGACGTCACCAACCTCGGCAAGAGCATCCTGAAGATCGAGCGCCAGTTCAACATCGAGGCCGGCTTCACCAACAAGGACGACCGTCTGCCCGAATTCTTCAACTTCGAGCCGGTGCCTCCGCACAACGTCGTCTGGGATTTCAGCGACGAAGAGATCGACGCCTTCTGGAACTTCTGATATCTTCTCGGGAGAGTTTCTTTTCCACTCTCTCTCCATGCCGGGTGGAGGTCCGTCCGGGGCCTCCACCCGGGTTTTTTCGGACATGGTCGAATTTGTCAACCCCTCTTTCACGCCTGGGGAGGGGACCGGGAAGGTGAAACAACCATGCAGATAACGGTTAAGCTGTTCGCCACCTTTCGCGTCGGGCGCTTCAAGATCGAGCAGCGTTCCTATCCCGCCCAGTCCACCGCACGGGCGGTGCTCGAAGATGTCGGAGTGACCGAGGAGGAGTTGGGTATCCTGATGGTCAACGGCCGGCACGGCAATCTCGACCAACCGCTGTGCGAAGGGGACACGGTGTCGCTGTTTCCCCTGGTCGGGGGAGGGTGAGATGAAGGAACTTCTCTCCTTTCTGCAAACGCGCTGTCAGGGGGACCTGCTCCCCTGGCAGGCCCAGGCCGAGGCCGCCCGGGTCTTCGGGGTCAGCCCCGCCCGCATCGAGGCCATCGCTCTTGAAAACTCCCTTCTCCCCGCCCGCTACCAACGCAATCGCACCATCATTTCCTGCCAGGATCAGCTGCGTCTGTTCAGCAGCCGCGTCGCGGTGATCGGCTGCGGCGGCCTGGGCGGTTATGTCCTCGAGGAACTGGCCCGCCTCGGGGTCGGTGAGCTCGTCGCCGTCGACCCCGATGTTTTCGAGGAGCACAACCTCAACCGCCAGCTGCTTTCCTCACCGGCCTCGCTGGGGATGAAGAAGACCGCCGCCGCCCTGGAGCGGGTGTCTCTGATCAACCCGGCGGTGACCCTGGTCAGCGCCGGAGTCGCCTTCGGCCGGGAAAACGGTTCCGAGTTGCTGCGCGACTGCACCCTGGCGGTGGATTGTCTCGACAGTATCGAGGCGCGCATGGAACTGGGGATGGTCTGCAACGATCTGGGCATCCCCCTGGTCCATGGGGCCATTGCCGGTTGGTTCGGTCACGTGGCCACCCAGTTTCCAGGCGAAAAAACCCTCGAGTGCATCTATTGCCGCCATTCTGGCGGCAAAGGGGTGGAAAAGCAACTCGGCAACCCCTCGTTCACCCCGGCGGTGGTGGCCAGCCTTGAGGTGGCCGAGGTCTGCAAAGTGCTCCTGGGCAAGGGGAGCGCCTTGCGCGGGCGGATCCTCTCCGTCGACCTGCTGGAGATGGATTTCGTCGAAACCACCCTGTGAGCCTCCCGGTTCCCCCCCCCCCCCTCTTCGGGCAGCAAAAGACCAGGGGCCCCGTAGCGACGGAGCCCCTGATTGCTCATCCCTCGCCGGTGGTAGGTACCCACACCGTACCCCGGGCGGCCTCTCGACAAGCTCTCTCCATGATAGCAGCCAGCTCAATTCCGCAGATCAAAAGTGAAATAGTTTGACTCGGCAAAATCGTAAAGGGTCACCATCCCTTCATCGACGATCCCGGTAAAATGCGAGGCCGTGGCGTGGTCGAAGCCTTCGAACAGCCTGCCGTAGAGGGACAGGCAGATATGCCTGTCTCCGCGTTGGTCGGTAATGCACAGGTTGGCTGCCTCGGGGTCGCGCTGCACCTCGCACCCCTTGCGGGCGGGGTGATTTTTCGTGAGTCGCCCGGCCAATTCGTCGGGCCCCAACGTGCGGTACTGATCCCGGTCGTAAAGGGATTCGATATCCTGTTCCGAAATGAATTTCCCTGCCGTGAACGCCAAATAAGCTCGTGTCTCTCCAGTCATGATACACCTCGCTCTGGTTAGAATGGAACTGCTCCAGGTTCGCCGCGGCGCGTCCCCAGGGGATCCCCGATCCCTGTGCACAGAAACGAGAAGCTGAAATTAATGGGTTGTATGTAATACTTTATAGGGTAATAATTGAGAAGTAGCAAAAATTTTCTTGGAATAAAACCAGTGAATCGGACCTCGACGAGGAGCAGGGGAGGGGGAGGGATTCATGGACCAGAGGCCATCTGCGGACCCGCCCTGTTGCCCGCACTGTCACTTCACAAACCTGTACAGGCTAGGTGACGGTCGGAGAAAGTGCGGCAACTGCGGAAGAAAATTTACCCTCACCAGGCTGCGCAGCCGCCTGCCCGATCGAACCTTGCGCCTGGTGGCGATCTGCTTCTGGCATATGATCCCGGCGTCGCGGGTTGCCGACGACCTGGCCCTGAATCCGAAGACCGTCCAGCGCCATTACCGCCTGTTGCGCCAGGCTATTTGTACCGAAGATAAAAACGAGCAGGGGATAAACCGCAAAACCGGACCCTGGGAGCGGCCTGGCCAGGAGGTGTTGAGGGAGGTCCTCCCCTGCGGAAAAGCCGGGGGGGGGAGTGCCGCCGGGCCCGTGTTCGCGCTGAAATTCCAGGGCAGCCGGGCCCGCATTCATTTTTCGCCGGCCCACCTGCGCCGGCCGCTGCCGAAGCCCTGGAAGGCCCTTGAGGGGGAAGCCGATGCCCTGTTCTACGCCGGGAGCATAAGGGCTCTGGAGAGGGTGGAACTGGAGGATTTCTTTTTTGCCACGCCCAAGCCAAGCACCGGCCGGTCCGTGTCACCGGGACCTGCCAGGGAAGTCCTGGTTTTCTGGGATTTTGCCCGGCGGCTGCAGAAGCATCACCGGGGCAGGGCCGCGCTGCAGTTGGAGAGCTTTTTCGGCGAGGTGGTGTTTCGATTCAACAACCGGGACAACCCCGAGATCCTGCAACTGCTTTGCATGCTACTGAAAAACGGGGGGTTGGCGGGCTGAGAAGGCCGGGTTGCTGCCGCCGCCCATTGAGGAGGACGGGGCCAGGGGCCCCGTTCCTTCCTTGGGCTGAGCGAGCGGATTTACTCGAAGCTGAAGGTTCCGAACTGGCGGGTCTGGGTGGGGGGCAGTTGCAGGCACTTGCGCAGCAGTGCGGTGATGCTGATCCCTTCTTCCTCGGCACGCTCGACAAGGTCCTGCATCTCCCGGTGATTGACCCGGCAGGAGATGACGAATTTTTTCGGGTTGGTGCTGGTTCTGCCCATGGCTGACTCCTTTCCTGAAGTTGGGAGGTTGGTGGTTAAAACGTAGACATGTCTACACATTGCAAGGTTGTTGCCATTCCGTGCCACAGGGAAAATTTATTTCCCGGTCCAGGAAAACAGCCACTTTGTGATGCCAAGATAGCAGATTTAATGGATTTTACCGTTTTGTGCGGTGATCCATGGCGGGGCGGATTGTGCCGTTATGGCACGGGGCGTGGAGCAGGTTTGTTGCGAATCTGGCACAGTCGGGTGGGCGGGAAAAGGCAGCGAAAAAACGCCCCCTGCCGCTCAGGGCGGTAGGGGGCGTTTTGCTCAGGAGGGTTCGGCCGGATGCGGATCAGTTGCCGCCGGAAATATAGCTGTGGATGGCGGCTGCAGCCCGTTTGCCATCGCCCATGGCGAGGATGACGGTGGCGCCGCCGCGGATGATGTCGCCGCCGGCGAAGACCCCGGGCAGGCTGGTGAGGCCGTTCTCGTCGGCCTCAATGTTCCCCCAGCGGTTGAGCTTGAGGTCCGGGGCGGTGGCGGTCAGCAGAGGGTTGGCGCGGGTGCCCAGGGCGTTGATCACCACATCGACCTCGAGATCGAAGTCTTCACCTTCCACGGGAACCGGCCGGCGGCGCCCCGAAGCATCGGGTTCGCCGAGGGCCATTTTCTGGCAGCGCAGGGCGGTCGCCCAACCCTTGTCGTCACCAAGGATCTCCAGCGGGGAGGTGAGCATGACGAACTCGACCCCTTCCTCTTTGGCGTGGTGGATCTCCTCGACCCGCGCCGGCATCTCCGATTCGCCGCGGCGGTAGACGATCATCGAGCGTTCGGCGCCGAGGCGGCGGGCGGTGCGCACGCAGTCCATGGCGGTGTTGCCCGCGCCGATGACCGCCACCTTGCGGCCGCGCAGGATCGGGGTGGCACAACTGTCGGTCTGCCCGGCGCCCATCAGGTTGATGCGGGTCAGGTACTCGTTGGCGGCGTAGACGCCCTTGAGGTTCTCGCCGGGGATGCCGAGCATGGTCGGCAGGCCCGCGCCGTTGCCGATGAACACCGCGTCGAACTGCTCCTGGAGCTGGGCGATGGTCAGGGTCTTGCCGATGATGACGTTGCACTCGATGGTCACGCCCATCTCCACCAGCCGCGCCACCTCGACGTCGATGATGGTCTTGGGCAGGCGGAACTCGGGGATGCCGTAGCGCAGCACCCCGCCGGTATCGTGCAGCGCCTCGAAGATGGTCACCGCGTGCCCCTTGCGGGCCAGCTCCCCGGCGGCGGTCAGGCCGGCAGGGCCGCAGCCGACCACCGCCACCGACTTGCCGGTGGCAGCGGGCAGGGCAGGGGCGGCGAGGCGCTCGGGATGGGCCATCGCCCAGTCGGCGACGAAACGCTCCAGGTAGCCGATGGCCACCGGCTGCCCCTTGGCGCCGCGCACGCACTGGGCCTCGCACTGGGTTTCCTGGGGGCAGACCCTGCCGCAGACCGCCGGCAGGGCGTTGTCCCCCTGCAGGATGCGGGCAGCCTCGGGCAGATCGCCCCCGGCCAGGGCCCCGACGAACTCGGGGATGGAGACCCCCACCGGGCAGCCCGCCACGCAGGGGCGGGGTTTGCACAGCAGGCAGCGCTGCGCTTCGCGAACGGCCATCGCCTCGCCGAGGCCGAGGTTGACTTCGAGAAAATTGCGGCTGCGCTCGACGGCATCCTGTTCGGGCATCTTCACCCGGTCGATGGCCAGCCGTTCCTTGGCACTGAGATTGTTACTCATGGTTTTTTCCTTTTATTATTGAATGCTTTTCAAAATCTGGAAATAACCACGAAGGACACGAAGGTCACGAAGGAAAAAGCCAATTTTGGGTATTTCTTCGTGATATTTGTGCTCTTCGTGGTGAAAGTTAACGCTTTTGCCGATTTCAAACCGCCAGCCGGCACTGCTCCTCGTGGTCGCGGTACATGGTCAGCCGGTCGGTGAGGCTGGCGAAGTCGACGGCGTGGCCGTCGAACTCGGGGCCGTCGACGCAGGCGAAGCGCGCTTCGCCGTCCACCACCACCCGACAGCCGCCGCACATGCCGGTGCCGTCGATCATGATGGGGTTGAGGCTGACGATGGTCTTCACCCCGTAGGGGCGGGTCATCTCGGCCACCGCCCGCATCATCGGCACCGGGCCGACGGCGAAGACCGCCTGGGGGGCGCGCTCCGGGTCGTCGAGCATCTCCTTCAACTCGGCGGTGACAAAGCCCTTGCGCCCCAGCGAGCCGTCCTCGGTGGTGACCCGCACTTCTTTGGAGAAAGCCGCCAACTCGTCAGCGAGGATGATGTAGGGCTCGGCGCGGCCGCCGATGATGGTGGTCACCTCGTTTCCCTCCTCGGCCAGGGCCCGCGCCATGGGGAAGAGCACCGCGGTGCCGACGCCGCCGCCGATGCAGGCGACCCGCCCCCAGCGCTCGATCTCCGTGGCCATCCCCAGCGGGCCGGCCACGTCACGCAGAAAGCCCCCGGGCGGGACGGCGACGATCTTCTTGGTCGAGGCGCCGATGGCCTGGATGAACAGGGTGATGGTCCCCGCGGCCGGGTCGGCGTCGCCGATGGTCAGCGGGATGCGCTCGTCGCCCGCCTCGCAGCGCACGATGACGAACTGGCCGGCCTTGCGGGCCGGGGCGATGCGCGGGGCACGTACCACCATGCGGTGGAGGTTGGGGGCCAGGGTGTCGTTGCTCAGGACTTCGTACATGTTTTTCACCGTTGGGTTGAATGGTTGAAAAAAAGGCCAATCTCAGGGGCGGCCGCCCCTTTTGGTGCCCTGATTTGATGCCGGGTGCAGGCAGAAAAACGATATTTACCACGAAGAACACGAAGCGCACGAAGAAAGGCAAAAAAGATGGGTTTTATCTTCGTGTCCTTCGTGCTCTTCGTGGTGGATTCAGCTTTTGCTCCTGAAAGACGTCTGCAAATCACAGGCCAAGGGTTTCCTTGAGGCTCTTCAGGTAGCGGCGGCTGACGGGGAGGCGGTTGCCGAGGCGGGTCTTGATTTCGGCGGCGCCGTTTTCGAGCAGGGTGATTTCGTCGATCTGCTCGACGTTGACCAGGTACTGCTTGTGACAGCGCAGCAGGCCGGTGCGAGCCTCGAGGATCTTCAGGGTGAGTTCGGTGAAGAAGCTCCCCTGGGCGCAGGTCACGTGCACCCCGCTCAAGTCCGAGTGGACATGCTCGACCTCTTTCGGGTCGACCAGTTTGATGCGGTTGGCGCAGATGCAGGGGATGCGGTTGATGGCAGGCGTTTCGTAACTGGGCCGGGCCCCCTGGCGGATCAAGCGGCGGATCTTGTCGACGGTCTTGCCCAGGCGCTCCTGCTCGACGGGCTTGAGCAAATAGTCGAGGGCGTTCTCCTCGAAGGCCTTGAGGGCGTACTCGTCGTAGGCGGTGACGAAGACCACGTGGGGCATGATGTCCTCGTCGATCATGCTGAGCAGCTCGAAGCCGCTGAGCAGAGGCATCTGGATATCGAGAAACACCAGTTCGGGCTTTTCGAGGTGGACCACCTTGATTGCCTCGATGGGGTTGGCGCAACTGGCCACGATGTCGAAGCCGCCGATCTCCTCCAGCAGCAGTTCCAGCTCTTCACGGGCGTGCAGTTCATCGTCGACGATGACGGTCCGGATCATAACTGGCAACCTTCCGCCGGCAGGCTGATGGACACCAGGGTGAATTCCTCGGGCGTGCAGCTGATGCGGATGCCGTACTGGCTGCCGCAAAGATTTTTTATCCGCTTGTCGACGATGTTCATTCCCAGTCCTCCCCCCTGGATCTCCTTGCAGTAGGTCCCTGCGTTATCCTCCACCTCGATGGTGACCTGTTGTCCGCTGCGGCGCACCGCGACCCGGACCACGCCCTGCTCGATCATGTTGGATATGCCGTGCTTGACGGCGTTCTCGATGATCGGCTGCAGGGTGAAGGTGGGGATCCTCAGCTCGCCCAGCCCCGGTTCGACCTCGATTTCTACCTGCAGTTTATCCTCGAAGCGGGCCTTCTCAATTTTCAGGTAGGAATTGACATGGTCGACCTCCTCGTCGACGGTGGCCAGATCACCGGAACGTTTGAGGTTCTTGCGGAAGAAATTGGACAGGTGCTGCAGCAGCTCCCGCGCCCGCAGCGGATCTTTGCGGATGATGGCCATGATCGTGTTCAGGGCGTTGAACAGGAAGTGCGGGTTGATCTGGGCCTGGATCAGCTTGAGCTCCGAGGTTACCAGCAGGTTTTTCTGCTCTTCGTAACGGTAACGCAGCAGCTGGTCGGAGAGCAACCCGGCGATCCCCTCGCCGAGGGTCTTGTTCATGTTGAGAAACCGCCGGTTCTTCGGTTCGTAGAGCTTGATGGTGCCGATCACCTGCTCATCGATGTGCAGCGGGACGATCAGGACCGAAGTCAGCGGGCAGTTGCCCGACAGCGAGCACTGGTAGGGTTCGGACTGGCCGTTGACCCAGATGACCTCGTTGTTGCGGATGGCCTGCTGGGTTAGAACCGAGGCGATGGGCGAATTGGGGAGGTGATGGTCGGAGCCGATCCCCTCGAAGGCGAGGATCTTATTGGTGTCGGTGATGGCGACGGCGCCGACCCCCGACTCCTCGTGGATGATCCGGGCCAGGTTGCGGGCGGTCTCCGCGCCGAATCCCTTGCCGAGAATCCCCAGGGAGCGTTCGGCGATCTTGAAGGCCCTGGCCGAAAACATCACGCTGAGCTTGTCGAAGGTATCCTTCTGGTCGCGCAGGATACTCATGAACAGAAAGGTCCCCAGGGCGTTGGCGGTGATCATCGGTATGGCGATGATCTGCACCAGCGCCAGGCTGTTCTCCAGCGGCCGACCCAGCCCGGCGATGATCGCCATGTGCACCAGCTCGCCGACGAAGGTCGTGATGAAGGCCACCCGGGGGTTGTAGATCTGCTCCGAGCGGTTGCGGCGGCAGAGATAGAGATGGACCATCCCCCCGAGGAACCCCTCGAAGGTGGTGGCGAGCATGGCCGGCGCGGCGACGAAGCCGCCGACGAAATAGCGGTGCAGGCCGCCGGTGAAGCCGACCGCTGTTCCCAGCAGTGGCCCGCCGATGATGCCGGCCAAAACCGCGCCGATGGCCCGGGTATTGGCTACCGCGTCGCGGACCGGCAGACCGAAATAGGTGCCCAGGATCGAGAAAACCGAAAAGATGAGGTAGAGGATGAGCTTTTGCCGCGAGTTCAGCGTCTCGCCCGCCAGGGCTTTGAAGGCGGGCGATTTGCTGAACAGGTAGCCGATGACCAGGAAGACGCTCATTTCCTGGATCAGGGCGAAAAACAGTTTCATGGCGGCGATCTCCGCTGGCGAGCCGCGAATGCCCCGCCCGATGGTTGGTTCGGGGGTGGGGAACGGCTGCACAATCTACTTTGAGTCTATCATGGTAAACTGGTCAGACCAGAATCCTAGCCGGTATACGAAGGAGATGTCAATCCCTTTGCCCCTGGCCGGTTTTCGCCATGGAAGTGGTGAATTTTCCCCACGTTTCCACGTATACGACAAAACCCTGTTTTGCTCGACCAGGTTGGAGCGCCGGGGAAGGGCGATTTTCCGTTGTCAGGGGGATTTTGTGGTCTATTTCGTGGTGTTGCGTGCAAGTTGTTGAAATATATAGGAACCAAAAATTTGTGCTTGACACGTAAACATGCTCTTCATTAGGTTGTCTAGCTGGTAAGACCAATTTCTCTCTCTCCCTGACCCCGACTCTCCGGTCCAATGTAACTGAAGGAGGTATTGTACCCCATGGATATTCTGGCTCTGAATTGCGGCAGCTCGTCAGTCAAATACCAGCTCTTCAGCTGGGAACGAAAGGAAATCATCGCCAAGGGGATGGTGGAGCGCGTGACCATCGAAGGTGGGTTCATCATTCACGAGGTCCCCGGGCGCAAAACCTACCGTGAAGAGCACGAATGCCCCGATCACCGCGTGGCGATTCAGCTGATTATGAAAACCCTGGCCGACCCCGAGCAGGGGGTGGTCAAGGACATGTCCGAAGTCTCGGCCGTAGGGCACCGGGTGGTGCACGGCGGGGAAAAGTTCACCCGCTCGGTGCTCATCGACGACGCGGTGCTCGAGGCGATCAAGGAGGTCCAGGATCTCGCCCCGCTGCACAATCCGCCCAACATCGCCGGCATCGAGGCGGCCCAGACGGTACTGCCCAACGTGCCCCACGTAGCGATCTTCGATACCGCCTTTCACCAGACCATGCCCCGCCCCGCTTTCATGTACCCGCTGCCCATGGAGTGGTACGAAAAGCACGGGGTGCGCCGCTACGGGTTCCACGGCACCAGCCATCTGTACGTCTCCAAACGCGCCGCCGCCCTGCTCGGGAAAAATCCCGCGGACTGCAAGCTGGTGACCATGCACATTGGAAACGGTGTTTCCCACTGCGCCATCGATCGGGGGGTCTCGGTGGACACCTCCATGGGGCTTACCCCCCTGGAAGGGGCGGTGATGGGGACCCGCTGTGGCGACATCGACCCGGCCATTCCCGGTTTCGTCATGGAGAAGGAGGGGCTTACCGCCAAGCAGATCGACGCCATCCTCAACAAGAAATCGGGCATCCTCGGCGTCACCGGTGAGTACACCGACCGGCGCGACGTCATCGAAGGGGCCGAGAAGGGCGACGAGCGCTGCCTGCTGGCCATCGAGATGGAGGCCTACCGCCTCAGGAAGTACATCGGCTCCTACGCCGCGGCCCTGGGCGGCCTCGACGCGGTGGTGTTCACCGCCGGGGTCGGCGAGATGGGCTGGCAGATCCGCGAAAAGACCCTCGAAGGGCTCGAGTTTCTCGGCATCCGCCTCGACCGCGAGGTCAACCGCAACACCATGACCCGCAAGCGCGAGACCCTGATCACCACCCCCGACTCGCCGGTCAAGGTGTTCGTCATCCCCACCGACGAGGAACTGGTCTTCACCGAGGACGTGGTGGCCATCCTCGAGGGGACCTACACCGACCACATGAACTTCACCTACAGCTTCGCCAAACCCGAGTTCGCGAGGTCGGCAGCGTAGTTCGGGTTATTGCCATACCCGCAAATAAAAAACTATCACCACGAAGGACACGAAGGCCACGAAGTTAAAATCCAGGTTTTTCCCTTCTTCGTGTTCTTCGTGCCCTTCGTGGTAAAGAAAAAAGTTCTTTCAAGTAAAAAAAAGCGTCACAAGGAGTAATTACCGCCATGGGAAGACCCGCTAAAAACCCCAAGAAATACATCGTCTCCTGTCGCATCGACGACGACGAAATGGAAACCCTGAAGCGGCTGGCCGCCCGGGGCAATACCAACATCTCGGACCTGCTGCGCCTGAGCCTCGACCTGCTGGCCCAGGACGGCGCCCCCTCTCCGGGAAACAACGCGTGAACCCCTGGCCGCCTGGCCACCAACCCACCATGTAAAAGGAGAACTGCATGTCCCGAAAGATGGTAACCATCGACGGCAATACCGCCGCCGCCCACGTGGCCCACGCCACCAACGAGGTCATCGCCATCTATCCCATCACCCCCTCCTCGGTGATGGGCGAGATCTCGGACGCCAAGAGCGCCCGTGGCGAGAAGAACATCTGGGGCACCATCCCCAAGGTGGTTGAGCTGCAGTCCGAAGGCGGCGCCGCCGGCGCCGTGCACGGGGCCCTTCAGGCCGGTGCCCTGACCACCACCTTCACCGCCTCCCAGGGCCTGCTGCTGATGATCCCCAACATGTACAAGATCGCCGGGGAGCTGACCCCCACGGTCTTCCATGTGTCGGCCCGCGCCATCTCGGCCGCCGCCCTGAACATCTTCGGCGATCACTCGGACGTCATGGCCTGCCGCCAGACCGGCTGGGCCATGCTCTGCTCGAACAACGTGCAGGAGGTCATGGACTTCGCCCTGATCTCCCAGGCCGCCACCCTCGAGTCCCGCGTGCCGTTCCTGCACTACTTCGACGGCTTCCGCACCTCCCACGAGGTCCAGAAGGTCGAGGCCCTCTCCCAGGAGGACATGAAGCACCTGGTCGACGATGAGCTGGTGCGCGCCCACCGCGCCCGCTCCCTCTCGCCCGACCACCCCTCGCTGCGCGGCACCGCCCAGAACCCCGACGTCTACTTCCAGGGCCGCGAGACCGTCAACAAGTTCTACCAGGCCGTCCCCGGCATCGTGCAGAAGGCGATGGACAAGTTCGCCGAGCGCATGGGCCGCCGCTACAACCTGGTCGACTACGTCGGCGCCCCCGACGCAGAGCGCGTCATCGTCATCATGGGCTCCGGCGCCGACTGCGTCGAGGAGACCGTCGAGCATCTGGTCGCCCAGGGCGAGAAGGTCGGCTTGCTCAAGGTCCGCCTGTTCCTGCCGTTCCCCCTCGAGCAGTTCGCCAATGCCCTGCCCAAGACCGTGAAGAAAATCGCCGTGCTCGACCGCACCAAGGAGCCCGGCTCCCTCGGCGAGCCCCTCTACCACGACGTGCGCACCGCCATCGGCGAGGCCATGGAGCAGGACCTGGTCAAACTGGCCGGCTACCCGGTCATCGTCGGCGGCCGCTACGGCCTCGGCTCCAAGGAATTCTCCCCGGCCATGGTCAAAGCCGTGTTCGACAACCTGTCCCAGGACAAGCCGAAGAACCACTTCGTGGTCGGCATCGTCGAAGACGTCACCGGCACCAGCCTCGACTTCGATCCGTCCTTCAAGATTCCCGCCGAAGGGGTTTACTCGGCCATGTTCTTCGGCCTGGGCTCCGACGGCACCGTCGGCGCCAACAAGAACTCCATCAAGATCATCGGCGAGACCACCGACAATAACGTCCAGGCCTACTTCGTCTATGACTCGAAGAAGGCCGGCAGCATGACCACCAGCCACCTGCGCTTCGGCAAGACCAAAATCCGCTCCCCCTACCTGGTCGACAGCGCCGACTTCGTGGCCTGCCACATGTTCGCCTTCCTCGAGAAGTACGACATGCTGAAGAACGCCAAGCAGGGCGCCACCTTCCTGCTCAACAGCCCCTACGGCAAGGACGAGGTCTGGCAGCACCTTCCCCTGGAAGTGCAGAAGCAGATCGTCGACAAGCAGCTCAAGTTCTTCGTTATCGACGGCGTCAAGCTGGGCAACCAGATCGGCCTGGGCCCCCGCATCAACGTCATCATGCAGACTGCCTTCTTCAAGATCTCCAACATCATCCCTTTCGAGCAGGCGGTCAAGGAGATCAAGGACGCCATCGTCAAGAGCTACGGCAAAGCCGGCGAGAAGGTCGTCAACATGAACTACCAGGCGGTCGACGCCGGCACCGACAACATCGAGCAGGTCGCCGTGCCCGCCGTTGCCGACAGCAAGCTGCGCATGAAGACCGGCCTGGGCGCCGAGGCCCCCGAGTTCGTGCGCAACACCCTGGGCCCGATCATCGATGGGCTGGGTGACTCGGTCCCGGTTTCGGCCATGCCCGCCGACGGCACCTTCCCGACGGACACCGCCCGCTACGAGAAGCGCAACATCGCCGTCGACATCCCGGTGTGGGACAAGGAGCTGTGCATCCAGTGCGGCATCTGTTCCTTCGTCTGCCCCCATGCCACCATCCGCATGAAGATCTACGACGCCGACAAGCTCCAGGGCGCTCCCGAGAGCTTCCTCTCCTGCGACGCCAGGGGCAAGGGGCTCGAAGGCAAGAAGTTCACCCTGCAGGTGGCTCCCGAAGACTGCACCGGCTGCGGCGCCTGCGTCTACAACTGCCCGGCCAAGAGCAAGACCGAGGAAGGCCACAAGGCCATCAACATGACCTTCCAGGCGCCGATCCGCGAGCGCGAGGCGGCTAACTGGGACTTCTTCCTCTCCCTGCCCGACACCGACCCGGCGCTGCTCAACCGCGCCACTCTCAAGGGGAGCCAGCTCCTGCCGCCGACCTTCGAGTTCTCCGGCGCCTGCGCCGGCTGCGGCGAGACCCCCTTCGTCAAGCTCTGCTCGCAGCTCTTCGGCGACCGCATGCTGGTGGCCAACGCCACCGGCTGCTCGTCGATCTACGGTGGCAACCTGCCCACCACCCCCTGGACCACCCGCAAGGACGGTCTGGGCCCGGCATGGTGCAACTCGCTGTTCGAAGACAATGCCGAGTTCGGCTACGGCATGCGTCTGACCGTCGACAAGTTCAACGAGTACGCTCTTGAACTGCTCGAGCGCGTCGTCACCGACGCCGCCCTGGTCGAAGCCATCAAGGGCGCCGACCAGAGCACCCAGGAAGGGATCGAGGAGCAGCGCGGCCGCGTCGCCAAGCTCAAGTCCCTGCTGGAAGGGAAGGAAGACGCCGAGGCCAAGCAGCTGCTGTCGCTGGCCGACTACCTGGTGAAGAAGTCGGTGTGGATCCACGGCGGCGACGGCTGGGCCTACGACATCGGCTACGGCGGCCTCGACCACGTGCTCGCCTCGGGCGAGAACGTCAACGTGCTGGTGCTCGACACCGAGGTCTACTCCAACACCGGCGGCCAGGCCTCCAAGTCGACCCCGCTTGGCGCTGTGGCCCAGTTCGCCGCCGGCGGCAAGCAGATGCCCAAGAAGGACCTGGGTCTGATCTCCATGACCTACGGCAACATCTACGTCGCCAAGGTCTCGCTGGCCAACCCGGCCCAGGCGGTCAAGGCGTTCCTCGAGGCCGATGCCTTCGACGGGCCGTCGCTGATCATCGCCTACACCCACTGCATCGCTCACGGCATCAACATGACCAGCGCCGTGGAGACCTGCAAGGACGCCGTGGCCTCGGGCCACTGGCCGCTGTTCCGCTACAACCCCGAGCTGGCGGCGCAGGGCAAGAACCCCCTGCAGTTCGACAGCAAGGAGCCGACCATGACCTTCGAGGAGTACGCCCTCAAGCAGAACCGCTACCGCGTGCTCAAGAAGATCGACGCCGGCATGTCCGACCAACTGCTCAAGGCGGGCAACAAGATCACCGCCAGCCGCTTCCAGCTCTACAAGCAGCTGGCCGAGATCCAGGCCAGCTTCAGCGCGGTGGAAGAGCAGAAGTAAGTTTGTTTCGCTGTACCAGAAAAAATCCCCCGGCGGGCGACCGCCGGGGGATTTTTTTGTTTTGTTTTACAGGTCGGGGCCGGCCGCGTCGGATCCGACTGATCAGTCGGATCGGTCCGATCCGTCGAATTTTCGGCGGCCGGCCCCGGTTTTAGTAACCGCCTGAGGAGGTTGGCAAAACTTCATCACGCAGGGGCTTGACAGCCCCTGCCGACTCGACTAAAAGTGGTCTTTTAATATTTCATTCCGCCAAAAGAAAGGTCGCTTCGATGAAAAATTTAGCACTCAAAATGCTGACCCTGTTGCTGGCCCTGCCCCTGGTGGCCAACGTGGCAGACGCGGCCGAGAAAAAGGTCAAGGCCGGTTTCATCTATGTCGGCCCGGTGGGCGACGCGGGCTGGACCTGGTCCCATGATCAGGCCCGCCAGGAAATGGAGAAGCTCCCCTTCGTCGAGCCTTCGACCTTCATCGAGTCGGTCCCCGAAGGGGCCGAGTCGGCCCGCGTCATCAACGGCCTGGTGCGCAAGGGGCACAACCTGATTTTCACCACCAGCTTCGGCTACATGGACGCCACCCTCGACGTCGCACGGCGCAACAAGGACGTGGTCTTCATGCACTGCTCGGGCTTCAAGACCGCCGAGAACGTCGGGAACTACTTCGGGCGCATGTACGAGCCCCGCTACCTCTCGGGGATCGTCGCCGGCAAGATGACCAAAAAGAACGTCATCGGCTACGTGGCCGCTTTCCCCATCCCCGAAGTCATCCGCGGCATCAACGCCTTCGCCCTCGGGGTACGCAGCGTCAACCCCGAGGCCACCGTCAAGGTCGTCTGGACCCAGACCTGGTTCGACCCGGGGATCGAGCGTGACGCCGCCGACAGCCTGCTCGACGTCGGCGCCGACGTGCTCGCCATGCACCAGGACGCTCCGGCCACCCTGCAGGCCGCCGAGGCCCGCGGCGCCTACGTCATCGGCTACAATTCGGACATGCGCACCTTCGCCCCCAAAGCCTTTCTGACCGCCCCGGTCTGGAACTGGGCCCCGCTCTACAAGAAGATCGCCGAGCAGGTCAAGGACGGTACCTGGAAGTCCGAGGCGATCTGGTGGGGGATGGACACCGGCATGGTGGGTCTTGCACCCATGAGCGACCAGGTGCCCGCCGAGGTGCAGAAGCTGGTCGCCGAAAAGACCGAGGCGATCAAGGCCGGCAAGTTCCACCCCTTCGCCGGCCCGATCAAGGACCAGGAGGGCAAGGAGAAAATCGCCGCCGGCGCCACGGCCAGCGACCCCGAACTGCTCGGCATGAACTGGTTCGTCGAGGGTGTCCAGGGGACGATCCCCAAGTAATTTCGGTTTAACTGAAAAGTCAGGCACGCACTCCGGTTGATGCGGAGTGCGTGCCTCTTTTGTATCTTCAGAGCCGGCCGCCGACTGATCCGTCGGATCGGACCGATCGGTCAGATCAGTCGGCGGCCGGCACTGCAAAGCTGAAACCCGGCAGAATTCTCAAACCCATGCCCAACCTGCTCGAAATCGACCAGATCCGCAAGACCTTCCCCGGCGTGGTCGCCCTGGAGAGCGTCTCGCTCGCCATCGCCCCCGGCGAGATCCACACCCTGCTCGGTGAAAACGGCGCCGGCAAGAGCACCCTGATGAACGTGCTCACCGGGCTCTACCGCCCCGAGCGGGGCGAGATCCGCATTGCCGGCGAAGCGGTCCACCTCGCCAGCCCCCGCGATTCGCTGGCGCTGGGCATCGGCATGGTGCACCAGCACTTCATGCTGGTGCCGGCCCACAGCGTCTTCGAGAACATCCTGCTGGCCCTCGAGGGCGTCCCCAACTTCTTTTCCCGCCGCCGGTACAAGCAGAAGATCCGCCGGATCATCGACGAGTTCGGGCTCGAGCTCGAGCTCGACGCGCCGGTCTGGAAGCTCTCCATCGGCGCCCAGCAGTGGATCGAGCTGATCAAGCTGCTGATGCGCGATTGCCGCCTGCTGATCCTCGACGAGCCGACCGCGGTGCTCACCCCGCAGGAGAGCGACCGGCTGTTCGCGGTGCTGAAAAAGCTGCGCGAGCAGGGCAAGAGCATTATATTTATCTCCCACAAGATGCGCGAGGTGATGGAGATCTCCGACCGGGTGACGATCCTGAAAAAAGGGCACAGCCTGGTCACCCTGGCCCGGGGCGAGTTCGACGAGGCCCGCCTGGCCTCGCTGATGATCGGCGAGGACCAGATCCCCGAGTGGGAGAAACATCCCTGCGTCCACCAAGAGGTGGTGCTCGAGATCGACCGGCTCGCGGTGCGCAACGAGCGCGGCCTGGCCGACCTCGACGATTTCAGCCTGCAGCTGCGCAAGGGAGAGATCCTCGGCATCGCCGGGGTGGCGGGCAACGGGCAGAAGGCCCTGGCCGAGGTGCTGACCGGTCTCAAGGAGGCCGCCCGGGGGCGGATCCTCGCCGGGGGCGAGGACCTCACCCACAGCGACGCCCGCAGCTCCTACATCGCCGGCATCGCCCACATCCCCGAGGACCGCAAGAGCATCGGCATCGCCCCCGACATGACGGTGGACGAGAACCTGATCATGAAAAGCTTCAAGAGCCGGGATTTCCGCCGCTGGATTTTCCAGGACCGCGGTGCCATCCGCCGCAACGCCGCGGCCAAGATCGACCAGTTTGCCATCAAGGCCGGCCCCGCCGGCAACCCGGTGCGCTATCTCTCCGGGGGCAATATCCAGAAGGTGATCATCGCCCGCGAGCTCTCCGAGCGGCCCGCGGTGCTGGTCGCCCTCTATCCGACCCGCGGCCTCGATATCGGCAGCGCCGAGTACGTGCACAAGGTGATGGTCGACGGCGCCGGGCAGGGGATGAGCACCATCCTGATCTCCGAGGACCTTGACGAACTGCTCAAGCTCTCCGACCGCATCGCGGTCATGTTCCGCGGTCGCCTGGTCGGCTGCGTCGACCCGCGCAGCACCACCCGCGAGCAGATCGGCCTGATGATGAGCGGGGAGGCTGCGGCATGAGACTGATCGCCGAAAAACGCGAGATCTCCTCGCCGCTGTTTCGCTTTGCGGCGCCCATCGTTTCGATCCTGGTGGCGCTGTTCGTGGCCGGTTTCCTGCTGCTGGCCGCCGGGGTCAACCCCCTGCAGGCCTACCTGGAGATCATCCAGGAGTCGCTCGGCTCGGGCTACGGGCTCTCCGAGACGCTGGTCAAGGCCACGCCGCTGATCCTGGCGGGCCTGGGGGTCTCGCTGGCCTTTCGCATGCAGATCTGGAACATCGGCGCCGAGGGGCAGATCTACATGGGCGCCGCCGGCGCCACCTGGGTGGCGCTTTTCTCCGGCATCGAGAACCACGCCCTGATGATCAGCGCCATGCTCCTGGCCGCCTTTGCCGCGGGCGGCCTCTGGGCCGGGGTGGCCGGGGTGCTGCGCGCCCGCTGGCGGGTCAACGAGGTCATCGTGACCCTGCTGATGAACTATATCGCCATCCTCTGGGTCGATTACCTGATCTACGGCCCCTGGAAAGACCCCCAGGGGTTCAACTTCCCGCTCACCGCCCAGTTCAGCGACACCGCGCGCCTCGCCGAGTATTTCAACACCCGCCTGCACAGCGGCTTTTTCATCGCCCTGTTCTGCGCCCTGGCTCTGTGGCTGCTGATGGAGCGCACCGTCTGGGGCTACGAGATCAAGGTCATCGGCAGCAACCCCAAGGCCGCCCAGTACGCCGGGATGCGCACCGGCATGGCGATCTTCGCCGTGCTGTTCCTGAGCGGCGCCATCGCCGGCATCGCCGGCTTCAGCGAGGTGGCCGGCCTGCAGTACCGTCTGCAGCACGGCATCTCGCCCGGCTACGGCTACACGGCAATTATCGTCGCCTGGCTGGCCAAGCGCAGCGCCCTCGGCGTGGTGATCGTCGCTTTTCTGATGGGGGTGCTGCTGGTCGGCGGCGACAGCCTGCAGCTCTCCTGGCAGCTGCCAGTGGCCTTCGTCTACGCCTTCCAGGGGCTGATCCTGTTCTTCCTGCTCGCCTCGGATTTCTTCATCCTCAATCGCGTGCGGCTGGTCCGGGAGGAACGCCATGCTTGAGATCCTGCTCGACGCCACGGTCCGCGCCGGCACCCCGATCCTCTTCGCCACCCTGGGGGCGATCCTCAACGAGCGCGCCGGGATCATCAACCTCGGCATCGAGGGGCTGATGCTCATCGGCGCCCTGGCCGGCTTCGCCGGCACCCAGGCCACCGGTTCGCTGCTGGTCGGCGTACTGGCCGCTTTTGCCGCAGCGCTTGCTGCCGGCTGCATCCACGGCTTCGTCACCGTGCAGCTGCGCGGCAACCAGATCGTCAGCGGCCTGGCCCTGACCATGTTCGGCATCGGCGTCACCGCCCTGTTCGGCCGCGGCATGGTCGGGCTGACCATCGAAGGGTTCGAGCGCGCCGCCATTCCGGGGCTGAGCCAGATCCCGGTGATCGGCAAGCCCTTCTTCAACCAGGATTTGCTGATCTACTTCAGCTTTTTGCTGGTTGCCGGCCTGCACTTTTTCTTCTACCGCACCCGCTGGGGGCTCTCCCTGCGCACCGTCGGCGAAAACCCGGCGGCCGCCGACACCTGCGGGGTGGCGGTCAACCGCTACCGGTTTCTGGCGGTGGCGGTCGGTTCGGGGATCGTCGGCATCGGCGGCGCCTACCTGAGCCTGGCCTCGACCCCCATGTGGATCGAGAACATGTCCGCCGGCCGCGGCTGGATCGCCGTGGCTCTGGTGATCTTCGCCTCCTGGTCGAGCGGCCGCGCCCTGGCCGGCGCCTACCTGTTCGGCGGCATCACCGCCATGCAGCTGCGCTTTCAGGCCATGGGCACCACCGTCAGCGCCCACATCCTGCAGATGCTCCCCTATTTCTTCACCATCCTGGTGCTGGTCGTCTCCACGCTGCGCCTGCAGAAGGGCGCCTCCCAGCAGCCGGAAAGCCTCGGACAACCCTACGACCGGGAGGACCGCAAATGAACCAGGCCGCCGCCGCTCTGCTCGAGCGCATCCGCCGCGAAGGCGCCGTGAAAGGGCAGGTGATCAAGGTCGACCGCTTTCTCAACCACATGGTCGATCCCCTGCTGATGGAAGGACTCGGCGAAGAGCTCGCCGGCCGCTTCGCCGGGCAGCAGATCGACAAGGTGCTCACCGCCGAGACCAGCGGCATCATGATCGCCCAGGTCATCGCCCACCGCCTCGGCGTCCCCTTCATCTACGCCAAGAAGAAGCGCCCCCTGACCATGGGCGAGTTTTACGCCGCCGCCAGCTACTCCTTCACCAAGCAGGAATCGACCACGCTGCATGTCTCCCGCGAGGTGCTCGGCGCCGGCGAGCGGGTGTTGTTCGCCGACGATTTCTTCGCCCAGGGTTCGACGCTCAAGGCCATCGAGCAGATTGTCGAGCAGGCTGGTGCCACCCTCGTCGGCTCGGCGGTGATCATCAACAAGTCCGAGCGGCGGGACATTGCGGCGGTCCTGACCATGGATGAGCTGCGGCCTTTGGGCGAATCGGCCTGAGCGCGACCTCAGTTCGGCATCCGACCCTGTTCGATATTGTGATTAAAACCGGCGGGTCGCGTCCCGCCAGACGCCTTACTTTTTGTCCAGGCGGCAACAAAAAGTAAGCAAAAAATGCCTTCGCCTGGCGGCGGGCACTCTTGATGTCATCATTTCGACCATTGCTGTCGGTTGTGCATGGGACCAGGGCGTCGCTTCGTAGCGGGGAAGCTTTTTGGCCGGCTGGACGCGGCCTCTGTTGCGTGGCGAGGTAGCACTGATCTACTGAGGTGTGACGCCGAGGCCGTTTTGGTTTTGATTTTTTTCCAGCAGCGCCGGTGTTTGCAACAGCCCCGTAGACCGACTGCGCCCCACCCAGGCTGAAAAGCGGGGCCTACGAAGACGAAAAGGGACTCTTCAGCAACGCCGGCGCCAAAAGCTCCACCCGCACGCAACAGAAGTGCCCGCCGCCAGGCGAGGTCCTTTCTTGGTTACTTCTTTGGACCGGCAAAGAAGTGACCCGGCAGCCGGCCGGGACCGGCGGTTTTGGTTTCAAGGTTTTTGCGGTAACCAGAACGGGCGTAACCCGCCAATTGATCTAATCCCCCGAACCGAGCGAATTCTTCCAACAGTTCAATAAAACAGCCAAGGAATTCCTTCCCATGTCACCCACCGTCTTCTTCATCCTCTTGGCCCTGCTCGCCGGCTTCTCCGTCCCCACCCAGGCCGGCATCAACGCCCAGCTCAATCTCTGGACCCGCTCGCCGGTGCTCGCCTCGGCCATCTCCTTCGCCGTCGGCACCCTGGCCCTGGTGGTCTACACCCTGGTCGCGCGCATCCCGCTGCCGAGCCTCGGCACCCTGTCCGGCCACCCCTGGTGGATCTGGATCGGCGGCTGCCTCGGCGCGTTTTTCGTCGCTTCCACCGTTATCCTCGCGCCCAAGCTCGGCGCCACCACCATGGTCGCGCTGATCCTGGCCGGGCAGATGGTCGCCTCGCTGCTGCTCGATCACTTCGGCTGGCTCGGCTATCCGCTGCATCCCATCAGCCTGGGGCGCATCGCCGGGGTGCTGCTGCTCTGCGCCGGGATCTGGTTGATCAGGTATTTCTGATTCCACGGCGGTTTTTTGGGGGGGCGAACCTGCCGGGCCGGCAGGTCCGGGATGGGGGAATGATTGGCGGATTCGCCCGGAGTCGGTTAAACTTGCCAGGACAAGGGGCGCAGACGGCAATCGGGGAACCATGGACCCGCGCCATTAAAAATCCGTTCAGATCGCCAACACCCTGACCCCGGCGATTGGCTGGCTGCTGAGCCTGCCGGGACTGGTGGTCCTGATCGTCCACGCCGCCAAGCGATTGTTGTGTCACCATGCCATTTGGCATCTGTTCGTGCTGGGCGGGGAGCACCTGCCACTATTTCGCGGTCTATTTTCACGTGATACCCCAGGTGGGGATCGCCTTGCCCCTCTGATTTTCAACGCGGCGGAGCGCACCAGGCGCTCCGCCCCCTGTCATAAAAGGAGTGGAATTCGATGAAACGCGCGTCCCTGTTGCTGCTTGCCCTTGCATCCCTCGGCATCGCCCAGCCGGCCTCGGCCGATGAGCAGAAGATCCTCCCCGGGCTCTGGGAGCACAGCTTCACCATGAAATCCCAGAGCGGCCAGATCGAGAACGCCATGAGCCAGTTCCAGGAGCAGATGGCCGCCCTGCCCGAGGACCGGCGCAAGCTGATGGAGCAGATGATGGCGGCTCAGGGGGTGACCCTCAGCCCCTCGGGGAGCACTTTCCGGGTCTGCATCACCGAGGAGGACGCCGCTCGCGACACGGTGCCGCAGATGGACGGCAACTGCACCCAGAAGATCGAGGAGCGCAGCGGCAACACCCTCAGGGTCAGTTTCGACTGTGCCGGCGACCCGCCGACCCGGGGCGAGGGCGAAGTCACCTTCATCAGCCCCAAGGCCTACAAGGGCAAGGCGGTTATCGACACCGAGGTCGACGGCAAACCCGAGCGGATGAACATCGAGCAGAGCGGCAAGTGGCTGGCCGCCGACTGCGGCGACATCCAACCGAGAACCCGCTGACGGCCCGCGCCGCAGGCTGCCTCCATCCGTGTTTCTGCTCATCGTCTATATTCTCATCGCTCTGGGCTTCTCTTTCCTCTGCTCCATCGCCGAGGCGGTGATCCTCAGCGTCACCCCCGTGCACATATCGTTGCTCGAGCAGCAGGGCAGGCCCTCGGGCCCCCTGCTGCGACGGCTCAAGGAGGACATCAACAGCCCCCTGGCGGCGATTCTCACCCTCAACACCATCGCCCACACCGTCGGCGCCGCCGGCGCCGGAGCCCAGGCGGCGGCGGTTTTCGGCAGCGGCTACCTGGGGGTCGCCTCGGCGATTCTGACCCTGCTGATCCTGGTGTTTTCCGAGATCATCCCCAAAACCCTGGGGGCCCATTACTGGCGGCGGCTCGCCCCAATGACCGCCTACAGCCTGCGCTGGCTGGTGCTGGTGATGTACCCCTTCGTCAAACTCTCCGAGATGCTCACCCGGGGGCTTGCCGAAGGGCCGACCCTGCGGGGTTTCAACCGCCACGAGCTGCTGGCCATGGCCGAGCTCAGCACCCAGGAGGGGCAGCTGGCCCTGAAGGAATCGACGATCCTGCAGAACCTGCTGCGCCTGCACGAGATCACCGTGGAGGCGGCCATGACGCCGCGCACGGTGGTTTTCTCCCTCCCCGAGGAGTTGACCGTGGGCGAATACCTGGCCCGCTTCGGGGACAGCCCCTTCTCCCGCATCCCTGTCTACCAAGGCGATCCCGAGCAGATCACCGGCTTCGTGCTGCGCAGCGACCTGCTGCTGGCCCAGGCCAGGGGGCAGGCGGGACTTGCGGTTGCCGAGTCCCGCCGGGAGATCTTCAAGATCCTGGAGACCATGGACATTTCCAGGGCCTTCGACCGGTTCATGAAGCAGCGCTCGCACATCATGCTGGTGGTGGACGAGTACGGCGGAGTGGCGGGGATTCTGACCCTCGAGGACGTGCTGGAAACGCTGCTGGGCCTGGAGATCGTCGACGAGATCGACCACGCCGAGGACATGCAGATCCTCGCTCGGCAGCTGTGGAAGCGTCGGGCGAAGGAGTTGGGGCTGAAGGTCGAGGATTGAGGGGCGTGGGGCAGAAAATGCCCAGGCCAATCCGGCCGATCAGTCGGATCAGCGCCCTTTTGCCTGTCATTTTCCCAACCACGGAGGGGACTTGAACCAGCGACTGCTCGGCGTCACCTACGTGGCGCTCTCGGCGACCGGGTTCGGCGCCATGGCTATTTTCGCCCGGGTGGCCTATGCCGCGGGCGTGGACGTGGCGACCATGCTGTTTCTGCGTTTCGCCATCGCCGCCGCCCTGCTGGCGGCGATCATGCTGCGCCGGGGCCGGCGCTGGCCGCGGGGGCGCAACCTGCTGGTGCTGCTGCTGATGGGCGGGGTCTGCTACGTCGGGCAGTCGTTCTGCTTTTTCTCGGCCCTGAACCACGCTTCGGCCGGGCTCACCGCGCTGCTGCTCTACCTCTACCCGGCGATCGTTACCCTGATCGTCGCCGTCATTAGCCGCCGCCGGCTCGGCCCGGCGCGCATCGCCGCGGTTCTGGCGGCCCTCGCCGGGACGGCGCTCACCGTCGGCGGCACCCCGCAAGGCAATGCCCTGGGGGTGATGCTGGGCATCGCGGCGGCGCTGATCTATTCGATCTACGTGGTGGCCGGCGAGCGGGTGATGGGGGAGGAGGGGGCGCTCCCTTCTGCCACCGTGGTCATGCTGGCGGCGGCGCTGGTCTACGGTTTGAGTGTCTTCGCCCGGGGGCCCGCCTGGCCCACGGCCCCCGAGGGGTGGGCGGCGATCGGCGCGCTGGCCCTGTTCTGCACGGTGGTCGGCATCCTCGGCTTTTTCGCCGGCATCCGCCGCCTGGGGGCCGCCGACGCCTCCACCGTCTCGACCTTGGAGCCGGTCACCACCATCCTGCTGGCGGCGCTGTTCCTCGACGAATTCATCCGCCCCCAACAGTTCCTGGGCGGCGCCATCATCCTCGGCGCCGTGATCGTCCTGGTGCGCTGCGGGGTGCCGGCCGCGCCCCGGGGGCTCGCGGCCTCGGGAGGGGAATGAACCCTGGTCCGTGGACCAATCCCTTCGATCCTCACGTCTCCCCGGTGGTCAACGGCAGTCGGGGACAGGGTACCCCTCTGAACCTCCAGTCCCAGGCTGTTCCCCGAGTTGTTGCAGGCAAAGGCCCTCAAATCAAATCCTGAGCACAATCTTGCCGACATGCTGCTTGTCCATGAACATCTTCTGCGCAGCGCAGATTTCCTCAAGAGGAAACGCCCGGGCAACCAGGGGAAATATCGCAGCTTGCTCAATGAGGTGAACCAGGTTCCTGAATACTCCAGGGTCGAGAACGGTGCAACCGAACAGGCTGAGATCCTTCAGGTACAGGGTCCGGACATCCAACTCCACCAAGGGGCCGGCTATGGCCCCGGCCACCGCATAACGACCCCCGGGCCGCAACACCTCCAGGTATTGCGGCCACTTGTCACCGGCCACCAGATCCACGACCACATCGATAGTATTGGCGCCAAGCGCCTCCACCAGGTCTGCCTCCCGGGACAGCACCTCGTCCGCACCCAGTTGGCGCAATGCAGGGGATTTTTCCTCGCTGGTCACCGCCAAAGCATGCGCGCCCCGTGCTTTGGCAAGTTGCACGGCAGCAGACCCGACGCCTCCGGAGGCCCCCGTGATCAGAACCCGCTCCCCTTCGGTAAGGCCGGCGCGGGTCAGAAGGTTCTCCGCGGTTGAATAGGAGCACGGAAAAGAGGCGAGCTCGATGCTGGAGAGTTCACTGTCGACCCGATAGGCGTGCCGGGAGGCTACGGAGGTGTATTCAGCAAAGCCGCCATCGCACTCCGAGCCTAAATACCAGGGGATTTCAAGTTCACGGCCCTGCACCTCCCTGATGCAAGGTTCGATCAGGACCCGTTCGCCGATCCTCCTTTTGTCGACGCCTGGGCCGACCGCAACGATGTGGCCACACACATCCGCCCCCTGGATACGTGGGAACCGGAGGGGCTCGCCGGTCCAGCTGGCATCTTCGCTGGATCCGTCACGCTTGGAGTACCACGCGGTTCGCGTATTGATATCCGTGTTATTGATGCCTGCCGCTGCCACGCGCACCAGCACCTCGCCGGTCCCCGGAACGGGCACCGGTATATCCTTCCGGATGTCCAGCTTGTCCATGCCGCCATGGCCGGTCAGCCATACTCCCCGCATAGTCTTGGGCCGGTCAGTCATTAATGCCTCCATCGATAAGTTTGAGCACAGCCGTTTCCCCAGCCTCGCTCGCCCGCATGCCGACCAGCGGCCAGGCTGCGGAGACGCCTTCGTGGATCAGAAAAAGCTCCCAGCCCAAGGCCTCCCGGCCACTGCGGCGAGCCAACAACCGGACGAGCTCGTCCTTGTGAAGTTTGACCGCATCGCGGATCGCAAGGCTGCTCGGGTAGGCGGCAAAGGCATTCACCGACAGGCAGCCGTGGGGGGCTTTCTGCCGCATCCAGTCGGCCAGGCGGTGAAACAGATGCACAATGGATTCTCTTCCCGGAGGTGGTTCGTCCTCGGCCAGAAACTTCAGGTAGCGTCCATGTCGATAGTCCAGGGCACCGATAACCATGGACTCTTTTGAGGGGAAATATCGGTACAGGGTCCTCAGGCTGACCCCGGCGAGGATTTTCAGTTCGGCCACCCCAGGCTCGGCAAAACCCCGCTGCGAAAAGGCCTGTTCCAGGCGTGAGGCTATTTGTTCTTTGGTCGTCATCATGCAAGCAGGGTAGAGCGTTCGCTCTACCTGTGTCAAGTATCGTCCTGGAAGTTTCCCTGAATTAACGAATTGGGGGGGATTTAGGTGGATTGAACCCGGGTTCGAGAAACAAGGAAGGCGGGGGGACTCCTGTTATCGTTTCAGCTTTCGGCGCCTCTTTCGCTCGTCAGGGGCCTGGTGCGTTTGTCAGTGCAAGCGCCCCGTACACCTGGCTGGATTTCTGGGTCAGCACACAGGACTGGATCTCCTCCGAGAAACCAGTCCATGCTGGCCCCGGACCTCATCCCTCCATGCCCCACCAAATGATCTCGCCGAAGTAATAATGGTCAGTTGCGGCCAGCCATCACTCCGCCATCCACATCCCATACGGCGCCGGTCACCCAGTCGGCCGCGTCGGACAGCAGAAAGTCAATGACGCCGGCGATATCGCCGACCCGGCCGACGCGCCCGATGGGGTGAAAGGCGTCGAAGGACTCGGTGAGGGTTTTCTCGATCTGGTCTTTGGCGATGAAGGCCCCATAGATCGGGGTCACGACCACGGCGGGGGAGACCGCGTTGACGCGGATTTTGTATTCCGCCAGTTCCATCGCCAGGTGCTGGGTCAGGGAGTGCAGGCCGGCTTTGGCCATGGAGTAGGCCGATGAAGGCGTGGCCTTGATCGCCTGCCTGGCCCACATGGAGCCGATATTGACAATGGCCCCCCCGCCGTGGGCCTTCATGTTCTCGGCGACCGCCTGGGTGATGAAAAAGAAGCTCCTGTTGAGATCGAGGTACTTGTCGTAATCCTCCCGGGTATGTTCAAGAAAGGAGGTCGGCTTGAAGGTGCCCGCGGCATTCACCAGGTACTTCAGGTGGCGGGCCTCCTGCTTGATGGTCTTGATCGCCGCCTCCACTTCGGCCTGCTGGTAGAGGTCGACGACCAGCAAATCTATCGCCCCATAACCCTGCCGGAGCAGATCCGCTTTGGCGGCGGCGAGACGCTCCTCGTTGCGGGCGAGAAGAATCAGATCCAGTCCGCGGCCCCGCAGACGGCGTGCCGTTTCCTTGCCCATGCCGCTCGAACCCCCGACGATCAATGCTGCGACGTTTGTAGAGTTGGTCATCATGGACATCTCCCTTTTCAATGCTTCATGGTCCGGTTCCTGGCAGGTGGGGGCCCTGGTCCTGTCCAAAATATAGCACGGCACGGGAAAAGCTCTCGATCAACGGCTTTTTGGGGGATCTGTTTGTTGGATGAGGAAAGGGGAGGAAGGATTCAGCGTTCGGCGATGCATCCGGCCTTCGGAGGATCGGCGAGCCCCGCTGCGCAGGCCTCCCGCACGCAACCGCGCAGCCAGCGGTGCGCCGGGTCGGCGTCCATCCGCGGGTGCCAGAGCAGTGAAACCGTGACTTCCGGAACGGCGAAAGGCAGGGGAAAACTATGCATTGCGGCGCGCAGGCAGCCGGTGTGCCGCTCGGGAACGCTGGCGATCAGGTCGGTGCCCCGGGCCAGGGCCAACGCGGTGGAAAAGCCGCCGACGGTCGCGGCGATCTCCCGTTTAAGCCCGAGCGGCGCCAGCGCCTCATCGATCTGCCCCCTGTCGTGCCCCAGGCGCGAGACGTGGACGTGACGGCCGGCCGCGTAACGGGCGGCGGTGATCTTTTCCTCGCAGAGCGGGTGCCCCCTGCGAACGACGCCGATGAAGCGGTCGCGAAGCAGGGCCTGGGCGCGCAGCTCCGGGCCGGTCGTCCGGTCCACCACGCCGGTCTCCAGGTCGACGCTTCCGTCGCGAAGCGGCGCGCTGTCCTTGTCCGGCTTGGGCAGAAAGTGCAGCCGCACCCCGGGGGCCTCGGCGGCAACGCGAGCCAGGAGCGCGGGCCCGAAGTTCTCCGCAAAGCCTTCGCTGGTGCGTAGTGTGAAGGTGCGGGCCAACTGGCGGAGGTCGAGCTTGGCGGCGGGGCGCAGCACCGCCTTCCCGTCCTCCACCAGCTGCCTGACCTGCTCGCGCAATTCAAGGGCCCGCGGGGTGGGGACCAGGCCGCGCCCGGCCCGGACCAGCAGCGGGTCGCCCGTCGTCTCGCGCAAGCGGGCCAGGGCCCGGCTCATCGCCGACGGACTGAGCCGCAGGCGCTGTGCGGCGCGGGCTACGCTTCCTTCGGCGAGCAGCACGTCGAGGGTGACCAACAGGTTGAGATCGGGCGTCGGCATGCATCGATCATAGCACAGCCTGTTTGTGATGTGGCGTTTTGTGCACTGATAAAGTGCAAACGCTGCGTCTTCCGCCATCTCTGGCCAGGGTCTATGCTTCTGATAACGGGATATCGGGAGTCGCCGGAAAGGGGGAAGATATGTCCAAAGCAGTCGTTGCGGAACAAGGTCGAGAAGTTGCCGGGAACCTGGAGGTTGGCCGGTCGGCTCGCTGGGGGCTGGTCAGCCTTTCGCTGTCCATGCTGCTCTCTTCGCTCGACACCAGCATCGCCAACGTGGCCCTGCCGACCTTGACCCAGGTGTTCGCCGCCTCCTTCCAGCAGGTGCAGTGGGTGGTCATCGCCTATCTGTTGGCCATCACCACCCTGGTTGTCGGCGTCGGACGGCTCGGCGACCTTATCGGCCGCCGCCGGCTTCTGCTGGGCGGAATTTTCCTGTTCACTGCGGCCTCGGTGCTGTGCGGCGTCGCGCCCACGCTCTGGCTGCTGGTGGCCGCCCGGGCGCTGCAGGGCCTCGGTGGGGCCATCATGATGGCCCTCACCCTGGCCATCGTCGGCGAGACGGTTCCCAAGGAACGGACCGGCAGCGCCATGGGGGTGCTGGGGACGATGTCCGCGGTCGGCACCGCTCTCGGCCCGTCGCTTGGCGGGGCCCTGATCGCGGGTTTGGGCTGGCGGGCGATCTTTCTGGTCAACCTGCCGCTGGGTATCCTGACCCTGGTGCTTGCCCGCCGTTTTTTGCCCGTGGATCGCCGGGGATTGAAAACGGAGCGGGCCGGGTTCGATCCGCTGGGGACGCTGCTGCTTGCCCTGACTCTCGGCGCCTATGCGCTGGCCGTGACCCTGGGGCAGGGGCGCTTCGGGCCGCTCAACCTGGCGCTGCTGCTGGCCGCGGCCTGCGGAGCGGGCCTCTTCGTGCTCGTCGAGGCGAGAGTGGCATCCCCCCTGATCCGCCTGGCGATGTTCCGCGACCCGGCGCTTAGCGGGAGCCTCGCCATGGGCGCGCTGGTCACGACGGTGGTGGTGTCGACCCTGGTGGTCGGGCCCTTCTACCTATCCCTCGCCCTCGGGCTCGATGCGGCCAAGGTGGGCCTGGTCCTGTCGGTCGGCCCGCTGGTCGCCGCCTTGAGCGCCGCGCCGGCCGGCCGCCTTGCGGACCGTTTCGGTGCAAGGAGCATGACCATCGCCGGGCTCCTCGGCATGGCGGCCGGCTCCTTCGCGCTGTCCCTGCTGCCGGAGGCCTTCGGCATTTTGGGTTACATCGCCCCGATCATCGTCATCACCGGCGGCTACGGCCTGTTCCAGACGGCCAACAACACCGCCGTCATGACCGATGTCCGCCCGCAGCAACGAGGAGTCGTTTCCGGGATGCTCAACCTCTCGCGCAACCTCGGGCGCATCACCGGTGCATCCGTCATGGGCGCGGTGTTCGCCCTTGCCTCGGGGGCGAGCGACATCACGGCAGCGCCTGCCGAGGCCGTGGCCGCCGGGATGCGAATTACCTTCGCGGTTTCGGGGGTATTGGTTCTGGTCGCGCTGTTCATCGCCGGCGCCCGGGTTCGGAGAGAGGATGCCTGATCGACCCCCCCCCCGGGACCGGGTCATAGGCCCGGTCCCGAGAATCTCCGCTGGTGACGCACCAGGGCTGCGGGGCGGCGGGAGGAAGGCTTCTGCCCTTCGCGGCTGTATTTCCTGCCTCCTCACTCTCACCAGGACTATCCAGCCGACTTCCGCCCGAGTGAGTGGTGGTCCCCTCTATGGTTCCTCTGCTACACTTTTCTCAACGGCAACACGAACCCGGGAGGAGCCTGGCATGGGCGGGGACGGCTCGGTTGGGCCTAACCTCGCCGACCCCCCGGATTAAAACTTCGGCCGGGCCACTGACGGTTTTTTGTAGTAATATTTTCTCCAGTCATTCCAAATCTTTTTCCCCGCCCGCGGGGTGTGGTGGGAGAAGCCTGGGGAATTCGGAGAGCTTTTCATGAATTTAACGCTGAAGAAAACCCTCCTGCTGCTGGCGCTGGCCGGGGCGGCGGGCGGCGTCTGGCTGCTGCTTGGCCCCGGGGCGAAGCGGACGGTGGCACCTCAATCCCGGGGCGCGCTCCAGGCGGCGCCGGTCGAGGTCGCGCCCATCGAGCATGGTCCGCTGGAGCTGCGCCGCACCTTCAGCGGCGCCCTGGAGGCGCCGGGGCAGTTCGTCATCGCCCCCAAGGTGAGCGGGCGGGTGGAGCGTCTGGTGGTGGACCTGGCCGACCCGGTTTCCCGCGGGCAGGTGGTGGCGGAGCTGGACAACGACGAATACGTCCAGGCCGTCGCCCAGGCCCGGGCCGAGCTGGCCGTGGCCGAAGCCAACCTGGTGGAGGCCCGCAGCTCCCTGGAGATCGCCGGCCGGGAGCTGGAGCGGGTCACCCGGCTGCGCGAACGGGGGGTGGCCTCGGAGGCCAACCTGGACACCGCCCGCGCCAACCGCCTGGCCCGCCAGGCCCAGCTCGAGGTCGCCAAGGCCCAGGTGACGCGGGCCGAGGCGGCCCTGGAGACGGCGCGGATCCGCCTTGGCTACACGCGCATCAGCGCCGACTGGAGCGGCGGAGACGACCAGCGGGTGGTGGCCGAGCGCTTCGTCGACGAGGGCCAGACCGTCTCGGCCAACGCCCCCCTGCTGCGGATCGTGGAACTCGACCCCATCACCGCGGTGATCTTCGTCACCGAGACGGACTACGGCCGCCTGCAGCCGGGCCAGGAGATCGCCCTGACCACCGACGCCTACCCAGCCAACCGCTTCTCCGGGCGCATCGACCGGATCGCCCCGGTGTTCCGCGAGGCGACCCGCCAGGCCCGGGTCGAGCTCTCCGTGGAAAACCCCGAGCACCGGCTCAAGCCGGGGATGTTCGTCCGCGCCACGGTGGTTCTCGAGCAGGTGGCCGATGCCGTCATCGTCCCCGAACAGGCCCTGACCCAGCGCAACGACCGCACCGGGGTGTTCGTGGTCAGTGAAGACGGCGGCAGCGTCGCCTGGCGCGTGGTGCAGGTCGGCATCCGCGAAGGGGGGCGGGTGCAGGTCTCGGGCGAAGGGCTCGCGGGGCGGGTGGTGACCCTCGGCCAGCAGCTGGTGGACGACGGCTCGGCCATTGTCATCCCCTCCGGTCAGGAGCAGAAGCCCGCTGCGGCGAAGAAGGACGATCGTTCATGAAACTTCCCGGGCTCAGCGTGCGGCGTCCGATCTTCACCACCATGGTCACCCTCATCGTGATCGTGGTGGGGAGCGTCTCGCTCTCGCGGCTGAAGATCGACCTGCTGCCCAACATCGAGCTGCCCACCCTGAGCATCCGCACCGAGTACGAGGGGGCGAGCCCGGTGGTCATGGAGCGGCTGATCACCCAGATCATCGAGGAGATCGTCGGCACCGTCCCCGGGGTCGAGGAGCTGAGCAGCCAGTCCTCCGAAGGGAGCAGCACGGTGCGGGTCAGCTTCGTCTGGGGGACCGACATCGACACCGCCGCGCTCGACGTGCAGGCGCAGCTCGAGGACGAGATCAACGAGCTGCCCGACGACATCGTGCGGCCGCGGGTCAGCAAGTTCGACGTGGCCAGCTTCCCGGTGGTGATCCTGGGCATCTCCAGCAGCCTCGACCCGGTGGAGCTCACTCAGATCATCGACGACCAGATCCGCAACCGCTTCGCCCGCCTGCCGGGGGTGGCCCAGGCCGATTTGTTCGGGGAGTTCCGGCGGGAAGTCCGGGTGGAGCTCGACCCCGACCGCCTGAGAGCCCTGGGGCTCCCCCTGGACCGGGTGCTGCAGGCGATCCGCGACGCCAACCTCGACCTGCCGGCGGGGCGGATCGAACAGGGGCGCTACGAGGTCACGCTGCGCGCCCCGGCCGAGTATACCCATCTCGACCAGATCCGCGACACCGTCGTTTTCCGGCGCGAGGGGGCGGCGGTGACCCTGGGTCAGGTGGCTGAGGTTCGCGACACCTACGAAAAGCTGCGCCGCCTGGTGCGGGTCAACGGCGAGCGGGGCCTGCGGGTGGGCATCCGCAAGGAGGCCGACGCCAACACCGTGGAGGTTTCCCGGCGCATCCTCGCCGAGGTCGAGGCGGTCAACCGGGCCTTCCCCCAGGTCCGCGTGGTCCCGGTCATCAACCAGGGGAACTTCATCGAGCGCTCCATCGCCAACGTGGCCCAGTCGGTGCTCTACGGCGGGGGGCTGGCGATCCTGGTCCTGCTCTTTTTCCTGCGCAACATCCGCAGCACCCTGGTCATCTCCCTGGCCATCCCCATCTCGCTCATCGCCACCTTCGCCCTGATCTACTTCGGCGGCTTCACCCTCAACCTGATGACCCTCGGCGGGCTGGCGCTGGGGGTGGGGATGATGGTCGACAGCTCGGTGGTGGTGCTGGAGAACATCTTCCGCCGCCGCGACGAGACCGGCGAAGCGCCGGCGGCGGCCGCGGTGGAAGGGGCGGGGGAGGTCGGCCCGGCGATCGTCGCCAGCACCCTGACCACCCTGGTCATCTTCCTGCCCATGGTCTTCGTCCGCGGGGTGGCCGGGATCCTCTTCCAGGAGCTGGCCTACGTGATCATCTTCTCCCTGGCCTGTTCGCTGCTGGTGGCGCTGAGCCTGGTGCCGATGCTCGCCTCGCGGCTGCTCAAGCCCCAGGAGGAGCTCGCCTTCGCCCACGTCGGCTGGCTGCGCTCCCTCTCCGCGCGGGCCGACGCCGCCTTTCGCCGGCTCGACAACGGCTACCGCGACCTGCTGCGCCGGGTGCTGCGCCACCGCTGGCGGACCCTGCTGGTCGCCTCGGCGCTGCTCGGCGGCAGCCTGCTGCTGCTGCCGCTGATCGGGACCGAGTTCCTCCCCCCCAGCGACGAGGGGGAGGTGCGGGTGAGCGGCGAGATGGAGATCGGCACCCGCCTGGACCTGGTCGATCAGCAGACCCGGCTGATGGAGCAGCTGGTCTACCCCGCAGTGCCCGAGGCGGTCTCCTCGGTGGTCAGCGTCGGCGCCACGGGGTTCAACCCCCGCGATGCGGCGCGCGGCGAGATCCGCATCTCCCTGACCCCGGCGGCGCAGCGGGAACGCTCCAACACCGAGATCGCCGCCGCGCTGCGCCGTAGCCTGGAGGGGCGGATCCCCGGCATGACGGTGCGCACCCGGGCGCCCCAGGGGCAGTTCCTGCTCGAGCGACTGCTGGGCGGGGACCAGGGGGTCACCGTCGAGGTGCGCGGTTTCGACCTGGCCACCCTGGACACCCTGGCGGCGCAGGTGGAAAAGGCCATCGCCGAGGTTGCCGGGGTGACCGACCTGGAGACCAGCAAGAAGGCCGGCATCCCCCAGCAGGAGATCCGCGTCAACCGGGACAAGGTGGCCGACCTGGGGCTGAGCGTGCGCGACGTGACCCAGGTGCTGGAGACCGCCGTGGCGGGGACCAAGGCCGGGGAGTTTCGCGCCGAGGGCAACTCCTACCGCATCTTCGTCCAGCTGCAGGACGCCGAAAAACGCTCCCTGGACGAGATCCTCGATCTCACTCTGGCCACGGCGGACGGCGAGCAGGTCGCGCTGCGCAACCTGGTCGCCACCGAGCCGAGCCGCGGCCCGATGCTCATCGACCGCAAGGACCAGCAGCGCCTGGTGACGGTGCAGGCCAACGTCGCCGGCCGCGACCTGGGCAGCGTCGCCGCGGACATCCAGGCCCGGCTGGCGCAGATCCCCCGCCCGGTGGGCTACGAGCTGGCGGTCGCCGGCAATTTCGAGGAGCAGCAGAAGGCCTTTCGCGAACTGATCGTCTCGCTGCTGCTGGCCCTGCTGCTGGTCTACATGGTGCTGGCCTGCCAGTACGAGTCGCTGCGCGACCCGCTGGTGGTCATGGTCTCGGTCCCGGTGGCGGCGGTCGGCGTGCTGCTGATCCTGTTTCTCACCGGCACCACCCTCAACCTGCAATCCTATATCGGCTGCATCATGCTGGGGGGGATCGTGGTCAACAACGCCATCCTGCTGGTCGACCAGGCCGGCCAGCTGTGCCGCGGCGGAATGGCCGTGAACGAGGCGGTCGCCGAGGCGGGACGGCGGCGGCTGCGGCCGATCCTGATGACCTCGCTGACCACCATCCTGGCCCTGCTCCCCCTCGCCCTGGGCATTGGCGAGGGGGCCGACGCCCAGGCGCCGCTGGCGCGGGCGGTGGTCGGCGGGTTGACCGGCTCGACCCTGATCACCCTGGTGCTGATCCCGGCGGTCTACTCCCTGTTTCACCCGGAAGCCAAAGGAGATCGTCCATGAACACCCTTCGCGCAACCGCCCTGCTGATCGCCGTTTTCCTCCTCCTGCCGGCGGCCGCGCTCGCCGGGCAGGAGGGGCCCGAAGCGGCAGGGGAGGTCCTCGAGCTTTCGGTGGAAGAGGTGGCCCTGCTGGCGCTGCAGAACAACCGCGACCTGCGGGTGCAGCGGCTCAACCCGGTGATCGCCGGGACCTTCGAGCAGATCGAACGGGGGGCGTTCGACACCGAACTGTTCGCCGAGGCGCAGTACGCCGAGGAGCGCGCCAGCGAGATCGCCCGCTCCACCGGCACCCAGTTCGCCGTCGAGGGGAGCGATACCGCCGCCGTCGCCGGTGTCCGGCGCTTTCTGCCGACCGGGACCACCCTCGAGGGGAGCGTGGAACAGTCCCGCAGCATCTCCAACCGCGCTCCCGAGCAGCAGCTGGCCCGGGTGGGGCTCAGCGTGACCCAGGCCCTGCTGCGGGGCTTCGGCCCCGCGGTGAACCTGGTCGCCGTGCGCCAGGCCGAGCTGGGCACCGTCGCCAGCCGCTACCAGCTGCGCGGTTTCACCGAGGCGCTGTTGGCCGAGGCGGAGATTGCCTACTGGAATTTCGTGCTGGCCAGGGAGCAGATCGCCATTTTCGAAAGCTCCCTCGCCGTCTCCCGCCAGCAGCGGGACGAGATCGAACTGCGCATCGAGGTCGGCCTGCTTCCCGAAGTCGAGGCGGCCGCCGCCCGCGCCGAGGTCGCCCGCCGCGAACAGGCCCTGATCACCGCCCGCAGCCTGCTGGAGGAGCGTCGGCTGCGGCTGTTGCGGTTGCTCAATCCCGCGCCCGAGGATGGCTATGAACAGCGGATCACGGCCACCACGGAGCCGCGCATGAAGGCGGAGCCGGTGCGGGATCTCGCCGAACGCCTGCAGCTGGCCGAGAAGATGCGCCCCGATCTCAACGAGGCCCGTTTGCTGCTGCAGCAGCAGCGCCTGGAAACGGTGGCTACCCGCAACGGCCTGCTGCCCCGGCTCGATTTTTTCATCACCCTGGGCAAAACCGGTTACGCCGATTCCTTCTCCGGCTCCTTCCGCGAGCTCGACGGCAACACCTACGACCTGCAAACCGGCCTGCGCCTGAGCCATTTCATCGGCAACCGCGAGGCCGAGGCGCGACACCTGGCCGCCAAGACCTCCCGGCAGCAGGCGCAGGAGTCGCTCGACAACCTGCGGCAGCTGGTGCGCCTCGACGTGCGCCTGGCCCTCAACGAGCTGGAGCGGGCCCGCCAGCAGATCGCGGCGTCGGCGGTGACCCGGGCCCTGCAGGAAGAAACCCTGGCCGCCGAGAAGGAGCGCTTCGAAGTCGGCGCCAGCACCGCGCTGCTGGTCTCCCAGGCCCAGCGCGACCTGCTGGCCAGCCAGATCGTCGAAGTGGAGGCGATCGTCAACTATCGCACCGCCCTGGTGAACCTCTATCTCGCCGAGGGAAGCCTGCTCGAACGCCGCGGCATCCTGTTGGGCAGTTGATCCGCCCGACACCCCAGCCCGATGCAATCTCCCGCTATTGATCCATTCCTTCCTAATGAGTGAATTTTCCTTCTTGACACCTCCTGTCTCCCTGCTAAGAAGAAAGTATCGCAAGTTGCCGTAGAATGTTGACGGTCGATTGCTGCGGCCAGGCATCCGGTTTTTGTTGCGGAAAATCTCGTCAAGTCCCGCAGAAAGGAGGTTTCCGGAGAATCCCGGCCAGTTCGGGAAGGACCTTCGGCAAATGCAGAGCAGTCAGCAGTTCACGCAGTTGGTTTCAAGGAGGAGTCTGTATGTACCTGAAAAAAAATGCTATCTGGCTGGTTGCGCTCCTGTTGTGCATGGCCGTACCGGCTCTGGGCGCCACCCTGGACCAGAAGGAATTGTTGGGCAAAAAATTGTTCGATGACCTGAACCTCTCGCTTAATGCCAACCAGTCTTGCGCCGCCTGCCACACCGGGGAGGTGGGCTGGACCGGTCCCCACAGCGAGATCAACGCCCACGGGGCGGTCTACGAGGGGTCGATTCCCGGCGCCTTCGGCGACCGCAAGCCGCCGAGCTCGGGCTACGCCACCCAGGCGCCCCTGTTCCATTATTCCAAGCAGGGGGGCGGCCTGTTCGTGGGGGGCAACTTCTGGGATGGCCGGGCCACCGGCTGGAAACTGGGCAACCCGGCCGCCGACCAGGCCCAGGGTCCGTTTCTGAATCCCAAGGAGCAGGCCCTGCCTGACGCGGCGGCGGTTATGGCCAAGGTCTGCGTCGCCGATTATGCGGACCTGTTCCAGCAGGTCTGGGGACTTGATCCCTGCGATACCGGAAAAACCGACCTGGCCTATGACTATGTGGGGCTGGCCATCGCCGCCTACGAGGCTTCGCCGGAGGTAAACGCCTTTTCCTCCAAGTTCGACCTGGCCCGGCGGGGGAAGGCCAAGCTGAACAAACAGGAGCAGCGGGGCTGGGCATTGTTCATGGGCAAGGGCAAGTGTCACCTCTGCCATGTGCCCAGCGGCAAGCTGCCGCTGTTTACCGATTACACTTTTGACAACCTGGGGATTCCCAAGAATCCCGAAAATCCTGCCACGCTGGCCGATCCTGATTTCGCCGACCCGGGTCTCGCCGGGTTCCTGCGGGCGCTGGCCGCTGCCGACAACCAGGGCTGGCGCGATATGACCTATACGACCAACGTGGCCAAGTTCAGCAACCAGGAATTGCTCGACCTGGCCGCAGCCCACGAGGGGATGCACAAGGTGCCGACCCTGCGCAACGTGGATAAGCGTCCCGCGGAGGGGTTCGTGAAGGCCTTCGGGCACAACGGCTACTTCAAGTCGCTCAAGGGGATCGTGCACTTCTACAACACCCGCGACGTTCTGCCCAGATGCCAGAACCCGCTGACCACCGAGGCCGAGGCACTGGCGCAAAACTGCTGGCCGGCTCCGGAGATAGCCAACAACGTCAATACGGCGGAGTTGGGGAACCTGGGGCTGAGTGATGAGGAAGAAAAAGCCCTGGTGGCATTCATGAAGACGCTTTCGGACGGTTTCGGGGACTAGATCAAAAAAATCCGCTTCCCTGGGAAAGGCGGATCGGAACCCGAAACCCTGGCTGGAGCTAAGGAGGGGAAACGGCATGACCAAAATAAACCGGGTGCCTGCCCACTGGGACAAGGCCGCTCAGTCCGGGCGGCCTTGTCGTGTTTGGGGAGCCGGGGCATAAAAGAGAGAAGATCTCCTGTGCGACCTATTCTGTCACGGGCCTGTCCTAACCTTAAAACAAAGGCAGATTGGCTCATCACAGGAGGTGTCCCCATGGCCGTTGATTTTCGCGAGAGTCTGGTGGTCGGCATTTCGTCGCGGGCCCTGTTCGACCTGGAAACCGAAAATGCCCTTTTCGAAAGGGAGGGCGTCGACAGCTACCGGGCGTACCAGCAGCAGAATGAAAGGGTCGTCCTCAAGCCCGGCACCGCCTTCCACCTGGTCAAGGCGCTGTTGGCCCTCAACGGACAGGACAGCCAAACCCGCCTGGTGGAGGTGGTGGTCATGTCGCGCAACAGCCCGGAAACCGGGGTGCGGGTGCTCAACTCCATCGAGCATCACGGCCTGGACATTTCGCGGGCGGTGTTCGCCAGCGGCGAGCCGCTGCACCCCTACCTGGAGGCCTTCGACGTGAATTTGTTTCTCTCCAAGTCCGCCGAGGACGTGCAGGCGGCCATCGACGGTGGGGTGGCGGCGGCGGTGATCTGCGCCCCGCCACAGGGCTACAACCCCGCCCGGGGGAAGATCCGCATCGCCTTCGACGGCGATTCGGTGCTGTTCTCCGACGAGTCGGAGCAGATCTTCAAGGAGCGCGGGCTGGCCGCCTTCCAGGAGCACGAACGGGCAAACCGGGATACGCCCCTGCCCGCAGGGCCTTTCGCCAGGCTGCTGCAGACCCTGGTGTTTCTGCAGAAAAAATTCCCCCGCGACCGCTGCCCGGTGCGCTTGGCCGTGGTCACCGCCCGCTGCAACCCGGCGCACCTGCGGGTCATCCAGACCTTCCGGGCCTGGGGCGTGGAGGTGGACGAGGCGTTTTTCCTCGGCGGGATCTCCAAGGACAAGGTGCTCAAGGCCTTCAACGCGCACATCTTCTTCGACGACCAGGAACTCCACCTGGAAAGCGCCTCGAAGGTGGTCCCCTCGGGCAAGGTCCCCTATCGCAGCGGCTCGCCCCTCAACAACCTGTCGAACCAGCCCCATCCGCCGGCCAAACCTCAGGCGGGGGGAGAGTCTGGAGCGGATCGCAAGGGGTTGGTCAAAACCGGAAAAGGATGAAGGGATGAGGGGGGCGTTGCCGCGGCAGGAGGCAAAGAGACTTGAGAAGGATGTGAAAAAGCCCCGGCGGGTTGCCGGGGCTTTTGGTATGCGTAGAGCTGAGCGGTTGCCGTTAAGGGAGCAGTCGGCTTAACCCAGATGCATGTTGTTGTTGCGCGCGCGGTTGGCAGCAATGGTCGGATCGAGGATTTCGCCGCAGGAGATGCATTTCCAGGCGTCGTATGAACGGACGAAGTCATAGTATTTTTCGGTGTACATTCTGCCTTTGCACTTGGGGCATTTCATTCGTTTAGTCCTCCCTGGAGTTTGATAGATATATCTGCAGCGGATGTCTTGTAATCGCTTATTGCCAGGGACTTATTTCACCATGCGTGCCCAAACGTGACGGGAGTGGAAAAAATAAAACTAAATTTGTTTTTTATGTTGAAAAACGGGCAGTTGCACACTGCTAATTTGCGTTCTGTTTTCAGCTGATCTGGGGAGGTATTCCTATTGATCGTCAATTGGTTGACGGTCGGTGGAGACACAACGCCGGTTCCGGAAAGGGGGGAGCCGATTTAATACTGGAACAATGCTTCGCAGGAGATAAGGAAAAGACTTGTTTTCTGGTGGGTTGCAACTGTCAGCGGGCAAGTTTTCCGCAAGAATCGCCAAAAAAATGGCGCCAAAGGGCGGAGTCGTCAAATAATTGATGGTGCGGTGGGGGGAACCAGCTAGGGCCGATCCCCGTTACCCGCGGGCCTGGAGGGGAGGCACCATCGCCAAGAGGTTGAACTGCGCCTCTCAAGTGTCCCCATCGAGGACGCTTCTCACCTTCTGCAGCAGTTCGAGCGGCGCCACCGGCTTGAAGATGAAGTGGCTGCCTGGCGCGATGGCGGCCTGCTGCTGGACCTGCTCCGGCGCGTAGCCGCTGGCGAAGATGACTTTCAGCTCGGGGCGGCCGCGGCGGATCTGTTCGCTGGCCTCGGCGCCGTTCATGTTCGGCATGACCAGGTCGAACAGGAGCAACTGTATCGCATCGGCGTACTCCTCGAATTTTTGCAGCGCATCTCTGCCGTCCACTGCCGGGATGACCTGGTAACCGGCGTCCTCGAGGACCCTGGTCACCAGCTCGCGGACCAGTTCGTCATCCTCGGCGAGCAGGAGGGTTTCCGTCCCGCCCGGGATCTCCTCCTCCGCCGGTTCGGGAGTTTCGGTCGAGGCTGCGGCAGGGGTGGTCAGGGGCAGGTAGATGTGGAAGCTGCTGCCTTGGCCGGGCTTGCTGTCCGCAGTGATAAATCCCTCGTGCTGCTTGATGATGCCGTAGGCTACGGCGAGCCCCAGCCCGGTCCCTTTCCCCACGCCCTTGCTGGTAAAAAACGGCTCGAAAATCTGCTTCAGGGTCGCTTGGTCCATGCCGGTGCCGGTGTCGGAGACCCTGAGCAGTGCATAAGCGCCTGGCTTGGCCTGGCCATGGGCGAGGGCCGACTGCTCATCGAGCTCCACCGTTTTCGCCTGCATGGTCAGGGTGCCCCCTTGGGGCATGGCGTCGCGGGCGTTGACCGCCAGGTTCATCAGCACTTGCTGCAACTGGTGGCTGTCGGCCAGCACCGGCAGGGGGGAGGCGTGTGGCAAGGTGCGCAGGTCGATGTCGGTGCCCAGGGTCCGCTGCAGGAACGCCTCTACCTTGCCGAGGATCTCGTTCAGGTCCAGGGTGCGGCGCTCGCTGGGCTGCTTGCGGCTGAAGAGCAGCAGCTCCCGGGTCAATGAGGCCGCCCGGTCCGTGGCCAGGAGAATCTGCTCGAGGTTGCTGCGCAGCGGCAACTCCGCCGGCATCTTTCGCAGGGTGACATGGGCAAAGCCGGAGATGGCGGTCAAGATGTTGTTGAAATCATGGGCCACGCCGCCGGCCAGCCTGCCGACCGATTCCATTTTCTGGGCGTGCAGATACTGGGTTTCCAGCTTCTTGCGTTCGGTGATGTCCTGGGCGAACCCGTAAACCCTGAACACCTTGCCATCGGCATCGCATTCGAACCGCCCGCGGGCGTGGACCGTGCGGACAGCCCCGTCGCTCCGGCGCAGGATCCGGTGCTCAAGGTCGTACGGGGCGACGCCGTTACGCACCCCCTCGAAGGCGCGGGCGATCGCGGCCTGGTCCTCGGGGTGGGCGATATTCATCAATTCATCCATCGTCAAACCCTGCTTCGGGCAGCCGTGGATCTTCAGCCACTCCTCCGAGAACGTCCACCGGCCTGTCGAAAGGTCATATTCCCAAGCCCCGGTGTGCGAGAGGGATTCGGCTTCGGACAACAGCTCCCGGCCATGGCGCAGGGCCGCTTCGGCCCGGTTGCGCTCGGTGACGTCGTGGCCGTAGAGATTGACGTAGCCGCGCTCGGCGATCGGTACCAGGGCGAAGGAGAGATCTCTCTCCCCGCAGCGGATCTCCAGCTTCCGGTGCTCACCCTTTTCCAGGGCTGCCGCCAGCTCCCGGCGCATGAATTCGGGAATCGCCCCGCCGATGCTGCATTGCAGCTGGTTCAGCAAGGCCCCGGAGGCCCGGTTGGCGTAGAGCAGGATTCCATCCACGGTGACGCGGAGGACCGGCCAGGGGTTCTCCTCGGGGAACAGGGCGGTGCTCCTGATCCGCTCCTCGGCCAGTTTGCGCGCGGTGATATCGGCGACGGTCCCGACAAAGCTCGTCGCCCGCCGCTCTTGCCCCGTCCCCTCGAAGGAGGCGATGCCGTGGGCCTTGACCCAGCGCAGGGAGCCGTCGGGGAGCCTGATGCGGTACTCCGCCTGGTAGGGCTGCGGGTTTGCCGGATCCAGGGCCGCCTCGACCTTGGCCCAGACCCCGGGCAGGTCCGCAGGGTGAATGCGGGCGAGGATCTCCTCGTTGGGGCGCTGGTAGCCGCTGACTTCGAAAATGTCCTTGTAGCGCTCGTCCCACGAGGCGATCTGGGTGCTCGGGTCATAATGCCACCAGCCCATGCGGGCGGCATCCAGGGCAAGTTGTCGCTGTTTGTCCATCTTCTGCAGGTTTAGTTCGGACAGCTTGCGCTCGGTAATGTCGACGAGGGTGACGGCGACACCGTCGACTCTGCCTTCGGAGGTGCGGTAAGGCAGGACCCGCATCAGGAAATGCCGGAGTTCCTCCCGGTCGGCCACCTCCCGCTCCACCGGGGCGAGGGTTTCCAGAACTTCGCCGGCGTCTTCCCTAAGCTCGGACCAGTCGATGCTGCCCGCCAGGTGGCGGAAGGGCCTGCCGATGTCGCTGGGGATCAGGTCAAAGAGTTCTGCCATGGCCGGGGAAAAGCGGCGGATGGTGAACTGGCGGTCGAGAAAAATGGTGGCGATCTCGGCGCTCTTGAACAGGTTCTCCATGTCGCTGTTGGCCCGGTCGAGCTCCTCCACCTTGTCCTGCAGCTCGGTATTGACCGTGACCAGTTGTTCGTTCAGGGCCTGGAGCTCTTCCTTGGAGGTCTCCAGTTCCTCGTTGGTCGACTGCAGCTCCTCGTTGGCCGACTGGTACTCCTCGTTGATCGACATCAGCTCTTCGTTGGCGGCCATGAACCCCTCGTGCGAGGTTTCAAGCTGTTCGGCCACCGCCTGAAGCTGCTCCTGGGTGATGCGCAGCTGCTCTTCCAGCTGGGCGATCAGCAGGTCCTTGGTCGCCTCGTCGCCGGCGGGCGCATCCGTTATGGAAAGCGGCCCCGGATGCGACGCCGCGGCGGGCGCCGGCTCGAGGACCACCATGGCCAGATCCCCCTCGGCGGGCGGCACGACAAGCGGTTCAACCTGCAGGTTGACCGCTGCCTCGTGCCCGTGCAGGGACACCCTTACCCCGCGAAAAGCAACGGGCTTGCGCTCGGAGAAGGCCTTGTAGATCGCCGCCCGCAGGGGGGCGCGCAGCTCCGGCGGGGCCATCTTGAGGATGTCCCGGGTCGGTTCTCCCTCGGGCACCTCGAGATAACGGTTTCCCTGGGCGGATATGTGGACCACCTCGTAGTTTGCACTCACCACGATGCACGGTGGAAAGTAGCGTTCCCTGAGGATCTTGTCCGCCAGCTGGGCGGGGGTCTTGCCGCCGGCCACGGTCACCCGCGGCGGCAGCCACGGCTTGGGGAAGGTGAGAACCGGTGCCAGGAAGGGGAAGGATGCAATTTCACCTCGATTGCCCTCCAGGCGTTTGAAGATCTTCCACTTCTTGTCGATGGGGGAGAAGGTCTCCGAAAGCCGCCCCACGGTCTCCGCGGCGCCCAGGAACAGGCAGCCTCCGGGCTTCAGTGCCAGGTGGAAGAGGGAGATCAGCCGCTGCTGCATGTCGGGGTTGAGGTAGATGAGGAAATTGCGGCAGACCAGCAGGTCGAGCCGCGAGAAGGGGGGATCCTTGATCAGGCTGTGGTGGGCGAAGACCACCATCTCCCGAAGAGTTTTCTCCACCTGCCAGCGGCTGCCGACCCGGGTGAAGAACCTATCGAGCCGCTCCTTGCCCACCGCCGCCTCGATGTCCTCGGAATAAAGCCCGGCCCTTGCGTGGGCGATGGCGCTCTGGTCGATGTCGGTGGCGAAGAGCTGCACCTTGGCATCGCTTCGCTGTTCGCTGAGGTATTCGCGGATCAGGATGGCCGTCGAGTAAACCTCTTCGCCGGTGGCGCAGCAGGCGTGCCAGATGCGCACCGGGTCATCGGCGGACCGGTTCGCGAAAAGCGCCGGAATGATCTCCCGGCGCAGGGTCTCGAACGCCTCCGGATCGCGGAAAAAGCTGGTGACCCCGATGAGGATCTCCTGGCCCAGGGCCTGCGGCTCCTGCTCGCTGCTCTGCAGCAGGGCCAGGTATTTCTTCATCCCCGCTACATCCTTCACCGCCATCCGCCGTTCGATCCGGCGCATGACGGTGCTGCGCTTGTAGGAGCTGAAATCGTGTCCCGTTCTGGTTTTGACCAGGGAAAAGACGGCCGCGAGGTCCTCCTCGTGGGTGGTCATGCGGCAGGCCTGGGGAGAAAGGCTGCAGGCTTCGCGGGCCATGGCGGCGATTTTCTCTGCCATCTGCCCGGCAGGCAGTACCAGGTCGGCCGCCCCGGTAGCGACGACGGCTTGGGGCAGGGCTGGATGAATGGCCGAGCTCGGCTCCTGGACAAGAACCGATCCGCCTGCCGCTTTGACGGCCCTGGCGCCCTCGGCCCCGTCGGCTTCCTGGCCGGAGAGGAGCACCGCTATGCAGTGCTCTCCCAGATCTGCCGCCAGAGAGTTGAAAAACCGGTTGATGGGTTGGGCGGTCGCTCCGCTCCCCTCGTCAGGCGTCGCTTGCCGGAAGCTGCCCCCGCTAAGCACCAGCTCGCTGGCGGCCAGGTTCACATGGACGGTGTTGGGCCGAAGGGCCATTCCCTCTTCGGCAACCACCACCTCCATGCAGGAGAAGCGGCCGAGCGTTTCGGGCAGGAGCGAGGGCAGGGCGGAGGACAAGGGCATGATCACCACGAAGGCCAGGTTGCAGTCGGCGGGCATGGCGGTGAAAAGCTGCTCCAGCGCCTCCTGGCTTCCTGCCGAAGCTCCGATGGCCACAACCCTGCAGGGCACTGGGGGGGCTGGGGAGTTCTCCCCTTGGGTCCTCGATTCCGGGTGCGTATGCGGCGGTCCTTCAAGCATATCTTTGTTTTTCCCCATCGACCGATTCTCCCCCACACTGAAAGCCGACGACCGCTGCAGGGTTCAGGTTGAATCTAAAAGGCTCACGGATTCAGGGCAGACAAAAAAAACCGCTGGCGCCCCAGGGTTCCAGCAAGGGGTGACAGCGGTGCGCCAGTTCTTCAGCCTTTGATTAGAGGCATCGCGGCTTTGCCCCCCTCCCCAGTAAAACAGGCAAATGATATCGGCAATGTAGCGGATTAGAGGCGGCTCGTCAAGAAAGCTAAAGGGCAGGATGCAAGGTTTCTTTGAACCGGATGCTAGTCTTTTGATTTCAGTTGGTTAGTTCTGCTTGATCGGGAGAGCCGTGCGGACCTGAAATCAGATGGGCAGGCCGGTCCGGAGCAGGATTTCCTCGGTCCCAGGCGCCGGCCAATTGTTCAGCTGGAACGGGCCGGCCGAAGTAATACCCCTGGCCCAAACGGCAACCCTGCGAACGGAGAAAGTCATTTTGCTCAGGGCTTTCAATCCCCTCCGCAACGGTGTCCAGGTTCAGGCTGTTGGCCATTGCAATTGCCGCCGATACGATAGCAGCATCGTTGGTGTCGTTGGGGATATCCTTCACGAAGGCGCGGTCGATTTTCAGTCTGGAGATGGGGAACCTTTTCAGGTAGGCGAGCGATGAATACCCGGAGCCGAAGTCGTCAATGGCCAGAGCTATGCCCATCGCGGAAATCTCATGCATGGTGGAAACGGCAGTTTCCACCTCTTCCATGATCATGCTTTCGGTTATCTCCAGCTCCAATTGGGCCGGATCCATTCCCGTATCCTCAAGGATGCTGGAAACTTTGGCCACCAGGTCGCCTTTGTAAAACTGGCGGGGAGAAATGTTAACCGCCATGCGCACCGGGGGCAATCCCTGATCTTGCCAGGCCAAGTTTTGGCGGCATGCCGTGCGCAGCACCCATTCGCCGATCGAGGTAATCAAGCCGGTTTGCTCGGCCAGGGGGATAAAATCTCCCGGCGGGACCAAGCCTCTGGCCGGGTGCTGCCAGCGCAGCAATGCCTCCATGCCGACAAGCCTGCCGGTGGCCAGATCCACCTGCGGTTGGTAATGCAGAATGAACTGGTCGTGTTCCAGGCTTGAGCGCAGGTCTCGTTCCAACTCGAGAAGTTCCTGAGCGCGGGTGTTCATGGCGGGAGTATAGACGGTGCAGGCGTTTCCCCCCTGGCCCTTGGCCCGGTACATGGCGATGTCTGCGCATTTCATCAACGACTCGGCATCTCCCCCGTCATCGGGATAAAAGGCGATGCCGATACTGGCAGACAGGTAATAGGAGTGAGCCTCCAATTCGAGGGGGCGGGACATGTTCTCGATGATTTTTTGTGCCAGGCAGGTTGCCCCGTCGGGCGTAGGTACTTTTTCCAACAAAACAACAAACTCGTCCCCGCCGATGCGGGCCAGGGTGTCCGCCTCCCTGACCTGGCCCTGCAGCCGCCTGCCGACTGCTTTCAGGACTTTGTCCCCGAATCCGTGGCCCATGCTGTCGTTTATCATCTTGAAGCGATCGAGATCGAAGAAGAGCAACGCGCAACGATGACCATCGCGTTGGGCGCGAGCCAGGGCGTGCTCCAGTCGGTCGCGAAGGAGGATGCGGTTGGGCAGACCGGTCAGCGGATCGTGGTGGGCAAGGTGTTTAAGTTTTTCCTCGTTTTTCAACAAATTGCGTTGGGCATTTTTTCGCTCCTCGATTTCCAGGCTCAGGCGGACATTCTGCTCGGTTATGCGGGCTGTCCGTTCCTTGACCAGGGTTTCGAGGCGGTGATGGTGCAGCAACAGTTCCTGTTCGATTCTTTTTCGTTCCGACACTTCCAGGGCAAGGCGCCGATTTACCCTCGACGAGGCCCATAACCCTCCGCTGGCCAAAATTATCAGTGCCGCCGCCAACTTGATCGACCAGTGGTGCCAGTTGAAGCGGGTGGGCGTTGGGTCGTATAAAAAACCATCCAAGGTGTAGTCTTCAGGGATGATGCCCAGGCTCCGATAGGTTTGGGCAATCTGTTGCCACCGACCCGGGTTGCTGTGGCCGATCTCGACCAGGTCGGGGATAATCAGGTTGGTGATCTGCTCAGCCTCCTGGCGCAAAAATTCCCGGTCATATCCCTCTTTAGCGGTATGGTATCGGCTCAAGAGTAGATCGATGATCTCTTCGGGATGGTTCAGGGCATAATTCCACCCTGCCAGGCTGGCCCGCCGAAAGGCAGCTACCAGTTCAGGATGCGTTTCCAATAGATTTTCTGAAGTGAAAAGGATATCCCCGTAAAAGTCGACGCCATAACTTTGTGGCCGAATGATGCTGGGGGTCACCCCTAGCTTCGCCAGTCTATAAGGCTGGTCTGTGAGGTAGGCGACCATCGCATCCACTTTGCCGTCCACCAGGTCCTGCAGGTTCCAACTGTGCGTGACCCTGCGAAGGCTGTTCGGTCCCAATCCTTCATTTGCAAGCATGGCCAGGATTTCGCTGGAAACAATTCCCTCTGCCAACATTACCCGGCGTTGGATCAGATCATGTGGAGTGCCAATCCCCGAATCCTGACGGGCGATCAGGATATTGGGCGATTTCTGGAAAAGGGGAGCCAGCGCCACGACCGGCTGCATTTCGAGCAGGCGATGCACCAGCAGGGCCGAGTTGCTAACCCCGAATTCGGTCCTGCCCGAAACCACGTCCTCGACCAACTGGTTGTTGGGAGTGCCGCTGACGATTTCAACGTCGAGCCCCTCCCGGGCATAGATCCCCTTTTCAACCGCAGCGACAAACCCTGCGTAATTGAACTGGTACCCCCAGGGAATCTGTAGGCGAACCTTATCCAGTCCATCGACTTGGCGGTCGCCGGCATGTATTCGGGAAAGTTGCAGGAAAAAAGCGAGGGAAATTGCCAAAAGGGCCAGCAGCAATCGTTTGCTGGCCAGGTACCGCGAAATCATTGGTATCATTGATCTTTTGGAAAACGGACCCAGAATGGTCCGGGAGGTCTCAGGTGAACTGTTTGGTTATTCGTGTCAGTTAATTCCGAGTCATTTTGATCGCTGTCAAGGCGCTGCCGACGCAGGTCAGGCCGTGCACCAAATCAAGGAGGCACAACGAAGACAGCGGCCAAAAGGGCAGGAATTATAAAACAGAATTGGCCGCACAGTGCACGTAGTGCATGCGCTCCCCGCGAGCTGAAAAGCCCGTGGTCTGGAGCAGGATGCCCCATCCTGATGGGAATCGAGGGAGATGTCAAGTCTCTCTCTGGAGCTGGCCCCGGAGCTCTGGTGTGGGGGGGATTTTTGAAAAATAGAAAAGAACGTCCCCCGGCCCGTCCCTTGAGTCTCCGACGGGCTGACTTCGTGAGTGCATTTTGTCTGGGCATTTTTCCGGTCGACTGGTGGTTGGAGTCCTGGAAAATCGGTTTTCCCTCCGCTTGCTGTTCTCGTTGAGCCCCCCCCCGTTTTCATTACTGGAAGCCACACCCTGGGTCTTAGTGCCGAGTAGGCCCCCTCTTGTTGTTTTCTTGCACCGCCATCCTTGCCGCATCGCTCAGGTAGGGCTCCAGAATGAGTTGCAGATGGTCGGTTCCACGGATCAATGAAGCGTCAGTGACCTGCTCGCCCCCCACCTCCAGGTAGTTCAGCCAGAACAGGGTGACGAGCCAGACCTGTTCGGCGAGAAGCCTGCGCACCTCCTCCTCCATCGGTTTGAGGAAGCCCTGGTGGATAGAGCGTTCCAGGGCCGCATCGACCATGGCCAGGTTGGTACGGTGCGAGGCCAGGAACAGCTCTCCGAGCTGGGGGTCGCTCATGACCAGGGCGGTCAGTTCACGCTTGAAGAAGCGGTAACGCCAGTTGAAGCGCTGGATCATGACAAAGGTTTCGAACATGCTTTCCGCCGTACCCGGGCCCCGCTCGGCGTTAATGGCGAGATATTCGCGGGTTCCCACCTCGTGCATCTGCTCGAAGATCGCCCGGATGATCGATTCCTTGTTGCGGAAATGGTAATAGAGGTTGCCGGGGCTGATGCCCATGGCGGCCGCGATATGGTTGGTGGTGACGGCTTTGGTCCCCTGGTCGTTGAAAAGTTCGATGGCGGTTTCGAGGATACGTTCCCGGGTGGTCATCGACATCCCTCAATAATCGAGATGGGCGGCCCGCAGCCGTTTCAGAAACGAGCCGAAGAGGCGAAAGCGCAGCAGCAAACCGTGCAGGCCGTATCGAAGCAGGGTCGGCAGGGAGCGCCGCATCGGCACAGCCCCGGCGTAAAGTTTGGCCATTTGGTCGTAGAATTCCGGCAGCGGCAGCCTGGTGGGCAGCAGGGCGTGGAGCATATCGTAGAGTTCAGGCTTGTTGCTGAGCAGTTCCTGCCGACGGGCGGCATGCAGCTCGGTGCCGGGCAGAGGGGTCATGACCGTGAAGGTCGCGTGACTCAGCTTCAGGTCACGGATGTAGCGGGTAAGCGCCTGGAAATCCTCGCGGCTGTAATCGGGATCGACCATGAACGAGGCGTACATCATCACGCCGAGCTCCCTGAGAATCCGCGCCGCCTCGGTCTGCTGATCCGTGGACACTCCCTTTTTCATCTTCGCCAGCCGCTCGTTGGAGAAATCCTCCATCCCCACGAAGACCTGCGACAATCCGATCTCGGCCCAGCGGGCAAAGAGTTCGGGATGCTTGACGATAGTGTCGGCTCGGGCATAAAGGAAATATTTTTTGCGAATGCCGGCGGTTCGAATCAGTTCAGCCAGTTTCCCCATCCGCAGGGTGTCGCACATCGATTCGTCGTCGCAGAAAAAGATGTTCTCCTCGGCAATCCCCTTGAGCTCCTCGACCACCGCGAGCGGGTCGCGGCGCAGGTATTTGCCCTCGGTGATCCCCCAAAGCGCGCAGAAGGTGCAGCGGGCGGTGCAGCCGAGGGAGGTGCGGATCGAGGCCAGCGGCTTGAACCACTCGCTGAAATAATGGGCGCGATACGGCGCCGTCAGGGCCCGGTCGGGAAAGGGCAGCTCATCCAGCGGGGTATAGGGTCGCGGCCGTGTGAACCGCATGCCCTGCGGGTCGGGAATGCCCAGCCCGTCAATGCCCGAAAACGGTCCGTTCTGGGCGAGTTGGCGCAGGATCTCTTTCATGGCCATTACGCCCTCGCCAATGACCACCAGGTCGAAGGCGCTGTCGTTGAAATCCTCCGGGCACACCGTGGCGTGATGGCCGCCGATGACCAGAAAGGCCTGGGGCAGCCGGCCGCGGATCTGCTCGGCGAGCCGTTTGACGATATTCAGGTGGCTGGTGAATGCCGTCAGCCCGACCACGTCGGGCTTGAATTCACGCAGACAGCCATCGACGTCGGGGTCGAGGCGGGCGTCGAGCAGGCGCACGCTATGGCCGTCCTGCTTCAGGCCGGCACCCAGGTATTCGAGGGCCAGCGGTTCAAAAAGGTAGACCTGGTCCATCAGCGGAGTCTGGCTCGGCGGTTGAATCAGCAATACGTTCATGGGCGGCTCCCTCAGTGAGTGATGATAGAAAATAGAGCAATTGCTCTAATTCGTCAAGAGGGAGCCAGGGCAGGGGACCGGGGGGAAAAATATTTCAAAGATATCGCGATCTCAATCCCGGGGGATCAGGGCAGCCCCGCCAGGGTCGTCTGGTGCATCTTCGGTCCATCTAGCCGCCGGCGAGCAGGGTATGCTCGAGCAGGATCTTGAGACCGATGCCGATCAGCACCACCCCGCCGATCACCTCCACCCGTTTGCCCCAGATGCCGCCGATACGCCGGCCGAGCAGCATGCCGGCGACGGTCAGGACGCCGGCGACCAGGCCGATGACCAGCGCCGGCATCCAGATGTCGACCCCGAGCATCCCCAGCGACAGGCCCACGGCCAGGGCGTCGATGCTGGTGGCGATCGAGAGCATCACCATAGTCATGCCCCGGGTGGGGTCCCTGGGCTCGGCGTCTTCATCCTCGTCCTGGAACGCCTCGTGGATCATCTTGCCGCCCACCCAGCCGAGCAGGGCGAAGGCGATCCAGTGGTCGTAGGCGGCGATCCAGCGCTGCACGCTCATCCCGGCCAGCCAGCCGATCACCGGCATCATTGCCTGGAACAGGCCGAAATGCCAGCCGAGCCGGAACAGGTGCCGCCCGGTCAGGGTGGAGAGGGTCATGCCGGCGCCCAGGGCCACGGCGAAGGCGTCCATGGCGAGGGCGATGGCGATTCCCAGCAGGGTCAGGTTATCCAAGAGTGTTTCCTCGTTTGCGGCGTGATCGACTCCCCTGTCCGGGGGAGCGTTCTGCCGGCAGGGAGATGCCCCCCCTTGCATTCGGCAGGGGACAAAGGGTAACATTAACGCCGTTGTCTGAACAGGCTGTTTGATACAGCAACGATAATGAAAGGATAGCTGAAGATGCGGTTTTTGTTTTGCGCGATACTCCTGCTGCTGGCTGCGGGGCCGGCCCTGGCCATGAACGGGGATGGCTGCGGCGCCGGGAAATGCAACGATTGCCACAGCATGTCCCTGACCGAGGCCAAGGACCTGCTGCAGGCCGGGGTCGACCAGGTCAACAGCGTCGATTTCTCCGAGCTGCCCGGGCTGTTTGTGGTGGAGGTTGAAAAACAGGGACAGAAGTTCCCGATTTACGTGGATTTTTCCAAGCAGTACGTCATCTCCGGCAACATCATCCGGCTCAAGGACAAGCAGAACATCACCCAACAGCGCAAGGCCGAGCTGAACCGGGTGGACCTGAGCCGGATCCCCCTGGACGACGCCCTGCTGCTGGGCAGTGCCAAGGCGAGCAAAAAGGTGGTGGTGTTCACCGACCCCGAGTGCCCCTACTGCAAGAAGCTGCACCCCGAGCTGCAGGAGGTGGTCAAGCGCGACCCGGATATCGCCTTTTTGATCAAGCTCTTCCCGCTCAAGATGCATCCCAACGCCTACCAGGTCTCGCAGAGCATCGTCTGCGCCAAATCGATGGCGATGCTCGAGTCGAGCTTCGCCGGCAAGACGATCCCCCCGCCCGCCTGCAAGACCGGCGTGGTGGACCAGACCCTGGCGCTGGTCGAGGATCTCGGCATCCGCTCCACCCCGACCCTGGTGCTCCCCGACGGCCTGGTGCTGCCCGGCTACAAGCAGGCCGACCAGCTGCTGCAGATCCTCGGCTCCAAGGTCGCCGCGGAGGCTCCGGCCAAGTAAGCGCCCCCCCCTTGCTCCAACTCCCCAAGGGCAGCCAATACGGCTGCCCTTGCTTTTTGCCCTGTTGCATCCCCCCCTTACGTCCCTTATGTCCCTTAGGTCCCTCGCGTCCCTTGCCCCCCCAGGACCCAAGCCAATCAACCGCCCCGGCTACGCAGCAAAATTAATTTTCCCATCCACCGTTGCTTTTCGAGGGACCGTGGGTAGACTGCAAAGGTGCCTAAATGATGTGGGTTTGTTAATTAGAAATTTGCCGAGGCGGGCAGCCGCCGCGGCATGATTTCTTTGCATGCAACTGCCGGTCGGTCTTGTAACGACCCCCTGTTATGCCTGGGGAGGGGATGCGCAGGCCGTTGCCGTTTCGCCGGTAACTTCGCCAGCCGGCTTGAATAGGTAGAGGCAGGAAGCCAAAGGAGAAAAAGATGAGAAGGAGACAAAAGCAGCAGGGAGAGAAGGGAATACACACAAGATGGTGGATCTGTATCGCCGCCCTGGCGGTGCTGGCCCTGGGGTCCCAGTACGCCGCGGCCTTCCCCAACCCGGGGGGGACCAGCCAGTGCGTGGCCTGTCACCCGATCTGGGCCGGCGGCGGTGGAGTCGGCCACAGCGGCCACCTGGGGCTTGGCCTGTCCGGCTCCTGCAATGCCTGTCACGTGGTGATCGGTGATACCCCCGATACCACCCCCTGCGGGCAATGCCATGTGGTTCCCGGAGTCGCCCTCCATCACGACAACGCCCAGGCGGCCTCATGCGTCAGCTGCCATCCCGGAACAGCCCCACCGGAGAACACCGCGGTCCCCGGCTACGCCACGATAACCGCGGCCCTTAACCCTTGCGACGGGTCCGAGGAGCGGTTCGCCTCGAACACGGTGAGCCTGGACAACGACGGTGACCTGCTCACCGACGGGGCCGACCCCGATTGCCAGGCTCCCCCCGAGATGGAGGTCGACTGCAACGACGGGCTGGACAATGACGGCGACCAGATGATCGACTGCGCCGACCAGGACTGCGCCGCCGATCCCGCCTGCCAGCCGCCCGAGCAGGAGCTGCTCTGCGCCGACGGCCTGGACAATGACGGCGATAACCTGGTTGACTGTGCCGATCCCGACTGCGCCGCCGATCCGGCCTGCGAACAGCCCGGCGAAATCTGCACCGACCAGATGGACAATGACGGCGACGGCCTGACCGACTGCGAGGACCCGGACTGCGCCAACGACGCCGCCTGCCAGCCGCCGGTCATGGAAATCTGTACCGACGGGGTGGACAACGACGGCGACGGCTTCATCGATTGCGAAGACCAGGATTGCGCCGCGGATCCCAGCTGCGAGCAGCCGGTCATGGAAATCTGTACTGACGGGGTGGACAACGACAACGACGGCTTCATCGACTGCAAGGACCCGGACTGCTGCCAGGACCCGGCCTGCAAAAAGCAGGAAACCTGCCCGCAGTTCAATCCGCCGGCGGACCACACCCGGCTCGAGGATGAGGACGATTGCCAGGCCTTCCACGCGCCCGGGTTGGAGAAGCCTTTCACCAACGGCTGCAGCGCCTGCCACGGCAGCGAGCTGACCGGGTCCGCCTCGGGCGGGTTTGCCCCGTCCTGCTTCACCTGCCACGGCATGGAGTGGGACGAAACCGCCCCCGGCGGCGGCACCAATGTCCCCGCCGACCACACCGACGACGAAGACGGCGCCCTGCACAAACCCGGGAAGGACCGGCCTTTCAGCAACGGCTGCACCGCCTGCCACGGCCAAAACCTGCGCGGGGGGATCGGTCCCTCCTGCTTCCAGTGCCACGGCCGGGAATGGGATGAGCGCGTCGGCAAGGGCAAGGGGCATGACGACGACAGCAGCGATGACCACAGCAGCGACGATGACAGTGCAGACGACCACGGCAAGCGGGGCAAGTCAAAGAATGCGCCCCGCCATGATCTTTGGTCCTGGATGAAGGCCTGGAGCAAAAAATGACCGCGACCTGCGCTGTGAAGATTGACGGGGCGGGATGACTTCCCGTACCTGGTGCCCGTTCGGGGGGAGGCTTCGGCCTTCCCCCGTTGTTTTCCGCGATCCCTGCCGGACCGGCCGGCGGCCAAATAGCTTGCCTTATTTTCGCCTATCTGCTAAAAGTTCCTATTCAGTCAAGGTTTTAAGGAGGAACGATAATGGGTTTGATGGACGGCAAGCGTGGGATCATTTTCGGTGTTGCCAACGATATGAGCATCGCCTGGGGGATCGCCAAGCAACTCAAGGCACACGGGGCGACCCTGGCCTTTACTTATCTCAACGAAGCGCTCGAGAAGCGGGTCCGGCCCCTGGCCGAGAGCCTCGACGCCGAGCTGATCCTGCCCTGCGACGTGGCCCGGGACGAGGATATCGAAAACGTGTTCAAGGTCGTGGAAGAGAAGTGGGGCGGGCTCGACTTCGTGGTCCACTCGCTGGCCTTCGCCAACCGCGACGACCTCAAGCACCCCTTCAGCCAGACCAGCCGCGAAGGGTTTATGCTGGCCATGGACATCAGCGCCTACTCGCTGGTGGGGATCACCCGCTGCGCTGCGCCGCTGATGAAGAACGGCGGCAGCATCCTGTCGATGACCTACCTCGGCGCCACCCGCATGGTGCCCAACTACAACGTCATGGGGGTCGCCAAGGCCGCCCTCGAGGCTTCCACCCGCTACCTGGCCGCCGAACTGGGCGAGAAGGGGATCCGGGTCAACGCCATCTCCGCCGGCCCGATCAAGACCCTGGCCGCCTCGGGCGTGGCCGGGCTCAAGGAGAAGATCAAGCTGATGGACCAGTACGCCCCGCTGCGCCGCGCCGTCACCCAGGACGACGTCGGCCGCTCGGCGGTCTACTTCCTCTCCGATCTGGCCAGCGGCGTCACCGGCGAAGTTCACTTCGTCGACGGTGGCTTCAGCACCGTGGTGCCGGCCTGATCCGCCTGATGAAATCGTTAACGAAGGGCCCGTACGGGCCCTTTTTTCGTCCAGGGGGCCGCCCTTGATCCACGGCAACCTGACAGGCCTCAAGTCGAGCCAGCTCAAGGCGCTCGAGCGCATCTACCGCCGGCGCATCCCCCCCGAGCAGGTCATCAGCGGCGAGCTGGCCCGCTATCTCACCGAACGCTCCTACGAAATTCGTCGCCAGATCGGGGTCATCATCGACCGCCAGGGGACGGTGCTCTACGTCATCGTCGGCGACGACCGCGAGATCGTCATCCCCGACCTGAGCGGCTTCGGCCTGGGGCGCAGCGGCCTGCGCGGGCTGCGCTGCATCCACACCCACCTGCGCGGCGAGGAGCTCTCCCAGGACGACCTCGCCGACCTGGCGCTGCTGCGCCTGGACATGATGGTGGCCCTGTCGGTGGGCGAGAACGGCCTGCCCGGCCGGGTGCACTACGCCCACCTGCTGCCCCCCGGGCGCCAGGGCAAGAGCGTCGAGGTGCTGCGCGCTTCGAGCATCTATGATCTCGACCTCGACCTGGCGGCGTTTCTCGACTCGCTCGAGGACGAGCTCGAGCGCAAGATGGCCGAGACCGTCGATCTCTCCGACACCCGGGAGAAGGCGATCCTGGTTTCGGTCAGCCAGGCCTCGCGCCTGGAGACGGAGAACTCCCTCGACGAGCTGGCCGAGCTGGCCCGCACCGCCGACGTGGTGGTCATCGACCGGCTTACCCAGCGCCCCCGCCAGCTCAACCCCAAGTACCTGATGGGGGAGGGGAAGGTCAAGGAGGTGGTGATCCGCGCCCTGCAGCAGGGGGCGAGCATGCTGATCTTCGACCAGGAGCTGACCCCGGTGCAGGTCGGCTCGATCTCGGCCATCACCGACCTCAAGGTCATCGACCGCACCCAGCTGATCCTCGATATTTTCGCCCGGCGGGCCCACACCCTCGACGGCAAGGTCCAGGTCGAGCTGGCCCAGCTCAAGTACCTGGCGCCGCGCCTGGTCGGCCGCGGCACGGCCATGAGCCGGCTGATGGGCGGGATCGGCGGCCGCGGCCCGGGGGAAACCAAGCTCGAGATCGACCGCCGGCGCATCCGCGACCGCATCGGCCGGCTCGAGAAGCAGCTCGAGAACCTCTCGCGGGGGCGCCTGCAGCGGCGCCAGCGGCGCATCCGCGCCGAGGTGCCCATCGTCTCCATCGTCGGCTACACCAACGCCGGCAAGTCCACCCTGCTCAACGCCATGACCCAGAGCCAGGTATTTACCGAAAACCTGCTCTTCGCCACCCTCGACACCTCGACGCGCCGTCTGCGCTTCCCCATGGAGCGCGAGGTGATCATCACCGACACCGTCGGCTTCATCCGCCAGCTCCCCAAGAGCCTGATGGGCGCCTTCAAGGCGACCCTCGAAGAGCTGGAGGACGCCGATCTGCTGCTGCACGTGGTCGATCTCTCCAACCCCCGCTTCGAGGAGCAGATCGCCTCGGTGGAGCGGATCTTGCACGACCTGGAGCTCGACCGGATCCCCCGGCTGCTGGTGTTCAACAAGGTCGACCAGGTCGATCCGGAGGAGGTCGCGCCGCTGTGCCGGCGCTTCGATGCGGTTCCCCTCAGCGCCCTGGAGCGCGGCACCTTCAGCGCCTTGCTCGACGAGCTGCAGCGCCGCTTCTGGCCCGAAGAGGACGGAACTGATTGACAAACAAGGACTTTTTCTATAGCCTTGCGGCCTGATTCAGGAGGTATGCAATGAAAAAGATCGGGGCCCTGGCCCTTATATCCTTTCTGGGAGGGTGTGCCCTGCCACCGCCCCAGCTGCGTCTGCCCAATGCGGCAGCGGTGGTACAGGAAGCTCCCCTGCAGGCCGGGACCCTTTCCGGGGCGCCCGCTGCGGCCGGCGAACCGCAGGGGGAGCCCGCCGATTGGAGCGTGGCCGGGTTCGACGGGCAATTCCCCGACCCCACTCTGCAGGGGGAGGTGGACCCCGCCGGCGAGGCCTTTGACGAGGCCGGGAGCGAGGACCAGGAAGCCTCGATGGTCGACCCGGAGACCCTGGAAGACAACCTGCTGCTCTCGGGACAGGACGAAGCCCCTCCCGAGGACGAGGGGACCACGGTCATCCCCCACGAGCTGTCCTTCGACTTCCCGGTGGTGGAAAACCAGAAGGTCCGCTACTTCGTCGACTTCTATACCGGGAAGGCGCGCAAGACCTTCACCCGCTGGCTGGAGCGTTCCGGGCGCTATATCCCCCTGATGCGGCAGATCTTCGCCGAGGAAGGGCTGCCCGAGGACCTGGCCTACCTGGCCATGGTCGAGTCCGGCTTCAACAACAAGGCCTACAGCTGGGCCCACGCCGTTGGCCCCTGGCAGTTCATCGAGAGCACCGGCCGGGGGTATGGCCTGAACGGCAACTGGTGGCTCGACGAGCGCCGGGATTTCGAAAAATCGACCCGCGCCGCCGCCCGCTTTCTCAATGATCTCTACCAGCGCTTCGACGGCGAATGGTATCTGGCGGTGGCGGCCTACAATGCCGGAGGCGGCAAGATCAGCCAGGCGGTCAACAGGTACGGGAGCACCGATTTCTGGGAAATTTCCCGCGGCGATTTTCTCCAGCAGGAGACCAAGCATTACGTCCCCAAGCTGCTCGCGGTGCTGCTGATCGCCCAGGACCCCGAAAAATACGGGTTCGACAACCTCCAGTACCATGAGCCCCTCGATTTCGAGGTGGTCGAAGTGCCGACCACCACCGACCTGGAAATCATCGCCAGCAGCAGCGGGGCCTCCTACGAGGAGATCAAGCAGCTCAACCCCGAGCTCAAGCGCTGGAGCACCCCGCCGGGGGTGAAGAACTACCCGGTGCGGATTCCCGCCGGCACCGGCGAGGATTTCGCCGCCAACTTCGCCAACGTCCCCGCCAACCGGCGGGCCAACTACAAGCAGCACACCATCGGCAAGGGAGACACGCTGCTGGCCCTGGCCAAGCGCTACAATATCCGGGTCGAAGACATCATCTCCATGAACCGGATCGACAACCCGCGCTCCCTGCGCATCGGCACCAACCTGGTGCTGCCGCTGCACGCCAGTTTCAGCCGCCTGCCGGTGGACGAGATGAAGGACGACTACGTCCGTTCGCGCCGCCGCACCTACACCGTGCGCAAGGGCGACAGCCTCTGGTCCATCGCCAGGCGTTTCGATGTGGGCGAAAAGGAGTTGCGGGTCTGGAACCGGCTCGGCTGGAGCAACGTGATCCGTCCCGGCCAGACCATCGTGGTTTCGGCCAAGGCCGTCAAGGGGTCGTCGGCGACCGCCGGGAAAGGCTCCCCGGCCCGGGGTCAGAAGGTCGTGCACAAGGTCAGCCCCGGCGACAATCTCTGGGATATCAGCCGCAAGTACAATGTGACGACCCGCGAGATCCTGGCCTGGAACAATCTCAAGTCCAGCAAGGTGCTGCGCCCCGGCGACAAGCTGACCATCTTTGTCGCGGCCGCGGAACACCACGCCTCGGCCGGGAAGAAAAGCCGCTCCTCGGGACGGAAGATCGTCTACAAGGTGCGCCCCGGGGACAATCTCTGGAGCATCAGCCGCAAGTACAGCCTGGCGACCCGGGAGATCATGAGCTGGAACAATCTCGGCGAGGACCACGTGCTGCGCCCGGGGGACGAGCTGACCCTGCATGTCACGGATGAAGGGTAGGGCGAGGTGGAACAGGCCCTGTTCCTGAACCGGCTGGAGGCGGAGCTGCCCACCGGGATCTCCCGCCTCTACTTCGGCTCCGAGTTCTGCCCCTGGACCTTCCCCAGGCTCGAAGAGCTTCACCAGGCCCTGGACGCCGCCCGGCGCCAGGGCTTGCATTTCACCCTCGCCACCCCGGTGGCCGCCGAATCCTTCCTCCCGGTGTGCCGTGCCGCTCTCGAGAGCCTGCTGCCGCGCTTCGCGGCGGGAGACGAGCTGCTGGTCTCCGACCTGGGGACCCTTCACCTTGCCGGGCGGATCGCCCCGGAGGCCACCCTGGTGCTGGGCCGGGCGCTCTCCGGGCAAAAGCGCGGCCAGCAGATTCTCGAGCTGGAGCTCAACGCGGCCCAGCTCGACTATTTCCAGCGCGGCAGCTGGTATGGCGCGGAGGCCCGCGCCCTGCTCGCCGAACAGGGGGTCGCCCGGCTGGAGCTCGACAACTGCCTGCAGGGGATCGCGCCGCTGCCCGAGGGCCTGACCGGCTCCCTGCACTACCCCTACGCCATGGTGACTTCGAGCCGCAACTGCCCCTTCCGCCAGGGCGCGGGGGACCGCGGCTGCCCGGGGGGCTGCGGCGAGGTCTTCACCCTGAACTCGCCGCAAAGCCGCATCCCTCTCTACCAGGGGGGCAACACCCAGTTCCTGCGCAACGACCAGCTCCCCGCGGACCTCGCCGCGCAGGGCATCGATCGCCTGGTTTTTCACCCGCACCTGCCGCGCTGATCTACCGATATTGCTTTGACTTTTACGGGGGAGGTTGTTAAACTCGCTCCGCTTAACCCGCTATATTCATGAAGGTTCGCTGCTAAACCTCATGACCGATGCGGGTTAACTCCATCCCTCGAAAGGATTCATCTGCGCATGCTCAACCTGGTCATTTCACTGGCGATCAGCATCGTCTTCACCCTTGCCCTCAATTATTTCGCCGGGATCGACATCCTGTACGCCTCGGTCGGTTCCATGCTGGTGTTCGCCATCGTCTACCTGGTGATGACCCGCTTAACCATGAAGAAGGTCGGCGCCCTGATGGAGATCGCCCAGCGCGACCTGCAGGCCGGTCGCACCGAGAAAGCGGTCAAGACTCTCGAGGGCGGCTACAAGTACGGCAACTGGCAGTTCTATGTCAAATCCCAGATCGATTCGCAGATCGGCACCATCCTCTACCTGAAGCGGGATTTCAACCAGGCCTTCGATTACCTGCAGAAAGGTTTCGTCCGCCACTGGGTGGCCATGGGGATGCTGGCTATCTGCTACATGAAGAAGCAGAAAACCTCCAAGATGATCGAGACCTTCGACAAGGCCTGCGCCGGAGCCCGCAAGGAGCCGCTTATCTGGAATCTGTACGCCTTCTGCCTGGAGAAAGTCGGCGAGAAGGACAAGGGCATTGAGGTGCTGGAGAAGGGCCTCAAGAAGACCGGCGGCGACGAGCGGCTGAAGGAGAACCTCGAGGCTCTCAAGGAGGGCCGGAGGATGAAGATGAAGGGCTACGGTGATCTCTGGTACCAGTTCCACCTGGAGAAGCCCGGCAACCTGATCAAGCAGCAGACCAAGGCCATGCAGGGGCGGCGCAAGATCGTGAGACGCTGAGCCATGTCGGACCGCAATAAAAAAGACAAGGATCTCAACAACAACCCCTTCAAGGCCTTGAAGGGGTTGTCTGTTTCCCAGCCCGGGAAAAAGAGCACCTCTCCCGCCACGGCGGAGAAATCTCCCTCCCCCCGGCCGGCGGCGGCTCCGCCCGAGCAACTCTCCGAGGAGGACCTCTTCGCCCGGGAGATGGGACTGCTGGGGGTAACCCCCAAGCCCGAGGGGGAGCACTCCGAGCCCCCGCCGAAGGCACCGCCGGCGCCGCCCGCGGCGGGCAAGCCCGCCCAGCGGGAACCGGCCACCGAGGAGGAGTTGTTTCTGGACTCCCTGGGGAAGATGGACCGGGTGTTTCGCGATGAGTTTACGCAGGAGGATTCCTCCGCGACACCGGCTGCCCAGGGGAGGCGCCAGCGTCAGTTGCGCCGCGGGAAACTGGTCCCCGAAGACCAACTCGATCTCCACGGGATGACCCGCGACGAGGCCGGGGAGCGGGTCCGCTACTTCCTGGAAAATTCCATCTACCACGGGCGCAGGACCGTGCTGGTGGTCACCGGCCGCGGCCTGGGCTCGGCGGGCGAGCCGGTGCTCAGGGCCGAGGTGGAGCGGCTGCTGGGGCAGGAGCTTCGCGAACTGGTCCTGGAGTGGGGCAGGGCCCCCCGGCAGTATGGCGGGGAAGGGGCTCTGGTGGTGTTTCTGCGCGGAGGCCGCGAGAACCATTGAGCGCCGCCGCGAACCAGCGCGGCAGATTGATGGACCACAAATGCAAAGGCCGGGAATCGTTCCCGGCCTTTGCATTTTGCGTTATTCGGTTTTCTGTGGTTCTTCCTTGGCGGCCGCCGCCGGTTTCTTGCGGGGGGCGCGCTTTTTGGGGGCCGGCTTGGCCGCCTCGGCTTCGGTGCCGGCAGCTTCGGCGGCGGCAGCCTTGGTGCTGGATGCCGCCGTCTTGCGGGTCCGCGGCTTGGGCTTGGCGGCTGCAGGTGCCTTCGCCGCAGGCTTGGCTGGCGCTTCGGCGGAAGGGGCCGGCTGCATGGTCGGCAACGCCTCTTTCTTGGCGGCTTCGACCTTTTCGGCCTGGACAGGCTCAGCCTTTTTCCTGGGGGCCCGCTTGCGCGGCTTGGGGCTCGCCTTGGCAGGCGCGGCCGGGGCCTCCGGGGTATTCTCCGCCGCGGCTGCAGGCTGCGGGGACGGCGCAACGGTGGATTTTACCCCCGGCTCCTCGCTGGCGGCGGGCGCCGTCGCGGCGGGTGCGGCAGGCGCCTCTTCGGCATCGCTTTTGGGCTTGCGCGCCCGGCTGCGGGGGCGGGCCGGTTTGGCCTTTTTTTCCTCCTTGACCACCGGTGCCTCGGCCGGGGCGGCCACAGCTGCGGCCGGTTCCTGGGGCGCCGGGGCCGCCGCTTCCGGTTGGGCGTCGGCGGGAGGCGCGGACGGTTGCGCTGTCGCGGGCGCCGCCTCTGCCGGTTTCTCCGCCGGCGGTTCGGCTGCTGCCGCGGCGGGCGCTTCCACCTTGGCTTCGACCTGTGCGGGTTCCGTCTTGGCCGCCGCTGCAGGTGCGGGCGCGCCGGTCCCGGCGGGTTCTACGGGTTCCGCGGGCTGCGGCCCTGCGGCTGCGGCAGCTTCCGCCGGAGCGGCCGGTTTTTTCTTTCTGCGGCGGCGCCGTTTCTTTTTGACCTCCTCGGTCTCGCCGGCCGGATGCTCCACATCGGCGGCTGCGGTTGCGGTTGCGGCCGGCTGAGGCTCGCCGGGAACCTGCGCTTCCGCGGCTGGCACGGAGGGCCCTGCTGCTGCAGCCTCTTCCGCCTCGGCGTCTTCCGCGACAACCGGCGGTGCCTCGCCCTTCTTCTTGCGGCGGCGCCGCCGGCGCTTCTTCTTGCCGCCTTCGCCCGATTCTTCCTCGGTTTCGCCGGCCTCCTCGGCCTCCTCGGCCTGCTCCGCCAATTCCGCCGCGGTTTCAGGTGCCGGTGCCTCGAAGTGGGCGCCGGGGGTGGCGACGATCGCCTCGTGGAGCTCTTCGGCTTCCTCCTCAAGGTCTTCGCGACGGATGAAGGTCAGTTCGACCTGGCCGGCCAGCAGGTCCGTGCGGCCCGTGATGTGGATCGCCAGGCGATGCTGCCGCTCCATTTCGACGAGTTCGCCACGCTTGTTGTTGAGCAGGTAGGTGGCGACTTCCAGGGGTATGTCCCCCTCGACCCTACCGATCTGGCCCTTGGCGATGCCGGCCTGGACCTTGCGCAGGAAGGCGACGGATTGGGCCTCGGGGCTCTTGACCTTGCCGGTCCCCTCGCAGTGGGGGCAACTCAGATAGGATCCGGCGGCGAGGGTGGATTTGATTCGCTGCCGGCTCATCTCGAGCAGGCTGAACTGGCTGCTGATGCGGCCCACGGTAACCCGGGCCTTGTCATTCTTGAGGGCGTCCTTGAGGCATTTTTCCACCTCGCGGATGTGTTTGCGGTCGCGCATGTCGATGAAGTCGATGACGATCAAACCGCCCAGGTCACGCAGGCGAAGTTGCCGGGCAACCTCCGCCGCAGCTTCCATGTTGGTCTTGAAGGCGGTCGCCTCCACCCCCTGCTCGCCGGCCATCTTGCCGCTGTTGACGTCCACGGCAACCAGGGCTTCGGTGGAGTCGAGCACGATCGAGCCGCCGGAGGGGAGGGGGACCTTGTTCTTGCTGATGGTTTCGATCTGCTCTTCGATCTGGTAGCGGGAGAAGATCGGCCGCCGCTCCTGGTGCAGCTTGACCAGGCGCGCGAACTCGGGCATGACTTCCTGAAAGAACTCCTTGGCCTCCTGGAAGACCTTGGGGTCGTCCACCAGGACCTCGTCCATGTCGGAGGAAAAGTAGTCGCGGATGGAGCGGATGACCAGGTTGGATTCCTTGTAGACCAGGGCGGGGGCCTTGACCTGCTTGCTCAGGGCGCGGATCTTCCCGTAGACGCGGGTCAGGTAGTCGAAGTCGCGCTTGAGCTCCTCCGGGGTCTGGCCGATGCCGGCGGTGCGCACGATGTATCCCATGTTCTGGGGCAGGTCGAGGGAGCGCATCGCCTCCTTGAGCTTCTTGCGCTGCGGCTCCTCCTCGATCTTGCGCGAAATCCCCTTGGTGTCGGTTTCGGGCATCAGCACCATGTAGCGCCCGGGCAGAGACAGGTAGGTGGTCAGTGCCGCACCCTTGGTGCCGCGCTCCTCCTTGACGATCTGCACCAGCAGCTCCTGGCCGCGGCGCAGCAGGTCGTTGATGCGCGGCCGTCCCTTGGACTCTTCCTTCTCGACTTTGAAGAAGGCCGGGTGCAGTTCGCCCATCTGCAGAAAGCCGAGCCGTTCGGCCCCGTAATCGACAAAAGCGGCCTGCAGCCCCGGCTCGACCCGGACTACCACCGCCTTGTAGATGTTCCCCTTGGTCTGTTCCTTGCCGCCGACCTCGATGTCGAGTTCGGAGAGGATGCCGTCCTCGACGATGGCCACCCGGTTCTCCTCGGGATGGGTGGCATTGATCAACATTTTTTTCGACATTTAAAAGTTTTCCTCCCGGCGATCCCTCGGGAGCGCCTCGAACTGGTCTCCGGCTGCCTGCGGCCCTGACTTTGCGGTCTCCCGCGACCTGGCCGGGTCCTTGGGTGGGCGGCGCGGCGCCGCGCTCACCTTCAGCGGGACCCGGGTGCGGGGTTGGGCCGAGTTGCAGGCAGGAAACGAAATTGGTCCACGTGCAGGGCGCGCGCCCTGCGGCTGTTATGGGGGGGGGCCGCCAGACTCTGTCCTCCGGCGGGTTGCGGCTGCCTCCGCGTCAGCGGAAGGCAGGCCCTGCCAGGGTCCCTGTCGGCCTCCCCTTGAAACTTGTCCCGCACGGAGCGCCAGGCTCCAAGTGGGGGAAATCACGGGGCGGATGCCCGCCCCGAAAGTTGCGCAAACTATAACAGAGAAATCCCCGTTTGAACAGCACAAAGCCGTGGGGGAACCCGCTACCATTTCGAGGTTTTAAGCCCGCGGTGCTTGTGATATAAGAAGGGCCATGCTGCAACTCAAGGACATCGTCAAGGATTTCGGCGGCCGCACCCTGTTCGGCGGCGTCAACTGGCACATCCGCCCGGGGGACCGCATCGGTCTGTGCGGCGAGAACGGCGCCGGCAAGACCACCCTGCTGCGGATGCTGGCCGGGCAGGTCTCCCCCGATGGCGGCGAGGTGCAGGTCGCCCGGGGAACCACCTTCGGCTACCTGCCCCAGGACGGCCTCGAGCACCGCGGCCGCTCGCTGTTCGAGGAGGTGCGCTCGGCCTTCGCCGAACTGCTGCAGACCGAGGCGGCGCTGGCCCGGCTCGAAGCCGCCATCGCCGAAAAACACCGCGCCGAGGACATGGACCGCTACGCGACCCTGCAGGAAGCCTTCCGGCAGGGCGGCGGCTACACCATGGAGACCGAGATCGGCAAGGTATTGCGCGGGCTGGGGTTCGCCGAGTCGGACTGGGAGCGGCCCTGCGAGCATTTCTCCGGCGGCTGGCAGATGCGCATCGCCCTGGCCCGGCTGCTGCTGCAGCGCCCCAACCTGCTGCTGCTCGACGAACCGACCAACCACCTGGACCTGCCGGCCCGCGACTGGCTCGAGGAGTACCTTTCGGCCTACCCCTTCGCCGTGGTGCTGGTCTCCCATGACCGCTTCTTCCTCGACCAGGTGGTCAACCGCATCGTCGAGGTCTGGAACGGCTCCCTGACCGAATACCCGGGTAACTACAGCCGCTACCTCGATGAGCGCGACCGGCGCGTCTCCGCCCTGTTCGAGGCCAAGCAGCGCCAGGACGAGGAGATCGCCAAGACCGAGGCCTTCATCAACCGTTTCCGCTACCAGGCCAACAAAGCCTCCCTGGTGCAGAGCCGGATCAAGCAGCTGGAGAAGATCGAACGCATCCAGGTGCCCCCGCAGCGCAGGAAAATCGCCTTTCGCTTCCCCGAGCCGCCCAAGGGGGGCAGGCTGGCCCTCGAACTCAAGGGGGTCGAGCAGGGCTACGGTGAGCTGACCGTGCTCAGCGGTGTCGATTTGGCCGTCGAGAAGGGCGAGCGCATCGCCCTGGTGGGGGCCAACGGCGCCGGCAAGTCGACCCTGATGCGCATGCTCGCCGGGGTGGAGGCGCCGCGCGGCGGGGTGCGCGAGGAAGGGCACAACCTCAGGCTCGCCTACTTCGCCCAGGACCAGGCGCGGGTTCTCAACCCGGAGCGGACCGTGCTCGAGGAGATCACCGCCGCCGCCCCCTTCGACATGGTGCCCCGGGTGCGGGACATCCTCGGCTCCTTCCTTTTCTCGGGCGACGATGTACAGAAAAAGGTCGCGGTCCTCTCCGGGGGCGAGCGCAACCGGCTGGCGCTGGCGATCCTGCTGCTGCGCCCGGCCAACCTGCTGCTGCTCGACGAGCCGACCAACCATCTCGACCTGGCCTCCAAGGATGTGCTGCTCAGCGCCCTGAAAACCTACCAGGGGACCCTGGTGTTCGTCTCCCACGATCGCTACTTCGTCGACGCCCTGTCCACCCGGGTGCTCGAGGTCGCCGGGGGCGCCGTCGAATCCTATTTCGGCAACTACGAGGACTTCCTGCGCAGCAAAGCGGCCCGGGGCGATACCAGCCACAGCGAACAGCGGGTGGAGCAGGCGGCGGTCGCGGTCCCGGCCGCGCTCAGCGACGAGCGGCAGGAGCGGCAGCTCTCCTACGAGGAGCGCAAGGAAGCCAAAAAGCTCGAAAAACGCCGGCAGAAAGAGCTTTCTGAGGTGGAGCAGGCCATCGAGGACTTCGAATCCGAGCTCGCCGAACTGGAGCAGACCATGGCCGACCCGGAGCTGTACCAGGACCAGGAGCGCTGGCGGGAGATCTCGGCCCGCCACGGCAAGCTGCAGGAGCGGATCGCCGGGCTCTACGAGCGCTGGGAGGAGCTGCAGCTGCCCGAGTCGGCCTAGGGGGCTGCCCTGAGGCCTTCAGGGCCGCGGTGGACAGTGGTCAGTGATCCGTGGTCAGAAAAAGCGTTTAAATAGCCTGGATTTGACTGGCCGCTGAAAGCTGATGGCTGCCAGTGTATTCGCAGGGAGGGGGAAATGACCGGGGACTGTCCTTTCGTCATCACCGTGGCCAGCGAGAAGGGGGGCGTGGGCAAGACCACCATCGCCACTAACCTCGCCGTCTATCTCAAGGCCCTGCGTGAGGACCTGCCGGTCACCATCGCCTCTTTCGACAATCACTTCAGCGTCGACAACATGTTCGCCATCGGCGGCCACCGGGGCAGCTCGGTGGCCGGATTGTTCGCCGGCAGCCCGGCGGGCCGGCTCGCCTGCCTGGGCGAATACGGGGTGCAGTTTCTCGCCTCCGACCGCCAGCTCACCCCGCCGGACGAGGACTCGGGCCACCTGGCTGCGGCCCTGGCACGCTCTGATCTCCCCGGGGTCCTCATCCTCGACACCCGACCCATCATCGACTACTTCACCCGCAATGCCCTGGCCGCCGCCGACCTGGTGCTGGTCCCGGTCAAGGACCGCGCCTCGCTGGTCAACGCCGCCTCGCTGCAGCAGGCCCTGCTCGGGCTCGGCCGCGACCCGGCCCGGCTGTGGCTGATCCCGAGCCTGATCGATGGCCGGCTGAAGCTGCGCGAAGACCTCGGCATGGCCGAGTTTCTGAGCTTTTCGGCCACCGAGCGTGGCTACCAGGTGCTGGAGACCTGCATCTCGAAGAGCCCCAAGGTCGAGGGCCTGGCGACCAGTTTCAGCAGCCGCATCTACCCGGTGCTGACCCACGCCCGCTCCACCCAGGTGCACCGGCAGTTCCGGCAACTGGCCGATTTCGTCCTGGCGCGTTTTGATGCCGTCGATCGCCCGCTGGCTCGAACCTGCCGCGGCGGCGGGGACGATACCTCCCTTCCCGCCGGCCGGCTGCGGCGCCTGGTGCGCGAATGCCCGGTCTGCGGCCGCCCCTCCGGGGGGCAGGAAGGGTATTTCTTCCAGGACCTGCGCAGCCGCCGCAAGGGGTTCTTCCACCGGGAATGCCTGGACGATCTGCTCGCCGAAACCGAGGCCGCCCCCCTGCTCCCCGAGCGGGGCATGCTGGTGTTCGCCACCGATGAAGAAGGCCAGGACGGCACCTGCATCGCCTTCCGCCTGCACCTGCTCGACGAGGCGGGGGAGGAGATCGCCTGCGAGCTGCTGCGGGTCCGCGCCGAGGGCGACTGGGCCAGGCTTTGGCAGGGGGCTACCGGGCGCCTGCCCGAGGAACTGTACCGCGATCACCTTACCCTGATGGTCGGCGAAAGCGAGCCGGCCGGGCTGCTGGCCGACCCGGGCTTCGGCCGCTTCGCCGCTGCCCGCAGACAGGCGCTGCGCACGGTGCTGGGGAAGGGCGGGGAGCGGTGACCTGAGCCATCAGGTTTTCCCAGGGGCTCGAAGTTTGCAGGGTAAGTGAGGAGGCCGGGGTGTTCCGGGGGGGCGGCCGGGTTGGACACAGCGGATTCCAGGAGTCTGCCGATCCTCGTAGGCGGTTGACAATCCTGGGAAAATTAACTAATAATTCCAGATTGTTTAGGCGGTTTTCGGATAACTGCCGGGAATTCCTGGCGGCCCCTGGGCCCGTTGTCGCTCCGGGGCAGCGCTGAACCGCCGCGTGCAATGGCGGAATCCCCCTGTCAATCCGGTCTTCCCGCGTGCGCGACGCGGGGGCGGCTCTAACCTGAATATCGAGGCATCACCATGATCCTTCTGCCGCGAGGCAATCCCGTCAAGGAACAGATCGATCCCGGCAAGGTCAACCTCCCCTCGGCTCTGCAGAAGCTGCAGGCCGGGAAATTCACCGGTTACCTGCGTTTTGACGCCTCCTCGGGGACGGGGATCATCATCTTCCAGCAGGGCAAACTGGTCAGCGCCCTGGTCGAGGAGGGAAAAGACCGCCTGATCGCCTACGATGCGCTGGCGCGGATCTTCGACCTGGCTTTTTCCGGGGGAACCACTCTGGACATCTACCGGCTCTCCCCGGAACTGGCGGTCAGCATTCACGCCCTGCTCCACGGCGAGGTGCTCTACCGGGGCCAGGAGCTGAAGCTGATCGACATCCGCATGTTGCTGGGCAAGTTCAAGGAAGAGCGGCTGACCGGCTGCCTGCGGATCTACACCCAGGAGCATATCGCGCTGATCTTCTACCGCGACGGCTCGCCCCTGGGATTTTTTCACGACGGGTCCACCGAAATCGAAACCACCGCGGACACCTCCATGTCTGTGGCCCGTCAGCCCGGGGCCAAGGTCGATGTGCTGACCACGCGGGTGTCGGCCGACCGGCCCCTGGCCGACCTGATGCAGTCGGCCGACATTGCCGGGCTGTGGCAGAAGGCCAGGGAAAAGGTTCTGCAGGCGCGCCAATCACGGGAGGAGGAGGCCAGCCGGGTTCTCGAGCAGAAGGAAAAGGAACGCCGGCAGCGCATCCTCGCCCTGTTTCACAAGCTCGGCCAGCAGCACCTGGGGAAGATTGGCGGTTCGCTGGTGGAAAAGGAGTTCGAGAAAAAGGTCGCCGGGCAGGGGCCGGTGTCGGAGAAGGCCCTGGATGAGTTTTTTGCCGGCCTGGGCAAATCCGCCAAGCTGGTTGCCGGCCCCTCGGCGATCAACAACATGCTCGAGGAGATGAAAAAAGGCCTCAAGGGGCTGCTGGGCGGGTAATGGAGGCCTCCCGCCGAGGGCGGGGTGGTGATTAATTTTCTGTGGTTTGGGAGGGATGCAGATGGATTGGCACGTTATACAAATTCTTTTCTGGCTGGTGGCCGGCCTGGTTTCTTTCTATTTCAGCGTTGGCAATGCCCGGGTCTGGACCAGCATCGCCGTAGGCTTTTTCCTGATCCTGATCGCCGAGATCATCCCCACCGCCATCCCCCTGCTCCCCGGGGCCGAAATCCCCCAGGTCGAGGCGATGAGCTACATCGTCGGCACCATCTCGATCCTGGTCATGAGCCACGGCTTCCAGGAGTATTACGTGTTCTCCCGCACCCTGGAGCTGGAGGGGAACAAGCTCTACGTCTACCTGGCCACCGTCGGGGTCATCGCCGCCTCCCTGGTCTTCATCCTGATCAACCCCGAACCGACCGAGCGCACCCTGAACATCATCCGCGTGGTGGAGAACACCAACTGGGTGTTTCTCGCCCTGATTAACATCGACCTGATCCGCAAAATCTACCTCAACGTCAAGGACAGCCCCATCAGCAAGGGGTTCCTCGCCTTCATCGGGGTCTTCGTCTTCATCTTCCTCTGGAAGGGCTCGGAGCTCTACATCCAGGTCTACGACCTGAACCTCCCCGAGGTTGCCGCCCAGTTCCCGATCCGCTACCAGATCTCCCAGGTGGTCAGCGAAGTGGGCAACCTGCTGGCGGGGCTCTCCGTCGGCGGCACCTTCCTGTTCCTGGCCCGCCTGCTGCGCTGAGCGCAGCAGCGGACGATAGACAAAAAAAGAGAGCTGGCCCCGGTGGTCAGCTCTCTTTTTTTCTCCATGGTTTAAAATCGGATTCAGGGGGGGAACACGCTAGTGTTCACCGGACTGGATTAACCACGAAGATACCGTGTTCACGAAGAACACGAAGGGAAAACCATTTTTCTTTTAATGGATAAAAAGGTTTTCTTCGTGCCCTTCGTGCTCTTCAGCGAGCCTGGCGAGCGGGTGGTGAAATCCAGGGCCAGATTTATTTCGCCACCTGCCCCAGGCGCTGTTTTTCCAGGTCGGTGAAGCGGCGCAGCAGCTCGGCCGCCCAGAGGTAGAAGGGGTGGGCCTGCTCGTCGTCGGCCAGCCTCCGGCAAAAGGGGACCACCCAGGGGTGGAAGAAATTGCCGAAGAAATCGGCCTGGCTGGCGACCCAGCGGCGGGCGGTGGAGATATTGTCCTGCTCGCGGGCCTGCTCCTCGCCCTCGGTGAGATAGTAGAGGAACTCGAGCTCCGTCGGCAGGTAGTCGGCCGGCTCGCTGGTGTGCTCCAGGCTCAGGCCGGCGCTGTGATAGAGACCCGCGACCGCCAGGGTCGACTGCCCCAGCACCCTGGCTTCTTTTTCCAGGTAGACCGAGCCGTAGGGCGGGGCGGGAACCCCGCCGAGGCGGTTGATGAACTGCCCGGTGTAGGCGCTCTGCAACTCCTCCAGCGGTGGGACCTCGGGGTTGGAGAGCCCGGGGAAGATCTCCTGCAGGGTTTTTTCCTCCAGGGTTTCCACGGCCTCGACGGTCTGCTGGTCCGGATAGTGGAACAGGGACGCCAGAAAGGCGTAGATCATTTTGCGTTCGAAGGGCGTGAGCATGGCGGTCCTTTCCTGGAGGGAGGCGAAGGTGATGGTTTCCCCTTCGGGGAAAAACGCCCCATTCTAATCAAGAAATGAAAAAAAATATACCCCCGGAAGATGAAAGAAATGAAGGGAGGCCCCACTCAGGGCCTCCCTTCATTTCTTTCATCTTCTGTAGTCGCTTCCCTTTATTCGGAGCCGGGCTCCGCCGGGTCGTTGAAGCTGGCAAGTTTTCTCGATGGGGGGATCTGCTTTTCCCGCTCCTCCAGCCAGTTGCAGATTTCATCGATATCGAAGGGTTTGCTGAAGATCCTGCACCCCAACCGTTCGGCCTTTTCGCGCTCTTCCTGGCTCCAGTTGGCCGAAATGATCGCCTTGTTCTGAATGATGCCCTTGCAGCCGCGGAGGGTCTGCGCCTCGACGAACTCGATTCCCGACAGCCGCGGCATGTGATTGTCGGAAACCAGGATATCACCGCAGGCGTCCTCGTGGGGACAGGCGTTCATCGGTTCGGAAAAAATCGGGCAGACCGTCGGGTCGGCAAAGCTCAGGACTTCGTAGCCCCGTTGGCGAAGAATGACCGTGAGCAGCTCCCGGCAACCCTCGTCATCTTCCAGAACGATTGCTCTGAATTTCATCCTCGATATTCCCTATGCGGATCGGGTTGACGTTGCCTTTATTCTACCCTCAGCGCCGGACAAAAATATAGAGCGAGCCGCGAAAACGTATGATGGATGCCTCGGTCGGCCGTTCCTGCGCGCTCTACTGGGCCTCCGGTTTGCTCTCCAGGGGCACCAGCACGATCTGGATGCGCCGGTTCTGCGCCCGCCCTTCGGGGGTGGTGTTGTCGGCGACCGGCCGGAACTCGCCGTAACCGCAGGAGGAGAGGCGCTCGCCGGGGATGGCGACCTGCTCCCTGAGAAAGCGCACCACGTTGGTGGCGCGCGCCGTGGAGAGCTCCCAGTTGCTGGGGAAGGTTTCCTTCAGCCGCGAGCTGATGGGGACGTTGTCCGTGTGCCCCTCGACGCGGATCTCCTTGTCCTGCACGTTTTTGAGAATGTCGCCGACCCGGCGCAGAACCTTGAGCCCGTCGCTCTTGATGTCGGCCTTGCCCGAATCGAACAGGATCCGCTCCACCATGTTGACGGTGAGCTTGCCCTGCAGCTCGGAAATGGTGATCTCGCCGCGCTGGATTTCCGACTCCATCTGGTTGACCAGCTCGTCGTAGGTGCTTTTCATCTGGGCGATGCGCGCCTCGCGGGCGATCCGTTCCCGCTCGACCTCGTTGGCCAGTTCGCGGTTCTGCTCCTCGAGCCGGTCGATGGCCTGGCGCATGTCGGCCATGGCCGCCCCGGCCTCGGCGCTGCGGGCCGAAAGCACCTTCTCCAGCCGTTCGATGTCCGCGCGGGCCCGGGCCAGATCCTGCTGCAGGCCGGTATTGCGTTCGGTCAGCTCGTCGACCTGCAGGCCGAGGTTCCGGTTGCGGGTTTCCAGATCGGCCGCCTGCTCCTGGAGCTTCGCGAAGTCGCTCTGCAGGTTCTGCAGCTTGCCGGCCAGAACGGTGGCCTCGTCCACCTTTTGCTGGTAGGTTGATTTGGCGACGCAGCCGCTGACCAGGGCTGCGGCGGCCAGCAGGGAAATAAGCAGGGACAGTGGGCGCACGGTGGATTCTCCTTTGCGGATGGGCGGTAGGAAACAGGTGGCGGCTCAACGGGCGGCGGGCCCGGCACCGCCCCACATTTTCCAGCACAACCCCTGAAAAGTAAAGGGGCTTTGTTGGACGAAAAGCCGCGGGCTTTTCGGTTGCGGGACCCGCGGATGCTGTGGTATAAAAAAGCATTTTCAATACCTTAGCAGGAGTTCGCGATGTTCGAAATCGAGCGGATCATCCGCACCGCGCTTCAGGAGGACATCGGGCACGGCGACGTCACCACCATGGCAACGGTGGAAAAAGGGACCTCCGCCCGGGCCCAACTGGTGGCCAAAGAGGACTTTGTCCTGTCGGGAATCGATGTTGCCCGGCAGGTTTTTCTTTTTCTGGACGAGACGATCGCCTTCGAGAAGCTCATCGAGGACGGTCAGCGGGTCGGCCGGGGCGAGGTGCTGGCCTGGATCAAGGGAGAGGCCGCCACGTTGCTGCAGGGCGAGCGCGTCGCCCTGAACCTGCTGCAGCGCATGAGCGGCATCGCCACCCTGACCGCCCAGTTCGTCGAGGCGGTGAAGGGGACGGGCGCCACCATCGTCGACACCCGCAAAACCACCCCCGGCCTGCGGGTGCTGGAGAAGTTCTCGGTGCGGGTCGGCGGCGGCACCAACCACCGCACTTCGCTCTATGATGGAGTGCTGATCAAGGAGAACCACATCGCCGCCGCCGGCGGCATCGCCACCGCCGTCTCCCGCGCCCGCGCCCGGGTTCCCCACACCCTCAAGATCGAGGTGGAGACCCAGAACCTGGATGAAGTGGGCGAGGCGCTCGAAGCCGGCGCCGACATCATCCTGCTCGACAACATGAGCCTCGAACAGATGCGCGAGGCGGTCAAGCTCATCGACGGCCGCGCCCTCGCCGAAGCCTCGGGCGGCGTCAACCTGAAGACGGTCAGGGGGATTGCCGAGACCGGGGTCAACCTGATCTCCGTCGGCGCGCTGACCCATTCCTTCAGGGCCGTCGACATCTCCATGTTGTTCCAGTAGGTCCGCCGATGAGCGGCAAAGGCTCTCAGGAAGAGATCCTGCGGCTGTTCCGCCGCAAGGGGGGCGACTACCTCTCGGGCGAGGAGATCAGCCAGGGGTTGGGGGTTTCGCGCACCGCGGTCTGGAAGCACATCCGCCAGCTGCGCGACCAGGGCTACACCATCGAGGCGGTCCCCTCCAAGGGCTACCGGCTTGCCGAGGCGCCCGACCGGCTGCTCCCCGCGGAGATCCAGGCCGGCCTGGAGACGCAGCGGATCGGCCGCGAGGTGGTCTATTTCGAAGAGACCGACTCGACCAACCTGCGCGCCCATGAGCTGGGTGCCGGCGGATACCCCGACGGGACGGTGATCATCGCCGACCGGCAGAGCGCCGGCAAGGGCCGCCTGGGGCGCCGATGGGCCTCGCCCGAAGGGGTCAACCTCTACACCTCGGTGCTGCTGCGCCCTGACATCCTGCCCTTCATGGCGCCGCAGCTTACCTTTCTTTCCGCGGTGGCGGTGGCCAGGGCCATCGGGGAGGCCAGCGGGCTACAGCCCCGGGTCAAGTGGCCCAACGACGTGCTGCTGAGCGGAAAAAAGGTGGCCGGGCTGCTCAACGAAATGCACGCCGAGACCGAGGGGATTCACTACGTGATCCTCGGCATCGGCGTCAATCTCAATATGCGCCCCGAGCAGTTTCCCGGGGACCTGCGCTATCCCGCCACCTCGGTGGCCATCGAAAAAGGCTCGACGGTCTCGCGCACCGGCTTCGCCCGCTGTCTTTACCGCGAGATCGACCGCCTCTACGAGCGCTACCTGGCCGAGGGGGTCGCCCCCATCATTCGCGAGTGGGAAGGGCTCTGCGACCTGGTCGGCCGCCAGGTCGAGGTCGACTGCCAGCAGCGCATCATCCGCGGCCTGGTCACCGGCCTCGATGAAGACGGCGCCCTGCTGGTGCGCACCGCCGAGGGGACCGAAGAAAGAATCCTCGCCGGGGATGTAAGACCAATGAAAGGCGAGTGATAAGTGATGAGTAATGAGTGATGAGTTAAAGGCAAAGGGCTTGAACGCCTTTCACCAATCACGCATCACGCCTTACGCATCACGGTTTTCAGGATTTTACAACTCACTCATCACTAATTACTCATTACTGGGTCTAACAAACATATGCTGCTGGTCATCGACGTAGGCAACACCAACACCGTTCTCGGCATGTACGACGATACCCGGCTGGTCCGCCACTGGCGGCTGACCACCGACAAATCGCGGACCGTGGACGAGTACGCCATTCTCATCGGGCAGCTTTTCCATCTGGCGGATATCCGCTTTGCCGATATCCGCGACGTGGTCATCTCCTGCGTGGTGCCGCCGGTGCTGAACACCTTCGAAAACCTCTGTCGCAGCTATTTTCAGAAAAAGCCCTATATCGTCGGCCCGGGCATCAAGACCGGGATGCCGATCCTTTACGACAACCCCCGCGAGGTGGGCGCCGACCGCATCGTCAACGCCGTGGCCGCCTACGAAAAATACCGCCGGGCGCTGATTATCGTTGACTTCGGCACCGCCACCACCTTCGACTTCATCTCCGCCAAGGGGGAGTACCTCGGCGGGGCCATCGCGCCGGGGGTGGCGATCTCCGCCGAGGCCCTGTTCGAGCGGGCCAGCAAGCTGCCCAGGGTGGAACTGGCGCGGCCGCCCCAGATCATCGCCAAGAACACGGTCAACAGCATGCAGGCGGGGATCTTCTTCGGCTACGTCGGGCTGGTCGAGGGGATCGTCGCGCGCATGAAGCAGGAGTCGGGCGAGAACCCCCTGGTGGTCGCTACCGGGGGCCTTGCCCCGCTGATTTCCAGCGCCACCCAGGTCATCGAAGAGGTCGAGCCGCTGCTGACCCTGGACGGGCTGCTGATCATTTACGGGCGCAACAAAACGGCGGTGGATTCCTCATCGCCCAGGTGATAGACTGACTGATCATTTGCCGTGCGGCAGGGGGGCCGCAATCAAACTGGTCCTGTTCCGAGAATACCGGCCATATGGCGTGCTGTTCGTTGTTTCCTGCCAGTGATCCTTTAACCGAGGCCCCTGCCGGGCTGGAATGAGAGGAGAGACCATGGGAAAGTACGACACTTCTAAGTTGCGGAATTTCGGAATCGTTGCCCACGGAGGGGCGGGCAAGACCTCCCTGACCGAGGCGATCCTCTTCAATACCGGGATGATCGACCGGTTGGGGCGGGTCGATGACGGAACCTCGAGCATGGACTTCGAGCCCGAGGAGATCAAGCGCAACATCACCATCAGTTCGAGCCTCAACCACTGCATCTGGCAGGACCACACCCTGCACCTGGTCGACACCCCCGGCTACGGCAACTTTCTCCACGAAACCCGCAGCTGCCTGCGCATCCTCGGTGGCGCGGTGCTGATTGTCTCGGCCATCTCCGGGGTCAAGGCGCAGACCCAGAAGATCTGGGAATGGGCCGACGAATTCGAGGTGCCGCGCATCGCCTTCGTCAACAAGATGGACCGGGAGCGCGCCGATTTCCTCAAGGCCGTCGACGACATGGAGAAGAACCTCTCCACCCGCGCGGTGGTGGTCAACTTCCCCATCGGCGCCGAAGAGAACTTCCGCGGCATCATCGACCTGGTGCACATGAAGGCTCGCCTGTTCAAGTTCGACGAGAAGGGCACCTACGATGAAGCGGAGATCCCCGAGGAGTACCAGGCCGAGGCCCAGCGGCTGCGCACCATGCTGCTCGAGGCGGTGGCCGACGCCGACGACGAGCTGATGGAAAAATACCTCGAGAGCGAAGACCTCTCCGAGGCCGACATCCTGCTCGGGCTGCGCGAGGGGACCCTGACCGGCGTGTTCACCCCGGTGCTCTGCGGCAGCGCCACGGCCAACATCGGCGTGCGCCAGCTGCTCGACTTCATCGTCCACTGCCTCCCCTCACCCCTCGACAAGGGGATCCAGATCGGCAAGAACCCCAAGACCGAAGAGTTCGAGGAACGCCAGCCGAGCGAGGAAGAGCCCTTCTCGGCCATGGTGTTCAAGACCATCAGCGATCCCTACACCGGCAAGCTGACCCTGTTCCGGGTCTACTCCGGAACGCTCAAATCCGACTCCTCGGTCTACAACCCCAACAAGCAGGCCAGCGAGCGCATCGGGCAGATCTACGAGATGGAGGGGAAAAAGCAGGTCCCCATCGCCATGGCGGTGGCCGGCGACATCGTCGCGGTGGCCAAGCTCAAGGTGACCACCACCGGGGACACCCTCTGCGACGCCGCCAAGCCCATCGTCTACGAGAGCCCGCTACCGCTCAAGCCGGTCATCTCCTTCGCCCTGCGGGCCAAGAGCAAGAACGACGAGGAGAAGGTCAGCACCGGCCTGCACCGGCTGATGGAGGAAGACCCCACCCTGCTGGTGGCGCGCGACGAGGAGACCCACGAGCTGATCCTTTCGGGGATGGGCCAGGTTCACGTCGAGGTCGCGGTGGAGAAGCTCAAGCGCAAGTACGGCGTCGAGGTCGAGCTCAAGGAGCCCAAGGTCCCCTATCGCGAAACCATCCGCGGCCGGGCCAAGGTGCAGGGCAAGTACAAGAAGCAGTCCGGCGGCCGCGGCCAGTACGGCGACACCTGGATCGAAATGGAGCCGCTGCCGCGCGGCGGCGGGTTCGAGTTCGTCGACAAGATCGTCGGCGGGGTCATCCCCCGCCAGTACATCCCCGCGGTGGAAAAGGGGATCGTCGAGGCCATGCACCACGGCCACCTGGGCGGGTTCCCGGTGGTGGACGTCAGGGTGACCCTGTTCGACGGCTCGCACCACTCGGTGGACTCGTCGGAAATGGCCTTCAAGATCGCCGGTTCCATGGGCTTCAAGAAGGCCCTCGAGCAGGCCAACCCGATTCTGCTCGAGCCGATCATGAACATGGAGGTCACCGTCCCCGACGACTGCATCGGCGACGTCATCGGCGATCTCAACTCCCGTCGCGGCAAGGTCATGGGGGTCGAGCCCAAGGCCGGCAGCCAGGTCATCAAGGCCCAGGTGGCCATGTCCGAGGTGCTCAAGTACGCCCCCGAGCTGCGCTCCATGACCTCGGACCGCGGGCTGTTCACCATGGAATTCTCCCACTACGAGGAGGTCCCGCCGCACATGACGGCGAAGATTCTCGCCGAGCGGCAGAAGGAAAAGGAGTCCTGACCTGCGGAAACCACCACCAGGTCCGGCACGGATCCGCGCCCTCCCCCCCCGGCGGGGGAGGGCTGCCGGGTTCTTTCAATCAGGTGCAGATTCGAATAAAGGAATAAAGGAAGGGCGGAGACGCGATGGCGGATAACCAGGACTGGCAATGGGAAGAAGAGGAGAGTAAGGCCAAGGGAGGCGAAGGGCAGGGGGATGTTCCCGCCGAGGAAATTGCCCCCGCCGAATCCCCGGACGAGCCGGCCAGGACTGCGGCAAGGGGTTCCGCGACCCGAATCCTGCTCCTGGTGCTGCTGCTGACCCTGGTGGGTGGGGCCGGGTACTATTATTTCGCCGGCGTCCCCCTGCCCGAGGAGCCGGCTGCCGATGCCGGACGCCAGAAACAGCCGATCGTCATGCCGATGCCCATCCCGCCCAAAGAGGAGCCGGCATCCGTGGAGCAAGCGCCGGCGGCGGCTGAGGCACCCTTGCCCAAGGGGGTGCTCAAGGAGGTCATCGTCCCGCAGCAGGTGGCTGCGGCCGGCCCGGCGAGCCCCGAAGCGCAGCCCCCTGGTGAGGCCCAGGCCCCGGCGCAACCGGCGCCGGAGCAGGCGGATGCCGGCACCGAAGCGGCTGCGCCGCCCGCCCAGCCCGCAGCCGGCCCTGCGGAAGCGAAGCCTGCCAAGACGGAGCCTGCCAAGGCGGTCAAACCGGCGGCCGGCGTGCGCTACCTCGTGCAGTCCGCGGTGTACACCGACCGGAAGAAACTGGATGCGGCCCGGGCCGCCCTGAAAAAGTTCGGCTTCGAACCCAAAGTGTCGCCGGTGAAAAGCACCCTGGAAATGACCCGCCTGCGCATCGGGGTGTTCTCCCCGCAGCAGGCCAAAAACAAGCTGCGGGAACTGCATGCCGGTGCGGCCCCCGACGCCTTCTCCATCGCGGAAAACGACCAGGTGAAGGTCTACGCCGCCTCTTACTACGACCTCGACAAGGCGCGGGGTTTTGCCGATCAGCTTTTCCAGCGGGGGGTCAAGGTGGCTGAAGAGGCGGCCACGGTGGAGGTCACCCTGTCCAAGCTGAGTTTCGGGGATTTCACCGAGCGCTCCCGCGCCGAGCAGGCCGCCGAGCAGGCCCGGTCCGCCGGAATCGAAGCCCTGGTCGTGCAGAAACCCTGACCTGAGCCGGGCAAGCGGTTTTTATGGAGAAGCAGAGTACAACCCTGCGCCTGCTGGTGTCACCCGAGGTGGCACGGGTGGTCGGCAAAAGCGCTCCCCGCGAGGTCAGGATGACCGCGGCGCGCGGAGCGGTTCCCCTCTCGGGCCGGGACCTGGTCACGGCCCTGTTTTTCCTCTGTCACGGCGGGGACCCGGAAATCCGCGACCAGGCCCTGGCCACCTTGCGGGATATGCCGGCCACCCTGCTGGCATCGGTGGTCCGGGAACCCGACCTGCACCCCAAGCTGCTCGATCTGATCGCCCGGGTGCGGATTCGGGACCGGGTGGTAATGGAAACCCTGCTGGTCAATCACAGCGTGGAGACCCATACCCTGAGCCACGTCGCCGGCAGGTGCGACGGCGTGCTGCTGTCCCTGCTCGCGGCCAATGACCAGCGGCTGCTGGAATCGCCCGAGCTGGTTGCCGCCATTGTCGGGAACCCCCACGCGGACCGGGCTCTCAAGTTCCGGCTGGGTTGGCGTGAAGAGCCCGCGGAGCCGCCCCCCGGCGAGGAGCCCACGACGGACGGTGACCCGGCCGGAGAGTCGGCCCCGGATGGGATGGATGAGCCCGGCCCGGAGGGCGAGGATGACCAGGAGGCGGAGTTCACCGAGGAAGAGGTGAACCTGTCGAAATACCAACTGGCGCTGGAGATGGGGGTTTCCGAAAAGATCAAGATGGCCCTCACCGGGGACAAGGAATGGCGTAATATATTCATCAAGGACGCCAACAAGCTGGTATCCTCGGCGGTGCTCAAGAACCCGCGCATCACCGATGGCGAAGTAATGACCATTGCCAAGAACAAGAGTTCCAGCGAGGAACTGATCCGCCTGATCACCCTCAACCGTGAATGGGTAAAAAACTACGAAATCAAAAAGGCCCTGGTGCTGCATCCGCGCACGCCGCTGCCCAAGGCGCTGCGCTTTATGAACATCCTGGGTGAAAAAGACCTCAAAACCCTGGCCAAAAGCCGCAATGTTTCGCAGGTGATCGCCAATAACGCGCGGCGCATGCTGATGGCCAAGGTCAAGAAGAACTGAATTTACTGGAGTTGCCTGAATGGAAAAAGGAACGATCATCGCTGTTTGCACCAGCCCCGGCAAAGGGGAGCGGAAAAAAGACGTCGGCCAGGGGACCCTGGTGGAGAATTTCGGTCTCGAAGGAGACGGCCACGGCGGCGACTGGCACCGCCAGGTCAGCCTGCTGGCCACCGAGAGCATCGACAAGATGCGTGCCGCCGGTCTCGATGTCGGCCCCGGCGACTTCGCCGAGAACCTGACCACCCGGGGCATCAACCTCTGCGGGCTCAAGGTGGGCACCCGCGTCAGGGTGGGCAGCTCGGCCCTGCTGGAGATCAGCCAGATCGGCAAGATCTGCCACGAGCGCTGTGCCATCTACTACCAGGCGGGCGACTGCGTCATGCCCAAGGAGGGGATTTTCGCCAAGGTCCTCAAGGGCGGGCCGGTCGCCCACGGCGACAGCCTCGAGGTGGTCGAGGTTCCGGCCTGCGCGGAGCCGGGTAAATGAGCGGGGCAGGGCGGTACACCATCGGCGTTCTGACCCTCTCGGACAAGGGCTCCCGCGGCGAGCGCGAGGACGAGAGCGGGCGCATCGTGCGGGAAATGGTCGCCGGCCTGGGCGAGGTGACCCGCTACCAGGTCATCCCCGACGAAGAGGAACTGATCGTCCGGACCCTGGTGGAATGGGCCGACCGCGACGGGCTCGACCTGATCCTGACCACCGGCGGCACCGGCCTCACCCCCCGCGACGTCACCCCCGAGGCGACGGCGCGGGTCATCGAGCGCGAGGTCCCCGGCATGGCCGAGGCGATGCGCATGGCCAGCCTGCAGAAAACCCCCCACGCCATGCTCTCTCGAGCCATGGCCGGGGTGCGCCGGCATTCGCTGATCATCAACCTGCCTGGCAGCCCCAAGGGGGTCCGGGAAAACCTCGAGGTGGTCCTGCCGGCCCTGGAGCATGGCCTGGCCAAGCTCAAGGGCGATCCTTCCGAGTGTGCCAGGTAAGGTTTTTTCCAGCCAGGGCCACCCTCACCCCGGCCCTCTCCCTGAAGGAGAGGGGGCGGTAATGCAATCCCCCGTGCGGTTTCCGTCCGGGGGATTGTTTTTGGCATCTTTCTGGCAACCCTTTTCGCGGATACCAACAAATTGACGGGAGATTGACGGTGGCAAAGGAAAAGATACTGCTGGCCGATGACGTGGAGCTCTTTCTGGAGCTGGAGAAGACCTTTTTTCGCCGCGAAGGGTTCGACCTGCTGGTGGCCCGCACCGGCAAGGCCGCCTACGATCTGACCGTGGCCGAGCGCCCCGACCTGGTGATGATGGACCTCTACATGCCCGAGATGGATGGCGACGAGGCCTGCCGCCGGCTCAAGGAGAATCCCCAGACCGCCGCCATCCCGGTGATCATGGTGACTCAAGGGGGCCGGGAGAGCGATTTCGAAAAATGCCGGCGGGCCGGATGCGACGACATTCTGCTCAAGCCGATCAACCGTCACCACCTGGTCGCCACCGCCCGCAAGCACCTGAAAATCGTCGATCGCGGAGCACCGCGCGTTTCGGCCCGCCTCAAGGTGTACTTCGGGCAGGACCCGCCGCAGCTGCTCAGCAACTATTCGGTCAACCTGAGCACCGGCGGGCTGTTCCTCGAAACCGCAGAACCCCTGGATTCGGAGACGCTGATCAGCCTCGAGTTCCTGCTGCCCGACCGGGAGGCGCCGGTTCGCTGCCAGGCCCGGGTGGCCTGGGCCAACCACCTGGTTCGGCCGAAAAAACCCCTGCTCCCCCAGGGCGTCGGCCTGCAGTTCATCGATCTGAAGCTGCAGGACCTGGACGCGATCCGAGAGTTCATCAAGGGCGAGTGCCTGGCCCCCCACTGGTAATTCCCCCCCCGTGTCATCTCCATTTCGGCCCGCCTGGATTAAGGCGGGCTTTTTTATTGGGCAATTCCGGTTTTTTTGGCCTGTATCAATTGCAGGTTGGAAGTCTCTTGTTAAATTTTTTCCGTGGCAATGGGGCGGTCCGTCCCCGGGATCCGAATGCAAGCAGGCAAATCCCCTGTGGCATGGGGCTTCGGTGGGATGAAATTAAAATATAATCATGGAGGCAGTTGATGAGAAAAAAATGGTTAATCAAGGGAGCGGTTCTGCTTGCTGGGTTCGCAATGTGTGCGGGCATGGCCTGGGGGACCGAAGGGGTACGGATATCCAAGGAAACCAAGGAGTGTCTCGGCTGCCACGAGTCGATGCCGGGGATCGTCAGCCAGTGGGAAGACAGCGCCCACTGGAACGCCGGCGTCGGCTGCTTCGAGTGTCACAAGGCCAATAAGGGCGAAAGCGACGCCATGGACCACTACGGGTACACGGTATCGATCATCGTCTCGCCCAAGGACTGCGGCCAGTGCCATCCCCGCGAGTCCCAGGAGATGGGCGCCAGCCACCATGCCGAGGCCGGCAACATCCTCAACTCCAAGGACGGCCTGCTCGGCCAGACCGTCGGCGGCGAGCCGGCCGTCGCGGTGGGCTGCCGCCAGTGCCACGGTTCCATCGTCAAGACCAAGGCCGACGGCACCCTGGATGCCAACACCTGGCCCAACACCGGCATCGGCCGGGTCAACCCCGACGGTTCCAAGGGCGCCTGCTCGGCCTGCCACACCCGCCACCGCTTCAGCAAGGAGCAGGCGCGCAAGCCCGAGTCCTGCGGCAAGTGTCACCTCGGCCCCGACCATCCGCAGAAAGAGGTCTATGAAGAGTCCAAGCACGGCATCCTCTACCGGGCCTTCGAAGACAAGCTGAACATGGACAAGCCCAAGTGGGTGGCCGGCCAGGATTACTACGACGCCCCCACCTGTTCCACCTGCCACATGAGCGCCACCCCCGATCAGCCCGTCACCCATGACGTCGGCACCCGGCTGAGCTGGGACCTGCGCGCCCCGATCTCCAAGCGCACCGACAACTCGGCCAAGAAGTTGGCCGACATGAAGGACGTCTGCTCCTCCTGCCACGGCGCGCCCTTCGTCGACGGGTTCTACATGCAGCTGGACGGCTTCGTCGAGTTCTACAACAACAAGTTCGCCATCCCCGCCCAGGAGATCCGCGCCAAGCTAATGGACGAGGGCGTCATCTCCAAGCAGGACTTCGACGACCGCATCGACTGGATCTACTGGGAGCTCTGGCACCACGAAGGGCGCCGGGCGCGCCACGGCGCAGCCATGTCCGGCCCCGACTACGCCTGGTGGCACGGCATCTATGACGTCGCCAAGCACTTCTACACCGAACTGCTCCCCGAGGCCCGCGAGGCCTGCGAGCGGGCCGGCAAGCCCCAGGTCTACGAGGAGATCATCGCCAAGTACATCGACGGGCGCCCCGAACACCAATGGTTCACCAAGGGCTTCGATCCGAAGCAGATCGAGAACATCAAGGAGTATTACCAGGATCGTTACAAGCAGGAAGTGAAATAAGTCGCTCTCCCCAGCAGGGAGACAGGAAAAAGCCCGGCGGGACTCCCGCCGGGCTTTTTCATTGGGCCAGGATGCCCTTGCGGGGGGGGGGCGGCCCGCGGTTCCCCCGGGAAAGGTTACTCCCGGGTAACGTGTTCCCCGGAAACGCTACCGGCCGGTAGCGTTGAACCAGATTTATTCATTGACTGAAGCACAGAAGGTGGCGCGAGTTCCAGGGAACAATATGTGATAACAGGGTCTTGCAGGTGTTTTTCGTGCGGACCCCAATATGGCACAGTCCTGGAAAGGTTAAAATGCCTGGCCGCTCAGGCCGCAGTGATCTTGTCATCCCGGGGGAGCGCCCGAATTACAGGCCCTCCCCTTTTTCCGTCCTGTCCGAAAGCGTTATGAAACCAAGCTCTTCGCCTGCCGCGGAACCGCACCGGGAGATCCGCCCGGTGGGCCCCTCCCACTCCCTGCGCTGGGGTGCCCTGGCCCTGGCCGCCGCCTGGACCCTGGCGGTCGGGGTCGGGCTGGCCTGGAACCTCAGCCGGGAAAAAAAGGACATTCTGGCGCTGGCGCGGATCCAGGCCCGTACCTTCAGCGACAAGATGCTGGTTTACCGGCATTGGAACGCCCGCCACGGAGGGGTTTACGTGGAGGTCTCCCCGGAGACCGCGCCCAATCCCTACCTGGCCGGGGTTCTCGAGCGGGACCTGGTCACTCCCTCCGGGCGGATGCTGACCATGGTCAATCCCGCCTATATGCTGCGGGAGGTGTTCGCCCTGGAAAGCCGCTTCTACGGGCTCGGCGGCCGCATCACCAGTCTGCAGCCGATCAACCCGAGCAATGCCCCGGATCTTTGGGAGGAACAGGCGCTGCGCGCCCTCGCCCGGGGGGCCGCCGAGGTCAGCGAGGCGGTGGACAGCGATGGCGACGGCCTGCTGCGCATGATGCGGCCGCTGCTGGTGGAGCCCGCCTGCCTCAAGTGCCATGGCCGCCAGGGGTACCGGGTCGGCGACCTGCGCGGCGGCCTGAGCATGAGCGTCTCCCTGGAGCCGTTGCGGGCGGTGCGCCGCAGCCACGTTCTGGGGGCTTCCGCCGGCGCCGCGGTGCTGTGGCTGTGCGGCCTGGTGGTTATTCGCTTTGGCGCCCGGCGGCTCGGCTCCTCGCTGCTGGAGGGGCGCCAGGCCGCCGATCTCGCCCACTACCTGGCCCACTACGACAGCCTGACCGGGCTCGCCAACCAGGCGCAGTTCCACAACAAGGTGCGCCTCGCCCTGGCCCAGGTGCAGAAGAGCCACGACCTGGCCGCCGTGCTGCTGGTCGACCTCGATCATTTCAAAAAAATCAATCACGCCCTCGGCCATGCCCAGGGTGATCGACTGCTGCAGCAGATCGGGCGCCGGCTGGCCGCCGAGGTCGGCGAGCGCGGCACCGTGGCGCGCCTGGGCGGCGCGGTCTTTCCCGTGCTGCTGCCCTGTATCGCTCATTCCTCCGAGGCGGCGCACCTGGCTCGCAGCCTGTCGAGTGTCCTGAGCGCCCCGTTCTACCTGCGGGAAAAGGAGGTTGCCGTTACGGCCAGCATCGGCATCGCCATCTATCCCAGTGACGGCGAAGATGGGCCGACCCTGCTGCAGAACGCCGAGAGCGCCCTGCATTCCGCCAAGACCTCGGGCAAGAACGGGCTGTGCTTTTACACCCGCGGGATGAACGCCGACGCCATGGACCGTATCCTGCTCGAGAACGACCTGCGCCGGGCCATCGAACGGCGCGAGCTGCACCTGCACTACCAGCCCCAGGTCGATGCCCGCAGCGGGCGGCTGGTCGGTGCCGAGGCGTTGGCGCGCTGGAACAACCGGCGCCTGGGGGCGGTCAGCCCCGAGGTCTTCATCCCCCTGGCCGAGGAGACCGGGCTGATCCGCCCGCTGGGCGAGTGGGTGCTATTCGACGCCTGCCGCCAGGGCCGCCGCTGGCAGCAACAGGGGCTGGCTCTGCCGGTGGCCGTCAACCTCTCACCCGCCCAGTTCCACCAGGTCGATCTGGTGCAGGTGGTCCAATCCGCCCTGGCCGAAACCGGCCTCGACCCGGCCCTGCTGGTGCTCGAAGTGACCGAAAGCACCGTCATGCGCGACGTCGGTGAGGCCCTCGAAACCCTGAAGGTGCTGAGGGAGATGGGCATCGGGCTGGCCATCGACGATTTCGGCACCGGCTACTCTTCGCTCGCTTCGCTGAAAACCTTCCCCATCGACACCCTGAAAATCGATCGTTCCTTCGTCCGGGACACCCCGCAGGATGCCAACAGCGCGGCCATCGTCAGCGCCATCATCGCCATGGCCCATAACCTCAGCATGAAAGTGCTCGCCGAGGGGGTGGAAAGCCCGGGGCAACTCGAGTTTCTCCGGGACCATGGCTGTTCGGTCGTGCAGGGGCTGCTGTTCGGCTCGCCGCTTTGCTCTTCGGCCTTTTTCGACTACCTCCTCCAGGGCCGGCCCTGCCCCCAAGACCCTGAATCCCGCTAGACGTTCTCAGGGTGTGTTCCCCCCAATTCCCCACTGAAAAAAATCACCCAAATCGGCTCCTTACCCTGCTCATCCACCTGCAACGAGCCCGGGCAGCCAGGCCCGTCGGCATCTTCTCCCTCTGGGGCTCCGGTGGTTTGGCCCTGCGGTCTCAGGAGGGGTTGGTTCTGTTGAAAAAAAACAATAAAAACAATCAAAGATTGATTTTTTGATGCAGGTCAAAAACAGTCCTAAAAAAATGTTTTATTCTTTTTTCAGTCGAGCGGGAATTTCACCGGCAGAACCTGGTGAAAAGCATCGGGTGCTTGTGAATTTAAAGACTTGGCAAGTCGGGGTTTTTTTTATCGGGATTGATGGACGATCACTGGATGAGGTGGAACATGACCGGACGAGGAAGGTGGCGGATTGCCATGTTGGCCATGGTTTTCTGGGTGTCGGCAGGGGCGAGTGTTGGTGCTGCGGACGCTTTGCGGGGCGAAGCGCTGTTTGTCGGGACCGCGTCCTTCGCCAACGGCGGCGCGCCGTGCCTGGGGTGCCACGGCATCGCCGGAGCGGGCCTCGGCAAGGCCGCCGGGGCCAACTACGGGCCGGATCTCACCGCGCTGTTCGAGGACTTCGGCGAGGAAGGGGTGATGGCCGTCCTTGAGGACCTGTCCTTCCCGAGCATGGAGGCGATCTACGCGGCGCGCCCGCTTACCGAACAGGAGCGGGACGACCTGAGCGCCTTTTTCGCGGAAGTCTCCGGGCAGCAGGCCGCCGGCATCGGCGGACGGCTGACCCTCGACGTGGCGATCGCCTCGCTGGCGTTCTTCGCTCTGGTGGCGATGCTGGGTTGGCGCAGGTTGAAGGGTGTCCGGCAGCCCCTGGTGGAGCGGACCCGCAAAGGAAAGGTGAAATAACATGAGCTGGATCAAGGACATCGTCGATCCCAAATCGCGCAAGTGGGAGGAGTTCTACCGCAACCGCAACCAGTGCGACAAGGTGGTGCGCAGCACCCACGGCGTCAACTGCACCGGGGGCTGCTCCTGGAACGTCCACGTCAAGGACGGCATCGTCGGCTGGGAGCTGCAGGCCACCGACTACCCGCCCCTGGAGGAGGGCCTCCCGCCCTACGAGCCGCGCGGCTGCCAGCGGGGGATCTCTTTCTCCTGGTACCTGTACAGCCCGCTGCGGGTCAAGTACCCCTACCTGCGCGGGGTGCTCACCGACCTGTGGCGCGCCGCCAAGGCCAGGCACAACGACCCGGTGGCCGCCTGGGCCGCCATCGTCGAGGACGAGGCCAGCCGCAAGAGCTACCAGCGGGCCCGCGGCAAGGGGGGCTTTCGCCGCTCCAGCTGGGAGGAGGTCGAGGAGATCATCGCCGCCTCCACCGTCTACACCATCAAGAAGTACGGCGCCGACCGCCTGGTCGGCTTCTCGCCGATCCCGGCCATGTCGATGCTCAGCTTCGCCGGCGGCTCGCGCTTCATGCAGCTGCTCGGCGGCGCCAACCTGAGTTTCTACGACTGGTACTGCGACCTGCCCAACGCCTCGCCGGAGATCTGGGGGGAGCAGACCGACGTGGCCGAGAGCGCCGACTGGTACAACAGCAAGTACATCGCGGTGATGGGCTCCAACGTCAACGTGACCCGCACCCCCGACGCCCACTTCCTGGCCGAGGCGCGGCACAACGGCGCCAAGGTCACGGTGCTCTCGCCCGACTTCAGCGTCACCTCCAAGCACGCCGACTGGTGGATCCCGGCCCATGCCGGGCAGGACGGCGCCTTCTGGATGGCGGTCAACCACGTGATCCTCAGCGAATTCCATCACGGGGCCAAGACCCCCTATTTCATGGATTACCTCAAGCGCTACAGCGACACCCCCTTTCTGATCCAGCTGGAGCAGCGGGACGGCGCCTACACCCCGGGCCGGCTGGCCCAGGCCGGCAGCCTCGAGCGTTACGCCGGCGAGGACAACGCCGACTTCAAGTACCTGGTCTTCGACGCGCCCAGCGGCCAGCCGCGCATGCCGCTGGGGACCCTGGGGTTCCGCTGGCAGAAAAAGAAAGGGGAGTGGAACCTGCAAATGCAGGACGGCCAGGACGGCAGCCCCATCGACCCGGCCCTGTCGCTGCTCGAGAGCCATGACGAGGTGCTGCAGGTGGCCTTCGACGATTTCGCCGACGGCAAGACCGTGCGCCGCGGGGTGCCGGTGCGCTACCTGGAGACCGCCCAGGGCCGGGTGCCGGTGGCCACGGTGTTCGACCTGCTGATGGCCCAGTTCGGCGTCGGCCGCGGTCTGCAGGGAGACTACCCGAAGAGCTACGACGCCGAAACCAGCGCCTACACCCCGGCCTGGCAGGAGAAGTACACCGGCATCGACCGGGCCAACGTCGTCCAGTTCGCCCGCGAATGGGCCGCCACCGCAGAAAAGACCCAAGGCAAGTGCTCGATCATCATCGGCGCCGGCATCAACCACTGGTACCACGCCAACCTGACCTACCGGGCGGGGATCGTCTCGCTGATGTTGTGCGGCTGCGTCGGCAAAAACGGCGGCGGCCTCAACCACTACGTCGGCCAGGAAAAGCTCGCCCCGGTCGCCCCTTGGGCCACCATCATGGGCGCCATGGACTGGGTCAAGCCGCCGCGCTTCCAGAACGCCCCCAGCTACCACTACGTGCACAGCGACCAGTGGCGCTACGAGCGCACCGCCGACGAGGTCAAGATCAACCCCGCGGCCCGGCGCAGCCCGATCACCGAGGGGCACACCATCGACCACCAGATCCGCGCCGTGCGCAACGGCTGGCTGCCGTTCTATCCCCAGTTCGACCGCAGCCCCAGCGAGGCAGTCAAACAGGCGGTAGCCGCCGGGGCCAAGGACAACCAGGCGATCGTCGACTGGACCGTCAAACAGTTGGCCGAGAAGAAGATGAAGTTCGCCGTCGAGGACCCCGATGCGCCCGAGAACTGGCCGCGTATGTGGATCATCTGGCGCGGCAACGCCCTGATGTCGAGCGCCAAGGGGCACGAGTACTTCCTCAAGCACTACCTGGGCACCCACACCAACACCATCGCCCCGGAAACCGCCGCCGACTCGGTCAAGGACGTGGTCTGGCGCGACCAGGGGCCGGAGGGCAAGCTTGACCTGGTGGTGGACATCAACTTCCGCATGGACACCTCGGCGCTCTACTCGGACATCGTGCTGCCGACGGCCACCTGGTACGAGAAGGACGACCTCAACTCCACCGACATGCACTCCTTCATCCACCCCCTGCAGGCGGCGGTGCCCCCCTGCTGGGAGGCGCGCAGCGACTGGGACATCTTCAAGGGGCTGGCGAAAAAGGTCAGCGAGCTGGCCGAGACCCATCTGCCCGAGCCGGTGCGCGACATCGTCGCGGTGCCGCTGGCCCACGACACCCCGGCCGAGATGGCCCAGCCGACCATCAAGGACTGGAGCAAGGGCGAGTGCGAGCCGATCCCCGGCAAGACCATGCCCAACTTCGTGGTCGTCGAGCGCGACTACAAGAACCTCTACAACCGCTTCATCTCCTTCGGACCGGCAGCCCGGCAGAACGGCATCGGTGCCCACGGCCTGTCCTGGTCCATCGAGGACTTCTACGACGAGCTGCTGCAGACCCGGCCGACGGTCCAGTGGGGCGGGCAGGAGTACCCCGCGCTCAGCGAAGCCAAGGACGCCGCCAACGTCATCCTGCACCTGGCCCCCGAGACCAACGGCGAGGCGGCCTACCGGGCCTACCAGGCCGAAGAGGTCAAGGTCGGCCTGCCGCTGGCCGACCTGGCGGAGAAGAGCCGCAACGTGCGCACCCGCTTCTCCGACCTCGACCGCCAGCCGCGGAGGCTGCTCAACAGCCCCTGCTGGAGCGGGCTGACCGAGAACGGCCGGGCCTATTCGGCCTACTGCCTCAACGTCGAGCGGCTGGTCCCCTGGCGGACCCTGACCGGGCGCCAGCACTTCTACCTCGACCACGAGAGCTACATCGCCTTCGGCGAGCACCTGCCGACCTACAAGCCCAAGCCTGACCCGAGCGTGCTGCAGGACTTCGTCGCCACCAGGGAGCAGGGCAAGAGCATCATGCTCAACTACCTGACACCTCACGGCAAGTGGAGCATCCACAGCACCTACGGCGACAACCACCGGATGCTGACCCTCTCGCGCGGCTGCCACCCCTTCTGGCTCAACGACCGGGACGCCGCCGAAATCGGGGTCGCCGACAACGACTGGGTCGAGGTCTACAACGATCACGGGGTGGTGGTCACCCGGGCCATCGTCAGCTCCCGGCTGCCGCGGGGCATCGCCTTTCTCTACCATTCGCCCGAGCGCACCGTCGGCGTGCCCAAGTCGCCCTTGCGCGGCAACCGCAGGGGGGGCGGGCACAACAGCCTCAACCGCATCCGCCTCAAGCCCAACCTGATGGTGGGCGGCTACGGTCAGTTCACTTACGGCTGGAACTACTGGGGCCCCACCGGCGCCAACCGCGACACCTTCATTCTGGTGCGCCGGCTCGACGGCGAACCCCAGTGGTGACGCGGCGAAAGGGTAGGGGCAGACCTGCGGGTCTGCCCCGGGGCTGGGCGAACACACAGGTTCGCCCCTACGGAAGGTGATCCAATTCGGGAGATACGACCATGAACATACGCGCACAGATAGCCACGGTTTTCCACCTCGACAAGTGCATCGGCTGCCACACCTGCAGCATCGCCTGCAAGAACCTCTGGACCGACCGCAAGGGCGCCGAGTACATGTGGTGGAACAATGTCGAAACCAAGCCGGGCACCGGCTACCCGACCCGCTGGGAGGACCAGGAGCAGTACAGGGGGGGCTGGGAGCGGGTCGGCTCGCAGCTGCGGCTGAAGATGGGCGGCCGGGGAGGGACCCTGGGCAAGATCTTCCACAACCCCTCGCTGCCGACCATGGACGACTACTACGAGCCCTTCACCTTCAAGTACGACGACCTGACCAACGCCCCGGCCGGCGACGACCAGCCCACCGCGCGCCCGGTGTCGATGGTCAGCGGCAAGCCGATGAAGATCGAGGCCGGCCCCAACTGGGACGACGACCTCTCGGGCTCCACGGTCTACGCCGCCAACGACCCCGGCGTGGTGCAGCTCAGCGAGGAGGAGCAGCAGCAGCTCTTCGCCATCGAGAAGATGGTCTTTTTCCACCTGCCGCGCATCTGCAACCACTGCCTGAACGCCGGCTGCGTCGCCGCCTGCCCCTCGGGGGCTATCTACAAGCGCGGCGAGGACGGCATCGTGCTGGTCGATCAGGACAAGTGCCGCGGCTGGCGCATGTGCGTCTCGGGCTGCCCCTACAAGAAGACCTACTACGGCTGGAGCACCGGCAAGTCGGAAAAGTGCATCCTCTGCTACCCCCGCCAGGAGGCCGGCGAGGCGCCCGCCTGTTTCCACTCCTGCGTCGGGCGCATCCGCTACCTGGGGGTGCTGCTCTACGACGCCGACCGCATCGAGGCCACGGCCATGCAGGAGGACGGCGAGCTGGCTGCCGCCCAGCGCGAGATGATCCTCGACCCCTTCGACCCGCAGGTGCAGCGTGAGGCCGCCAGATGCGGCATCGCCGAGGAGGTGCTGGCCGCGGCCCAGGCCTCGCCGGTCTACAAGTTCGTCAAGCAGTGGGGGATCGCCCTGCCGCTGCATCCTGAGTTCCGCACCCTGCCCATGCTCTTTTACGTGCCGCCGCTGCTGCCGGTGCTCTCCGTCGAGAGCCAGGGGACGCAGAAGCTGGCCGACGACTTCTTCACCACCCTGGAGCGGGCGCGGCTGCCGATCCGCTATCTCGCCGGGCTGTTCGCCGGGGGCAACGAGGAGGAGGTCAAGGCGGTCTACCGGCGGCTGATCGCGGTGCGCATCCAGCGCCGCCAGCAGGGCGTCGGCGACCAGTCCGAGGCCGAGGCGGCCAGGGCCAGGGAGATCGCCGGGCTGAGCGCCGAGCAGGTCGAGGCGATCTATCGCATGACCGCCTTGACCAGCATCAAGGAGCGCATCGTCATCCCGCCCATGCTGCGCGACCGGGCGGTGGAGGCGGGGACGGACCCCGAAGCCTACCGCCAGGAGATGGGCTTCGGCCGCCGCCAGGCGCCGAAGAGGCGGTGGTAGCCATGGGCGAGCTGCAAAGACACCAGGAGCTCTGCCGCCGCTTCGCCACCCTGCTCGGCTACCCCCGCGAGGGGCTCGAAGAGACTGCCGCCGCCACCGCCGGGTTGCTTAGCGAGGCCTGTCCCGCGGCGCTCGCCCCGCTCGAGGGTTTCAGCGGCTTTCTGGCCGGGACCGACGCCGCCCGGGTGGAGGAGGTGTTCACCGCCACCTTCGATCTGCAGGCGCTCTGTCACCCCTACGTCGGCTACCAGCTGTTCGGCGAAAGCCAGCAGCGCACCCTGTTTCTGATCCAGCTGCAGCAGCTCTACCGGCAGCATGGCTTCAGCCCCGGGAGCGAGCTGCCCGACCACCTCGGCGAGGTGCTGCGCTTCGTCGGCTCCACCGACGCGGGGCAGGTGCGCGGGGAGATCATCGAGGACGGGCTGCTGCCGGCCCTGGACAAGATCCTCCAGGGGATGGCCGAGCGGGACAACCCCTATGGGCAGCTGATCACGGCCCTGCAGTGCTTTTTAAGCGAAACAGCCGCAACCGGGACTGAACCTCTGGTGGTCAGCCGGAAAAAGGAGAGTTGCTCATGATCGATCTGATTCTCTTCGGGATATTCCCCTACGTCGCCATCGCCCTGGCCGTCGCCGTCGGCCTCTACCGGTACCTGGTCGACCGCTACTCCTGGTCCAGCCAGTCGTCCCAGTTCCTGGAGAGCCGGGCGCTGTTCTGGGGCTCGGTCCCCTGGCACTACGCCATCCTGGTGATCCTGCTCGCCCACTTCCTGGCCTTTCTCTTTCCCGCCGGCTGGGGGGCGCTGCTCGGGCGGCCGCTGCGCCTCTACCTGCTGGAGGTGACCGGCATGGCGCTGGGGCTTTCCACCCTGATCGCGGTGCTGCTGCTGATCGTGCGCCGGGCCGCCAACCCCCGGGTGGCGCGCGTCACCTCGGTGGTCGACTGGCTGGTGCTGGCCTCGCTGGCGCTGCAGGTGGCCACCGGGGTCTACATCGCCTTCACCCTGCGCTGGGGCTCGGTCTGGTACCTGCACACCGCCGCCCCCTGGCTCTGGTCGCTGGTCAAGCTCGATCCTCAGGTGCAGTACCTGGCGGCGCTGCCGCTGGTGGTCAAGCTGCACGCGGTCAACGCCTTCGCGCTCATCGCCCTGTTCCCCTTCTCCCGCCTGGTCCACGTGGTCAGCGTCCCGCTGGGCTACCTCGCGCGCCCCTACCAGGTGGTGGTCTGGAACCTGCGGCGCCCCGGGACGGAACCCAAGTAGGCCGGCCGGGCCCTGCCACCGCCGGCCCGCTCCGTCGCGACACATCGAAAAGCAAAAGCAGCATTAAAGGAGGCTCCCATGCCGGCTAAAGTATTGACCACCTGGAACCCGGAAGACCATACCTTCTGGCAGAACGAAGGCAAAGGCATCGCCACCATCAATCTGTGGATCTCCATCCCCGCGCTGTTTCTGGCCTTCGCCGTGTGGATGGTGTGGAGCATGGTGGTGGTCAACCTGCCCAACATCGGCTTCAGGTTCTCCACCAACCAGCTGTTCTGGCTGGCGGCGGTGCCCGGGCTCTCCGGCGCCACCCTGCGCATCTTCTACTCCTTCATGGTGCCGATCTTCGGCGGGCGGCTCTGGACCACCCTGTCCACCGCCTCGCTGTTGCTGCCGGCGGTGGGCATCGGCCTGGCGGTGCAGAATGCCGAGACCCCCTACTGGATCATGCTGGCCCTGGCGCTGCTGTGCGGCTTCGGCGGCGGCAATTTCGCCTCGAGCATGGCCAACATCAGCTTCTTCTTCCCCAAGGCGCAGAAGGGGACGGCCCTGGGGATGAACGCCGGGCTGGGCAACCTGGGGGTGAGCGGGATGCAGTTTTTGGTGCCGCTGGTCATCACCGCCGGCGTCTTCGGCGGCCTCGGCGGCGAGCCCCAGAGCTGGGTCAAGGGGGAGCTGACTCGGCAGATGTGGATGCAGAACGCCGGCTTCATCTGGGTCCCCTTCATCATTGTCTCCACCCTGGCCGCCTGGTTCGGCATGCACGATATCGCCAGCGCCAAGGCCTCCTTCCGCGAGCAGGCGGTGATCTTCCGGCGCAAGCACAACTGGATCATGTGCTGGCTCTACCTGGGCACCTTCGGCTCGTTCATCGGCTATTCGGCGGGCTTCCCGCTGCTGATCAAGGGGCAGTTCCCCGAGATCGACCCCACCAAGTACGCCTTTCTCGGGCCCCTGGTGGGCGCGGCGATCCGCCCCGTGGGCGGCTGGCTGGCCGACAAGCTCGGCGGCGCCCGGGTCACCTTCTGGAACTTCATCCTCATGGCCCTGGCGGTGCTCGGGGTGCTCTATTTCCTGCCCCAGCAGGGGGCCGGGGGGAGCTTCTGGGGCTTTTTCGCCATGTTCATGCTGCTGTTTTTCACCACCGGGGTGGGCAACGGCTCGACCTTTCGGATGATCCCGGTGATCTTCATGACCCATCACCGCTGCGAGGACACCGAGTGCTCGGTGGAGGAGCGCGCCCGGGCCTTCAAGGAGGCCGGCAAGGAGTCGGCCGCGGTGCTCGGCTTCAGCTCCGCCTTCGCCGCCTACGGGGCGTTCTTCATCCCCAAGAGCTTCGGCACCTCGATCACCCTGACCGGCGGGCCGGACGCCGCCCTGTACGGGTTTCTGGTCTTTTACCTGAGCTGCATCCTCACCACCTGGTGGTTCTATTCGCGCCGGAACGCCGAGATGCCTTGTTAAAGAAACTTCGGCCCCGGTGAGGGCAGCGGGGGGGGCAGCCGCGAGGCCACCCCCCCGACATCCAGTGAGAGGTGCCGTCATGGAAAAGGTCGCGACCGCCAAGTCCCACAAGATCCTGTTCCTGAACACCCTGGCCTTCACCATCTGCTTCGCCGCCTGGATGTTCAACGGCGTGCTGGTGACCTTTCTGGTCGACCACCAGGTCTTCAAGTGGGGCCCGGTGGAGATCGGCTGGCTGCTGGGGATTCCGGTGCTCACCGGCTCGATCTTCCGGCTGCCGGCCGGGCTGCTGACCGACAAATTCGGCGGCAAGCCGGTCTACGGCACCCTGCTGCTGCTCTGCGCGATCCCCATGTACCTGCTGTCCAAGGCCGACAGCTTCACCTGGTTCGCCCTGTGCAGCTTCGGTTTCGGCCTGGCCGGGGTGAGCTTCGCCATCGGCATCGCCTTCACCTCGGTCTGGTATCCCAAGCACCAGCAGGGGACGGCGCTGGGGATCTTCGGCGCCGGCAACGCCGGGGCGGCCCTGACCACCCTGCTGGCGCCGACCCTGCTGAAAAAGCTGACCGCCGGCGGCACCAACATCGACGGCTGGCGGGAGCTGCCGGTCTACTACGCGCTGGTGCTGGCGGGCATGGGGATCCTCTTCTTCCTCCTGGCCGAGAACAAGAAGCCGGCCAGCTCGGGCAAGTCCATCAGGCAGATGTGCGCGCCGCTCAAGGACATCCGTGTCTGGCGCTTCGGCCTCTACTACTTCCTGGTGTTCGGCTGCTTCGTGGCCTTTGCCCAGTGGCTGGTCCCCTATTTCGTCAACGTCTACTACCTGCCGCTGGTGACCGCCGGCCTGTTCGCCTCGATCTTCAGCTTTCCCTCCGGGGTGATCCGCGCCTTCGGCGGCTGGCTCTCCGACCGCTTCGGCGGCCGCGAGGTCATGTACTGGGTGCTGGGCATCTCCACCGTGGTCAGCCTGCTGGTCATGGTCCCGAAAATGGAGGTCTACTCGCCGGGGCGCGGGGTGATGGCGCTACGCGGCGGCGTGGTCACCGAGGTGAGCGCCACCCGCATCCAGGTCGGGGAGGTCCCCTACCAGCTCAAGGAGAAGCCCGCCGGACTGGAGTCCTACGACGAGGGGATGCTCATCTTCCCCACCAAGCAGACCTGGCAGGAGCCGGTGGTGGAGGTGGGGCAGACGGTAAGCAAGCGCGAGCTGCTCGCCAAGGGGGTCACCCGCATCTTCTTCCAGGCCAACGTGTGGATCTTCGCCTTCCTGGTGTTTCTGCTCGGCAGCATCTGGGGCATCGGCAAGGCCGCGGTCTACAAGCTGATCCCCGACCATTTCCCCGGCGAGGTGGGGGTGGTCGGCGGCATGGTCGGGGTGCTCGGCGGCCTCGGCGGCTTCGTCTGTCCGATCGCCTTCGGCTACCTGCTGGAGGGGACCGGCCTGTGGACCAGTTGCTGGATGTTCATGTTCATCCTCTCTCTGGTCTGCCTGCTTTCGCTGCACCGGGCCATCGAGAAGGCCATGAAGGAGAAGCATCCCAGGGATATGGACCTGATCGAGTCGCAGTCCGGGCTGCCAAACGCCGAGAACGAACGGCAAGCCGGAAAGCCGCCGCTCAGCGGCAAGTCGCCGGTGCTTTAAACCCGATACCCGGGGGCGCTGCCGAATCCCCCCCCGGCAAAACAGAAAAAGAGGTGTCACCCATGGAAAAGCTCTACCGCGAGATCATCGAACTGGCTCCGGACGCCATTCTTTTCGCCGACCGCGAGGGGATCATCCGGCTCTGGAACGCCGGGGCCGAGGCCCTGTTCGGCTTCACTGCAGCCGAGGCGCTCGGCCAATCCCTTGACCTGATCATCCCCGAAAAGCTCAGGGCCCGGCATTGGGAAGGCTATCGCCGGGTGATGGAGACCGGTGTGACCCATTACGGCAAAGATCTGCTTTCCGTCCCGGCGCTGCACCGGCAGGGGACGCAGCTCTCCAGCGAGTTCTCCATCGTCATGCTCAGGGACGAGATGGGCGAGGTTAGCGGGGTGGCGGCGATCCTGCGCGACGTCACCGCCCGCTGGCAGAAGGAGAAACAATTGAAGGAACGGATTGCCGCTTTGGAGAAAATAGCTTCGCAAGCAGCCGGTTAACCCAGCGGCTTAAAGTCAGGGGAATACGAAGGGACACGCCCGCGGGCGTGTCCCTTCTTGTTTCTTGCGGTGATTTGGTTAAAATGGGCAGGTTTCCGACCCATGGAATCCATTTTTTCTTCAGGAAAGGCAGCAACCCTTGGACATTCCCCAAACCAAAAAGAGACGCTTCAACCCCGGCTGGTTTCTGCTCAATCACCTGCGGCGCAAGCTCGGCGCCGGGCTGCTGGTGGTGGTGCCGATCGGCCTGACCCTGTTCATCCTGCGCTTTCTGTTCAACCTCGCCGACGGCGTTCTCGCCCCCTACATCCAAAAGACCGCCAGTTTCTTTCTCGGCGGCGAATACCGCTACATCCCCGGGTTGGGGATGATCGCCGGCGTGCTGGTGGTCTACATCACCGGCATCGTCGCCAGCAACGTCTTCGGCAGCCGCATGGTGAGTTTCGGCGAATCGATCATGTCCCGCATCCCCCTGGTCAAGTCGATCTACACCTCCTCCAAGCAGTTCATGCAGGTCTTTTCCAAGTCGGGGAAAAACTCCTTTCGCAAGGCGGTCTATGTCGAGTTCCCCATGGAGGGGAGCTTCTCCATCGCCTTCATCACCAACAGCGTGGCCACCGCCTCGGGCAAGACCTACTACACCGTGTTCATCCCCACCTCGCCCAACCCGACCTCGGGCTACGTGCTGATCCTCGAGGAGCACCGCGTCTATCCCACCAGCTTCAGCGTCGAGGAGGCGATGAAGGTCATCATGTCCGGCGGCATGGTCGCCCCCGAAATGATCCGGGCGGAGAAACTGCAGTGAGGCGTGATGCGTAATGCGTAATGCGTAATGCGTAATGCGTAATGCGTAATGCGGGCTACCCTTTACGCTTCACGCCTTACGCCTTACGGCCCTCCCCCCAACCCACAGCCTTTGTGGATAGCGCTGTGGAAAATTGTTGGGGAAGGGGGCAAGTGGCTGATGCCGTCATGGTATTTAGCCTTTTGCCTAGAAAAAAAGCACGACCGCCACGCTCCTCAATGCCAGGCCAAAGGCCGCCCGGCGGGTTTTTGATTTGACTATATGCCGTCCGTGTGGTATCAAAAATCGTTTTAAAAACAGCTAGTTATATTTGTCAAATTTTTGTTTCGTGCGAATTAACACGGACCGGAACCCTGCAACGGAGGAGAGTTTCATGGCCAACGCGCTGAATTTCACCATGGGCGGACTGCTCGAGGACATCGCCCGCCGCTTTCCGGACAACGACGCACTGGTCTATCCCGACCGGGGATTGCGCTACAGTTACCGGCAGTTCGACGCGCTGACCGACCGGGTTGCCAAGGGCCTGCTCAAGCTGGGGGTCGGCAAGGGCGACCACGTGGCCATCTGGGCCACCAACGTCCCCGAGTGGGTGGTGCTGATGTTCGCCACCGGCAAGATCGGCGCGGTGCTGGTCACGGTCAACACCAGCTACAAGTCGGCCGAGCTCGAGTACATCCTCGAGCAGTCCGACGCCACCACGCTGTTTCTGGTGCAGGGTTTCAAGGACACCGACTACGTCGCCACCGTCGGCGAGGTGATCCCCGAGCTGCAGACCAGCCAGCCCGGCAAGTTGGACAGCAAGAAGCTCCCCTTCCTGAAGAACCTGGTCTTTCTCGGCGGCGGCGCCCCGGCGGGGATGCTCGCCTACGACGAGATCGAGCGGCTCGGCGCGCAGGTCGCCGATGCCGAGCTGGCCGCCGCCAAGGCCGCCCTCGAGCCCCACGAGGTGATCAACATGCAGTACACCTCGGGGACCACCGGCTTTCCCAAGGGGGTCATGCTGACCCACCACAACATCATCAACAACGGCTTCAATATCGGCGAATGCATGAAGTTCACCGAGAAGGACCGGCTGTGCATCCCGGTGCCGTTCTTCCACTGCTTCGGCTGCGTGCTCGGGGTGCTCGCCTGCGTCACCCACGGCTCGGCCATGGTCCCGGTGGAGACCTTCAACCCCGAAGCGGTGCTCAAGACCGTCGAGGCCGAAAAGTGCACCGCCGTCCACGGCGTGCCGACCATGTTCATCGCCGAGCTCGAGCACCCGGCCTTCCGCAAATACGACCTCTCCACCCTGCGCAGCGGCATCATGGCCGGCTCGCCGTGCCCCATCGAGGTGATGAAGCGGGTGATTCGCGACATGAACTGCAGCGAGATCACCATCGCCTACGGCCAGACCGAGTCCTCGCCGGTCATCACCCAGACCCGCACCGACGACCCCATCGAGCTGCGCGTGGCCACCGTCGGCCGCGCCCTGCCCGACGTCGAGGTCAAGATCGTCGACATCGAGACCGGCGCCAGCCTGCCCCCCGGCAAGCAGGGCGAGCTGTGCACCCGCGGCTACCTGGTGATGAAGGGTTACTACAAGCTCCCCGAGGAGACCGCCCGCGCCATCGACGCCGAGGGGTGGCTGCACACCGGCGACCTCGCGGTGATGGACGAGAACGGCTACTGCAAGATCACCGGGCGCATCAAGAACATGATCATCCGCGGCGGCGAGAACATCTACCCCCGCGAGATCGAGGAGTTTCTCTACTCCCACCCCAAGGTCTCCGACGTGCAGGTCTACGGCGTGCCCGACCGCAAGTACGGCGAGCAGGTCATGGCCGCGGTCAAGCTCAAGGAGGGCGACAGCTGCACCGAGCAGGAGATCAAGGACTTCTGCAGGGGGCGCATCGCCAACTACAAGATCCCCTACTACGTCAAGTTCGTCGACGAGTACCCGATGACCGCCAGCGGCAAGATCCAGAAGTTCAAGCTGCGCGAGATGGCCATCCAGGAGCTGCATCTCGAAGAAGCCGCGGCGCTCGAGACGGCGTGAAACCAGGAGTGATGTAGGGGCAGGTCCCCGTGCCTGCCCGATTTTGCCCATCAGCGGAGGTGAATCCCGTGTTCGCCTACACAGCATAAATCATTCGGGACAGGGCACCCACAGGGGGGTGCCCCTACCACGCCGAAAGGAAACCCCCATGCGCATTACTCCCGCTACCGAACTGCAGACCCGCTTCAAAAATCTCCAGGCAGAAATGCAGGGCGCCGGCCTCGAGGCGGTGCTGATGCTGCAGAACGCCGACCTGTTCTACTTCACCGGCTCCGTCCAGCAGGGGGTGCTCTACGTTCCCGCCGAGGGCGAGCCGGTCTACATGGTGCGCAAGGAGTTCGGCCGCGCGCGCATGGAGAGCGGGCTCAAGGAGATCGTCCCCTTCAAGAGCCCCAAGGACATCGCCGGCATCCTCGCCGACTTCGGCCACAAGCTGCCGAAAAAGGCCGGCATGGAGCTCGACGTGGTCCCGGTCGCGCTGTTCCAGCGCTTCAGCAAGGTGCTCGACGGCGCCGAGATCGTCGATGCCTCGCCGCTGATCCGTACCGTGCGCGCGGTCAAGTCCAAGTACGAGATCGAGATCATGAAGGACGCCGCGCTGATGATGGACCGCACCTACCAGCGCGCCAAGGAGGTGATCCGCGAGGGGATGAGCGACCTCGAGCTGGCCGCCGAGCTGGAGTTTTTTGCCCGCAAGCTCGGCCACCAGGGGGTCACCCGGATGCGCGGCTTCAACTCCGAGCTGTTCTACGGGCACATCTTCTCCGGCGCCGACGCCGCCGCGCCGGCCTTCGTCGACGCGCCGCTGGGCGGCATCGGCGTCAACCCCAGCATCGGCCAGGGCGCCAGCTACAAGACCATCAAAAAGGGCGAGCCCATCGTCGTCGACATGATCGCCGCCTTCGACGGCTACATGGTCGACCAGACCCGCACCCTGTGCATCGGCGGGCTGCCCGACCAGCTCAAGAAGGCCTACGACGACATGCTCAAGATCGAGCTGAAGCTCAAGGAGATCGCCCGCCCCGGCGCCAAGTGGGGCGAGATCTACGACGAGTGCTACAATCTCGCCTGCGAGCTCGGCTACCAGGACCATTTCATGGGAGGCAAGGGCGCCCAGGTCTCCTTCATCGGCCACGGCATCGGCGTCGAGGTCGACGAGTTCCCCTTCATCGCCCGTGGCTTCAAGGACCAGGAGCTCAAGGAGTACATGACCTTCGCTTTCGAGCCCAAGGCGGTCTACCCCGGCCTCGGCTCCGTCGGTGTCGAGAACACCTTCTGGGTCGCCAAAGACGGGCTCAAGCACCTGACCTTCTCCAGCGAGGACCTGGTGGTCCTGTAACCGTAAACGTAGGGGCAGGCCTGCGTGCCTGCCCTTGGTGGGACAAACAGAAGACAGACGTTGTGCAAAAGCCCTCTCCGCGTGGAGAGGGCTTTTTTGCGGGCAGGGGAGGGGCGGCAAGGGGTCTCAGGCAGTTGAAACCCCGGGTTGGTTGGATCACCATCTAGTACCGGAAGGGGGCAGGTCGCAACCCGGGAAAATGCCATAAGTAACCAAAAACAGATTGACACCGCACCGCTTAGGCCGTATTAATTACTGGTTGTTTTATTGGAATTAGTTGTTGGAGGGTACGCGCCTGTGAAGACATCCCGGTCGCCCCGGAAAACAAAAAAGCCGCCCACCGGGATCTCCGGTTAGGGCGGCTTTTTGCTAAAACATCGAGGATTGAAAGGGCAGTTCTGAATAGGGGGGGGTGGTTGAAATTGCCTTCGGTGTGGGGAAAAGGCAAAGCGACGGGGGCCTATTGGGGCTCCGACCAAAAGGCCTGGCGGATGCCATTTCACATAGCGATGGAGTTGGGTTTAAAAAGAAAAATACTACCGAAGAACCGGGCTTTATAGTTTCCAGATATAGATATCTAATTGCCAGATCTGGAAATTACATATCTACATCTATAAATTGTTTCCAGATCTATAAATTCCATATAATACCTGTTAGAAGCCCAAAAAGAATAATGAAAGAAGCGATTTTAAAGGACTTTTTCCTTGGCAGGGTGTCCCCAGAGGCTCTTAAAAAAGACCTAATTGGGGCAGTAGAGTCAGAAGGGAAAATCAGTCGTCAATACATTGAGGACATGGACTCAGAATTTGAGGTCAAGTCAGCGCATCTGGTTCGTGTCTGCGATGCGGTTCTCGATGGTATTTTAGATCCGATGGACTTAAGCACAATCGGTTTCTGCCTAATGGCTTCTGATTATTTCGAATTCGATACAGACACCGAAGATGGAGCGCGAGTTGCAGATGCCGCCATTGATTGGGCCGACTACTTGATAAATTATGACCTAAATAAAGAAACGACAAAAAAATCCAAAGAAAGACTTATTACAGGCAAAAACCTTTTTACAGAAAACGACCATTACCTAGACCGGCATGGTCGCTCTAAAGATAAAAAGGGCTTCTAACACTGCGCTGAACTCGGACTGTTGAAAAGGCGGTGGTTCTCGAAAAATGTGTACGGAATTGTTCTGCGTTTCGCAGCCGGTTAGCTTTAACCGTTAAAAATTAAAAAGAAGAAAAGACAATAAAATGGAAGAAAAAGATTTTTTTTACGCCTTAGGAATCGTCATCACAGGATTTATTAGCATATGGAACGTAATAAATCATTACAGATTAAATAAAAGAACTTCTTTCATCAATACAGTTACAAGCGAAAGAGTAAAATGGCTTGATAAACTTCGTCAAAACATATCAAGTTTTTGTGGCCTTACACATACCTGGGCTATGACAGACGTAAAGGGAAAGCCTGAGGAGTTTGAATTATTATCTCAATTAGACAAATTAAGGTATCTAATACGCCTCCAACTTAACCCGCAAGTTATTGATGGCGAACCAAATTCTGATAAAAAAATTGAACAACTAATAGCAAAAATTCCTGACCTCACCCATGAATCACAGCAAAATGAGTTAAAAACTGCATTAAATGAATTAATTACCACAAGCCAAATATTGTTAAAACACGAATGGGAAAAGGTTAAAGCTGAATCAAAAAGAGGCGATTTAAAAGAAAATGAGCATTGCTTGGATCCCATGATCGATAAATTGAATGAGTGGTGCTTGAATAAAACACAGAAGAAATAAAAAAATTTTTAACAATAGAGTGAACCGGACTGTTTAGACATGGGTGCTTCACGAAAAGGCCTCTACCAAATTAAAAAGTCAGGGGGTCAGGTCAGGGGGTCAGGCTTCCAAGTTGACAAGTTTTTCGACCGAGATATATTTCCACAATGGCCCGTAAACCACGCATACACCTCCCTGGTGGACTTTATCACGTCATTCTTCGCGGCAACGGCGGCCAACCCATTTTTCTCCATAATGATGACCGCTACCGTTTCTATCTTCTGCTGCAGGAGGGCACCAACCGGTTTGGTTATCGGGTTCACGCCTTCTGCCTGATGACCAATCATGTCCATCTTGCCCTACAAACTGGCGACATTCCCTTGTCGCGCGGGATGCAAAACCTCTCTTTTCGTTTTACCCGCTGGATCAACAAACGCGAAAAAAGATCCGGGCATTTGTTCCAGGGGCGCTACAAGGCTGTATTGGTAGATGGTGACAGCTATCTGCTGGAGTTGGTTCGATATATCCATCTCAACCCAGTGCGTGCCGGTATGGTTGGAGATCCCAGGGAATATTCCTGGAGTGGCCACAATTGCAACCTCGGCAACGAATCCCTTCCGTGGTTGACTACTGACTGGATGCTCAGGCAGTTTGGAAGAACATCTGCAGCGGCACGTGCCGGATACCTGAACTTCGTTCTCGATGGATTGGGTGTTAATCTCCCACGTGAGTTTCACCGCGGGGAAGATGATCCTCGGAGCATCGGCGACGATGATTTTGCGGAGAAGTGTCTTTCGGGCAACTTGGAAGACTGACCCCCGCTTGACCCCATTCTCTCAAGAAGGGATTTAAGTAACTTGACAACTTGGAAGCCTGACCCTCAGATTCAGATTCTGACCCTCAGATTCTGACCCTCAGATTCTCAGATTTTCCTGTTCTCTAACAAAAAGAGGTTTTAGTGGATAAAAAGTATAGTGGTTCATGTTTGTGTGGGAGCGTTAGATTTGAAATCGAGGGCAACTTTGACTCTTTCTATCTCTGCCACTGCAAACATTGCCAAAAAGATACAGGTTCGGCTCATGCAGCCAACTTATTTTCTGAATCAGCGATCCTAACGTGGTGCAAAGGGGAAAATTACGTTAAAACCTACAATTTACCCAACACACTACATTCAAAAAGCTTTTGTCTAAATTGTGGTTCAGCGCTACCGAACAAATCAGAAAAGTCGGGGTTTATTGTAGTTCCAGCAGGAAGCTTAGACTCAACACTAAATGTTCGTCCTAACGCACACTTATTTGTTAGCAGTAAAGCGAGTTGGGAACATCATTTGGACAGTATTCCTAGTTTTGAAAAGTTGCCAAGCAAAAGCAATAAAAACATCTAACACACATTTCAAGCGGACAGGTCAACAGTAGTGCGTCCCTAAGAAAACTGTAGTTCGCTAAGGTCTCTACGCTGCCGCTTAAATCAATCCGTTATTCGTGATATGGCACTGCTGTCTCACAAATTCACAGCAGGGCTAACTGATTGTTTCGTATAGTGTTTTTGCGTGGAGACGGCTTGAATAGCTCTTCTAAATCGCGCTTCTCGAATAAATTTAGCTGTAATATCCGCAACATGCGCTGTAACGAAGCTCCGACTTTCGACTGGAACTTCAGGAACGAGAGTACCAAGTAGGCACATAGGGCGATCCAAAGCTGGGTCTTCACCGCGTTCATGGATGTGCCCAAGAAGCTCTTCACCTTCAGGTTCTGTTTGATCCACTTGAAGAAGAGCTCGATCTGCCAGCGTTCTTTGTAAAGATCGGCCACCGTTTGGGCCGGGATCTCCAAGGCATTGGTCACGAACTGGTAAATGATGCCCGTTTCCTCGTCCCGATACGTGACCAAGCGGAAGGTTTCGGGCAGCTTGCCCAAATGGATTTCTCGGTCCTCGATCACCCCCGGGCTCTTGCGGCCACGGCGTTTTTTGCCGGGCGTGACGATGGCGTTGCTCTTGAGGCGGGTGACAAAGAATACCCCGTCCTCACACAGTTCCTGATACCAGGTGTAATCGGTGTAGCCTCGGTCGAAGACCACATAGGAGCCCTTGGGGAGTTCGAGCTCTCTGGCATGGTTGATTTCATGCTCCTTGCCTTCGGTCAGATCGACAAAGGCGGGTAAATAGCCGTCGGCATCGAGCCCGACATGAAGCTTGGCCGCCCCCTTGTTCTTCTGGTACTTGGCCCAAGGAAACAGGGAGAGTGTCAGGTCGAGCAGGGAAGCATCCAGCAGGTAGATTTTTCCGTCGAGTTTGAAGCTTTTGTTCCGTGGCGCCATTGACTGGCAGCGGGCCAACAGGCGCTGAAACAGCTCTTCGTAAAGAGTGTGCGGCTGACTTTCGTTACAGCGCGCCAAGGTGGCTCTGCTGAACACCTTGACGCCCAAGTGGTAGAGCTTGCTGCCCTGAACGCTGAGATTGTCAACGACATCCCGCAGGCTGCTCCGACCTGTCAGCTGTGCTGTCAGCATGGCGACAAACTGGGTCCAGCGGGAGAACGAACGAAACTTCTGCCCGACGTGATGCTTGTTCGCCAGGGATTGAAATTCATGTCTCGGAAAAATTCGTACAATTTGAGAAAGAACGGTGCTACAATGGGCCACGGCTCGGAACTCCTTATTGTTATTATGGTTTTGGCGAACTCATTATAACATTTTGGAGTCTCCGGGCCTTCTATTTTTTGATCAAACTATGAGACAGCAGTGGTGATATGGGAAATACAAGAGGAATGGGAACGTTATTACTCTTCTGCGGAAAAATGGGGGCAGGAAAATCGACTCAAGCGAAGGTTATCGCATCAGAACAAAATGCGGTATTACTTTCCGAAGATGAGTGGCTATCAACTTTATACCCACAGCAAATTTCATCGTTCGATAACTACCTAAAATATTCAGCACTACTAAGGCCGCTGATTAAATCCCATGTTCAGAATATACTTTCTACAGGTACAAACGTGGTCATGGATTTCCCGGCGAACACAAAAAAACAAAGAAAATGGTTTTTAAATCTGGCGTCAGAAATCGGTGCGAATCATCAATTAATCTACCTTAAAGTTAGTGATGAGCTGTGTTTAAAGCAAATAGGGAAAAGACGCACAGAGCAACCGGACAGAGCAGCATTTGATACAGAAGCTGTCTTTACACATGTGACCAAGTTTTTTGAAGAACCAAGCCAAAGTGAAGGCTTAAATATCAAAGTAATTACAAGCGTATAAGACTAACCAACCAGTCAGTGCCAGGGGGGCAGGCTCCAAGTTGACAAGTTTTTCGACCGAGATATATTTCGACAATGGCCCGTAAACCACGCATTCACCTCCCTGGTGGACTTTATCACGTCATTCTTCGCGGCAACGGCGGCCAACCCATTTTTCTCCAAAATGATGACCGCTACCGTTTCTATCTTTTGCTGCAGGAGGGCACCAACCGGTTTGGTTATCGGGCTCACGCCTTCTGCCTGATGACCAATCATGTCCATCTTGCCGTGCAAGTTGGCGACATTCCCTTGTCCCGCGGAATGCAAAACCTCGCTTTTCGTTTTACCCGCTGGATCAACAGGCGCGAAAAAAGATCCGGGCATTTGTTCCAGGGGCGCTACAAGGCCGTATTGGTAGATGGTGACAGCTATCTGCTGGAGTTGGTCCGATATATCCATCTCAACCCAGTGCGTGCCGGTATGGTTGGAGATCCCAAGGAATATCCCTGGAGTGGCCACAATTGCTACCTCGGCAACGAATCTCTTCCGTGGTTGACTACTGACTGGATGCTCAGGCAGTTTGGAAAAACATCCGCAGCGGCCCGTGCCGGGTACCTGACCTTCGTCCTCGATGGATTAGGTGTTGGTCTCTCGCATGAGTTTCACCGCGGGGAGGATGATCCTCGGATCCTTGGCGACGATGGCTTTGCGGAGAAGTGTCTTTCGGGTTCCGAGGCCAGAAGGCCGATTCGGGTGACGGTTGAGGAAATCGTCAATAAAGTGTGCCATGCGTACAACATCGAGGAGAGCACCTTAAAGTCGAAATCGCAGCAGAGAGTTGCCTCGGAGGCGCGAGCGGTAGCTGGATGGCTGGCACGTGAGTTAGGTTGCGTGAGCTTTTCCGACGTCGCCCGACATGTCGCCCGGGACATCGGGAGCATCAGTTCTGCCGTCCGCCGACTGTCGGACCGTATAAAGGATAAACCGGAACTGGCAGAACTGGTTTACTCGCTCAAGAGGGGATTCTATTGACTTGGCAACTTGGAAGCCTGACCCCCAACTCTGACCCCCAACTTGACCCCCAACTTCTGACCCAACTTGACCCTTGACTTGGCAACTTGGAAGCCTGACCCCCAACTTTCGACATGTCGACCGGGACATCGGGAGCATCAGTTCAGCCGTCCGCCGACTGTCGGACCGTATAAAGGATAAACCGGAACTGGCAGAACTGGTTTACTCGCTCAAGAGGGGATTCTATTGACTTGACAACTTGGAAGCCTGACCCCCAACTTTGACCCCCAACTTCGAAGGGGTGACATGAGCAAACCAGACAAACCAACCGGAGCGGACGGCAGAGGCTTCACCCTCTCCCCGATCTATTTCATCTACGGCCTGGTCGCCTTGCTGGCCATCTTCTGGACCTGGAAGGTGCTCATCGCCTTCGCCATCCTCTGGGGAGCCGCCATGCTGTTCGCCTGGTTTGATGACCGTCGCCACCAGCGGCGCATTGTCCCCCCTCCCAGGCCTTCCGGCGAGCTGTCGTCGCCAGGCGAACCGCTCACCGCATGCCCAGAATGCGGCGGTGAGCTGTTCAGCGTCGAGCCGGGGCTGACCAGCGCCGAGGAAATCGCCAAGTCAGGGGGTCAGGCTTCCAAGTTGACAAGTTTTTCGACCGAGATATATTTCCACAATGGCCCGTAAACCACGCATACACCTCCCTGGTGGACTTTATCACGTCATTCTTCGCGGCAACGGCGGCCAACCCATTTTTCTCCATAATGATGACCGCTACCGTTTCTATCTTCTGCTGCAGGAGGGCACCAACCGGTTTGGTTATCGGGTTCACGCCTTCTGCCTGATGACCAATCATGTCCATCTTGCCGTGCAAGTTGGCGACATTCCCTTGTCCCGCGGAATGCAAAATCTCGCTTTTCGTTTTACCCGCTGGATCAACAGGCGCGAAAAAAGATCCGGGCATTTGTTCCAGGGGCGCTACAAGGCCGTATTGGTAGATGGTGACAGCTATCTGCTGGAGTTGGTCCGATATATCCATCTCAACCCAGTGCGTGCCGGTATGGTTGGAGATCCCAAGGAATATCCCTGGAGTGGCCACAATTGCTATCTCGGCAACGAATCCCTTCCGTGGTTGACAACTGACTGGATGCTCAGGCAGTTTGGAAAAACATCCGCAGCGGCACGTGCCGGATACCTGACCTTCATTCTCGGTGGATTGGGTGTTGACCTCCCGCGTGAGTTTCACCGCGGGGAAGATGACCCTCGGATCATCGGCGACGATGGCTTTGCGGAGAAGTGTCTTTCGGGCAACTTGGAAGCCTGACCCCCAACTCCAACTGCTTGAAATGGGCCTTCTAAGCCCCGATAACCGCTATCTTTTGGACGTTTAACGTTATATTTCAAGTTGTTGGCGTGGTCCGACCCCGGCTGCACCCGACCCGTCTGCACTAAAAGTATCGCTAGGGAGAGAAAAGCTTCACCCTACACGAATAGAATCGAACAGGTCTACTGTGCCCCATTCACCGACAATCCGTGATCGGTTCACTGTCGATCTCATGCACGATGCCTGCGCGGATATCGACCTTGGCACAACCGCCGACGTGCAAGGGGCCTTCCTCCTGGTCGAATTCAGTTTGCGGGCTCGTCGTGACCTCGATGCCGCCGATAATCCAGGTGCCGTGCAGTCCTTCAGGCATGGACTCCACCAGGCCGGTGAAACGGGTCCGGTCACCATCGTCTTTGGCTGAAGCAGGGTCCACGCTCATCAGTAGGACACCCATCACAAAGCTTGAAATCAGCGCCGCCGATAAAACTCTCTTTCTCTTCATACAATTTCCCCTTTCCACTATCTCTTATTCGTAACCTGGAAAGCTGCCCCCCGTTTTCTCGATAGGCCCGGAGCTACCGCCCCATGGCGGGATGGCCGGAAAAGTGCTGCTGGGGGGAGGTGAGAGTCGCATGCATGCTTGCATTCTACCACCTTTGGTCCGCAAGCGAAGGCTACCCTGAGGAAGGGGGACGCCAGAGACTTGGCCAGGAACCCGGGCCTTGCGCCGCCGAGCATGGGTGGGGTAGGGAATGGCCTGCTCCTGATTTCTCCCGGGTTTTTGTTTGTTGATCTTGGTGAATCTGGAGCTGTGGCAGGCCCCCTGCCACAGCTCCCACAGAAATCAAAAACTAGATTTTCTGCTTCAGGTCAAAGCGGTCGAGTTGCATCACTTTGGCCCAGGCCTTGACGAAGTCTTTCACAAAACGTTCTTTTGCATTGTCGAACGCATAAACTTCGGCAACGGCCCGCAACTCTGCATTGGAGCCGAAGATTAGATCGACAGGTGTTGCGGTGTACTTCACCTGGCCGGTCTTGCGATCCACGCCTTCATACACGCCATCGGTTGGCCCTTTGCGCCAGAGGGTGGACATATCCAGCAGATTCACAAAGAAATCGTTGGTCAGCGTGCCCGGCTTATCGGTGAAAACCCCGTGCTGCGTGCCGCCCGTGTTGGCATCCAGGGCACGCATGCCGCCAATGAGCACGGTCATTTCCGGCACGGTCAGGTTCAGCTGATCCGCCTTGTCGACCAGCATTTCGGTCGGCGAGCGATAGCTTTCCTGCTTGTTGAAGTAGTTGCGGAAGGCATCGGCCTTCGGCTCGAGGACCGCCACAGACTCGACATCCGTTTGCGCTTGAGTTGCATCGGCGCGACCCGGGTTGAAGGGGACGGCCACTTCAACACCGGCATCTCCAGCCGCCTTCTCGATGGCAGCGGCGCCAGCCAGAACGATCAAATCGGCCATGGAAACCTTCTTGCCCGCAGAGGCCGAATCATTGAAATCCTTCTGGATGGCCTCCAGTTTCTTCAACACTTCAGCCAGTTCAGCCGGGTTGTTGACCTCCCAGTCTTTCTGCGGTGCAAGCTGGATGCGCGCGCCGTTCGCGCCACCGCGCATGTCGGAGGCGCGGAAGCTGGCGGCAGATGCCCAGGCGGCACGCACCAGTTCCGGCACCTCGAGGCCGGAGGCGAGGATTTTTTCCTTGAGCCCGTCGGCATCTTCCTGGCTGATGAGCTGGTAATCAATCTCCGGAATCGGGTCTTGCCAGAGCAGCACCTCGGTGGGCACGTTCGCACCCAGGTAGCGGGCGCGCGGCCCCATGTCGCGATGGGTCAGCTTGTACCAGGCTTTGGCAAAGGCCTTTTTGAATTCTTCCGGATTGGCCAGGAAACGCTCGGCGATCTTTTTGTATTCCGGGTCAACCTTCACCGCCAGATCCGCCGTGGTCATGACCGGCGGGTGACGCTTTCCTTCCACATGGGCATCGGGCACCGCAGTGTGCAGGCCCTTGTCCTTGGGCACCCACTGGATGGCTCCGGCGGGGCTGCGGGTCTGCTCCCATTCGTTGTTCAGCAGGTTGGACAGATAAAGGGTGGTGAACTGCGTCGGCGCTTGGGTCCAGGCGCCCTCCAGGCCGCTGGTGATCGTGTCTTCCGAATGGCCCTGGCCGCATTTGTTCTTCCAGCCCAGCCCCTGGTCTTCAAGCCCAGCCGCCGCCGGCTCGGACCCCAGGCAATCGCCTGGTTTGTGCGCGCCGTGCATCTTGCCGAAGGTGTGCCCGCCGGCGATCAGGGCCACGGTTTCTTCGTCATTCATGGCCATGCGGCCAAAGGTGATGCGCACGTTTTTCGCCGAACCGACGGGATCGGGTTGCCCCATCGGCCCTTCGGGGTTGACGTAGATCAGGCCCATGTGGGTCGCCCCCAGGGGCCGCAGCAAGCCGCCATCCTTTTCTTGGCGCTCGCTGGCCAGCATGGTCACCTCGGGCCCCCAGTAAACCAGGTCCGGCTCCCAGTCATCGGCGCGGCCCCCGGCAAAGCCGTAGGTTGCAAAGCCCATGTTTTCCAGGGCGACATTGCCGGTCAAGATCATCAGGTCGGCCCAGGAAAGAGACTCGCCGTATTTCTGCTTCACCGGCCACAGCAGGCGGCGCGCCTTGTCCAGGTTGCCGTTGTCCGGCCAGCTGTTGAGGGGATCAAAGCGCATCTGTCCGCCACCGCCACCCCCGCGGCCATCCAGCGTGCGGTAGGTGCCCGCACTGTGCCAGGCCATGCGGATGAAAAACGGGCCATAGTTGCCGAAATCCGCCGGCCACCAGTCCTGCGAGGTTGTCAGCAGCGCATCGATATCTTTCTTCACCGCTTCCAGATCGAGTTTCTTGAAGGCCTCGGCATAATTGAAATCTGCACCGAGCGGATTGGAGCGGGCGTCATGGTCGCGCAGGGGCGAAAGATCGAGCTGATCGGGCCACCAGAATAGATTGGATCGCGGCTGGTCCGCCGCCGCCATTTCGGATCCGACGGCACCTGCGGGTTTGCTGATTGTTTTTGACTCCTCGCTCATGGCGCTCTGGGGTGCCAGGAGCAAAGCTAAAACTCCGGCCAATGCTGTGGTCATGGATAAATTGATTTTTTTCATCATGTTTGCCCCGTTTGTTCTGTGGCTGCAGCTGCAGCGAGGTTGGAGGAGTTTGAAGTCGGATACCTGCCCATCCCTGGGAGTCAGCCCGGAATGGAAAAATACTGGGAACGAGGTGTTGCCTGCGCTTTGCCTGCAGACGCGCATTTCAGGTGTGGTAAAATTTAAGCGAATTTAATTGTACCATTTTTTTAAATTGCCATGGGGATACCCCGGCCTGCCGGTGATTTGGCCGTGGCTGTCGTTGGCTGAATGATCCAGATAAATACCTGGAGTAAGGGAGCGAGAGAGTAAGAGCAAGGTTTTGGGCTGTTTGCGAATGGGGCTCAGTTTCAATGGCACGACCCGCCGCTTAACTCACATCCCCTGTCCGGCAAATCCCCTGTTGCAGCAGACCGGCCCTTCTGCTAAGGTTTTTCCTGTTGCAAGGTTGAGTTCTTTCGTTCGCCGACTCTATCCCGCAAGGTTGCCATGCCTAATTACTCCACCCCCCCTCCGGTCCCTTCCGACAACTGAGTCGAGGAAGGGCGCCAACGTTTTCCCACCCTAACCGTTGCCATCCCAGACGGACGCTATTGGTCCGCCCGGTCCCTTCCTCGAGAAGATTCCCGGATCCGCCAGTTCTGCCCGAGCCATAGAAAATCACCGACGAACCCATGGGTTCGCCCTGGATTTTCCAGAGGATCATTCAGGCCAGGTATTTTCACTTCGGACTCGCCCCCAGGACATGGCTCCACATTTTCTTGAAAGGGGCTTACCATGCCTGACACTATTCATGCCGCCGGAACCCGGCGCGGCATTCTGCTCGTATCCGTATCGGCCTTCTTTTGGGGAACGGTCGGCATCAGCACCCAGGCCATATTCCACCAGGCGGAGATTTCCGCGATTACCGTCGGCTTTTATCGTCTCGCCATCGCCTTTCCGGCGCTGGCCCTGGTGGCCTGGTTCGCCATCGGCAGGGCCGGGTTCAACATCCGCGCGCCGCACCTGCTGCGGATGACCCTCATCGGCGGCATGCTCGCCGGCTACCAGGTCTTTTATTTTTCCGCCATCGGGTATGTGGGGGTGAGCATCGCCACCCTGGTGACGCTCTGCACTTCCCCGGTGCTGGTGGCGCTGGCCTCGGCGGTCTTTCTCAAGGAGCGGCTGAACCGCTGGGCCTGGGCCTCCCTGGCCAGCGCCCTGGCGGGGACCGCCTGTCTCGTCGGGTTTCCCCAGGGGCAGAGCGAGCAGACCCAGCTGCTGGTGGGCTGCGCCCTGGCCCTGGGATCGGCGGCCGGCTATGCCGCGGTGACCCTGCTGGGCAAATCGCTGGGCGGCCGCTACCATCCGGCACTGTCCGCGGCGGTGTCTTTCGGGGCGGGGGGGCTTGCCCTGCTGCCCCTTGCCGACCTCGGCAGCATGGGCGCAAGCTACCCGCAGGAAGTCTGGGCGGGGCTGCTGTATATTGGGCTGGTCCCGAGCGCCCTGGCCTACCTGCTGTTTTTCTGCGGCATCCGCTACATCCCCGCCACCTCGGCCTCGATCCTCACCCTGATCGAGCCACTGACGGCGACGGTCCTGGCCTGGCTGATCTTCGACGAGCGGCTCGGCTCCCTGGGGCTGCTCGGTGCGGTCTTGCTGTTCGCCGCGATCTGGCTTCTATATCGCAGCGGCCGGGGAGGCGGGCAGCCCGGAGGGCGGGATGCTTTCCCCATGCGAGACGAGGACGACCCCGGAGGAGCCGGCCGAGGCTCTCGGTCTGTGGGGGAACGGACGCGTAAGGGGAAGCGTCTTTCAAAAATAAATGGATGAATACTTTAGCAATCGCCTGTAAAATCCTCAACAGGAGGTACCCGCCATGCAAAAGGTTCCCTGGTCGGCCGTCGCCGTTGTGGCGACGCTATGCTCTCTGTCCGCTTCCGCCTGGGCCATGCGCTGCAACGGCAGCCTGGTCGATATCGGGGAGAGCAAACCCGAGGTGCTTGCCAAATGCGGCGAGCCGCTTTTCCAGAACCTGGTCGCCGTCGAGACCGCCAGCGAGCCGGGCGCCCAGGGCGCCCGCTCGGAGCAGGTCCCCGTGGAGCAGATGGTCTACGACCAGGGCGAAGGCACCCTGCTGAAGGTCCTCACCTTCAAGGGGGGCAGGCTGGTCGCCATCAGCGATGGCGCGCGGGTTTCCGGAAGTTCGGCGAAACCCGGGCGGTTTCTGGGTTCGCTGGGGGATTCGCAGGCCGAGATCTATGAAAAATACGGCACGCCCGCCTACAAGGAACTGGTCCGCATCGAAACCACCACTGTCTTTCCCGCCGGACAGGAGACCGGCGACGGGGCGCTGCAAACCACCGAGGAGAACGTGGAGCAGTGGACCTACGATTTCGGGCCGGAGACCTTTCTGAAGATCCTCACCTTCAAGGCCGGCCGGCTGGTCCAGGTCGGGGACGGCCCCAGGCAGTGAACCTGTGCCCGCGAGGAATTCCATGAGCACTTCCATCACCATCCGCGACATCCGTGCCGAGGAGTTCGCTGCCTTCGGCGGCCTGCTGGTCCGGGTCTACTCGCAGCTGGAGGGCTTCCCCAGCGTCGAGGAGCAGCCCGAGTACTACGAGCTGCTGGCCAACGTCGGGCGCTTTGCCGAGCGCCCTTCCACCCGGGTGCTGGTCGCCCTCTCCGCCGAGGGGCTGCTGCTGGGCGGGGTGGTCTATTTTGCCGATATGGGGCAGTACGGTTCGGGCGGCACCGCGACGGCCATGCAAAACGCCTCGGGCATCCGCCTGCTGGGGGTCGACCCCGAGGCGCGGGGGCTGGGGGTGGGCAAGGCCCTGACCAACGCCTGCATCGAGCTCGCCCGGCAGCACCGACATCGCCAGGTGATCCTGCACACCACCAAAGCGATGCAGGTTGCCTGGAAAATGTATGAAAAGATGGGCTTTCGCCGTTCCGAGGATCTCGATTTCACCCAGCAGGATCTCCCCGTTTTCGGTTTTCGCCTCGAGCTGTAATCGCGCTGGCCGGGCAAAAATATCCCCCCTCGCCCCCGGCGGCCCCGGCAGCTGCCGGCAGCGCGGGGGTAGAAATCAGGCTTGGGCCGGGGCCGGCTGTCGTGCTATCCTGTCGCGCCCTGGTGGCGGGGCGAGGAAGAGAATCCAGGGCGAATGCCGGTTCTCAGCCCCAAACCGCCGCCGTTCTCCCCTTAATTCTTCCACCACCGGGATTGCGCCGTGTTTCGACTCATTGCCCTCGGGATTTTGTCCGCGGCCTTTTTCAGCAGCACCTTCATCCTCAACCGGGCCATGAGCCTCGAAGGCGGGCACTGGGTGTGGTCGGCGAGCCTGCGTTACCTCTATATGCTGGCGTTTCTGGGGGTAGGCTGCTGCGCCTGCGGCAAGGCCAGGGCCCTTGGCGAGGTGCTGGCGCTGTTCCGCCGGCACTGGGTCTTCTGGACCCTGGCGGGGACCACCGGCTTCGGCGTGTTTTATTCCCTGATCTGTTTCAGCGCCTCCTACGCCCCGGGCTGGGTGGTGGCCACCACCTGGCAGACCACCATCCTGGCCTCGCCCCTGGTGCTGCTGGCCTTCGGCCGGAGGGTGCCGTCCCGGGCGCTGTTGTTCATCCTGGTGATTTTCGCCGGCATCATCCTGGTCAATCTCGACCTGGCCGAAACCGCGACCCTGAAGGATGTGGTGCTCGGTGGACTGCCGGTGCTGATCGCCGCCCTGGCTTATCCCCTGGGCAACCAGATGGTCTGGGAGGCGCAGCGCGGCGGGCAGGGCCTGATCCCCGACATCGGTGATCCGGTCCTTGCTAACCCCTTTGCCCGCATCGCGCTGCTCACCCTCGGTTCGGCGCCCTTCTGGCTGCTGCTGATCCTTGTCACCCGGCCTCCCGCGCCCTCAGCGGACCAGTGGCTCAACACCGCCCTGGTGGCGCTGCTCTCCGGTGTGGTGGCCACCGGCCTCTTCCTGCACGCCCGCCACCTGGCATCGGACGCCTACCAGATCTCCGCCATCGATTCGACCCAGTCGAGCGAAGTGGTCTTTTCGCTGCTCGGCGAAGTGCTCTTTTTGCAGGGGGCTCTGCCCGGGCCCTGGGGAACGGCGGGGATCGCGCTGACCCTGGTGGGGTTGACCTTTTACCTGCGGGCCCAGTACGCCGGATCCTGAGAGGGTTCGGAGCGATTTGGATAGATCCGGGTGGACCACACCCCGACCCTCCCCTTGAAGGAGAGGTGCCTCAAAATGATGATTTTATAGGTCCCTTCCCCCTGCAGAGGGGGAGGGGACGCGAATTGATGGCTGTTTTGCGGAAGGTTGGGATTTGGAATGAAACACGCGAAGATTTACCAGGCGACCCTGAAGAAGTGGGGAGCGGAGGCCCAGTACGACCAGGCGGTGGAGGAGTGCGCCGAGCTGATCGCCGTGCTCAAGCATTTTCGGCGCGGCAAGGTCGGCGAGCAGGAGGTGGTCAACGAACTGGCCGACGTGACCCTGATGGTCGGCCAGCTGACCTACATGTTCGGGCCCGGCAAGGTCGAGGCCGCCATCGATGAAAAACTCGCCAAGCTGCAGCAGCTGCTCGAAAAATAGCCCAATCGCAGGTCAATCCCTGAAAAAGGCCTGGTTGAACTTCGCCTCCTGGTCGGGGCTGCCGATGAGGATCAGCCCCATCCCCTTCTCGAGGAGGGTTTCGGGCGGCGGCACGATCAGCGGCTCTTCCCCCTCGCCGAGTTCCAGGGCGACGATGGAGCAGCCGGTCTGGGGGCGGATGCGCGAATCGGAAATAGTCCTGCCGGCCAGGGCGGTGGGCAGCGGGCGCCGAAAGACGTTGATCCCCTCGGTGAGAAAGACCGACTCCTTGGACTCGAGAATGTTGGTCAGGATGTTGGCCCCCACCGAGGCGTTGGAGACCACGAAATCGGCCCCCGCCGCGTAGAGCTGGTCGACGTTCTCCTCGCGGTTGGCCCGGGCGACGATGCGGATGTTGGGGTTGCTGTGGCGGCTGGCCAGGGTGAGAAAGATGTTGGTGCTGTCGTCGTTGGTGGTGACGATCAGGCCCTTGGCTTTTTCGATGCCGGCCTGCTTCAGCAGGCCGCGGCCGGTGGCGTCGCCGATAACCGGGATGTGCTCGGCGCAGTCGGGGTTGGCCTGCTGATCCACGAGGATGAAGGGGACCGGCTTGCGGTCCAGAAAGCTGGCCGCGGCGCAGCCGATGCGCCCGTGGCCGAGGATGAAGACCAGGTCCTCCGCGCTCTGCTCGCCGGTGAGTGCTTCCAGGGCTTCGAGCTGCTCGCGGGTGCCGGCCATCACCATCAGGGCTCCCGGGTTGAGCAGGGTCTCGCGCGAGGGGGTGGTGAAGGCGCCGCGCTCCCAGACCCCGATCACCGAGAGCCCGGTGCGCTGGCGGATCGCGGCCTGTTCGAGGGTCTGGCCGACGAAGGGGGTGCCGTGCACTGGGATTTCGGCGATCTGCAGGCTGCCGAAGGAGTCGATGACGTGGGCCAGCGCTCCCCGGGTGGTGGCCCGGGTCGCCAGGTAGCGGCCGAGGATCTTGTGCAGGGGGATGACCTGGTTGGCGCCGGAGAGGCGCAGCAGCTCGGCGTGCTCGGGCTCGTTGACCACGCAGGCGATGGGCGTCTTGCAGAAGGAGCGGATGGTCAGGCAGAGGTTGGCGTTTTCGGGGTCGCTGAGGTTGGCGATGAGATAGCGGGCCGAGCCGACCCGTACCCCCTGCAGCACCTTCTGGTCGGTGGGCGCCCCGCACACCACCCGGAAGCCTTCCTCCTCCTCCAGGCGCAGCGCCGTCTCGTAGGCTCCGGTGACCACCACGAAGGGGATGTTGCGGGTCTGCAGCTTGCGGATGAGGGTGCGGGTGATCGGGTCGAGGCCGAAGATGACCACGTGGCCCGAGGTCTCCTCCGGCAGTTCTAGGGTAGGGTGGTAGCGCAGCCGGTGCTCGATCCAGGGAGCCAGGAACAGGCTGATCAGCCCGAAGGGGAGGATGATCAGCAGGAAGACCACCCCCGAGACCGTGACCACCGCGGCGAAAATGTAGCCGGGATCGCTGTGGAAGGTGATGTCCCCGAACCCCAGGGTGGTCATCACCGTGATGGTCCAGTAGACCCCGGCGATGAAAGTAAACTCGCGCCCCTCCAGGTTCCACATCAGAAACCGGAACAGGGTGGCGTAGATCAGGATCATCCCCGCCAGAAACGCGCAGTAGAGCAGCAGGACCTTCAGGTTCTGCCTGGCCCGCCCGCGAAAGAAATAGGCCAGTTCCGCCGCCAGGGATTTCATTCCATAGTCATCCAGATATCAGGGAGTTGGGTTTGACTATGCCATCATGCCCGGCGGCCGTCAACCTTTCCTCTGCCCTCTGCGTCGCCCGCCAGGCGCCTGCCGCACCGTTAATTTCCTCCTTCTGCGGGGTCGAACCCGACATCCGCCCGGATTTGGTGTAAAATTTCAATAAACTCTATTGCTTGCGACAACACCGGCGCGGGACGGGACGCTCATGGGCGGCAAGGTCATCCAATTTCCCGGCTCCAGGGCCTGGAACCTGAGGAAGATCGAGGAGATCATCGAATCCAAGCTGATCCATGATGACCCCGCGGTTCTGCTGGCGATGAAGGAGGAGTTGAAGCACCTGGTCGCCAAGTATTACGACGACCGGGAATTCGAAGTGGTGCTGCCCCTTCCCCCGGGGCTGAGCCCGGAGCAGTTCCACGAAATCGAGGAGAGTTTCCAGCGGGTGTTTCTCGAGCAGAACGAGCGCCTGGTGAAGCGGGCGCAGGATATCTTTCTGGATCTGTGCCTGGCCCGGCTGCAGGTCTGCGAACTCAGGGTCAGGCTGAGGGCGGGAGAGGGACAGGATCCCGAGCCGTCCGCCAAGTGATTGCCCGGGGCCGCCTCAATTGTCACGGCCGGTTTTTCCCACCTCAGGAGGTCTGGAATCATGGAACTGTTTTTCGTCGTCCTGCTGCTCGGCCTGCTGCCCGCCTACATTGCCACGGGCAAGGGTCGCAATTTCCTGGTCTGGTGGGTTTACGGGATGCTTCTGCTGCCCTTTGCCATCTTTCACGCCATCGCCATGCGACCCGCGGAAAAAAACCTGATTTTCTACGGCATGCGCTACTGCCCCCACTGCCGAAAGACGATCACCCTCGAGTCGACCGAATGCGAATTTTGCCACGAGAAGCTCGAGCCCCTGCCGGTGGAGAAGGATTAGAGCCACCCGCGGGCAATCGATTCAACCGGGATCGGGATTTTCCCGACGCAGCCGGGCCGCCGTGATGCCAGGGCCCCCGATAAGGAGCGTTTGTCAACGTGGATTACCAGGAGATTCTCGAGGAAATCCAGTCCGAAATCACCCCGTTTCTGCGCCAGGGGGAGGTGGCGACCTATATCCCCCAGCTCGCCTGCGTACCCATCACCAGGTTCGGCATGGCGGTGCGCACCGTCGACGGCCGGCTTTTCCAGGTGGGCGCCGCCGCCGAACCTTTCTCCATCCAGAGCATCTCCAAGGTCATGAGCCTGACCCTGGCCATGACCCTGGTGGGCGACGGGCTCTGGCAGCGGGTGGGGCGCGAACCCTCCGGGACGGCCTTCAACTCCCTGGTGCAGCTCGAGTACGAAAACGGCATTCCGCGCAACCCCTTCATCAACGCCGGTGCGTTGGTGGTCACCGACGTCATCCTCTCGCGCCTGCGCGATGCCAAGGGGACCGTGCGTGATTTCGTCCGCGAGCTTTCCGGCAACCCCGCCATCGATTTCGACCCCGAGGTGGTCCGCTCCGAGAAGGGACACGGCCACCGCAACGCCGCCCTGGCCCATTTCATCAAGAGCTTCGGCAATCTCGAGAACCCGGCCGAGGAGGTCCTGGACGCCTATTTCCACCATTGCTCACTGGCCATGAGCTGCGCCGATCTCGCGGAAGCCTTTCTCTACCTGGCCAACGGCGGCTTCTCCCCGGCGACGGAGCGCCAGGTGACAACCCCCAGCCAGGCAAAATACATCAACTCGCTGATGCTGACCTGCGGGGTCTACGACGCGGCCGGGGATTTCGCCTACCGGGTCGGGCTGCCGGGCAAGAGCGGCGTCGGCGGCGGGATCGCCGCGGTGATGCCGCAGCGTTTCGCGGTCTGCGTCTGGTCGCCCGGGCTCAACCCCTACGGGAATTCCCTGGCGGGGACCAAGGCCCTGGAGCTGTTTACCACCAAGACCGGAATTTCCATCTTTTAGGGTGTTGTCAGGGCGCAATGAGCCGGAGGGAACTTTGACCGAGGGTATGAACAACGAAATCCGCGTCGAAAGCTGGAACCAGCTGCAGGAGGAGTTGTTTGCCGACTCCTGGAGCGAGCGGCTCGGGCGCTTTCGCTCGCGCAATGCCTTTCGCGGGCTCTCCGACGCGGGGTATCCGCTGCTGACCACCCTGATCCGCATGGGCGGGGATTTCGTGACGGTGGAGCGGCACATCCTGCGCAACTTCAAGAAATACGCCCACCGCAACGTGGTCGAGCGCGACTCGTTGTGGCACTGGCTGTCGGTGGCCCAGCACTTCGGCCTGCCGACCCGGCTGCTCGACTGGACCTACTCGCCGCTGGTGGCGATGCATTTCGCCACCGCCAACATCGAGAAGTTTTCCACCGACGGCGTCATCTGGGCGGTCAACTACGTGCAGGCCCACCAGCTGCTTCCCACCGCCCTGGGCAACCGCCTGGCCCAGGAGGGGGCCAACGTGTTCACCGTGGAGATGCTCGACCAGGCGGTGACCTCGCTGGATGTCCTGGACGCCCTGGCGCAGGACGATTCTCTGCTGTTCTTCGAGCCTCCCTCCATGGAGGATCGCATCGTCAACCAGTTCGCCTTTTTCTCCATCATGTCCGACCCGCGGCGGGGGGTGGACGCCTGGCTGGCCAGGCATCCGGAGATCTGGCGCAAGATCATCATCCCCGCCGAGCTCAAGTGGGAGGTGCGCGACAAGCTCGACCAGTCGAACATCACCGAGCGGGTGCTGTTCCCCGGCCTGGACGGGCTCAGCAAGTGGCTGACCCGGCACTACAGCCCCAAGCGCTAGCGCGGGGGCAGGCCCGCCGCCTGACGGCTGGCGGCGATCTCCGCGCGGTCCTGGGGGTGGGCGGCCTGCCAGGCCGCTTTGCCCTCGCGGATGGCGGCGAGGTGGGCCTCGAGGTTGGCGGGGGTGAGGACGACCCCGAAATCGGCGGGGACGCTGCGCTCCGGGGAGTTGTAGGCGAACAGCCTGTCGAGCACCAAATCGCCGGCCTGGCGCTTGTAATGGGAGCTCTCCCAGTAGTAGCGCATCCGGGTGGCGGTGTCCCCCGCGGCGGGCACCTCTTCGCTGGTCACCGAGTTATAGCCGGAAAAATCCCACAAAACGAAGGGCTGGCGGTCGGGGTGGCCGCCGGCCTCTTTGGCCAGCACCTCCACCAGGCGCCGCTTCCACTGCTCGAACTGTGGCCAGAGCCCCGCCTGGTCGATCACCTCGAGCAGCCGGGCGTGAGCGGGGGAGATGAACAGCTTAAGGTCGATGCCCTGGGCGCGGGCGAGGGTGATGATTTTCCGGAACTGCTCCAAGGTGTCCAGGCCGGTTTCGGGGTTGACGAAGGCATATTTGCCGGCCGGGCGGGGGAACAGGTTGTCCCGGAAAAAGTGGGATTCGATGCGCTGGAAGCCGCTGCGGTGGCCGTTTCTGGCGACCCGGCGTTCATTGAAGCTCTCCTCGATCATCCCGTCGGGGCGCACGCCGGGGTACCTGACCGGGTTCTGCTTGCGCAGGGTGTCGAAGCTGGCCGCGACGGCGTCCACGGTCAACAGGGTCGACAGCAGGTAGTCCAGGCTGTCCAGATTGGAACCGTCGCCGGGCTCGCTCATCGGGTTGTGGTTAAAGGCATTGAACATGAAAAAATCGAGGCCGATCACCGCCTGATTGAGGGGTGCGGAGTCCTGCGCCTGCTCGAAGCGCCCGGCGATCTCCTCGATGGCGGCCCCGCCGAGGGCGAAGTTGAAGGCCGGCCCCGCTTGGGGATTCCAGCCGGGGTGGCCGGGATCGATGCCGACCTCGGTGCGCGAGGAGCCGAAGGCCAGGGCCCGGGGGCGCAGGTGCTCGACCAGCCAGGGCTTGCTCAGCCGGGAGTGCTTGGTGGCGATGTTTTTGTTGGCGTTGAAGCCGGGGGTGCGCAGCGCCCGGTAGATGTCATAGGGGTCTACCAGGTAGTTGCCCAGCCCCACCAGGGGCAGCAGCAGGGCGACGCTCAACAGAAGGTTGCGGGTCCAGGTTTTATACGAATGCATGGATGGCTGCCTCGAGTCGGATCAGAACTGGAAATAGAGAAACTCGCTCACCCGCGAGAGGCTGAGGATGCTCCAGACCGCCAGAACGGCGGTGACCGCCGCGTAGCGCCAGGTCGGGGCGAAGTTTTTCGCCAGTTCCAGGGAGTTGCGCCCCAGCACAGCCACGGCGAGAAAGACCAGCGCCAGGCTCAGCGAGTAGTCGTCGAAGGCCTCGGGCAGGGCGAAGCCGTTCAGGCCGAACATCCCTTCGAGCACCTTGAGGGCGTCGTCGAAGCTCTTGGCGCGGAAAAAGACCCAGGCGAAGTTGACGAAGTTGAAGGTCAGCAGCCAGGCCAGCCAGCGGGGCAGGCGCAGGCCGCGATCCTGCCACCACTTGTGGGCCGCGGTACCGGCACCGTGCAGCGCGCCCCAGGCGACGAAGGTCCAGCCGGCGCCGTGCCAGAGGCCGCCGAGCAGGAAGGTGAGAAACAGGTTGACGTAGGTGCGGCGCGGCCCGCGCCGGTTTCCCCCCAGGGGGATGTAGAGGTAATCGCGCAGCCAGCGGCTCAGGGTCATGTGCCAGCGGCGCCAGAAATCCTGGATGTTCAGTGCCTTGTAGGGGGAGTTGAAGTTGAGCGGCAGCACGATGTTGAACATCAGGGCCGAGCCGATGGCCATGTCGGTGTAGCCGCTGAAGTCGAAGTAGAGCTGCAGGGCGTAGCTCAGCGAGGCGGTCCAGGCCCCGAGAAAGCTCAGCTCGGAGAGCTGGTCGAAGCCGAGGCTCGCCCAGACCGCGAAGGTGTCGGCGACCACCACCTTTTTGAACAGCCCCAGGGCGAAGATGAACAGGCCGGTGGCCAGGTTGCGGTAATTGAGCACCTTGCCGCGCACCCGCTCGAACTGGGGCATCATCTCCTTGTGATGGACGATGGGGCCGGCGATCAGCTGGGGGAAGAAGGTGACGAACAGGCAGTAGTTGAGAAAGTCGTATTCCTGGGTCTGCCCCTGGTAGCTGTCGACCAGGTAGGCGATCTGCTGGAAAGTGAAAAAGCTTATGGCCAGGGGCAGCGCCAGGTGCAGCAGGGAAAATTCGCTGCCGGCCATGGCGTTGAGGTTGACCAGGAAGAAGTCGGCGTACTTGTAGTAGCCGAGCAGCGCCAGGTTGAGGCCGACCGCGCCGAGCAGCACGGCCTTTTTGGACAGGGTCCGCCGGCCGGTGGGCTCGGGGCGGCCGAGCACCGTGCCGATGCCGTAGTTGACCAGCATCGAGCCGACGATCAGCGGCAGGTAGACGGGGTTCCAGTAGGCGTAGAAAAACAGCGAGGCGAAGACCAGCCAGGTTTTGGCGGCCAGCACCAGCCGATAGCGCAGCAGCAGGAAATACCCAGCCAGCACCAGGGGGAGGAACAGGAAAATGTAGACCGGGGAATTGAACAGCATGGCTGGCCCTCCAGGTTGACGTCGATCCGGCGGATTGTAGCCCCGGCGGGGCCGCAGATCAACCCGAAGCTTGGAAAATGGATGAATTTCAGGTAAATAGTTGCAATGAGGACAAAACGGGCTTCGGTCGGGGGGAAAGGAAAATGCTTTTTCCGGCTGGAAAGCCCCGCGGCAGATGGTAAAACATAGGGGGCGGCTGCTTCTCGGGGGAACGGCGGGGTAGCGGCCCGAGGGGGAACTGGTGGCGAACCGTGGTGGTGAATCTGGCGGCGGTTGCAGGGGAGGTCTGCTGGTGAAGAGAATTGTCCTGGTCTGGCTCGGCCTGGTGTTGGCGGCGCTGCCTCTCGGCGGTTGCCTCGGCTACGTCCGGGGTGTGGAGAGCGTCCCCTATTTCGGAGAGAACCAGCCCGAAGCGGACAAGTACCTGGATTTCAGCGGCGTTTCGATCTACGTGGACGTGAAGAACACCACCACTACCCACGAGGCTTTCTGGATCGGCCGCGAGGTGCCGCTTCTGCCGGTCTACCTGAGCGTGCGGGAAAAACCCACCTTCGGCTGGAAGCTGGGCGACCCGCTGCAGATCAAGACCATCGTCAACATCCAGCGCCCCGGCTTTCTGTTCGATCCGGCCCAGTTGGTGCTGACCGTGGGCGAGCAGGAATACGCGCTCAAGAGCGCCCTGGTTCATCATGGCCCCGGGCCGGCCGAGGCCGAGCTGAAGCCCGTGGCCAAGCCGATGGTGCTCGACGACACCAGCGGCCCCTACCAGTTCACGCTGATCTTCGCCCAACCGACGCTGCCCCCCCAGGAGATCATGATCCTGGATCTCTCCCGGGCCCTGCGCCACCCCGAGTTGCCGGGCCTGCCGAAAATTCATTTCTCCAAGGTCAGCTGGTCGCGGTGGTATTCGCGGGATTTTTCCGCCGGCAAGCCCTGAACCCCTCCGCAAACATGAAAGAAAGGAAGCGGTGATCATTCGCGCAAATCGATTCGGCAGGTGCTACTGGAGTGGAGCCGATAGCCAACATGTGAAAAGGGGCCCTGTCGAGGCCCCTTTTTATTTGCGGGTTTTCAGCGGCTGCCGTGCTGCCGCACGTACTCGTACATGACGATGGAGGCGGCGATGCTGACGTTGAGGCTCTGCACCTGGCCGTACTGCGGGATGGCCAGCCGCCGCAGTCCGGGGTAGTTGGCGGGATCGAAGCTGAACCCCCACTCCTCGTGGCCGAAGACGAAGGCGCTTTTGCCAGGCAGGGCGGTGGCGGGAAGGGGGTTTTCTCCGGCGGGGTCGAGTAGGAACAGGTCGTAGCCCTGGGCCCGCAGCGCATCCCAGCACCCCTGGAAGTTGTCGTGGAAGCGGGCGGGAACCTTGCGGAACGACCCCTTTGCGGGTGCCGGGTCGAAGGGGCCGATGTCGATCAGGTGAACCTCGCGGGCGCCCAGGGCCTCGGCGCTGCGGAAGACCTTGGGGATATTGAACCCCGGTTTGAGGCTGTCGAGGACGACAACGTAGTCGTGAACCCCCGGCCGGGCCAACAGGTTGCGTTGGCGCTCCTTGCCGTAGCGCAGCAGGATGTCCTTGGTTCTGGCCTTCATTCGCGCCCTCCCGGCAGGCTTGGATGCAGGTATTAAACCTGAAAAGGAGGGGCGAAGGCAAGTGCCAATGGGGGGCCCGCTCAGTCTTCCATCCGACACTCGGTGGTGATGTCGATCCCCTTGTAGAGCGACATATAGACCGGGCAGCTTTTTTGATGAACCTCGTGGACCCGCTCGACGGTCTCCCTGGCCGAGGCCGGGGCCTTGAGCCGGTAGACGACGTGAATGCGGCGGATCACCAGGACGTTTTTCTCTTTGCCGATTTCCCCCCGGACCTCGGCGCTCAGCTTGCCATTCGATGCATCTATTTGACGCGCCTCCAGCGCGCCTCCGAAGGTGCCGGTCAGTCAGCCGCCGGCGGCGGCGACCACGTAGTCGAGGGTGGTGGCATGGGGCTCGGCCACCTGCTCGGGGCGCATGCCGTAGTGCTCGGCGATCGGGCCGTGGACGCCGAACCTGACCGGTTCGGACTCCGCCGGCAGGTAGGCCAGCCGGGCCGGCCCCTTCTGCCTCTCGATGCGACATTGGGATATGTAGATGATGTCTTCCATCGCCACTCCTTTCCCTGCGAATCAACGGGGGGCTCTTCTTGAAAGCTAACGCTTCGGGGGCGATTGTCAATCCGCGGCGGGTGGTATAATGGAGCCACCTCGGGAAAAGGAGGATGTCGTCATGACCAACCCGCTGTGGCAGGGGCAACTGGATCGGGCCAAGGGAATGGCCAGGGAATTCTGGGGCGAACTGACCGGAGATCAGAAAGCCTTTTTGGAAGGGCGCAGGGAGCGGATGATCGGCCGCCTGGAGGCCAAATACGGTCTCAACCGCGAGGAAGCGGAGAAAGAGGCCGCGCAATGGCTCGAGCGCCAGTGAGTGATGTGTCTGCTCCCCAAAATAGCAACGGGGCGTCCCATATGGGGACGCCCCGTTGCCGTTTCAGGCAGTAAACCCGTGGCTCAGTTCTCGGCCACCTTCTTGGGCAGGGCTACCGGCAGGTTGGGGTTGTTGGCCCACTCGATCCACGACCCGTCGTAATTGCGGACGTTGTAGCCGAGCCCGAGCAGAACCAGCGTGGCGTAGGAGGAGCGGATGCCGGTCTGGCAATGGGCGATGATCTCGCGCTCGGGGGTGATGCCCGCCTGGTTCAGCATCTCGCGGATCTCGGCCTCGCTCTTGAGCACCAGCACGCCGTCGACCTCTTTCTGCAGGTTGACCCAGTCGAGGTGCAGGCAACCCGGGATGTGCCCGCCGCGATCGGCGCGGACCTCGCTCCCCTCGTATTCGGACTGCTTGCGGGTATCCCAAACGATGGTGTCGGGGTTGTTGAGCCGGGTCAGGATGTAGTCCGCCTCGGCGCGCACGTCCCTGGCGCCCAGGACTTTGTAGCCGCTGCCGGCGGTTACCGGGGTCGGCAGCATGGCGGTGGGGCGATTCTCCTTGCTCCACTTTTCATAGCCACCGTCCAAGACGTAGGCCTTTTCGTGACCGTGATAGCGCAGGGTCCAGATGAAACGGGCCGAATAGGGGTTTTTGTCCTCGGCGTAGGCCACCACGGTGGTGTCGGGGGTGATGCCGAAGCGGTCCATCAGCGCCTCGAACTCGGCGACGGTGGGAACCAGGCTTTTTACCCCGTTGCGGGTGAAGAGGAAATTCTCCTTGTCGATGTGCAGGGCGCCGTCGACGTGGCCCAGCAGGTAGAGCGGGGCGACGCGCACGTCGACCACGGTGACCTGGGAGCGTTGCTTGGCCAGCCAATCGCTGGAGACGAAATAATCCTGCAGGGCGGCATTGGCGGTGGTGATGGAACCCAGGGCCAGGGTGACCAGCAGGGCCAGGGCGGCGACGAATCCTTTGTTGTGCATGGGACAATCTCCTTTTTTAACAATTTTCCGGTTCATCGAAATGCTCTATTTCTCAAGCAGTGCGGCGACGATTTCCGCCGTTTCGGCGGTGAGGGCCCGGCAGTTGGCCAGGTGCTCGCTGCTACCCCAGCGAAAGGGACGGGTCAGGGCCGAGCAGCAGGTAACGCGGTTTTTCTCCTTGAAGCGTTTCACCAACTCGGCGGCCAGCTCGCCCCGCCCGTTGATTGCCAGGGCGACCACCCCCCCGTTGACCGCCCCACAGAGGCATTTGGCGCCGCCGATTCCGCTGCCGAAGGCCTTGGTGATGGCCATCAGTTCCTCGTCGGCGCGGCCGGTGGTCGCCCGGAGGACGGACTGGGCACAGTTGAGCCCGGAGTCGTAATATTGTCCGGCGATCTCTCGTGGATTGCCTTCTGCGGTAAACGGCAAGGGCTTTCTGAATCTGACAAGTTTTCCCAGCATTGGCGCCTCGTAAGTTGATCTAAGTAGTGTGGTAATGATGTCTGTAAAAAACTAAGCCACTGGGAATTAAAAAGCAAGAAAAAAACTACCAAATCCGTGGGAAAAGCTTTGGAGGGACGACTTAGGGACTCGGGGGAGTACTCTGCTGGTATCCCAAACTACTGAAAATTTTGTTAAAATACCGGAGGTCATGGCGCTCTGGAGAGCCGCCCGAAAAAACCCGCATCAGAGGTGGGGAATAAGCGGGTTGGTGTGTAAATTTCTACAAGCTGTAGGGTAAATTTCTCCAGTGACCCCGTGGAAAGCCGCCGGAGGGAAGGCCGAATGCCGGCAAAATGGCCTTTTGTTTTCTGGCATTGCTTTTGCCAGCGGGAAAGCAGGCCAAGGACGGATGCAGCGTTAGACCAGGGTTGTCACTCCTTGGTGAGAGCCCCCAGTTTCGGAGACTTGACTCGATGAAAAATTTTCTGACGCTTTTCTTGGCCACTCTGGCGGTCCTGGCTCTGCCTGCCCTGGTTCTTGCCGGGGATCGGCCCTCCGAGGCTTCGCCGGCGGTTTCGACCGGAGCCGGAAGCCTGCCCGAGCTTATGGCGGCGGCGCTGGCCTCCAACCCGGAAAACAAGGCTTCGGAAGCCCGCTGGCAGGCGTTCCGCCAACGCATAGCCCAGGTGGGATCGCTCGAAGACCCGATGCTGATGCTGCGCATCGACAACGGCCTGGTTCGCGACCCGCTCAATTTCAACCGCGACGTTATGACCCAGAAGGTGGTCGGCATCTCCCAGCAGTTTCCCTTCTGGGGCAAACTGGCGCTGCGCGAGGAAGTCGCCCGGCAGGATGCCGAGTTTTACCGCTGGAACATCGCCGAGCGGCGCCTGGAGCTGGCGGCCATGGTCAAGGAGAACTGGTACCGTTTGTTTTTCGTCGAGCGTTCGCTGGAGGTGCTCGAGCGCAACCTCAAGGTCATGGAGGATTTCGTGACCAGCGCCGAGACCCGCTACGCGGTGGGCGTCGGTGCCCAGCAGGACATCTACCGCGCCCAGCTGGAGCGCTCCATGCTGCTGGAGGTCAAGACCGGCCTTGTGCAGCAGCGCCGCAGTCTTCACGCTGCCCTCAACGCCCTGCTGTTCCGGCCCGCGGAGAGCCCTGTCGGCGAGGTCCCCGAATTCAGCCTGGTGCGCCCTGGGAAAGCCGCGGAAGAGCTGCTGGCAACGGCCGAGGAACTCAGGCCCGCCCTGCAGGGGCTGCGTGCCAGCGTGGAAAAGGGCGAAGCCCAGCGGCGGCTGGCCGAGAGGGAGTATTTCCCGGACCTGATCGCAAGTTTCGAATACATGCAGCGCGACCCGGCCATGGGGGAGGAGGGGTTCGACATGTACGGGGCGGGGATCACCATCAACCTGCCGGTGCGCCGGGAGCGGCGCCAGGCGATGGTTGCCGAGGCCTCTTCGGAAGTCCGCATGGCCCAGCACGAGTTGGACAATCTGCGCAACAGCATCCGCTCCGGGATCGCCGATTCGCTGGCCCAGCTCGAACGCACCGACTCTTTGGTCGAACTCTACGAGAACGGCATCATCCCCCAGGCGCGCCAGTCGCTCGAGTCGTCCCTGGCCGGCTACCAGGTCGGCAAGGTCGATTTCGAGGCGGTGCTCGACAGCTGGACCCGGCTCTACAATTACGAGCGCAGCTACTACGGCATGCTCGCCGAGCACCAGATGACGGTGGCGCGGCTCGAGGCGCTGGTGGGGGGGGAGTTGGGGGATTGACCAGATTTCTATGTTTCAAAGACGGGATTTAATGATTACTTGTGCAAATCGTTTTCACCACGAAGGACACGAAGGCCACGAAGAAGGGCAAAATCAAATCAAGGTTTTAACTTCGTGAACTTCGTGTCCTTCGTGGTTGATTGATTTTATTTTAAGCACACCAACAGTACCTTTTTAAAATTCTGCTTGATAAACATGGTCAACTTTAAATTAGATTTTTGAGGCAACACGATTATGACATCTAAAACCCGATGGGCCCTTCTCCTGGTGATCCTCCTGGCCGCCGGCGGCGCGGGGGGGTATTACTACTGGCACAGCATGCTGCACGGGGACCACGCTGAACAAGGGGGCGAGGCGGCCGCCCGCCAGTACACCTGCCCGATGCACCCCTTTATCCTCAAGGACAAGGCCGGCGCCTGCCCGATCTGCGGCATGTCGCTGGTGCCCGTCGGCGGGGCCGGCGCCGCACAGGGCGATCTGAGCCTGCCCGAGGCGGTGCACCTTTCGCCGGCCCAGCTGGTGATGGCCAACGTCGCCACGGCGCCGGTGGAGGAGATCCCCCTGACCCAGGAGGTGCGGGCGGTGGGGATCGTCACTTACGACCAGGCCAAGCAGGGCAAGGTCACCGCCTGGGTGCCCGGGCGCATCGAGCGTCTCTACGTCAACCGGGTCGGCGACACGGTGAGCCGGGGCCGGCCGGTGGCGCTGCTCTACGCCCCGGAGCTGGTTTCGGCCCAGCAGGAATACCTGCTCGCCCTGCGCAGCCGCGACGAACTGAAGCGCTCGCGCATCCCCTCCATCGCCGAAAGCGGCGAGGGGCTGGTCAAAGCCGCCCGCCAGCGCCTCAAGCTCTGGGGGGTGAGCGACAAGCAGCTCGCGGCCCTGGAGCAGGGGGGCGAACCGGCGGTGCAGCTGCCCATCAATACCCCGCTCTCGGGGGTGGTCATCGAGAAGCTGGTGGTGGAGGGGCAGTACGTCGCCGAGGGTGAGGCGCTCTTCAGCGTCGCCGACCTCACCACGGTCTGGGTCGAACTGGCCCTCTACGAGAACGAGTTTCCGGCCGTCGCTGTCGGCCAGGAGGTGGCCATCGCCTCCCAGTCCTACCCCGGCGAAACCTTTGCCGGCAAAGTCACCTACGTCTATCCCTTCCTCGATCCGCAGACCCGCACGGTCAAGGTGCGGGTGGAGATCCCCAACCCCGGCCTGCGCCTCAAGCCCGACATGTACGTCGAGGGGATCTTGCGCAAGGAGCTGGGGACAGGCTACGCGGTGCCGGTGACGGCGGTCATCGACACCGGCCGCCGCAAGGTGGTCTGGGTGCAGGAACAGGAAGGGGTGTTCTCGCCCCGCGACGTCAAGGTCGGCGCGCGGGTGGGCGAAAAGGTGCAGATCCTCGAGGGGGTGGATGATTTTGACATCGTCGCCGTCTCGGGCGGCTACCTGATCGACAGCGAGGCCCAGCTGCGCGGGCCCGGCGGCGGGGCGCATGCCGGGCATGGGGCGGCGGCTGAAGGGGAGCAGGCAAAGCCGGCTGCGGCGCCGACGCCGGCGGGGCATCAGCATTGATTCACCGGTACAGCCTGGAACCCGGAGGCTTTTGAACTCCCCACCCCATCTGACGAAGCCGGAGCGGAGTGGGCGTTTCGGGAAAAAGGCCGGCAAATGTTTGAGCGAAGCGAGTTTTTGCCGGGCCCCGAAACGTCTGCGCAGCGCAGGGAACCCGCCGCAGGCGGGCGAGGAAGTGGGCGCGCTTCTTTGCCTACTTTCTTGCCGCGCAGCAAGAAAGTAGGTCGCCGTCCGGGGGCGAGACCCCGGGAACGAACGTTGGTAAAAGGCACAGCGACGAAACCAGGCAGAACGACCAACAGGGCATCGGATCAACATCCATGATCGAAAAAATAATCGACTATTCGGCCCGCAACCGGGTCATCATCCTGCTCCTCTTCGCCATGGTCTCGGTATGGGGCATCTGGGCCGTGCTGCGCACGCCGGTGGACGCCATCCCCGACCTGTCGGACAACCAGGTCATCGTCTTCACCGAGTACCCGGGGCGCTCGCCCCAGGTGGTGGAGGACCAGGTCACCTACCCCCTGGCGGTCAACCTGCAGGGATTGCCGCAGGTCAAGGCGGTGCGCGCCTCGAGCGCCTTCGGCTTTTCGATGATCTATGTCATCTTCGAGGATGCGGCGGACATTTACTGGGCCCGCACCCGGGTGCTCGAGCGGCTCAACTACGCCGGCTCGTTCCTGCCGGCCGGCGTCACCCCGACCCTCGGCCCCGACGGCACCGGCGTGGGGCACGTCTTCTGGTACACCATCGAGGGGCCGGGCTACGACCTGGAGCAGCTGCGCACTCTGCAGGACTGGTTCGTGCGCTACCAGCTCAACACGGTGCCCGGCGTGGCCGAGGTCGCCTCCATCGGCGGCTATGTCCGCGAGTACCAGGTCGACCTCGACCCGGCGCGGCTCTACGCCTACAACGTCACTGCCGGGCAGGTCATGGAGGCGGTGCGCCGGGCCAACAACGACGTGGGCGGGCGGCTGGTGGAACAGACCGACGCCGAGTACCTGATCCGCGGGCGGGGCTACGTGCGTTCGGTGGCGGACCTGGAGAACATCGTCGTCACAAGCGGCATGAACGGCGTCCCCATCTACGTGCGCAACCTCGGCACGGTGCAGCTCGGGGGCGCGATCCGCCGGGGCCTGCTCGATCTCAACGGCGAAGGGGAGGTAGTCGGCGGCATCGTGGTCATGCGCTACGGCGAGCACGCCCAGGAGGTCATCGACCGGGTCAAGGAGAAGATCGCGGCCCTGGAAAAAGGTCTTCCGCCGGGGGTGAAGATCATCGCCCGCTACGACCGCTCGGATCTCATCGAACGGGCCATCCACACCCTGAAGCGGGCCCTCACCGAAGAGTCGATCGTCGTCTCACTGGTAATCCTGGCCTTCCTGCTGCACTTCCAGAGCGCCCTGGTGGTGGTGCTGACCCTGCCCATCGCGGTGCTGTTCGCCTTCATCACCATGAAGCTGATGGGGGTGACCTCCAACATCATGTCCCTGGGGGGCATCGCCATCGCCATCGGCGTGCTGGTCGACGCCGGCATCATCATGGTCGAGAACGGCTACCGCCACCTCTCGGAACTCGACCCCGAGCAGCGCCGGGCCAACCGCCTCGAGGTGATCATCGCCTCGGCCAAGCAGGTCGGCAGGCCGATCTTCTTCTCCATGGCGATCATCATCCTCTCCTTCGTACCGGTGTTTCTGCTTGAGGGGCAGGAGGGCAAGCTGTTTCACCCGCTGGCCTTCACCAAGACCTTCTCCATGATCGGTTCGGCGGTGCTCGCCATCACCCTGGTGCCGGTGCTGATGTACTACTTTCTGCGCGGCAAGATGCCGCCGGAGAGCGCCAACCCGGTCTCGTCCTTCTGCATCAAGCTCTACTCCCCGGTGATCCGCTGGGTGCTCAGGTGGAAGAAGACCACCATCGCCCTCAACCTGCTGGCGCTGGTGGTCGCGGTGCCGATGTTCGTCTCGCTCGGCAGCGAGTTCATGCCGCCGCTCGACGAGGGCTCGCTGCTCTACATGCCGGTGACCCTGCCGAACATCGCCATCACCGAGGCCAAGCGCATCATCCAGGTGCAGGACGCCATCATCAAGAGCGTCCCCGAGGTCGAGCACGTGCTCGGCAAGGTCGGGCGGGCCGAGACCTCCACCGACCCGGCGCCGGTCTCCATGTTCGAGAGCATCATCATCCTCAAACCCAAGGAGCAGTGGCGCCCGGGGCTCACCAAGGACGACCTGATCGCCGAGCTCGACGGCAAGCTGCAGCAGATCGGGGTGCGCAACGGCTGGACCCAGCCGATCATCAACCGCATCAACATGCTCTCCACCGGGGTGCGCACCGACCTGGGGGTGAAGATCTTCGGCAGCGACCTCGAGGTGCTCAAGGAGCTGGCGGTGCAGGCCGAGGGGATTCTCAAGGCCGTCGACGGGGCGGCCGACGTGGTGGCGGAGCGGGTCACCGGCGGCAACTACGTGGACATCGAGGTCGACCGCCAGGCCGCGGCCCGCTACGGGGCAAGCGTCGGCGAGATCCAGGACGTCATCGAGACCGCCCTGGGCGGCGAGATGCTCACCACCTCGGTGGAGGGGCGCAACCGTTTCCCCATCCGCATCCGCTACCTGCGCGAGCTGCGCGACAACCTGCCCGACCTGCAGCGTATCCTCGTCTCGGGGATGAACGGCGCCCAGGTGCCTCTGGCGCTGGTGACCAGGGTCAGCGTCACCACTGGCGCCCCGGAGATCAACAGCGAGGGGGGGCTGCTGCGCTCCATCGTCTTTCTCAACGTGCGCGGCCGCGACATGGGCGGCTTCGTCACCGAGGCCAAACAGGTGCTGGAGCGCGATCTGCAGCTGCCGGCGGGCTACTACGTCGCCTGGTCGGGGCAGTGGGAGAACCAGATCCGCGCCAAGGAGCGCCTGCAGCTGCTGGTGCCGGCGGGGATGCTGATCATCTTCGTGCTGCTCTACTTCACCTTCCGCTCGGCCCTCGAGGCCTCGATGGTCATGCTCTCGGTCCCCTTCGCCCTGGTCGGCGGCGTCTACCTGGTCTGGCTGCTCGGCTACAACATGTCGGTGGCGGTCTGGGTCGGCTTCATCGCCCTCTACGGGGTGGCGGTGGAGACCGGGGTGGTGATGGTCGTCTACCTGCACGAGGCCCTCGACAAGCGCCTGCTGGCTGGGCCGGTCAGCGAGCAGGACATCTACGCGGCGGCCTACGAGGGGGCGGTGTTGCGCCTTCGGCCAAAATTGATGACCGTGGCGGTGACCCTGATCGGCCTGGTCCCCATCATGTGGTCGACGGGGACCGGTGCCGACGTGATGAAGCCCATCGCCGCCCCGATGATCGGCGGCATGATCTCCTCGACGGTGCACGTACTGATCATGACCCCGGTGATCTTCGTGCTGATGAAGGTGCGCGACCTGAAGAAGGGGCGGCTGCACTATTCGGGGATGAAGCACTGAGAAGGGGCGGTTGACCCCACCCTCACCCTGACCCTCTCCCTGAGGGAGAGGGGACGTTCTCGGTGGTGAGGGCTGGGTATATAAAACGGCAAGAGCCTCCAGGTTTTTAACGCCTGGAGGCTCTTTTGTTCTGCGGGAGTGATGGGGGTTAGAAATCCATGCTCAACTGGGCGGCGAGGCGGGTCTCCTTGGGGATGTCGTCGCCGTCGAACTCCTCGGTTTCGTTGGCGAAGGCGCCGGCCACGTCCAGCCGCACGCCCCAGAGGTTGAAGCCGAGGCCGGCGGTGTAGACCCAGTCGATATCGTCCTCGGCCAGGTTTTTGTAAACCCCGGCCCGCAGGGCGACGGCGCGCAAGGCATCCCACTCGAGGCCGATGGCGACGTTCTGGGTCTTGTAATCCTCGAAGCTGGTCTCGTTCTCGGTAAGGTCGCAATCGACCTCGATGACCAGGGTTTCATGGGGGATCAGGGCGATGCCGGCGGTGACCTGGGGATCGACCTTGACGTCATCGAAGGTGACGCCGTTGACCGTCGGGCCGTCGAATTTCGGCGCATTGAGGTTGCGGGCCACCAGGCCCAGGTTCACCAGGCGGTAGCGGCCCATGATCCCCAGGTCGACGCCCACGTTGTAGGTCTCCTCGTATTCCTCGTCGGTGCTCTTGAGGATATCGCCCGAGTCCTCGTTGAACACCAGCACCTGGTTGCCGTAGACCCGGCCGACCATCAGCTTGAGGTTGCCGCCGATGGCCCAGTGGTCGTTGAGTGCGTAGCCGTAGGAGAGGGGCACCTCGCCAAGGGCGAAGCCGGTGAGCAGGACGGTGGTGGTGTTGTCCTCGATCGCTCCGCCGCCCCCGGCGCTCTGGGCGGAGAGGTCGGCCATCAGGTCGACGAACCCCTGGCTGTTGGCCGTCTTGACGCCCTGGCGCCGGGCCATGAAGTCGAGGCGCTGGATGGCGGTGGCGTCCAGGCCGGTGGCGGCGAGTTGGGCTTGTTGATCGGGGGTGAACAGCAGGGTCTGGAGATCGTTTCCGGTGATGGCGATGGCGTTGATTTCGGCGTTGAAATCGGTGGAGCCGGTCAGGCCAAGGTTGTTGCTGTCGACCTCCAGGACCACGCCGGTGGCCTGGGCAAATCCCCGCCCGCCGATGGCGAAATGGCCGAAGCGAACGCCGAGCCCGGCGTTGACGGTGGCGGTGATGGCGTTGCCCGGCTCGTCGATCCCCTCGAGGCCCTTGACCAGGTCGATCAGGTCGGCCAGGTCCGATTCGTTCTGGACGCTGGCGGAGCTGAGCTGATCGCGGTCGATGTCGGCCAGGTCGTCGAGGAACACGCCGAATTCGTTATGCAGCCGATAGCCGGCGGTGGCGTTGAGGTCGGCCCCCCACTGTTTGCGGCCGATGTTGTTGTTGTCGCAGGCGATCTTGTCCCCGTTGCGATCCCGGCAGTCGAAAAACCCGAAGGCCGCCGGGTTGTAATACTGGGCGGTGGTGTCGCTGGTGGAGGCGACGTTGGCCCCTGCCATTCCCATGGCCCTGGGGCCGACGAAAAAGGTGTCGAGTGCCTGAGCCGTGCTCACGCCGCCGGCCAGTAAACCCGAAGCGGCCAGCACCGCGGCGATTCCCCTCCTGAATGTGGATCTTGAACTTTTCATTCCTGTCTCCTTCTCCTTGGACCGGGGACCGGTCGCCCCCTTAGGCGAGTAATTAATGAGAGGCTCTCTCGCAACATCCATGCCTGGGGTGGTGGATTTTTCTGCCGAAATGGGAAAATTAAAAAATTCCGGCAGGTTGTCGGAATGTAGGCGGTTTGTGGAACTGGTCGCCTAAGGGTTGATCAGGGTTTTTCAGGGGGTTGGGATGACGCAGATTGTCAAATGAACGGCAGGCGAAATCCAGGAAGAGGTTGGAGCGACCTGGATCGCCTTGGAGATTCAAGAGCGTTGGATGAAAAGGTATGGTTCCAGTCGGGATCGCCGATAACCCCTAGTACGAAAAGGCCGGCAGACTGTGCCGGTCAGGGATAGACCCTGGCGAGAAACTCTGCGACGCAAGCGGGTTTCTCGCCGCCGTCTATTTCAACGGTGATGAGGTAGGTGAACTGCACCGCCTCGCCGATCTTTTCCGTCCCCTTGACCAGGGTGTGGGCGCGGATTTTCGAGCCGACCAGCACCGGTGCGGGAAAACGCAGGCGATCGAGGCCGTAATTGACTCTCAGGCGCATGCCGGGATAGCTTTTATCGAAAAAATCCGGGTGGTTGCTCTCCGTGAGATAAGGAAGCAGCGAAAGGGTCAGGTAACCGTGGGCGATGGTGGCCCGGTAGGGCGATTCGGCGGCGGCGCGTTCGGGGTCGGTGTGAATCCACTGCAGATCCCCGGTGACTTCGGCGAACCGGTCGATGCGCTCCTGGGTGATCTCCAGCCAGGGCCCGACGTGAATCTCGCTCCCGATCAGGGGGCGGTAGTGCTCGATGAGACGATCGGCGGCGGACATGGGGGCTCCTTTGTTAAAAGGTCAAAGGCAAGGATTTAAAGGCCAAAGGCAATGGAACGCGGATCAAATCTGAAGAGGCGGGATCAGATCTGATTTAAAGACCACGTCTTTTTCACCACGAAGATACACGAAGGTCACGAAGAAAACCTTGAAGGCAAGAAAATTGATGTTTAAACTTCTCACACCTCACGAGTTCTTGCCCCCATACCGGCCGTAGTGGATCTTCTCCATCTCCAGCGAGCTTTTGGGGTGGCCCTGTTTGAATTCGTCGGGATGGCCGATGCCGATGACCGAGAGGACCCGGTAGCGTTCGGGAAGTCCCAGCAGATTGCGGAGATACTGCTCCGAGTCGAGCTCCTCGTTGTGCTGCCGTTCACGGATCTGGACCCAGCAACTCGCCAGGCCGATGGACTGGGCCGTGAGCTGGATGAGGATCGAGGCGATGGCGCAGTCCTCAACCCAGACGTCGCTGCGCTCCGGGTCGGCGACCACCACTATTGCCAGAGGGGCGCCCTTCAGGAAGTCGGAACCGTGCTGTTTGGCGCGGGCGAGTTGCGCCAGGGTTTCGGGTTCGCTCACCACGACGAACTCCCAGGGGTTGCGACCTCGAGAGGAGGGGGAGCGCAGGGCCGCCTCGATCAACTGATCGATCTGTTGGCGGTCCACCTGTTGGTTGGTAAAACGGCGGGTGCTACGACGTTTCAGGAGCATAGGGAGCATGTTAACCTCTTGCTAGTCGGTTTGAGTGGTCAGGTGCGTTCGGCCCACTGGCTTTGCAGCTGGCAGAGCGCCCGGTCGATCTCGCGGTCGCCGAAAGACAGGGCGATGGCGCCGGGTTGAAAGGCAAGGTCCTGGTCGACCCTGGGTTTTTCCACGCCGATCCCCAGTGAGGCGCACAGCCCTTCGGCAAGGCTGACTGTCGCTGCGAGATTGTAAACCTGCGGGTCGAGGCAGGAAGTGAGGTTGAGATCCCCGACCTGGCTGAATCCGTGGTGATTGCGGGTCGCCTGGACTACCAGCGAAGAGAACCGCCAGTGTTCCAGCAGGGCGGCGCCGAGCTGGTCATGGGTGAAGGAGAACAGGCGCTGCTCTTCGTCGAGATCGTCGGTCTGGGAACGCCCCGGCACTTCTTCAAGCCTGTTGCAGGTTCCCGGATCGAGGCGATGCATGGCCATCTTGCCGACATGGCGCAGCAGGCCGGCGAGGTAGGCCTCCTCGGACTTGGCCGTGCGGCATATCCGGTTGACGATGCCGGCGGCCATGGCGCAGCCCAGGGCGTCATCCCGCAGCCTCCTGCCCGCGCTGGTTGCGTCGGGGCAGAGGCCGTCGAGGAATGAGTCGATCACCAGTTCCCGCACCCTTTCCTCGCCCAATCTGACCAGGGCTTTTTCCAGGCCAAGCTCTTTATCGCTGATCCGGTAGAGTGGAGACCGGGCAATTTGCAGCAGGCGTTCGGCGACCACGGGGTCGGCGGCGATGGTGGAGGCGAGCGCCCGCATCGACAGGGTGGGATTCCCCAGGTGTATGAGGATCCTCGCCGTCGTTCCGGGCTCCAGGGGAAGGGAGCTGAGTTCTCGGATGATCTGCTGAAAGGTTTCCGCCACCTGGTTTCCTCGGTCGATGGGAGAGGGATGTGTGGGTCGCATGGGAACCCGTTGGCTGAGGGGGACGGGCCGGTTGCTTCCGTTTGCGAAAAAGGATAGCATTTTTCTTCCGGTAGCTGTCAATGCTCAGTTGCCCGCAAGGGCAGGTGAAAGGCGTTTTTTTCTGGCGACTGCATTTCCTGCCAGCTCCGGGGGGAGTATGCTATCTTTTGAATCATAAGGTGAATTTTGCTCGAGGAGTCTTTGCTGATGGATCTGAAAGTACCCCTGCAGGATATAGACAAGGCGACCCTGACCCAGGAAAATCCCTGCTCCGACGGCATCTGCCGGGAGCGTCTCTGCGGCAGGATGAAGCGTGAACTTCGCTATTTCCGGTTTCTCGCCGAAGAGGATCTCGATGAGGCCGCCGCCTATTTCGAATGCCGCCAGGTGGAAAACGGCAAAAGCCTGTGGCGCGAAGGGGATGAGGGGGCCTTTGCAGCTTTCGTCATCTCCGGCCGGGTGGAAATCAACAAGTTGACCGAATTCGGCGCCAAGCCGATCGTGGTGGGGATCTACAGCCGGGGGGCGGTGATCGGCGAGCGCTCCCTGCTCGAGGACGGAGGCCGCTCGGAAACGGCGGTGGTGCTGGATCACGCCGACCTGGTCATCCTGACCCGCGCCAGCTTTCAGCGCATGGTGGAGGAGCACCCCGGTCTTGGGGTGAAACTGCTCGAAGGGATGCTGTTGACCGTGTCGCGGCGGCTCCAGCGCAGTTACGAGCGCCTGGCGGCCATCTTCTGACGCTGACCCGCGCGCATCTCTTTTCTTTCCGCTTGCGTAACTTACCCTGGTTCGGCCCGGTCGCCGGCCTCATGTGGCGGTTTCGCCCGGTCGTGGTAGACTTGCACTCCTGAATTCCCCCTACCCACATTCCAAAGGAGATGCCATGAGAAACCGTTTTTACCTGGCTGGCCTGCTTGCGGCCCTGCTGCTCAGCGCCGCCTGCAGCAAGCAGGAGGAGAGCAAGCCCGCCCCGGCCGTGGAAAAGGCCGCACCTGCTCCGGTTGAGGAAAAGGCGGCGGCCGCCGTGAGCGAGGCCAAGGAAGCCGCGGAGGCCGTTGCTGAAAAGGCGGCCCAGGGGGTGGAGCATGCCAAGGAGCAGGCCCACCAGGCATTCAAGGAGGTCCACGAGGCGGCCAAGGAGGCGCACGCCGACGTCAAGACAGCGGCTGGCCAGATGGTGGCAGAGGCCGCTTCCGGCGGGGGCGAGGCCATCTATTCCAAGTCCTGTGCGGCCTGTCACGAGGCGGGGATCGCCGGGGCCCCGAAAACCGGCGACCAGAGTGCCTGGGCCGCTCGCCTCGAAAAGGGGATGGAGGCCCTGGTGAAAAATGCCATCAACGGCTACCAGGGAGAGGCGGGGATGATGCCGGCCAGGGGGGGTAATCCGGCCCTCAGCGACCAGGAGGTCGAGGCGGCGGTTCACTACATGGTGGAGGCCAGCCGCTGAGAAGCCGTTTCTGCTGGGAAAACCGGGCCCGGACGGCCGTTTGGCCATCCGGGCCCTTTTTTGTGGTGCGGGTACTGCCCCTCGGCGTTACAGGGCTGCGGCCAGTTGGTCGAAGAATTCCCGGCGCAGTTCCATCTCCCAACCTGGGAGATCCACGGGGACCCGGGCGGTGGGGTCGTAGTTGGGGACTGCGCTGATTTTGGCGGTGGGAGTGACGCGGTTGCCTCCCGGGGGGGCCTGCTCGAGGTCTACGGAGATGGTGCAGAAGAGCGGCGGGCCGGGCAGGCCGCCGGTCCGGCTCAAACGGTGGATGTCCAGTTGCCTTTCGAAGGTCGTCACCCTCTCTGCGCTTTTCTCCACCGAAAAGCCCATGGACACCAGGGCCTTTCGGCAGGCAGGGACGAGTTTTTCTCTGGGCAGGGAATAGACCAGGGAAGTCGGAGTGGGTTGAAACCGATTTCGGGCTTCTACAGGTTCCGGCCGCAGGTGGGGGCGGAGGGTTTTTTCACAGCCTGTGGCCAGCAAACCGACGGAAACCGCCAGGAGCAGGGAAAGGCTAACCCTCTGATTCATGATTATGCCTCCTGCAGTTGTAGTATCGCCCGGGGAAGAGCGGTAAATAGAAAATGCTAATGTTTAACCAGATAGCATGGCAGCCTCGACAGTCAAGGAAGATCCTCTCGTGTGCCCCCACAAAATAAAAAAGGCAGGCGTGATGAGCGCCTGCCTCCCGGTTGATTCTGCGGGGCAACTTCAGCCGGTTTCCTCGTATTGACAGCCCAGATCCTCGCCGGTGATCAGTCCCGAGCAGTCCTCGCAGACCGGCTTCCCATCGTCTTCGCGAATGAGCAGCTCATCTTCGGGGAAAAGGCTGTTGCATTCGCTGCAGCGTGTCTCCGTCATGATGCCCTCCTTGCTGACTAACTTAGTTGAAATTATAACACAAGCCCCGACCGGTAAAAGGGGGGCGTCAGACAGCCCCGGGCTGGCGTTTTTCGTAGGCGGTGATCAGTGCCTCGCGCAGATCATGAAGTTGGGGGCTGATCGACACCTTGTATCGGTGGGGGTTGACCAGGCGCAGCGAGCCGTTGGGAAGTCTCTTGAGCTGCTCTGCGCAACGGTCGGCCATCTCCTCCAGAGACGGCGCGGGGTGCAGGATGCGCCCCTGCTCCATGACCGTCCGGCGAATCTCCTCCAGGCGTACTCCCGCCGGGACGGTCTTGTGCCTGGCCGGATTGGTGGGATCGTAGACCAGATCGCCTGGGTGCACGGTCTCTTCCGCGCGGCACATGATATCCATCAGAAAGGTGCCCTCGGGGTCGATGACCCGCAGCAACTTCTTGCGGTCGGGGACGGTGCTCTTGGCGATGTCGCTGGTCACTTTGAGCTTGGGCTGGTCGGCGAGGCGCACCAGCTTGTAAACCCCGCCGAGCGCTCCCCCTCCTTCGCCGCTGCAGGTGGCCAGCCGGGTGCCGACGCCGTAGATGTCGATCCGGCCGCCCTCGCTCCGAATCGAACTGATGACATGCTCGTCGAGCTCGTTGGAAGCGACGATTTTCACCCCGGGAAACCCCGCCTCGTCGAACAGGCGCCGGGCCTCCTTGCTGAGGTAGGCCAGGTCCCCCGAATCGAGACGGATGCCGAGCATGTCGTGCCCCTGGTCTTTCAGTTCACGGGCTACGGTGATCGCGTTGGGGATGCCGCTGTTGAGGGTGTCGTAGGTGTCGACCAGCAGCACGCAGCTGTCGGGGAAGCACTCGGCGTAGGCGCGGAAGGCGCTCAGCTCGTCGGGGAAGGCCATGACCCAGCTGTGGGCGTGGGTCCCCCTGACCGGGATGCCGTAGGTTTGGCCGGCCCACAGGTTGCTGGTGCTGCGCACTCCGCCGATGAAAGCGGCGCGCCCGACGCTCAGCCCGCCGTCGGGCCCCTGGGCCCGGCGCAGGCCGAATTCGATGACCGTGCCGTCGCCGGCGGCCACCGACAGGCGCGCGGCCTTGGTGGCCACAAGGGTCTGGAAGTTGACGATGTTGAGCAGGGCGGTCTCAACGTACTGGGCTTCGGCCAGGGTTCCCTCCACGGTAAGCAGCGGGTCCTGACCGAAGACCACGGTCCCCTCGGGAGGGGCGGTGAGCTTGCCGCGGAAGCGGAAACCCTTCAAATAGTCGAGGAAGGCGGGTTTGAACAAGCCCAGGCTTTTCAGGTAGGCCAGTTCATCGGCGGTGAAGCGAAGGTTTTCCAGGTACTCCAGTGCCGGCTGCAGCCCGGCAAAGACGGCGTAGCTCCCCCTGTAGGGGGCTTCGCGGAAAAACAGGTCGAAGACCGCCGGCTGCTCGTGCATCCCTTCGTCGAAATATCCCGCGAGCATGGTCAGCTCGTAGAGGTCGGTCATCAGCGCGGGGTAGTTCATGGCTGCCTCCGGTATTACTTCAGGTGTCTGGCGATCCCTTGCAGACCCTCCAGCGCTCCGCAGGGGATGGCCAGGTGGGGTGCCCCGATCATCGGTTCACGGGGGTTGATGCGGACGACTCGCGAGTTTTTGCGGCTGCCGAGCCGCTCGCTGAGATAGCGGATGGTCGGGATGGCCGTGCCGGCGCCCATTTCGATGACCAGCATGGGGCTGTCGCGGTGCTGGTCGACAAACAGGTCGAAGCGCATCTCCTGGCCGCGGGTGCGGTTGGGCAGCCAAGAGTAATCGCCGAACATGAGGATGTTGGGGCGGGCGATGCCGCCGCAGCGGCGGCATTTGGGCAGCTGGCCGGCGCGCATGGTTTCCAGGTCGACGGGGATCTGCTCGCGGTTGTCCCAGATGTCGTCGCTGCAGGGTTTGAGGCACTGCAGGTGGTGGATCGACCCGTGCACTTCGAGGATCTGGTCTTCGGCATAACCGGCCTTCTGGAACTGGCCGTCGACGTTGGAGGTGACCACGAAGGTTTCCAGCCCGAAGCGATCGGCCCACTCCAGCAGCATCCCGAAGCCTCGATGCGGCACGGTCTGGCGATAGAGGTTGGTGCGGTGCCCGTAGAAACCCCACCCCCAGGCCGGATCGCGCTCGAAATGGGCCGGGTTGGCCGCGTCGATGAAGCTGATGCCCAGCCTTTCGTACATGGGGTAGGCGTTCCAGAACCCCTGGTTGCCGCGAAAATCGGGCAGCCCCGAATCAACCCCCATCCCTGCGCCGCTGGTGATGACCAACGCCCTGGCGCTGCCAAGCGCCTCGGCAGCCCTGGCAAACCGCTCCTCAAGCTCCATCGATCCCATCCTTGGTCATAGGATTGATTATTTGAATTCTACCACGGGAACCCAGGACACTCACCAGTCACCAGTCACCGGCTCATATCCCGACTTTGACCAGCACCGCTTCGAGTATCCGCTGGGCGTCCCTGGGGTCGAGTTCGACCAGAAAGCCCCGCTTGCCGCCGTTGATGTAGATGCGCGGCAGCTCGCAGATGGTCTCCTCCATGTAGACCGGCATGGGTTTGCGGGTGCCGAAGGGGGAAGTGCCGCCCACCAGGTAGCCGGAGTGGCGGTTCGCCGTCTCGGGAGTGCAGGGTTGAACTTTTTTTACCCCAAGAATGCGGGCAAGTTCCTTGGTGGAGACTTCCCGGTCGCCATGCATCAGAACGATCAGCGGGGAATGGTTCTCGTCTTCCATGATCAGGGTCTTGATCACGGCGTGTTCATCGACCCCCAGCTCCCGGGCGGAGACCGCGGTCCCACCCTTCTCTTCATAGCTATAGGGTCGGGGCTCGAAGGTGACCCTTTGCTCGCGAAGCAACCGGATGGCTGGGGTGACGGGGGTTTTATCCTTGGCCATGCCGAGGTACTCCTAAATGCCGGTGAGAATGGAATAGCCGAGCAACGCCAAGCTGATTGCGATGCCGGCCGCCGAGAAGAGGGCCAGGACATTGAACAGCCCGGCCGAGGCACGCTGGCCGCGCACTCCCAGGGGCAGAACCAGCCCGAACGCCGCGCCACCCAGGGCGCCGCCCAGGTGACCGGCATTGTCGGCGCCGACCACCAGGCCGAAGATAAAGGCGAACACGGCCCAGCGGAACATGAAATTGCGGATTTCCAGCCCGGCGGGACCCATGCGGTGATAATAGGCCACCGCAAAGCCGATGAGGCCGAACAGCGATCCCGAGGCACCGACCACGGGGGTCATCGGGTGCCAGAGGTAGCCGAGTCCGGTAGCCGTCAGGGCGGTGAGGGTGTAGAGGACGATAAAGCGCCGCTTGCCGATCTCGGCTTCGATGAGTGGGCCGACCTGGTAGAGTACCACCATGTTGAAGGCGATGTGCATCAGTCCGCCGTGGGTAAAGGCGTAGGTGAGGCAGCGCCACCACTGCTGATGTTCGATGACCAGGGGCCAGAACTGGCCGCCCCAGAACAGCAGCAACTGGGTGGGAGGGTTGAGCATGGCCCGCATGCCCCCGCCGAGGGCCAGCCCGTGCAGGGTCATCAGCAGGAACAGGACGAGGTTGATGCCGATCAGGATCGGGGTGAGCGAGACTGCTCCCGAGCCGGGGACTTTCTCTCCCTTGAACATGGCCTTGAGGTTGCGCTCCCAGCGCATAATCCGCCACTGCCAGCGGGTCCCGTTCATGCCGAGTCCATCGAAAAGGCGTTTCCAGTCCAAAAGCAGATCTCCTTGGAATAGCAACAGGTTGCGGCCACTATCGCAGAAATGGACCGGTTAGGCAAGACTCAGAACGCCGAAAACGAAGGTTGTTGCGGCAGGGGGAGCGCAGGTTATACTGGAGGACAGCGAATTTTTTCATGAGTTTTTCGGCCACGGCCGGCTTAACCCTGTCCAGGAGAAACAATGAAACTTTCCGGCCTGCAGCTCATCGGTTCGCAGGATGATCACGCCGGGGAACAGACCTTCCGGGCCACGGATCCGCAGAACGATATTCCCCTGGAACCCGCATTTTTCGAGGGTACCGGCACCGACGTCGATCGGGCCGTGCGGCTCGCCGAAGGCGATTTCGATCGGCTGCGGGCCATGGGACCGCAGCAGCGGGGGGGCTTTATCGAGGATATTGCCAATCAGATCATGGCCTTGGGGGATGTCCTCGTGCGAAGGGCCTGTGCGGAGACCGCCCTTCCCGTGGGGCGCATCGAGGCGGAACGGGGACGCACCTGCAACCAGCTGCTGCTTTTTGCCCGAATGGTCAGGGAGGGGTCCTGGGTGGATGCGCGTATTGATCGTGCCCAGCCCGGGAGGAGTCCGGCGCCCAAGCCGGACCTGCGGATGATGCAGGTGCCCCTGGGGCCGGTGGCGGTGTTCGGGGCCGGCAACTTTCCCCTGGCGTTTTCGGTGGCGGGCGGCGATACGGCCTCGGCCCTGGCCGCCGGCTGTCCCGTGGTGGTCAAGGGGCACCCCGGGCATCCGGGCACCTCGGAACTGGTGGGGCGGGCCATCCGCCGGGCGGCCTCCCGCTGCGGGGTCCCCGCAGGGGTTTTCTCCCTGGTCCAGGGGCGCGGGTATGAGGTGGGGGAGGCTCTGGTGCGCCACCCGCTGGTCAAGGCGGTGGCCTTTACCGGGTCGTTGAAGGGGGGGCGGGCCCTGTTCGACCTGGCCGCATCCCGTCCGGAGCCGATCCCGGTCTTTGCTGAAATGGGCAGCACCAACCCGGTGTTCATCCTGCCCGGGGCGCTGCGGGAAAGAGGCGCCCAGATCGCCCGCGACCTGGTCGAATCGGTGACCCTGGGGGTCGGCCAATTCTGCACCAATCCCGGACTGGTTTTCGCCATGCAGGGCCCGGGATTGGATGGCTTTGTCCAGGAGGCCGCTGCCTGTATGGCCCCAAAAGGACCGGGGCCCATGCTCGGCCCGGCGCTCAAGGACAACTATCAGCAACGGCTTGCGGCGCTTCTGCGGATCCCCGGCGTCGAACCCGTCGTGCCGGTGCACCTGCAGAGCCATCCGGGCTGCCGGGTCTCGCCGCTGCTGCTAAAAACCGAGGCGCACCGGCTGCTCGCGGAACCGCTTCTGGGGGAAGAATTGTTCGGTCCGGCCTCGATCATCGTCGCCTGCGCCGACCGGGACGAACTGCTGGGTGCGGCCCGCGCCCTCGTCGGACAGCTGACCGCTACCGTGCATGGAACCGACGGGGAGTTGGCGGATTACCGGGAGCTGCTGTTTCTGCTCGAGCGCAAGGCCGGGCGGATCCTGCTTAACGGGTTTCCCACCGGAGTGGAAGTCTGTGATTCGATGGCCCACGGCGGGCCCTATCCGGCGACCACCGATGGCCGCTCAACCTCCGTCGGCTCGGCGGCCATTCGCAGGTTCCTGCGTCCGGTCTGTTACCAGAACTTTGCCCAGCCGCTGCTCCCCGAGGAGCTCCGGGACCGGAACTCCCGGGGAATCTGGCGGCTGCTCGACGGGGTCCGGACCCGGGAAGACGCATGAGGCGTCACGGCGGAGGCAGGATCCTCCGTCTGCAGGCAGGCCGGCGCGCTCCGCGGACCCGGCGCTTGCCGAAGGGAGTTGAGATGTTGAGAAGCTACCTGAGACATGCCCTCATTTTCCCCCTGGCGATAGGGCTTTTATGGGCAGGGGACGTTTGTGCCCAGGACCTAGACGCGCGGATTCGCCATAACCTCGAGAAGGAGCTGGGCGGCGCTTCGCAGATCCCGGTCATGGCATTGGGCGACGCGGCTCTAATGCTGCAGGCGGAACTGGGCGAGTTCTATGCGGAGCGCAGTTTTCAGCCGGTCTGGGTGGCCGAAGGGCGGGAAAAGCAAGCCGCGGTTGCCCTGGTCGATATCCTCCGCGGGGCGGCCGGGGAAGGTCTGTGCCCGGAGGATTATCACCTTGGCTACCTGGAGGATCTGCTGCGCCTGTTCGAGGATTACCGGCGCTACGGCCTGGAGCCTGACCCGGCCTGGCTGGCCCAGTTCGAAATTCTGCTCAGCGACGGGCTTTTCCGCTATGCCTCGCACCTGATTCAGGGCAGGGTCGACCCCGCCGAGGTTCATGACGCCTGGAGGGCCAGTCCCCGCAAGGCCGATCTGGCGAAGCTGTTGCGCTACGCCGTGGACAGCGAGCGGCTGGAAACGGTTCTCGCCGACCTGGTCCCGCCTCATCCTGGCTATCAGCGCCTGAAGAGCGCTTTGAAGGGGTTGCGGAGAATTTCGGCCCTGGGCGGGTGGGCAACCATACCGGCCGGGCCTCTGCTGCGCCCGGGGGGCAGCGATCCCCGCCTGCCCCTGCTGCGGCAGAGGTTGTGGGCCGAGGGCGACCTGGTGCCGCCCATCGACTGGAGTGGCGGGAAATATGGGGAGGAAGCGGGGGATTACCCCCGCCAGGTAGAAGGCCGAGCGGGCTTGATCAACCCTGGCTCTCGGCTGGTCGATGTGGCCAGCACCCGCTACGATTCCGCGACGATTGCGGCCATGCGGCGGTTTCAGCGGCGCCACGGGCTTTCACCCGACGGGGTGCTGGGGCCGAAGACTCTGACCGAACTCAACGTGTCCGTCGAGGAGCGGATCCGGCAGGTCGAGCTGAACCTGGAGCGTTGGCGCTGGTTGCCGAAAAGCCTCGGCAGCCGCTATCTCATGGTCAATGCCGCGGACTTCAGACTGCGGGTGGTTGAGCAGGGCAGCACGGTGCTGACCATGCCCGTGGTGGTGGGCACCGGCTATCGGAAAACGCCGGTCTTCTCGGCGCACATGACCTATCTCGAGTTCGCTCCCTATTGGATAGTGCCGCCGACCATCCTGCGCGAGGACAAGCTGCCGCTCATTCGCTCCAATCCCGACTGGCTGCGCAGGCACAATTACGAAATCGTTCCCTGGGGCGCCGCCGCCGAGCGGACCATCGATCCGGGGGAAATCAACTGGCGAACCGTGCGCGCGGATAGATTTCCCGGAGTCCTGCGCATGCGGCCGGGGCCCTGGAACCCACTGGGGCGGGTGAAGTTCATGTTTCCCAACCGCTATGCGGTCTATCTGCACGACACCCCGGATCGCCACCTGTTCAATCGTAACGTCCGCTCCTTCAGCTCGGGCTGCATCCGCATCGAACGCCCTCTGGATCTGGCCCAATACCTGCTGGAGAACGATGGCTGGGATTGTGAAGCGCTGATCGCCAAGATGCGCGGCAGCCGTCCTTCCAGGGTGGAACTGCAGCGGCCGCTGCCGGTGCATATTCTTTACTGGACCGCCTGGGTGGACGAGGCCGGCGTTTTGAACTTCCGCGAGGACCTCTATCACCGGGACCTGGACCTGGAGCTGGCTTTGTTTGAAGGCGGCACTGCAGCCGGCCCCGCGGGGGAGACCTTGGCGGAAAGGGCGGGCGGCTGATCCCTTCCGCCGGGGCGGAAGGGACTTGCAACGGGAGTCAGAGCAGGTCTTTGAGCCAGCGGAAAGCGACGATGGTGCCGATCGCCGAGCCCAGCGAAGAGAACATGAACACTAGCAGAACACGGGTCATGCGGTTTTTCCACCAGCCTCGCAGGTTGGCCATGTCCTCTCCCATGTTTTCCATGTCGCGCACCGTCGGCGCGGCGATAAAGGCCTGCACCAGGCCGGTGACGAAGCCGGCCCCGATGGTCGGGTTCAGAGAGGTAATGGGCGCGCCGACAAAGGCGGCGACCACGGTCAGTGGATGGCCAAATGCCACGATCGTCCCCAGCGCGGCCAGCAGTCCGTTGGCGAGGATCCAGGCCATGGCGGCCCCGGCGATCCGGTCGCGGTCGCCCATGAAAAAGCCGATGATGAACAGGGCGATGACCACCGCGGGAACGATCCAGGGCACGATCTTGGAGGCGACGGACTTGGGTGGCACCGTGGAGATCTCGGCGATGGTCCGCGGGTCGGTGGGCTCGGTGATCAGCCGGAGAATTCCGGGGAGGTGGGCCGCACCGACCACCGCGACGATCTTTTCGCCTGGAGCGTTGCGGATGTGGTGGGCCATGTACAGGTCGCGCTCGTCCACCAGGATGGTCTTCACCGAGGGGAGCATCTGGCCCATTTCTTCCAGCATGGCCGAGAGGGTGTCGCTCTGGCGGAGACGGGCCAGTTCGGCTTCGTCCAGCTCATGGGACTCGAACATGCTGGCCACCAAGGTGGAGACCAGCTGCATTTTCTTCCAGAACCCGGTCTTTCGCCAGGCCCGCAACAACGTGGTGCGAATATTGCGGTCCACCAGCTCCACCTGGATTCCCCGCTCCTGGGCCGCATCGGCCGCCGCGGCCAACTCGGCTCCCGGCTTTACCCCGGTGCTCAGCCCCATCCGCTTCTGAAAGGCGGCCAAGGCCAGGTTGGCCAGCAGAAACGGTGCCTGCCCCTGGCGGATGACCTGGATCAGGTTGAGGGATTCCCAGCGGTTTTTGTTCTTGAGGGCGTCGTAGCGCTGCTGGTCCAGTTCGACACAGACCGTATCGGGGGCTTCCTCTTCGATGGTGCTGAGAACCGTGTCGACCGAAGCCTGGGAAATGTGTGCCGTGCCCACCAGGATGATTTCCTTCTGGCCGACGGTAATGCGCTGAATATCGGAAGTAGCCTGTTCGCTCATTGAATGGATCACTTCTTTCTTGGGGTTGACTTGCAGGAAGGCATCTTAGCATAACCCGACTTCCGGAGAGTAGGTCTTTTGTCCTCCCGGGGGGCGCCGGACGGGTCGCTATGTTATAATTTCCCCAGGAACGGTTGGAAAAGGAGGAGCGGATATGGAACATCGAGAATATTGGGACGCCTGTCAGCGAACCGAACACAAGGACATGCCGGCGCGGTTGCGCAACATGAAAACCGGAGAAGTGGGAATGGTTATCCAGTGCACCGGGGTCGACCGGCCGGATGCGTTCCTGGTGAAAGTCGGCAGCGAGGTGACGAGCTGGTCGCCTGAAGATGTTGAAGAAGTCAAGGGCGAGGCTTGACGTCGCCTCCACGGAAAGGGGGCATTATGAAAAAGGAACGTTTCAGATTTATCTGCTCGGAAGCGGAAGAGGGGCGGGACGCGTTTGTTGCCCATTCGCCCAGTTCCGAAGAAGGGCGTGTTCTTAACTGCTCGATGGATCACGTCGTGGTGAAAACCAGCGAAGGGAAAAACCGCTGCTGGGATTTTCATGAGTGCAACGAACTGAGCAGAACCAAGGAAGAATTCCCCTGGCGTTGATCTTGCGCCTTTCCAGAAATGGCCCGGTAACGATCGCTATGATCGTACCGGGTTTTTTTGTGCCGGCAGACAAAAAAAGGCGCCTTTGACAAGACGCCTTTCAGGGTGAGTCTCTCCACGCCTGCCGTGGGTCATGGGGCCTCCAAGCGAGTCCCAATGAGGTGGGATCTCTTGTAGGCGTATCAGGCGTCCCACTCGGGGTGGGCTGGCTCACAACGCCTCTGAAGAAATCCCGATTATACAATTATTCCGCTAGGGCGTTCTGACCGCACCTGCAGGGCAGAGAGACAACATTTGCAGCCAGTATATGAAAATCCCAAAGGGGTTACAAGGGGAAATTTCGGATACCCGCTCAACCGCAGATACCGATGAGCTTGACCTTTTCCCAACGTACTTCGCAGGGCAGCGAACAGCAATAGGAGTCCCGGCCGTTGAGTCGGCGCCGGATCATTTTGTGCTTCTTTGATTTCTCTCCACAACAGGCACAACGCACTTGGTCCATCAGTGATCCTCCGGTTTGAAATTTGAAACGACTCATGTTCGTTTGGGAAATTTACCAGGATTCAAGGGCGATGCAAGCGGGCGACCATGGCTTGGTGCGAAAATAATAGGCAAGGCCTGTTAAAAGATGGGCAAAAATTATCCTGGTTTTGAACGAAAACCTTGAGTTGACAGACTTTTTCCGGCTGGCATGGCTTGTGCCTTAACAGACAGGGTTCAAGTCCGCAAGGGGATGGGAAATGAAGGATCGCGGCATCGGCCAATCGGATAGGATTATCAAGGCTCTGGTCGACATCGGGCAGCAGCTTGCTTCAACCATCGATCTCGAAGAGCTTCTCAACCGGATTCTGCAGATATCCCGGGAGGTGTTCTGTTTCGAGAATGCGATCATCCGCCTTGTCGACGAGAACTCTGCCAGGCTTCTGCCCGCTGCGTCCTATGGGTATACCGAGGAGGCGGTGGACAAGAGGATCGTGGTCGGCCAGGGGATCATGGGGAAGGTGGCTCAGACCGGGCAGCCCATCTTGGTTGTCGACCTCGCGCAGAGCCCCGATTATGTGCCGGGTATCCAGGGGGCGCGCAGCGAACTCGCCGTGCCTCTTGTCGCCAGGGACCGGGTGATAGGGGTCTTCAATGTCGAGAGTCCCAGGCCCCATGCCTTTGTTGCCGAGGACATCGCGCCGTTGATGACCATGGCCGGGCAGGCGGCGATCGCCATTGAGAATGCCCGCCTGTACCAGAATCTGCGGGCGGTATCCAGCCGATTCCAGGAGCTCAGCCAGTTCAACAGCCGCATCCTGAAAAGCGCCAACCTGGGTATCTATACCGTGGATGCCCAGCTCCAGGTGACCTCCTGGAACCGCAAGATGGAAGAGATGAGCGGCGTCGGCGAAGATCAGGTTCTGGGCAAGGATCTGCTGGAGCTGTTCCCGGTTCTGGTCGAGGAAGGATTCGACGAGCGTCTGCTCCGGGTCCTGGAACGCGGGGAACCTGAAAAACTCAGGCTTGCCCACCGCAACCTCAGGGGAGAGCTGCGTTTTCAGAAACGGCGCATCGCGCCGCTCAAGGATGGCGAAACGACCACCGGCGCAGTGGTCATCGTCGAGGACATCACCGAGTTCAAGACCCTCATGGACCAGACCATCCAGTCGGAAAAGCTGGCCGAGGTTGGGCGCCTTTCGGCCGGAATTGCCCACGAGGTCAACAACCCCCTCGCGGTCATCTCCTACGCTGCCCAACTGCTGCTGCGTGAAGAGCAAATGCCGCCGTTTCAAAAAGAGCTGGCCGAGCGTATCGAGAGCGAGGTGGAAAGGCTCAAGACCCTGACCGGCAGTCTGCTGTCCTTCTCCAGGGCAAAAGAGACCCGCAAGCGGGAAACGGAACTCAACGAAGTGCTCAAGGACGTGCTGCGGCTACTGCGTTACGAGCTAAATAAAAATTCGATTCAGCTGGTCGAATGCTATGGCGATTTGCCCGATATTCAGGCTGATCCCAACAAGTTGAAGCAGGTGTTCATCAACCTGGTTATGAACGCCACCCACGCCATGAAAGGGGGGGGCATCCTCAAGGTGTCGTCCCTTTGCATCAACGGACAGGAAGTGGAGGTGTCCATCAAGGACAACGGCACGGGTATCCCGGAGGATGTTCTCGAGCATATTTTCGACCCCTTCTTTTCCACCAAGAGCGAAGCGGAGGGGACGGGGCTGGGATTGTACATCTGCCGCAATATCATCCTGGAGCACGAGGGACGGATCGCCATCGATTCGGTGCCTGGGGAAGGCACCACTTTCAGGATCGTGCTCCCTACCGGGTGAGTGCCTGCAGAACGGTCATGGGGGGAGATGGGGTGCTTAAAAAAGCAGCATGTCCCTCGGATTAGTTTGATCAAGGTTAGGAAAACACTAGTAAGATCCATTTGGCACGCAATGTGCTAAGTTTCATTGCCAGTAACCGGGCAATCTCCCTGAACTGATTTTCCGGGGGGCTTTCGGGTACTTGGCAACAAACATACCGACCCGAGGGACAACGAGGTTCCTCTCTGATAGTCGTGAACCGGGCAAGGGCGCCCTTTCTTCCGCGAGACGGGAGAGGGGCGCCTTTTTTTTTATTATATCTCTGGAAAGGAGCAAGGGAATTATGAAGAAAATCGAATGCATCATCAAACCATTCAAGCTCGATGATGTGAAAAACGCCCTCTCGGAAATGGGCATCACCGGGATGACCGTCAGCGAGGTCCGCGGGTTCGGCCGTCAGAAAGGGCACACCGAACTGTACCGGGGAGCGGAATACCAGATCGATTTCATCCCCAAGGTAAAAATCGACCTGGTGGTATCCGCCGACCAGGTTGCGGAGATCGTCGCGGTGGTCCAGAAAGAAGCCTGCACCGGGCGCATCGGCGACGGCAAGATCTTTGTCACCTCGGTCGACCAGTCGGTGCGGATCCGCACCGGTGAAACCGGAGAAGACTCTCTCTAATAACGGTCCCAACGCGTAACTCATAAGGAGGTATTCCCATGAAAAAGAAAATTTCCCTCATCGCGGCCGGATTGCTGCTGGCTGTCCCCACGCTGGCCTTGGCGGAGGACGCCCCGGTCTCGGAGATGACCTACATCCTGAACACCTTTTCGTTCCTGGTGATGGGCATTCTGGTCATGTGGATGGCCGCCGGTTTCGGCATGCTCGAGTCGGGCCTGGTCCGCTCCAAGAACGTCGCCACCATCTGTCTGAAGAATATCGCCCTGTTCGGCGTCGCCGGTATCCTTTACTACCTGATCGGCTACAATCTCATGTATTCCGGGGTTGACGGCGGGTTTATCGGCTCCTTCGGTCTCTGGGGGGCCGACGATGCGGCCGCCGCCGCCGGCGACTACTCGGCCGGCTATGCCGCCGCCTCCGACTGGTTCTTTCAGATGGTGTTCTGTGGCGCCGCCTGTTCGGTGGTTTCCGGCTGCGTCGCCGAACGCATCAAGCTGTGGTCCTTCATGGCCTTCTGCGTGATCCTGACCGGCGTTATTTACCCGATCCAGGGTTCCTGGGGCTGGGGCGGCGGCTGGCTCTCCGAGATGGGTTTCGTCGACTTCGCCGGTTCCACCATCGTTCACTCGGTGGGCGGCTGGGCCGCACTGACCGGCGCCATCATCCTCGGCGCCCGCAAAGGCAAGTACGGCAAAGACGGGCGCGTCAACCCGATGCCCGGTTCCAACATCCCCCTGGCCACCCTGGGCACCTTCATCCTGTGGATGGGCTGGTACGGATTTAACGGCGGTTCGGTTCTCGCCCTCGGCAGCGCCGGGGACGCCATCGCCATGTCGAACGTCATGGTCAACACCAACATGGCCGCCGCCGGCGGGATGATCGCCGCCATGGCTCTGGTCCAGGTTCTGTACAAGAAAGTCGACGTCACCATGGCACTCAACGGCGCCCTGGCCGGCCTGGTCAGCATCACTGCCGGTCCCGACACCCCCTCCCTGGGGGCTGCTACCCTGATCGGCGCGGTGGGCGGTGTCCTGGTGGTCCTGGCCGTTCCCTTCTTCGACAAGCTCAAGATCGACGACGTGGTCGGCGCTCTCTCCGTCCACTTGGTCTGCGGCATCTGGGGTACCCTGGCCGTGCCTTTCACCAACGCGGACGCCAGCTTCCTGACCCAGTTCATCGGGGTGGCCGCTACTGGGGCCTTCGTCGTCATCGCCTCCAGCGTTGCCTGGCTGGTCCTCAAGTTCACCGTCGGCATCCGCTGCAGCGAAGAGGATGAGTTCCGCGGCCTCGACGTCTCCGAAATCGGCATGGAAGCCTACCCCGATTTCCAGCGGATCAACATCGGCGGCTCGGGTGTGCTCCCCGGCGTGCCCGGTGCCGCCGCGGCCGCCACCGCGGCCCGTCCCGTAAAGCAGTCCTGATCAGCCTGAGCAGCACCGTAGATGCAATTTCAATGACCCGCCTGGTGGAATCAGCGATTCCACCAGGCAACTTAAACCTCACGCAAGGAGATCTAGGGAGTATGAAGAAGCTGCTGATTGTATTGGCCACTGTATTGATGAGCACCGCCTGCCTTGTCACCACCTCGACGGCGGCCGTTGAGGTGGAGGGAGATGTTTACGCCGGCTATTACGACAAATACCTTTGGCGAGGGTTCGACCTAAGCAGCAGCAAGCACGTTCTTCAGCCCGGGATGGATGTCAGCTTCAAGGGGCTGACCCTGAGCTACTGGAGCAACATCCAACTGGATGACGGCGAGCTTTCCGAGACCGACATCACCGTGGACTATTCCTTCGACGTCACCGATCTGGTTTCGCTGAGCGTCGGCAACATCTACTACAACCTCAGTGGCGATAAGGATGTGGCCGCGATCACCGCCGACACCAACGAGCTTTACCTGGGAGTCGGGCTGAACACCCTGCTCTCGCCCACCGTTACCGCTTACTGGGACTACGACCAGGCTGAGGCGGACGGCCTGTACTTCACCTTTGCCGTTGGTCATTCGATCAAGACCTGTGAGGCGTTCACCCTGAACCTAGGCGCCCTGGTCAGCTACAACCAGTCCAGCGACTACGCTGTTGCCAACTTCGACGACTTTCACAACTATGAACTGAGCATCGGTGGCGACCTCGCGGTGACTGACCAGATCAGCATCAGCCCCTCCTTCCTGTACTCCTCGGGGATCAGCGACGAATCGAAGGCGCTGATCGACAGTGAAACCCTCGGCGGGATCACCGTGACCCTGACCTTCTAAGTACAATAGCCGCCAGGTTTTGCCTCCTGTCGACAAACGGGCCGCCATCCCCTACAATGGGACGGCGGCCCTATTTTTTTCAGGAGTTTGACGGTTTGGCGGAGCCTTTTCGGAATGACAAGTTTCCCGTGCGCCTCGCGGACGGTCATGAGGTCGAGTCGGTCTATTACGGCAGCGGCACCCTGTGCATCTCCAGCCAGGCCGGCTGCGCCGTGGGGTGTCCATTCTGCGCCTCCGGCAAATCGGGATTGCTGCGCAACCTGAGCGTCGAGGAGATGCAGTTGCAGGTGGACGAGGCCGGGCGAAGGGGGCACCGCCCCCGGCGCATCACTCTCTCTGGCATCGGCGAACCGCTGCACAATCCCGCAGCGGTCGCCCGCTTCATCACCCTTTCGGCTACCGAGGGGCTTCCCGTCTCCCTGACCACCACCGGCCATCCTCTGGCGCGGCTCGAGGAGTTTCTGCATCTTCCCCACAACGGACTGATGCTTTCCCTGCATGCCGGCAGTTCGGCCCTCCATCGCCGGCTGGTGCCGCATGGGGCGGATTTCGAGGAGCTCTGGGCGGTGCTGGAGCGGCATTGGCCCCTGCTCTCCAGACGCCGCCGGCGCAAGCTCGGGGTGAATTTCCTGCTGCTCGCCGGGGTCAACGATGGCTCCGCCGAACTGCAGACCCTGGCAGAGCGCCTGAGAACCTTTCCCGAGCTGACCCTGCATCTGCTGACCTGCAATCCTGTGCCGGCCAGCCCTTTCGCCAGTCCGCCGGACGAGGCGGTGGCCGAAATTCACGCCAGGCTGGCGGGGCAGGGGATCAACGTGAGGCGACCCAACCCCTGGCGGGTTCGCCTCGAAGGGGGTTGCGGGACGCTCCTGCTGCGCAGGGGGGCTCGGCCGTAGCAAAGCCGCCTTTGCTGTGCTATTCTTCAACCCTGTTCGCATCCCTTTCCCAAGCGAGTTCATCATGGCCAACCTGTTGCGCAACAATCCCCTGACCAATTTTGCCCGCGGGTTTTTCTACCCCTTCAACAGCACCCGCTTTCTGCTGCATCACCCCGCGCTGTTGAAATACGTGGCGATCCCTTTTCTGATCAACCTGGTGGTGTTCTCCAGCGCCGTGTTTCTCGGCTTTGATTTCTTTAACGACGTGGTGATCCATTACGTACCCCGCGGCGAGGCCTGGTACTGGGCGATCCTCTACTACTTCGCCTGGTTGGTGGCGGTGCTGGTCACCGCCGTGGTGGTCTTTTTCAGCTTTACCGTGGTTGGGAACCTGGTCGCCTCGCCTTTCAATGACCTGCTTTCGGAGCGAACCGAGGAAATGCTCACCGGGCAGAAGCATGACGAGCCATTTTCTTTTGCGGCCTTCTGGAAGGACACTTTGCGCGTGGTCGGGGTCGAAGTCAAAAAAATGGGGTTGTTCGTCTTAGTCATGGTGATGATTCTACCGCTGAACCTGCTGCCCGGTTTCGGATCCATCATTTATTCGGTGCTGGCCTTCGTGCTGACAGTGTTTTTCCTGGTCGTCGAGTACCTGGGGTACGTCATGGCCCGCAAACGGCTCGATTTTCGCCAGCAGCGGCGTTATGTATTAGGGCGCCTGGCCACCCTTGCCGGTTTCGGCACGGGCGTGCTGGCGTTGCTGGCGATACCCTTTCTGCAATTTTTCTGCATTCCCGTGGGTGTTGTGGGGGCGACCCGCCTTTGGTGCGACCTGGAGAGCCGCGATGCTCCAGGGGGGAGTTCCACCCCGTCCTGACCGGTTTGTCGTTTTCATCGGGAATCGTTTTCCCGTCGAGGGATTATGTTGAATATTGCCATTCACGCCGCCATCGCCGGGGGCAAGGTGCTGATGCAGAAATTCGGCAGGACTTTGTCCGTGGCCCATAAGGGAGAGGTGGACCTGGTCACCGAGGCGGACCGTGCGTCGGAGGATGCCGTTGTTGCCATCCTGAGGGGAACCTTTCCCCGCCACGACATCCTCGCCGAGGAGGCCGATCATGGTCGGCGCGATTCGCGCTACCGTTGGATCATCGACCCGCTGGACGGCACCACCAACTACGCCCACGGGTTCCCCTGGTTTGCGGTTTCCATCGCCCTGGAGGTCGACGATGAGATCACCCTCGGGGTGGTTTACAACCCGGCGCACCGGGAGATGTTTGTCGCCGAGCGGGGTGGGGGGGCCTTTTTGAACGACGTGCAGATCCGGGTTTCCAGGGTTTCTCGACTGGATCAAGCCTTGCTCGCCACTGGTTTTCCCTACGACCGGAAATCCTCATCCGTCAATAATTACGATCATTTCGTCAATTTTCAACAGTCGGCCCAGGCCTGCCGCCGGGCAGGGGCCGCCAGCCTGGATTTGGCCTACACCGCAGCCGGGCGCCTGGACGGGTATTGGGAAATGAAGCTCAAACCCTGGGACGTCGCCGCCGGCCAGCTGCTGGTGGCGGAGGCGGGCGGGATGGTCAGTGATTTTGATGGCCAAAGCTTCGACCCCTACGGTCGGGAGTGCCTGGCCAGCAACGGACTGATCCATGCAGAGATGGTCGCGGTTCTCCAGGGCGGCAAAAGGCCCCGCTGATCTCCAGTCAGATGCGTGATCGAATACTGTGTATCTGACCGTTGCAGCCCCTGCCGATCCATGTGCTATACTTCAATCAGGATTCCTGGTAAAAGGGGCCGCGCTGGCGGGGAGACACTGGTATCCCCGAAGGGCGGCTGCAGTCACCCAAAGGAGGTAACATGGCCGAGCTGTACAGAGAAGGGGATGCGATGAGTATGAACCCAAGCCTCGACAAGAACCTCGAGAGAATCGACGAAGATCTTACCATCATGGAAAAACACGCCGCCGAACTTGCCGATGCCGAGGATTCCATCCAGGAGTCAATGAAAAAGCGGGACCGGGAGTACAAGGACGCGCGCCTCCACAGCGTTCCCCGTCCCAGGAAACACCTGCGCTGAGCTTGGAGAAAAAACACCCTACAAAAAAGGGCCCCATCACGGGGCCCTTTTCATTTGCCGTCAGTGTTTCATTTTCGTTGGCGGTTCGCCTTCTTCGGCCATGTGCTCGGCCTTGATTTCATCTTTTTCCGCCTCGAGGGTGGCGGCTGCCTGCTTCAGGCTGTCAAGCCTGCGCAACATATCCCTGACTTCCTCCGTATTCATCACGTCGAGGTCACCAGCTTCCCGACGCTCGTCGATCAGCTGTCCCAACTCGGAGTAAGTAGCGGATATTTTTTTGTGCAGGGAGGCCAGGTCGATCTTTTTCTGGGCGAGACGCTTGTACTGGTTGGCCCGGAAGGTTGCCTGGTGAAAGGTCTTCAAGGTCGCGTCCCAGATCTTCTCAGTCGCCCCCTTGGCCTTGTCATGGACGTCGGAGTGTTCCAGGGGTTCACGAGGGTCGTTTGTTTGCGGCATGGTTACCTCCCTTCCGTTGAAAAAGGGACTCAGTATGCTTACAGGCTAACACTTCTGGGCTGAGCGTCAAGCGGTGGGGGGGGGCGGGCTATTGGCAAAGGAAGATTTAGAACTTGTTCACGGAACTAAACTGTTCTAAAATAGTGGGAAATTTTTGTCTTTCGGGCTGGTATTTTTTACCAAGGAGGTGGAATGACAGCAGCCAAAGAAGCCGGGACAACTCCCTTCCAGATCGACCTGCGGCGCTATCTCCGCGAACTTGACGAAAATCGCGACCTGACCCGATTGATCTGCGAAATCGCCGACGCCTCCAAGTATATCGTCAACTCCATCCGGACCGGCGATCTGGGGGTGGCCGGTACCTCCAATCTGTATGGCGAGGATCAACTGGCCCTGGACGTCCTGTCCGACCGGATTATCCGAAAGCGGCTCCTGCACAGCGGGGTGGTGGCCAGGGTCGCTTCGGAGGAAATCTCGGAGATCATAACCATTTCACCCGACAGCCGGGGGAAATATTCGGTAGCCTACGATCCACTTGACGGCTCTTCCCTGGTCGATGTCAACCTGGCCGTGGGGACCATCGTTTCGATCTATGAGGGGGATAATTTGCTGCAGCCAGGCCGCAACCAGGTGGCGGCCCTGTATATCCTCTATGGCCCGCGAACCACGATGATGCTTTCCACGGGCAATGGGGTCCATGAGTTCGCGATGAATCAACTGATGGAGTACAATCTGGTCCAGGAGAACCTGAAGCTGGACCCCAAGGGCTCCATTTACTCCCCCGGCGGCCAGCGCAACAAGTACACCCCGGGCACCGAAAAGTTCGTCAGCCACCTCGAGGCCAAGGGGTCCAAACTGCGCTACAGCGGGGGCCTGGTTCCGGATATCAACCAGATCCTGGTCAAGGGCAAGGGGGTTTTCCTCTATCCCCATCTGCAGGACAACCCCAACGGCAAGCTGCGCGTGCTTTACGAGCTCAACCCTATGGCCTACCTGGTGGAACAGGCGGGGGGAGCCGCCTCCACAGGGAAACAGAGGATTCTCGACCTTCAGCCCCAGGGTATCGAGGACCGCGCCCCAGTATTCATCGGCTGCAAGGAGGACGTGGCCCTGGCGGAGAAGTTTATTGCGGAGGAGGCCAAGTAATCCTCCGTTATTTTTCGCGCGCAACGAAAAAGCCCGGCAGGGGAACCTGCCGGGCTTTTTTGCATGCATGGTGTACAGATTACTTCATCAGTTCCTTGACCTTCTCGAACCCGAGGCTGTAGGCCTTCTGGTTGAGGTCCTTGAATGCCGCGGGAACCTTGGCGAGAACGGCTTTTTCGCCGGCTTCGCGGGAGACGACGTCGGTCAGGGCGATCATCGCGCCGAGGGCCACCACGTTGGCGACGATTTCACGGCCAAGATCTTCCTTGGCGGTGCGCATGATCGGCATTTTGATAACTTTGAAATCCCCCTTGGGTTCGCGGGGTACGAAGTCCGCGTCGAGCAGCAGCACGCCGCCCGGCTTGATGCCGACGGCATACTTGTCGGCGGCTTCCTGGGTCATGGCCAGGCAGGCGTCGACGATGGTCGCCTTGGGGTAGTCGATCGGGGTATCGGAGATGATAACCTCCGACTTGGATGCGCCGCCGCGGGCCTCGGGGCCGTAGCTCTGGGACTGCACGGCGTTTTTCCCCTCGACGATGGAGGCAGCCTCGGCAAGGATGATCCCGGCGGTGATCAGACCCTGACCACCCGCGCCGGAAAAACGAATCTCGAATCTTTCAGCCATCGATTGGTTCTCCTCTTTCGCTGGATTGTCAGAATCAGGCGCCCTGAGCCTTGGCGATAACCTTGGCGTACTGCTCGCAGTACTCGGGCTTGTCCTCTTTGTAGAGAACGCCGGTCAGTACCTTGCCTTCAAGCTGCTCAGCAGTCATCTTGGCGGCAGCGGCAACCGGTACGGCGATATCCTTGAGGCGCTTCATCATGTCGACAACCGAGCGGAACTTGTTGCGGCGCCCGTAGGTGGTCGGGCAGTCGTCGAGAACCTCGATGACGGCCATACCCTTGTGCTGGATGCCTTCGGCGATCAGCTTGTCGATCTGGGTGGCGTGAAAGGCGGTGGTACGGGCCACGAAGGTAGCCCCGGCGCCAATCGCCAATTTGCTGATGTCGAAGGTGGGATCCGGGTTGCCGTAAGGAGTGGTCGACGCCTTGGCCCCGGTGGGGGTGCAGGGGGAGAACTGACCGCCGGTCATCCCGTAGATGCTGTTGTTCATGATGACGTAGGTCATGTCGATGTTGCGGCGGCAGGCGTGAATGAAGTGGTTGCCGCCGATGGCGGTGCCGTCGCCGTCACCGCCGACGCAGATCACGGTCATTTCGGGCTTGGCCATCTTGACGCCGGTGGCGAAAGCGGCTGCACGGCCGTGGGCGGTGTGCAGGGTGCAGTAATCCATGTAGCCGGGCAGGCGGCTGGCGCAGCCGATGCCCGAAACCAGGGCGGTATTGTTCTTTTCGAGGCCGCAGGTGTCCATAGCCCGGATCAGGCCCTTCATGACGATGCCGTGGCCGCACCCCGGGCACCAGATGTGGGGCAGTTTGCCGGGGCGGATCGATTTTTCGTAATCGTAAGCCATTTACATAACCTCCTTGACCTTGTTCATGATCTGGCCGGGATTGATCGGCTCGCCGTCAACCCGGTTGACCCCGGCGAGGGTCGCATTGCCCTTGATAACGCGCTCGACTTCGAGAATCATCTGGCCCAGGTTCAGTTCGGGAACCACGATTGCCTTGGCCTGCTGGGCGAGGGCGGCAACGCGCTTCTCGGGGAAGGGCCAGAGGGTAATGGGGCGGAACAGGCCGGCCTTGACCCCTTCCTTGCGCAGCTCGTTGACCGCGTAGCGGGCGCTGCGGGCGGTGGAGCCGTAGGCGAGGATAACGACTTCGGCGTCCTCGGTCAGGTACTCTTCGTTGCTCTCGATGTCCGCGGCATTGGCCTCGACCTTGCGGATCTGGCGGCGCTCCTCGGCGTCGACCAGTTCGGCCTTGGTGGTCGGGAAGCCGTCGGCGGCCTTGTTCAGGCCGGTGACGTGGAAGCGGTATTCGGAGCCGAAAGCCGCCAGGGGCGGAACGTCGCCCTTGGAGGCGTCATAGGGCTTGTAGTCCTTGGGCTCGACGGTGGGAGCGATGCGCTCGACAACTTCGAGTTCACCCGGCTCGGGGAATACGATACGCTCGCGCATGTGGCCGACGATCTCGTCATAAACGACCTGGACCGGCATGCGGTACTTCTCTGCCAGGTTGAAGGCGCGAACCGTTTCGCTGAAGATCTCCTGGCAGGAAGCCGGAGCCAGCGCGATGGCGGCATGGTCACCGTGAGTGCCCCAGCGGGCCTGCATGACGTCGGATTGGCCGGGGCCGGTAGGCATACCGGTGGAGGGGCCGCCGCGCATGACGTTGATGATGACGCAGGGGATTTCGGCGATGCAGGCATAGCCGATCAGTTCCTGCTTAAGGGAGACGCCGGGACCGGATGTAGCGGTAATGGCCTTGGACCCGGCCAGTGCACCGCCGATCACGGCGGCCATGGCGCCGATTTCATCTTCCATCTGGATGAATTTTCCGCCGACCTTGGGCAGCTCGTTGGAGAGCACTTCCGCAACTTCGGTGGAGGGGGTGATGGGGTAGCCGCCGAAGAACTTGGCCCCGGCATAGATGGCACCGTGGGCGCACGCTTCGTTCCCCTGCAAAAGAGCAACTTTTTTAGCCACTTTTCACGACCTCCTATGAATGGTTATTTCTTATGAACTTTGATAGCAAAGTCAGGGCAACGAAGCTCGCACTGCATGCAGGCGATGCATGCCTCCGGTTTGGCAACCTTGACTACAAACGAGTCCATCTCCAGGACTTTGGTGGGGCAGAACTCAACGCAGATGCTGCACCCCTTGCAGTACCTTTCGATAACTTCCAGTTCCGCTTTCGCACTGCTCATTCCCGTAGTTCTCCTTTTTGGTAATTTACGTTATCCGGCGCACAACCAATGCGGCGGAATGCTACCATATGCGACCGGTATACGCCAGATTTTTTTGTATACACCAGAATGTCCCGGTCGGCCAGGCGGTTTTGTCGGCCAGGCAACCGAGAAATACTGATCTATTCAAAGACCCCGGCGGATAGAAAAGAAGGGCAATGTCGCCATTGCCCTTCCCTGGTCTGGAAAAAGCACTGGCACTTACAGGTTCAGGCTGTCCACAAGGCCTTTGACGGCGGCAACGGACTTGTCCATCATGGCCTGCTCTTCGGCGTCGAGCTTGAATTCAAGAATTTTTTCTACGCCATTGGCGCCGAGCACGCAGGGGACGCCGACATAATATCCCTTGACGCCGAACTCGCCGTTGAGCAGGGCGCAGGTGGGCAGGACGCGTTTCTGGTCCTTGAGGATCGACTCGGCCATGGCGATGGCCGAAGACGCCGGGCTGTAGAAGGCGCTGCCGGTCTTGAGCAGGGCGACAACCTCGCCACCCGCGCCGCGGGTACGCTTGACCATGGCTTCCATGACTTCCTTTGCCTTGGCTGCGCTGCCGTACTTCTGCTCGAGAAGTTCCATGACCGGAATGCCGTTGACGCTGGCGTAGCGGACCAGGGGCACCATGTCGTCGCCGTGGCCGCCGAGGGTCATGGCGTTAACGTCTTTGACCGACACGCCCAGTTCCCAGGCGATGAAGGCCTGGAAGCGGGCCGAGTCCAGGACACCCGCCTGGCCGATAACGCGCTCTGCGGGGAAGCCGGTGACCTTCTGGCACAGGGTGACCATGGCGTCGAGGGGGTTGGAGATGACGATAACGAAGGCGTCGGGGGCGTTGTCGCGGATTCCTTCGGCCACCGAGCGCATGATCTTGGAGTTGACCTCGATCAGGTCGTCGCGGCTCATGCCGGGCTTGCGGGGCAGGCCGGCGGTGACGATGACCACGTTGGCACCGGCGATGTCTTTGTAGTCGTTGGCACCCTTGAGGGAGACGTCGAACCCGTCGACGGGGGCAGCTTCGGCAATGTCGAGGCACTTGCCCTGGGGCATGCCTTCCACGATGTCGAACAGTACAACATCACCCAACTCCCGCAGGGCCGCCAGCTGAGCCAATACGCCACCGATCTGTCCACCACCGATAAGAGCGATTTTGGGTCTTGCCATTTTGATCTCTCCTTTTGTTGGAAAATGAAAAACCAGGATTGGGGCAGTCAGGCTGCCCCAATCCTGCCAGTAAAATTAAATGGAGTCAATGATTGCGTTAAAGGTCGCGCTGGGACGCATCTCCTTGGCGGCCTTGGCCGGATCCGGCCGGAAATATCCGCCGATATCCACGGGGCGCCCCTGGGCGGCGAGCAGTTCCTGGTTGATCTTGGCTTCGTTGCTTTCGATCTGCTGGGCAACCTGGGTGAAGCGGGCAGCCAGATCCTTGTCCTTGGTCTGCATGGCCAGGGCCTGGGCCCAGTAGAAGGCGATGTAGAAGTTGCTGCCGCGGTTGTCGATCTCGTTGACCTTGCGCGAAGGCTCTTTCTGGTTCTCCAGGTACTTGCCGATGGCTGCGTCCAGGGTCTCGGCCAGGATCGCGGCCTTCTGGTTGCCGGTGTTGGCGGCGATCATCTCCAGCGAGGGGACCAAGGCGCAGTATTCGCCCAGACTGTCCCAGCGCAGATGGCCTTCCTTGAGAAACTGCTGAACATGCTTGGGCGCGGACCCGCCAGCTCCGGTCTCGAACAGCCCGCCGCCGTCGATCAGCGGCACGATGGAGAGCATGCGCGCGCTGGTCCCGAGTTCGAGGATCGGGAACAGGTCGGTCAGGTAGTCCCTGAGCACGTTTCCGGTGGCGGCGATGGTGTTCTGGCCTTTACGGACCCGTTCGAGGGAGAACTTCATGGCTTCGACCGGGGGCAGCACGCGGATGTCGAGGCCCTTGGTGTCGAACTCGGGGAGATACTTGTTGATCTTTTTGATGATCTCCGCGTCATGGCCGCGCTTCTCGTCGAGCCAGAACACAACCGGCTCGCCCGAGGCCTTGCCACGATTGACCGCCAGTTTGACCCAGTCCTTGATGGGGATGTCCTTGGTCTGGCAGGCGCGGAAGATGTCGCCTTTTTCAACCTTCTGCTCGAGCAGAGCCTGGCCGGCGGAGTTGACGATGCGGATCACCCCGGCAGCGGGCGCTTCGAAGGTCTTGTCGTGGGAGCCGTACTCCTCGGCTTTCTGAGCCATCAGCCCGACGTTGGCGACGCTCCCCATGGTGGCGGGGTTGAACTGGCCGTGGCGCTTGCAGTCCTCGACGATTTCCCGGTACATGGTGGCGTAGCAGCGGTCGGGCACCATGGCGATGGTGTCCTGCAGCTGATCGTTCTTGTTCCACATCTTGCCGCCGTCGCGGACGACCACCGGCATGGAGGCATCGACGATCACGTCGTTGGGCACATGCAGGTTGGTGATCCCTTTGCTCGAATCGACCATGGCCAGATCGGGTTGCTTTCCATAGCAGGCCTGGATGTCGGCTTCGATCTGGGCCTTCTTGTCGGCAGGGAGCTTGTTGAGCTTGGCGAGAATGTCACCGAGGCCGAAATTGGGGTTGGCGCCGATCTCCTTCAGGGTGGCGGCGTGCTTCTCGAGGGCGTCTTTGTAGAACACGGAGACGCAGTGGCCGAACATGATGGGGTCGGACACCTTCATCATGGTGGCTTTGAGATGCAGGGAGAGCAGGACCCCTTTCTGCTTGGCCTCTTCGATGGTCTCGGCGTAGAACTTGCGCAGGGCGGCAACGTTCATGACCGAGCTGTCGAGCACTTCGCCAGCCTGCAGCTTGAGCCCGTCCCTGAGCAAGGTGACCTTACCGTCGTTACCGACAAATTCGAATTTGACGGTGTCGGCTTTGTCCATGGTTACCGACTGCTCCGTAGCGTAGAAGTCGCCGCTGTCCATGTGGGCAACGCGGGTCTGGGAAACTTCGGGCCAGGGCTTCATCATCCGGTGGGGGTTTTTCTGGGCAAATTTCTTGACCGAGGCAGCTGCGCGGCGGTCGGAGTTGCCCTCGCGCAGGACCGGGTTCACCGCGCTGCCGAGAACCTTGGCATAGCGGGCCTGGATTTTCTTTTCCTCTTCGGTCTTGGGCTCCTCGGGGTAATCGGGAACGTCGTAGCCCTTGGCCTGCAGTTCCTTGATGGCGGCCTGCAGCTGGGGGACGGAGGCGCTGATGTTGGGCAGCTTGATGATGTTGGCTTCAGGGGTCTTGGCGAGCTCGCCGAGCTGAGTCAGGTAATCGGGGATTTTCTGGTCTTCCCGGAGCTTGTCGGGGAAGTTGGCGATGATCCGGCCCGACAGGGAGATGTCCTGGGTTTCGACCTCGATCCCGGTCCCCTTGGTAAAGGCCTGGACGATTGGAAGCAACGAGTAGGTTGCCAACGCCGGTGCTTCATCAATTTCTGACCAGATGATCTTCGATGTCTTAGTGCTCATGTTCTCTCCTTGGTTTTTATGCCAGTGGTGCCTGTAGCTTAATGAAAGGCAAAATCCCCTTCGCCTTCACCATAAAATTGATTCAAAAACGTGTATACAGTATACAACAGATTAGGAGGTGTCAAGGGAAAATGTGTCCCAGCGCAAAGGGCTGCTGCGACTCGGGGGGAGAAGGGGAAACGCCGTTTGGGAGTCGTTATTGTGGCGCCTTTTTCATTAGGGTTCCAGCCGGAAAAATATCGGACTGGCGCGCGGTCTCCCGGGCCTCCTCCTTTTCCTTTTCGGATACCTGGCGGGGAATGGTGAGGACCTGCCCCGAATAGAGGTGGCGGGGGTCTTTGATCTGGTCACGGTTGGCGCGGTAGATCAGGGGCCACAACAGCGGGTCAAGGTAGATGTCCTCGCGGGCGGCAATCGTCCAGAGCGTCTCGCTGCCGGCAACCGTGTAGCTGGCCGGAGGCGGTGGCGGGGGCGCGGGGGCCGGCAGCGGCAGGGGGGAAGGTGCGGGTTTCGGCTTGGGGGGCGGGGCCGGCTTGGGGGGCTCCTTGGCAAGCTTTGCCTGGAGGGTGGCCTGGCGTTCTGCTTCCGCGCGGGCAGCTTCCTGCTCCTTGCGCTGTTTGTCACGGCGCGCCTGCTCCTCCCAGGCTTTGAATTTGGCGCGGTAGGCATGGGAGGCGGCCAGGGGAAGAATTTCCCGGGCCAGGCGGTATTCACCCTGGTTGAACAGGTATTCGCCATCCTTCAACGCGTTGGCCGCCGCCTGATACTCGGTCGGTGCCAAGTCCTTGGCATTGGCACCGTAAGCCTGGGCAACGGCGGTGCGGGCCAGCTGCAGCTCCTGCCGAGGGGCGGAGGCGCAGCCCCAGCCCAGCAGGGAGAAAGCGAAGATGGCGATGAGCAGTCTGGGCATTCGAATCAGGGTTCCTCGGGATCCGGAGGGGGCCGGAAGAGCAAGGGGCGACCCGTAAGAGTCGCCCCTTGACCGGGAGGGGCAAGCCCTCGCTTTGTCAGTCCGTATTCATTACTTGGGGCGGGCGGCCAGGCGGATGGAAAGTTCCCGCAGCTGTTTTTCGTCGACCCCCCCGGGGGCTTCGGACATGAGACAGGTCGCCTTCTGGGTTTTCGGGAAGGCGATGACATCGCGGATCGAATCGGACCCGGTCAGAATCATCACCAGGCGATCGAGGCCGAAGGCGATGCCGCCGTGGGGCGGCGCGCCGAATTCGAGAGCGTCGAGCAGAAAACCGAATTTTTCCCGGGCCTCTTCGGCGCCGATGCCGAGCAGGTCGAACATCTTGCTCTGCACCGCCTGATCATGGATACGAATGCTGCCGCCGCCGATCTCCGACCCGTTGAGCACCAGGTCGTAGGCCTTGGCGCGGACTTTGCCGGGATCGCCGTCGAGCAGGGGAACGTCTTCGTCAAGCGGAGCGGTGAAGGGGTGATGAACCGCCACGTGGCGGCGGGCCTCGCCGTCCCACTCGAGCAGGGGAAACTCGGTGATCCAGACAAACCGGAACTCGTCCTTTTTGGCCAGGCCGAGCTTGTGGCCGAGGTTGACCCGCAACCGGCCCAGGGACTCGTTGGCAACCCGGTAGGAGTCGGCAACGAACAGCAGCAGGTCGCCTACTTCCGCCTTGAGGGCCCGGTTCATTGCCTCGAGCTCCTTGTCATTGAAAAACTTGGCGATGGGCGACTGCCAGCCGGCCTCGGTGACCTTGACGTACGCCAGACCCTTGGCCCCATAGATTTTCACGAATTCGGTCAGGTCATCGATCTCCTTGCGGGAGAACGACCCGCAGCCCTTGGCATTGAGGGCCTTGACGATGCCGCCGTCCTTGACCACATCGGCGAAGACCTTGAAGCCCGATTCCTTGACCAGGTTGGAGAGCTCGACCAGTTCCAGGTCGAAGCGCAGATCGGGGTTGTCGACCCCGAAGCGGGCCATGGCCTCGGCATAGGTCATGCGGGGCATGGGCAGGGAAACGTCGATGCCGAGGGTCTCCTTGAAGACCGCGGCGATCATCCCCTGCATGATGCCGATCACGTCCTCGCGGTCGACAAAGCTCATTTCGCAGTCGATCTGGGTGAACTCGGGCTGGCGGTCGGCGCGCAGGTCCTCATCCCGGAAGCATTTGACGATCTGGCAGTAGCGGTCGAAACCCGAGACCATCAGCAACTGCTTGAAGAGCTGGGGAGACTGGGGCAGGGCGTAGAAGGTGCCGGGGTTGACGCGGCTGGGTACCAGGTAGTCCCGCGCCCCCTCGGGGGTGCTCTTGGTCAGCACCGGGGTTTCGATTTCGAGAAATCCCTGGCCGTCGAGGTAGCGGCGAACGGTCCGCGTGACCCGGTGGCGCAGCATCAGGTTGTTCTGGATGGCCGGGCGACGCAGGTCGAGGTAGCGATACTTCAGGCGCAGGTTTTCTGCGACTTCGGTGTATTCGTCGAGCATGAAGGGCGGGGTCTTTGCGGTGTTGAGGATACGCAGTTCGCTCACCTCGACTTCCACTTCACCGGTCTTCATCTTGGGGTTGACGGTTCCCGCGGGGCGCGGGGAAACCTTGCCCTTGACCGCCAGCACAAACTCGCTGCGGACGGTATCGGCCTTTTTGTGGGCCTCCGGGTCGCGGTCGGGGTCAAGCGCCAGCTGGACGATCCCCTCGCGGTCGCGAAGGTCGATGAAGATCAGCCCGCCGTGGTCGCGGCGGCGCTGTACCCAGCCCATGAGGCAGACTTCTTTGCCGATCTCCGCAGCGGTCAGTTGCCCGCAATATTGACTGCGTTTCCAGTCACCGAGAATGTCGTTCAAGGGATCCTCCCGTAATAGATTGTTATCTCATTGCCCGGCGCCACGCGGGGCAACCAAAGCGAAAATTATACAAACCCCGATCCGCCATCGTCAAGCGCAATGGCGTTGAAACAGATCAGGCCCGCTGCAGTTTGCTCAAAAGGATCTGTTCCAGGGCGCTGAGGGGGACCTCCTCCTGGGTGCCGGCCTCCATGTCCCGCAAGGTGGCCTGCTTGCGGGCCAGTTCGTCCTCGCCGAGGATCAGCACGTAGCGGGAGCGCAGTTTGTCGGCACGCCGCAGCTGCGCCTTGAGGCTGCGCCCCTCGTAGTCCATTTCGGCGTGCAGCCCGCGGCGCTGCAGGCCGGACATGATCCGGAAGGTTTCCCGCGCGGCCTCGGCGCCCAGGGCGGCCAGAAACAGGTCCGGGCGGGAAGGGGCGAGCTTGTTGTCGCCGAGCATCAGCACCAGGCGCTCGACCCCCATGGCGAAGCCGATTCCAGGCAGAGCGGGGCCGCCGAGATCCTTGATCAGGCCGTCGTAGCGCCCCCCAGCGGCCACGGCGTTTTGTGCTCCCAGGCTGCCGGTGACCATTTCAAAGGCGGTCTTGGTGTAGTAATCCAACCCGCGGACCATGCGCGGATTGACCGCGAAGGGAATCTCCAGGTCGCGGAGGGACTGCTGGACCTGGCCGAAGTGCGCCTCGCAGTTGCCGCAGAGGTTGTCCAGCACCGAAGGGGCATCGGCGGTGGCTTGCTTGCAGTCGGGCACCTTGCAGTCGAGAACCCGCATGGGATTGCTCTGGTAGCGGCGCTGACAGTCGGCGCAGAGTTTGCCGAGGCGCTCCTGCAGGTAGGTGATCAGGGCGCTGCGATACCCGGGGCGGCACTCGGGGCAGCCCAGGGAATTGATCTGCAGCGAGACATCCTCGATGCCGACGGCGGCGAAAAAGTGGCTCAACATGGCCAGGACCTGGGCGTCGATTTTCGGATCCTCGATGCCTATGGCTTCGACGCCGATTTGGTGAAACTGGCGATAACGCCCTTTCTGCGGGCGTTCGTAGCGGAACATGGGGCCCATGTAGTAGAGCTTGGCCACCGGGTCCTGGGCGTAGAGCTTGTTCTGGATGTAGGAGCGCATGACCGGCGCGGTCCCCTCGGGGCGCAGGGTCAGGGAGTTGCCGCTCTTGTCCTCGAAAGTGTACATCTCCTTTTCGACGATGTCGGTCGTCTCGCCGATGGAGCGGCAGAAGAGTTCGGTTTTCTCCACCACCGGTACGCGGATTTCGGCGAATCCATAGTTGCCGAAAATGCTCCGCGCCTGGTTTTCCAAAAACTGCCAGGTTTCCACTTCGCCCGGCAGGACGTCGTTCATTCCTTTGATTCCAGCAATACTCACGAATAAAGATCCTCGCTTCATTTATTTGATGAGGGGTGGGCAAGCCTTAACCCTCCCCAGGTAGTTGATTCGGGTTTCAGCTAGGCCTCAGGGCCTGCCGTGGTGAGTTCCTCGATCCGGTAAACCCCGACCGGGCGGCTTTTGCCCTTCAGGGTCATCGGCTCCAGCGGGGTTGCTCTCACCTGGTCTCTAACCCGCTGGTAGGTCGCCTCGGACACCAGGACCTCCCCCGGGCGTGCGATCCCCTGCAAACGGGCGGCCACGTTGACGTTGTCGCCGATCACCGTGTATTCCATGCGCATCGCCGAGCCGATGTTGCCGGCCACCACCGGCCCGGTGTTGATGCCGATGCCCATCTCCAAAGGCGGCAGGTCGCGGCTCTGCTGTTCGAGATTGAAGGCGGCCACTGCCTGCTGCATCACCAGCCCGCAGCGGACCGCCCGCAGGGGGTCGTCTCCCAGCGGGATGGGCGCACCGAACAAGGCCATGACCGAGTCGCCCATGAGCTTGTCGACCATCCCGTTGTTGGTGTTTACCACCTCGATCATGCGTGAGAAGTAGTCGTTGAGCATGGCTACCACCTGGGTAGGGGGCAGCTGCTCGGCCAGCGAGGTGAAGCGGCGGATGTCGGAGAAGAGGATGGTCACCTCCTTCTCCTCTCCCCCCAGCCTGAGACTGTCCCGCTGGCGCAGGATTTCGGTGGCGAGGGGTTTGCTCACGTAGCGTTCGAAGGTGTTCTTGATGAACTCCTTGTCCCGCAGACTTTCGGCCATTTCATTGAAGGCCGTGGTAAGGGTCCCCAACTCGTCCCTGCGCTTCAGATCGATGTGTTGCTCGAGCCGCCCTTCACCGATGGCCTTGACCCCGCGCACCAGCGCGTGAACCGGACGCACGAAAATCGAGGCAAGCAGATAGGCTATCACGCTACCCGCCACCAGGGCAACCGCGCTCAGCAGGGCCAGCCGCCGGCGCATGCTGGCGATGTCGGCGCTGATCAGTTGCTCGGACAGGCCGAGGTGAATGCTGCCGAGCCGCACCGGCTGTTCTGCCACCGAAAAAATCGGGATTTCCAGATCGAGAACCGCGCTGCCTTCCCGCACGGTGCGCAGGACCCGGAAACCATCTCCCTCGCGCAATGGCTGAGCCTCGGCGGGCAGAGCATAGCTCCTGCCCACCTGGGCCATATCCGCCGCCGCCCGGACGCTGCCCTGGCGATCGACGATGAAAGCGTAGCTGATCCCGGGGGAGCGCAGGGCGTTTTTCACCGCGGAGAAGAGGTAGAGGTCGTCCCCTGTAAGCAGCGGGTCCTCGGCGTTGAAAGCCACCCCCCGGGCGATCCCGATCCCTTTGTCGATATTTTCCCGAATGAGGCTCTGGCGGATGTTTTTCTCCAGGACCACCACCACCGCGAGCATCAGCAGGCCGCTGAACAGGGCCAGGACCAAGGCGAATTTCCAGCGCAGGCTGGCAAAAAACGGCGTCCGGTCAGCCATTGCGGTACTCCTGAATCTGCCGCAGTTTGCGCTTCGCCTTTTCGATGTTCATCCTGGCCCTTTCATGCCCGGGGGCGAGGGTGAGTACCTGCTCCCAGGCCGAAATGGCTTCCTCGTAGCGGCCGCTGGTGTAGAACTCGATCCCCTGCAGGTACAGCGTCTCCTCATCCCCGGGTTTGGCGCCGGAGAGGCGCAGCCTCTCGAGACGCTGAAGGGCCGTTTTGGAACCTGCGTGGAAGGGGTCGAGGGCCAGGGCTTCGTCCAGCGCCGTTTCGGCCTGAACAAGGTCCCCCCGGTCCAACGCTGCCGTGGCATTCTCCGCCAGCTCGGCCAGCCTGTGGGCGAGTTTCTCCCGGCCGGATTTCAGCCCCTGCTGGGCCGCGGCACTGGTCGGGGCCAGTTCCAGAACTTTTCGGAACTGCTCGAGGGCCTGCGGATAATTTCCCGCGGCCAATTCCCGTTGGGCAGCCTGCAGGTTCTGCTCGATCTTTTGGTTGAGCAGGGTTTCGAGGCTTTCGAGGCCGCGCCGGGCCGCGGCGGACCCGGGATCGACCTGCAGGGCCTTGGCGTAGAGGGCCCTGGCTTCCTTGGGGTTTCCGTCCCTGCCGACCCTTTCCGCCTGGTTCAGCAGGGCCGTGACCCGCTCCCGACTCGCCTGCTCCACCTGGTCCAGACCGGCTTGAACCGCAGGTGTGTCGCGCAGGTCCCGGGCGGCCTGGAAATGTTCTCGGGCCAGGGCAAGCCGTCCCTCCTCCAGGGCTTTGCGGCCGCTGCGCAGCGCATCGGCCTGCCTGGTATCGACCTGGGCCTCGAGCCGGGCCAGCCCAGCTCGAGCCTCGGCCAGGTCCGGCTGCAGCAGCAGCGCCTCCTGGAACCAACTGCGAGCCTTGGCGAAATCAGCGCCCGCCACCGCCCGGTCAGCCCTGCCGAGAAGCTCGGTGGCCAGGCTGGCGCTGCGTTGCTCCACTTCGGTAAGCCCCTGCAGGGCCGAAGGCTGCTCGGGATCAAGCTCCAGGATGCGGGCGTAAGCCTCCCTGGCCCTGGGCAAGTCGCCTTGGGCGAGATCGGCTGCCGCCTGGCCCAGGGTTGCGGAGATTTCAGCATTCAGGGCCGCCAGCGCCTGGGCCTCCAACCCCAAACCCGACTCTTCACCGGGGAGCAGTTCCAGGCCGGCCCTGACCTTGTCCAATGCGCTGCGCGGCTGCCCCTGGGCCAGGTCGCCGCGCGCCTGGGCAAACAGTTCCCGGCCCTGGTTTTCACGGGCGGAGGCGACGGCTGCCAGGGCCTCTGCCGGACGGGGATCGGCGGGATTGATGGCCCCGGCGCGCTCGAAGTATTCCTGCGCGGCATCGAAATCGCTGTCAGAAAGCTTTGCCCGGCCGCCGGCGAGCAGCTCCTCGACCGCGCCAGCTTCGGCTGCCAGGCGGTTGATCGTCGCTTCGCGATTGGTCGGCTCGGCAGCCAATGCCTTGTTGAAATAGTCGTAGGCCTGGCTGTATTGCTTGAGATCCAGATGGATGCCGCCGGCGAGGTTGAGATCTTTGACCTCGGGAGACTCACCTTCGAGAAGCGGCTTCAGGGCCTCAAGGGCCAGCAGCGTTTTGCGCTGGCGGAGCAGGGTCAGGGCGCAGTTGTGGAGCAGGGCGCGGATACTCTGCCGCACCTCCGGCTCGACCTTTGGATAGGCCTCGGCGAGGCGGGTTACGGAGGACTCGATTTCAGCACGCGTGTAGTCCAGGTAACCAAGGTAATAAAGGGGCAGCGGATTGCCCGGCTGGATCTCCAGGGCCCTGGCGAAAGCCTCCCCGGCCTGCCGGGGATCGGACTCAAGCAGGCCCAGGGCCCGGTTGTAGTGGATGGCGAAGAGGTACTCCCGGGCGGCCAGGTCGTCGGGGCGGACGGCCAGGTAGGCCTCGAACTCGTGCACGGCGGATTCGGTTTGGCCGCCGCGAGCCAGCAGGTCCCCAAGCTGCCGATGGACTTCGTGGCGTTCGGGCGCGAGCCCCAGGACCGTGCGGTAAAGGCGCTCCGCCTCGGCGTCGTTGCCCGCGGCGCGGTAGCGATTGGCCAGGTTGAGATAACTGTCCGCCAGCGGGAAAATCTCGGGCCTGTCCAGTGCGCCGAGCTCCTCGGCCCGCTCCAGGTAGAGCAGGGCACTGTCGGCATCCCCCGTTTGAGCCAGGGCCAGGCCCAGGTTGAAGTTCATTTCGATGGTGTCGGCAAAGGCGGGGTAGGCGAGCTTCAGTTCCGAGATCGCCTCGGAGGCCTGATCATCGAGCAGCAGGACAACGCCGAGGTTGTAGTGCAGGTGGAGGTTTTCCGGGTCGATGCGCAGGGCCTGCCGGTAACGGTCCGCAAGCAATTTAGCATCCGCCTGGGCGGCGGGCGCCGCCCAGGCGGATGCACTGGACAGGATTGAAATAACCAGCACCCCGGGGAGCAGGATCGCCAGCAGCAAACGCAGGGTCATTTCCCCTTGATCTCCCAGGCCCCCCGGGTCACGTTGCGCTGCTTTTTGCCTTCATACATGGCGCGATCGGCAAGATCGACGATGCCCCGCTTGTCGCTGGCGCTTTCGGGAAAGGTGGAATAGCCCACCGTGCAGGTCAGTTTGAGGTTCAGGCCGGCATCGGCCAGAAATTTGTGGTTTTCTATGGAGCGGCGGATCCGTTCGGCAACCACGGCCGCCCCCTTGGATTCGGTCTCCACCAGCATGGCGGTGAACTCGTCTCCCCCGTAACGGAAAACGATGTCCACTTCGCGAACGCTCTGCTGCATCAGGCCGGCCACCTCTTTGAGCACGTTGCTGCCCGCCAGATGGCCATGGGTGTCGTTGACCCGCTTGAACAGGTCCAGGTCGACGAAAATCAGCGAAAATTCGAGCCCGTAACGCTCGGATCGGCGGATCTCCTGGTCGAGCACGATCTGCAGGTAGCGGTAGTTGTAGAGACCGGTAAGGTCATCGGCGTACATCAGGTCCCGAGCGCCCTGGTAGCGATAGGCATTTTCAAAGCCCAGGGCGGTCTGTTCGGCCAGGAACAGCAGGTTGTCCCGTGGCGGTGGATCGGGAAAATCCGTGCCGGGTGAATTGAAAATGACCAGGGCCCCCTTCAGGCTTTTTTCACAGCGAAGGGGAAACAGGTAGATGGAGTTTATTTTTGGTGGGCATTCGGCAGTGGGGACAAACTCGCCGGCTTTCAGGAGCTTTGGCCCGGTCAGGCCCTTGAGGTGGGGGAGCAGGGCCTGAGCCAGGGCCAGGGAATGTGACTCATTCTGCCCGTCGGCGGCGACCAGGCGGGAAATTTTGTTTTTGGCGAGCAGGAAGCCGAAACCCCGACCGCCGCCCAGTTCGTGCAGCAGGGTGTCGACGGCCTGGGGGAGGAGCCTGTCGATTTCGATCAGCGAGGCGAGATTCTGCCCCTTCTGAAACAGGCGGATCTGGCTTTTCAGCAGCAGGTTCTCGTCGAGCAGGCGGCGCTGTTCGACACAGGTGCGCACCAGGTGACGCAGTTCTTCGGGGTCGAAGGGCTTGATCAGGTAGTCGCGGGCGCCGTTCTTCAGCGCCTGGATGGCCGTTTCCAGCGTCGCATGGCCGGTGGCCAGGATCACCTCGGGAGGGTTGTCGATGCTGCGGGCCAGGCGCAATACTTCGAGGCCGCACAGCCCCGGCATGACCATGTCGGTGAGAACCACGTCGACGCCGCCGCGGCGCAGGCGGGCCAAGGCCTCGTCGCCCGAGGCCACCGCCTCGACCTGGTACCCGTCTTCGCTCAGCAATTCGGCATACAGCCGGCGAAAGAAAAGCTCGTCGTCCACAACCAGTATGGTGGGTTTTTTCATTCGGCCGGCCTCCGCTTTAATTAGCACCGAAGCTAACAAAATCCGCTAGTTCTGTCAACGGAAAAGCCCACGTTCCCAGTGGGTTACCCGCCATCCTTCGCCTTGCGAGCGGAACCTGAGGGTCCCCTCCCGGTCGGTTCGACACAGGGGAACCCCACGCTCCGCCACCTGGGATAGCACCTCGGGGTGGGGGAGCTGGTACGGGTTTCCGGCCCCGGCGGAAACAAACGCCCGGTGGGGGCGGAACCGGTCGAGGAGCAGTTCCGGGGTCGATCTGCGGCTGCCGTGATGAGGGAGCTTGAGCAGGGTGACCGGACCCTGGGGAGGGCTGGCGAGCAGCTCGGCGACCCCGGGCGCCTCGAGGTCGCCGGTGAGCAGGAACCCGTCCCGGCCCAGGGTGCCGTGCAAAACGATGGAGCGGTCATTGACGCTTCCCCGGGCAGGTACAAAGGCGGCAAGGGATCGATCGGGCTCCTGCTCGATCAGGGTCCAGCCCGGTGCAAGCCGCGCGGCGGGAATCTGGCGGCGGGCCAGCACCTCCTGCAGGCTTCGATCCAGTTCCCCCGGCGCCACCGGGGCCAGGAAGCGGGCCACCGGAAAATGCTCCAGCACATGCAGCAACCCCTTGCGATGGTCGGGATGGTCGTGGGTGAGAATGACCGCATCGAGGCTGCGAACTCCAAGGCGGCCGAGGGCCGGGGCGACCAGGCGTTGCCCCACATCGAAAAACTCACTGTAGAGTCCGCCCCCGTCAACCAGGTAGTGGGATTCTCCGTTTCGGGAAACCAGGATGGAGTCCCCCTGCCCGACGCTGAGGGCGGTGACCTGCAGGTCTGCCGCAGGGGGCAGGGGAAAAGCTGCCAACAGGGCGGCCGCAGCCAGCAGGGCGATCCGGGTTCTTCGTAAAGCACCGGGCCCGGCCGGGAGCAGCAGCACCCCGGAAACCAGGCCGATGGCCAACAACTGCCCGGGCGGCAGATACCAGATCCAGCCCTGCAGAAGGGGCAATTCGATCAGGGCCTGTACCCCGGCAAGGACGTACTGCAGCACCTGGGAGCAGGCGCGGAACAGCATCCCGGCGCCCCAGGGGAACCAGGGGAGCAGCAGGGCACCGGCCAGGCCGAGGGGAACGGCGAGAAACCCCACGGCGGGGATCGCCCAGAGATTGGTGATCAGGCCGGCGGGGGCGAGCATATGGAAGTTAAACAGGACCAGGGGGGTGGTGGCCAAGGTTGCCGCGGTGGTGGAGGCAAACAGCATCGCCGGCCAGCGCAGGGGGCGCGGCAGCAGGGCCAGGCGGGTTGACCAGCGCGGCACCAGGAGCAAAATCCCCAGCAGCCCGGCGAAGGAGAGCTGAAAGGCAGGCTGGTACAGGGCCAGGGGTTCGGCCACCAGGATCAGTAACGCTACGGTGGCAAACAGCCTTACCGGCTGGGTGCGGCGGGCAAAAAGCAGCAACAGGGCCACGGCCCCGGCCATTAACAGTGCCCGCCGGGTCGGCAGAGCGTTGCCGGTCAGGGCCAGGTAAGCGACCAGGAGCGGAAGCAGCAGAACCGGGAGAAGGCGCCGGGGTGGTGCCAAAATCAGCAGGGTTTCCGAGCGGCGGTAAAAGAAGCTGGCCACGGCGTAGAGCAGCGCGGCGACCATGCCCAGATGCAGGCCGGAGATGGCGAACAGGTGGGAGACGCCCCCCCTGGCCAGCAGTTCTCTTTGTTCGCTGGAGATGCCGCTCTTCTCGCCGATCACCAGGGCCTGGACCAACGGGGCATATCCCGGGCCGACGGCCGCCTCGATGTACGAGGCGATCGTCCGGCGGGCATTTTCGAAGCTTGCCCGGCCGCCCTGGGGACGAGGGATCACCGCGAGGTCCAGGCCATGCCGGGCATGGGCGGTGGCGAAAACCCCCGAGTAAGCCAGGTGCCGGGGGAAATCGAACTCCCCGGGGGTGCCGAAAGCCCTGGGGGTGCGCAGCCGGGTGAGCAGGCGAACCCGGTCGCCGGACTCTGCCTGAAGGGGGCCCTCGTCAAGGTAGAGCCTGACCGTGCCGTGCACGGCCGCCTCCCGTCCGTCCTTGCCCACGCCGTGCGCCGCCAGGTCGAGAACCCGCCTTCCCGAAGGGCGGTCGGCGATGGAGAGGATGGTCGCATCCAGAAGTACCCGCTCCTCTCCGGCGAAATTCCGCACATGGGCCGGGTCGGCTGGCGGGGTCAGGTGCAGATGGTAGAGGGAAACGCCGAGCAGGCAGAAAAAGGCTGCCGCCGGAAGGGCCGCGACCGGACGCGAGCGAAGGGCGAAGAAGAAAAGCGCGCAGGCGAGGGCGCCCGGGGCAAACCAGGGGGAAGGGGGCAGCCAGGGGGCGGCTAGCAGGCCGCCAAGGTAGGCCAGCAGGTAACCGGAGAGCCCCATGCCGGCATCAGCGCGCCGGACCCAGGGCGGCGAGCAGGGCCAGCAGGCGGTTCATTTCCGCGATGGTCGGAGGGTCAGAGAGCTCCTGCAGCCCCGCCAGTCGCAGGTAGTTATCCGGCCTGGAGCCGTGCGGCTGCAGGGACAGACTGTCGAGCCCGGCCCGTGGCGGAAGGGTGATCTGCAGGGTATTGAGCCCTCTGGGCAGATAGAAATCGCCCACCTCGACCGCTCCCAGATAGGAGGGAAAATTCAGAGTAAATTCGAATCGCTCGTTCAGGCGGGCGGTCTGTTCGCTTAGCGCAGTCCCCCGCAGGGCAAGGGAGTAGACCCCGGCGGCAGGCACCTCGAAGGCGAAAAACACTTCGGCGGGCAGGTTGCCGGAGCGGATCCAGCGACCGCCGCTGGGTTCGCCCATGCGGCGGATGTCGGTGATCTCCACCCCGGAGAAGGGGCCCGCGGTTTCCGCTTCGATGATCAGCGGCAGGCCCGCCGGGGGGAGCGCGGGCTCCAGGTCGAGCAGGCGGGCCACGGTGACTGCCAGGTCTTCCCGGCCCAGGGCGGCGCCGGGGTTCCATCCTTGCAGAGGGGCGACGGGCCGCAGGTTGGGGGCCTGCAGTTCAAGGTAGTCGATGCCGCCGTTGGGTGGCAGCTCGACGATGATTTCCAGGGCGCCAGCGGGCAGGTCGACGGCGCCCAGCTCGACCGGTTCGAAGGCCTTGCCGCCATCGGCCTGGAAGCTGTGGCCGCCGATACTGATCTTGAACCCCGGTTGCAGCAGGGAAGTGCTCACCCGGTAGCGCCCGGCGATGGGAAGATGAAAATCAAGGTGAGCGGTGGTGGGGGTGGCAATGCCGCTCAGCCACCCCTCGCCGCTGAATTCGCCGAAGCTGGTGAAGTCCTTTGCGGATACCATGTCGGTGGGGCGGCGGGCCTGTTCGGCTTCGATTCGGTAGCGGCGGCGGCCCTCGAGTATCTCGAGGTAATCGGCATCCTGCGGCTCATCGGGAAGGCCGAAGGTCCAGCCCATCCCGTCCACCAGGTTGATCATCCAGTCCCTCTGCAGGGGCACGGACTCCTCGGCGTGCAGGTTGCGGCTGCAAGCGAGAAGCAGAGTCAGGGCAAAGGTGCAATACAGGACGGATTTCAAGGAATGCCTCCTCGACAGATTTCCGACTTCGCCGCAGAACATAACACAGCCTGCCGAGGATGCCAATGTTTTGCGGGGCTTGGGGCAACTCCCGGGGCAAGGGTCAGGCCCCCTTTCCCGGGTCGCCGGGGCTGCCGAGGCTGGCCCTCCTGTGCAAGACCTGTGGGCTGTCGTGCTTGAGGTGCCTGCCGGGCTGGCCGTGAGGCAGGCTGCGGCGGTGGGTTTTTCCGGCGTCGGTCTTTTTACCTTGCGCTTTGGGGGCTCTTTTTACCGGATTCGGCAAGTGGCAGAAGCCCGCGTAGGCAAAGCCGATGAGCATGAGCAGTTCGAACATGAAGCACCTCCCTGGTCAGTTGTTTAAACCCTACGGCAGGTGTGTGACAGAATGTGTCATGCAGGCGAGGGGCCTGAGCGTCTGGCTTTTTGACTGCCGTGGGTGTATAAAGAACCGCCCGCGACTCCCAGCGAGGAGGCGGGCCCGTGTAGGAATATTCCCGAGGTATGTCCATGAACGTCATTGATATAAGCGGTCTGCAGAAAGCCTATGGAGCCAGAACTATCCTCGCCGATGTCAATATCGCCGTAGGCGAGGGGGAGAAGGTCGGCTTGATCGGCCGCAACGGCAGCGGCAAATCGACCCTGCTGCGCATCCTCGCCGGCCTGGAAGATGCCGACCGCGGCCAGATCATGCGCCAGCGCGGCCTCAAGGCCGAGTACCTGCCGCAGGAGCCGGTCCTTGATCCGGCCCTGTCGGTGCGGCAGATCCTGGAGGAGTGCCTGGTCGAGGCGCGGTGCCGTCTCGACCGCTATCAGCAGATCGCCGAGGCCCTGCAGGGCGCGGATCCGGCGCAGACCGAGAGCCTGCTCGCCGAACAGCACGACATCCAGGGGTGGCTCGACCTGCACCGCGGCTGGAGTCTCGACCACCGGGTCACGGATATCTGCGGCAAGCTGGGCATCCATGATCTTTCCCAGCGGGCCGGTGAACTTTCCGGTGGGCAGGCCAAACGCGTGGCCCTGGCCGGCGTGCTGCTGCGCGAGCCGGATCTGCTGATGCTCGATGAGCCAACCAACCACCTCGACGCCGACACCGTCGCCTGGCTCGAGGAGGCCCTGCTGCAGTACCCCGGGGCGGTAGTGCTGGTCACCCACGACCGCTACTTTCTCGACCGGGTGGCGACCCGCATGTTCGAGCTCGAGCAGGGGACGATGGGCGTTTACCTCGGCGGCTACGGCGCCTATCTCGAGCAAAAGCAGATGGAGATGGAGCAGGAGGGGCGCACCCAGAGCCGGCTGGCCAACCTGCTGCGGCGCGAGGATGCCTGGCTGCATCGCGGCGCCAAGGCCCGCACCACCAAGCAGAAGGCCCGCATCGACCGGGTCGACGAGCTGCGTCAGCAGCGCAAAACCGTCGGCAGCCGCGAGGTCGAACTGCAGTTCGGCATGGACCAGCGCCTCGGCGGCACCATCCTCGAGCTGCAGAAGGTGTCCCTCGGCTATCCCGACAAGCAACTCATCGCCGGGCTCGACCTGATCCTGCGCAAAGGGGAGCGGATCGGCATCCTCGGCCCCAACGGCAGCGGCAAGTCGACCCTGCTCAAGACCATTCTCGGCCAGCTCGAGCCGCTTGCCGGAGAAGTTGTGCTCGGCAAGAACACCCGCATCGGCTACATCGACCAGGACCGCAGCGGCCTCGACCCCGAGCTCTACGTCCACGAGACCCTCGGCGAGGGCGAATGGGTCACCGTCGCCGGCGAAAAACGGCACAAGATCGGCTACCTGGAGAGCTTTCTGTTCTCGGCCCAGGAGCAGCGCAAGCGCGTCTCCACCCTCTCCGGCGGCGAGCGGGCCCGCCTGCTGCTGGCCAAATTGATGCTCCAGGGGGCCAATCTGCTGATCCTCGACGAGCCGACCAACGACCTCGACATCCCCACCCTGCAGGTCCTCGAAGAGGCGCTGAACGACTACCCCGGCTGCCTGCTGGTGGTGACCCACGACCGTTACTTTCTCGACCGGGTTTCCACCGGGATTCTGCATTTCGAGGGAGACGGGAAGGTTGTGTTTTATGAAGGGAATTACGAAACCTTCTGCGCCCTCAAGGCCCAGCAGCTGCAGGAGCAGAAGGAGCAGCGCAAGGCCGAGGTGAAAAAGGCCGAACCCAAGGAGGCGCCTCCCAGGAAACGCGCCGGCCTGAGCTACAAGGAAAAACTCGAGCTCGAGCAGGTGGAGAAGGACATCGAAGCTCTCGAAGGGAAAAAGGCCGAGCTGGAGGGGCTGCTGGCCGATCCCTCGGGCATCGAAGGCGGCCCCCAGGGCATGGAAGCCGTCTCCCGTTCTTTTTCCGAGGTGGAAGAGCGGCTTATGGCGCTCATGGAGCGCTGGGAGGAGTTGGAGCTGAAGAAGGAAGGGTAGGGCCGCAACCTGCTCAAACCATAGCGTGACTTTCCCTGTCGTTCTTAGTATCCGGCTGGGCGACAGTTGGGTTCCAGGGTCCGAGGGGGAAGAGGACGGGAAAGCCGGATAGACAATATCAAGGCCGCCTAAAAAGGGGACAGATTTATTTGTTGACACCCACCCTGCCTGCTGCCACTATCCAAACATGCCACGCTCAGCCCGCATAGCTCTTCCGAACTATCCCCATCACATCATCCAGAGGGGGCATAATCGTCAGGTGGTTTTTTCCGACCCCGACGATTTCCGCTATTACCTCGTCAACCTGGCCACATGGAAGGCCGCCCTTGACTGCAAGGTTTATGGTTACTGCCTGATGACCAACCATGTCCATCTCATTGTCGATCCGGGAGATAATCCCGCCCACCTCGGCATGCTGATGAAGCGCCTGGCCGGTCGGCAGACCCGGTATGTCAATCGTCTGGAAGGTCGCAGCGGCACCTTGTGGGAGGGCCGCTACAGGTCGAGCCCCATCGAAAACGATGCCTACCTGCTGGCCTGCTGCCGTTACGTTGATCTGAATCCGGTGCAGGCCGGGGTGTGCGCTCAGCCCGCGGATTATCCCTGGTCGAGCGGAGCCGCCCATCTCGGTGGATCGTGCCCGGAATGGCTCGATCTCGCTCCGGCCTGGCTGGGGCTTGGGGAGACGGATGAGGAACGGGTGAGGCACTATCGCGACCTGTTGGCGAAGCCGGTCAACGATGAAGAGCGCCAGGCCATTGTCGGCCCGGTAAAGAGGGGGCAATTGACCGGCGGAGACCGGTTTGTCGATGAGGTTGCTGAGCGACTTGGCAGGCGGGTGGAGTTGAGGGGGCAGGGGCGGCCGAGGAAAAGGGGAAAATAGATCTGTCCCCTTTTTAGGGTCAGGCACCCCCGGTTAATAAATGGATCCTCTTTTGTCCAGATATGACCGTTGACAACAATCTGGTAAATCGTATACAGTATGCAATGTTTTTCATCCGGAGCATTGGAATGACGGGCTTTTCCGCATGCAGGCTGCTAGCGGAAAGGCACGAGACGATTGGCAGGTTGGATCATTCGGGCGGCACGGCTGTCTTCCCGCTCAGGCCGCAATAATTTAATGGAGGAGAGAGATGATCGAAGCTTATCTGAGACACGAGGAAGAGCGCAACGCCCAGGGCATCCCGGCGCTGCCCCTCAACCCCGCGCAGACCAAGGAACTCTGCACGCTGCTCCAGGATCCCCCCAAGGGCAAGGAAGAGTTTCTGCTCAACCTGTTCAGGGAGCGGATCTCCCCCGGCGTCGACCCCGCCGCCGAAGTCAAGGCTGAATTCCTCGGGCAGATCCTGGCCGGCAAGGCCAAGTCTCCGCTGATTTCCAAAAAGGACGCCGTCAAGATCCTCGGCACCATGATCGGCGGCTACAACGTCAAGCACCTGGTGGCGGCCCTCAAGGATGCCGAGCTGGCCGACGAGGCCGTCAAGGCCCTGTGCGGCACCACCCTGGTCTATGACGCCTTCGACGAGGTGCTGGCTCTCTCCAAGAGCAACGCCGCCGCCAAGAAGGTCATGGAATCCTGGGCCAACGCCGAGTGGTTCACCGGCAAACCCGGCGTCCCCGAGACCATCAAGGTCAAGGTCTATAAAGTCGACGGCGAGATCAACACCGACGACTTCTCCCCGGCCGGCGACGCCTGGAGCCGCCCCGATATCCCGCTGCACGCGCTGGCCATGGGCAAGACCCGCTTCCCCACCGGCAATGCCGAGATCGCCAAGTTCCGCGCCGAAGGGTTCCAGGTCGCCTTCGTCGGCGACGTGGTCGGCACCGGATCTTCGCGCAAGTCGGCCTGCAACAGCGTGCTCTGGCACATCGGCAACGAGATCCCCGCGGTTCCCAACAAGAAGACCGGCGGCGTCATCATCGGCGGCGTCATCGCGCCGATCTTCTTCAACACCGCCCAGGACTCGGGTGCCCTGCCGCTGAAGATGGACGTGACCGGCTTCAATACCGGCGACGTCATCGTCATCAACACCAAGAAGGGTGAAGTGACCGACGAGTCGGGCAAGGTGATCACCACCTTCGAGATCGCCCCTAACACCGTCCCCGACGAGTTCCGCGCCGGCGGCCGCATTCCGCTGATCATCGGCCGCGCCTTGACCGAAAAGGCCCGCGCCGCCCTCGGCATGGGTGAGACCGACATCTTCACCCTGCCGGTCAACCCGGTCGCCAAGCCCGGCCAGGGCTACTCCCTGGCGCAGAAGATGGTCGGCAAGGCCTGCGGCGTCGAAGGGATTCTGCCCGGGACCGCCTGCGAGCCGAAGATGACCACCGTCGGCTCCCAGGACACCACCGGCCCGATGACCGCCGACGAGCTGAAAGAGCTGGCCTGCCTGCGCTTCCTCTCGCCGATGTTCATGCAGTCCTTCTGCCACACCGCCGCCTATCCCAAGCCGGCCGACGTGAAGATGCACAAGACCCTGCCCGGCTTTATCGCCGAGCGTGCCGGCGTCGCCCTGCGCCCCGGCGACGGCGTCATTCACAGCTGGCTGAACCGCCTGCTGCTCCCCGACACCGTCGGCACCGGCGGCGACAGCCACACCCGCTTCCCCATCGGCATCAGCTTCCCGGCCGGCTCCGGCCTGGTGGCCTTCGCCGGCGCCATGGGCTTCATGCCGCTGGATATGCCCGAATCGGTGCTGGTGCGCTTCAAGGGCCAGTTCAACCCCGGCATCACCCTGCGTGACGCGGTCAACGCCATCCCCTACTGGGCCATCAAGCAGGGGCTGCTGACCGTACCCAAGAAGAACAAGAAGAACATCTTCAACGGCCGCATCCTCGAGATGGAAGGGCTCCCCGAGCTCAGCGTCGAGCAGGCCTTCGAACTGACCGACGCCGCTGCCGAGCGCTCCGCCGCGGCCGGCTGCATCCAGCTCTCCGAAGATTCGGTCTGCACCTACCTGCGCTCCAACGTCGCCCTGATGCAGAAGATGATCGAAGAGGGCTACAGCGATCCGCAGACCCTGCAGAACCGCATCGACGCGGTCAACGAGTGGCTGAAGAACCCCAAGCTGCTCAAGGCCGACAAGAACGCCGAGTATGCCGCGGTCATCGAGATCGACCTGGCCGAGATCACCGAGCCGATCCTGGCCTGCCCCAACGACCCGGACGACGTCAAGCTGCTCTCCGAGGTGGCCGGCACCCCGATCCAGGACGTCTTCCTCGGGTCCTGCATGACCAACATCGGTCACTTCCGCGCCGCCGCCGAAATCTGGCGCGGCCAGAAGTTCAACCCTGCCGTGCGTACCTGGATCTGCCCGCCGACCCGGATGGACCAGGACAAGCTCAAGGAAGAGGCCCTGTTCTCGGTCTACAGTGCCATGGGCGCCCGCCTCGAGATCGCCGGCTGCTCGCTGTGCATGGGCAACCAGGCCCGCGTGCCCGACGGGGTCAACATGTTCTCCACCAGCACCCGTAACTTCGACGATCGCATCGGCAACGGCGCCAAGGTTTATCTCGGCTCTGCCGAACTCGGCGCGGTGACCACCAACCTCGGCAAGCTGCCGACCCCGGCCGAGTACCTGGCCGTGTACAAGGAGAAGGTCGCTCCCAAGGCCGACCAGATCTACAAGTACCTGCAGTTCGACGAGATGGAAGGGTACAAGAAGACCGCCTGAGATTAACAGGCTGCTCCACTAAAAAGCCCCCGCCGGGAAATCCCGGCGGGGGCTTTTTGCATCTGGGGGCTCACGGAAAGGCCGTCTTTTAAATCAACCTCAGCATGCGGAAGATCTGCGCGGCCGGCGCCCAGAACTTGAAGATCATGGCCAGCGAAACCATCACCGCCAGGGGGCGGATCAGGCGGGCGCCGTTGTGCATGGCCAGGCGGGCGCCGAGGGTGCTGCCGAGCACCTGGCCGGCGGCCATGGTCAGCCCCAGCGACCACACCACCACGTCGGCGTGGATGAACAGGACCAGGGCGGCCAGGTTGCTGGTCAGATTGAGGACCTTGGTGCTGGCGGTGGCCCGGCGCAGGTTGCAGCCGAGCAGCGAAATAAAGGCGATGGAAAAGAACGACCCGGTCCCCGGTCCGAAAAAGCCGTCGTAAAAGCCGATTCCCGTGCCGATCAGCAGAGCGAATAACCGGCGGCTGATGCGCTGGTGGCGGTCCAGGTCCCCGACCCTTGGCGAGAGCAGGAAATAGCCGGCCACGCCCAGAAAGGCGATGGGGAGCAGGCTTTCAAGGATCTGCGGGTCGGCATGTTGCAGGCACAGGGCGCCGGCCAGCGAACCGAGCAGGGTGCAGCCGATGATCGGTCGCAGTTCATCCAGGTCCACTTGCCCTTTGCGCAGGTAGCAGAATGCGGCGGTGCCCACCCCCACGGTGCTCTGCAGCTTGGCGGTGGCGATGGCCTGCAGGGGCGGCAGGCCGCAGGCGAGCAGGGCGGGCAGGGTGAGCAGGCCGCCGCCGCCGGCGATGGCGTCGATGGTGCCGGCGATCAGACCGACGCTGAAGAGCATGGCGAGCAGTTCCGGGGTAAATTGCCAGTCGAACAAGGGGGCCTCCTGATTCGATTTAGACTTTAATTGCCAACGAGAGGGAGTATAATCCTGAACTAAATGGCCGATAAGTCGGCTAATTGCAAATAAACTGTTTGCGAGGGCGAACAATTATGCAGATGCTTGGGGTGCTCGAATTCGTTCGCGTGGTGGAAACCCGGGGGTTCGCCTCGGCTGCCCGGGACCTGGGTATTTCCAAGGCCTGTGTCAGCCAGCGGGTGCGCCAGCTCGAGGACCGGCTCGGGACACGGCTGCTGCAGCGCACCACCCGCCGGGTGTCGCTCACGGAGGCAGGAGAGATCTACTATCACCACGCCCGGGAGGTTGTCCTGCAGCTGCAGCAGGGCGAAGAGCGGGTGCGGGATTTCCAGGAGAGCCCCAAGGGCCCGATCCGGGTGAGCATGATCGATGGCGGGCTCGGCGAGTGGTACCTGGCTCCGGCCCTGGCCCGCTTCGCCGCACGCAACCCGGGGGTCAGCCTCGACATCGACCTCTCCGCCCGCCTGGTCGACCTGGTCGCCGAGGGGTTTGATTTCGCCATCCGCGCCGGGGAGCTGGCCGATTCGAGTCTGATCGCCCGAAAGTTGTCCTCTTTCCGCTACGGCATCTACGCCTCCCCGGACTACCTGGCGGCGCGGGGTACTCCGCTGACCCCGGAGCAGCTTGGCGGGCACAACTGCCTGACCGGCTCGGTGCTGCGCTGGAAATTCAAAATGGGGGAACGGCTGGTTGAAATCCGACCGCAGGGGAGCTGGCACAGCAAGAGCGGGCAGGCGTTGATCGCTGCGGCTTGCGAGGGGGTGGGGATCGTTCGGACCGCCAGTATCTATGCGTTGCAAAGCCTGGCGGCGGGGGAGTTGGTCGAACTGTTCGGCGAATGGACTAAAGAGCACACGCCGATCTGGATCGTCTACCCCAGCGGCCGCCACCTGCCGCGCCGGGTCAGCTGCGCCGTGAGTTTTCTCCTCGAGGAGTTCCGCGGTCGGTCGATCGGGGAACCCAGCAGAAATGAGGAGCCCCTGAAGTGAAATCCCCCTCTCCTTCAGGGAGAGGGCCGGGGTGAGGGTGGGGCCCGCCCGCAAAACATCAGACCTGAAAAAAGGCCCGCAGTGACACCCAAGGGTGCCCTGCGGGCCTTTTTTCATCTGTCCTGCTGGACTACTCGCCCAGGGTGTTCCTCACCCGCTGCAGGTAGTCCGAACCGAGCTTTTTCGACCATTTTTCATACACGGGTGCCGCCTCGGCGATGAGCTGCTTTCTCTCTTCGTTGCTCAGGCTGTGAAACTTGACCCCTGCCGCCTCCGCCGCAGCGATCTGCTCCTGCTGCTGAACCCGGGTCGCCTCACGGGCCTTGGCGCTCTCCTCTTCGATCACCTCGGTGAGAATCTGCTGCAGGTCCTTGGGCAGCTTGTCGAACCAGCGCTTGTTGGCCAGGTGCACGAACAGTCCCTGGGCATAGTCGATGCGGGTGAAGTGCTTGGCCACTTCGAATTTCTTGGTGATGTTGCAGACGATGGGCGTGTGGTCCAGGCCGCTGATGACTCCGGTCTGCAGCGCCTGGGGGACGTCGGGCCAGGGCATGACGGTGAATTTCAGGTTCCAGGCCTTGTAGATGTCCGTGTTGACCGGCGCTTCGGCAATGCGGAAATTGATCCCCCTGGCCTCGGCAAGGCTGGCTACCGGTGCCGTGGTCGCCCAGCCGTAGGTGCCGTAGCCGGTGATGTCGAGCACCAGCATCCCCTGGCGCAGGGCGGCTTCGCGGTACTCGTTCCAGAGTTCCGGCGTGCTGCGGAAAGCGTCGAGCTTGTCGAAGGTGTCGACCACGAAGGGGAGGTTGACCAGGCCGAGCTTGTCGGCCACGTTGGCGGCGGCAACCGAGGAGCAGAGCATCCCCTGGACGGCTCCGAGTTTGACTTTGCTGATGACGTCCTTCTCGCCGCCGAGCTGGGCCAGGGGCCGGAAGTCGACGTAGAGCCGGCCGCCGCTTTTCTCCCAAACCCGGTCGCGGATCTTGTAGCCGACCCCGATCCCGGCGATGCCGGGGTGGGCGATGTTGGAAAGCATGTAGGTGTACTGGGCACCGGATGGATCAAAAGAGGGCTTCCACGCCGAAAGGGGGTCATTGGCGGCAGCGGGTCCGGCCAGGCTGCCCAGCAGCAGGGCAAGGGGCGGGATAAGGGCGGTGCCTTTGCGAAACAACGATTCAAGCATAGAGCCTCCTGGGTTGGCCAGCCTGCGGAGTCATTTGGCTGGTGATCACAAATTTCGATAATAAAAATGAGCCAAAGCGGCCTGGAATTGTTTAAAACAGTCCTTTTTTACTGTAAAATACCGTCCTGATCCAATTGAACTTTTTTCTGGGAGCGTTCGGAAAGATCGAACGATTGGGGCATGGGGCAGCAACGGTTAAAGAGCTTTGTCATGATCGCCCGGGAAGCCAATCTGACCCGGGCCGCCGAGCGACTGCATTTGAGCCAGTCGGCGCTCTCCAGCCAGCTCAAGCAGCTGGAGGAAGACTTGGGTGTCGCGCTGTTTCTGCGTACGCCTCGGGGGATGGTGTTGAGCGAGGCCGGACGGGAGCTGTTCCCTTTTGTCGAGGCGGTACTCGACGCAGAAGAGACGCTCGCCCGGAAAGCCCAGACCCTGCGCCAGGGAGGCGCTGAGACGCTGATTATCGGCCTGAACACCGATCCGGCTTTTCTGCGGATCGGCGCCATCAACCGGCGACTGGGCGTTCTGCATAGCGGCCTGAACGTCGTCTTTGTCGCCAGCCAGACCTTTCGCGCGGCACAGATGCTGCGCCAGGGCCAGCTCGACCTGGCCTTCTGTTACGGTGACCCTGCGGACCCGGGAATCCGCTATCACCACCTGGCCAAGATTCCATTCTGCATCGCCATCCCCAGTCGGCTGATCAAATCAGGTCGGCCTCGCAACTGGGCGGAAATCGCTGCGCTGCCTTGGGTTTGGGTGGAGCAGAACTCCCCCCCATACCAGGCGGTGTTCCACGAACTGGAGCGGCGCCGCCTGCTGCCCAACCAGGGGGTGAAGGCGGTGGATGAGTACATCGTCAAGGAACTGGTGTTGGACGGCCAGGGGGTGGCGGTCATGCGCGAGGACGAAGCGCGGCCCCTGGTGGAAGACGACAGGGTCGTCCTCTGGGAGAAGGGATGGTTCGCGCTCCCCCTGAGCCTGGCCTGGATGGCCAGGGATGAAAGCAGGAAACGGGTTCGTGCAGCCCGCGAGGCAATCGAACACACCTGGAGCGCCGGCGGCGAACCGGGCGAGGGGGCTTTGTCGCGGATCTGCTATTGATCAGCTGCCGCATGACTCGTCCTTGCCGGCCAAACATTTCGGCAAACAGGGTTCTTGACTTTTCTCTTTTCCTTTGCGGCCGGGTGTTCTAAATTGACACGGTTTTTCCAAAACCGTAGCTGATAATGCTGATCAGGAGAATCCCATGGCGGCAAAACTGAAAGTTGACTGGTTTCTGCTCGGAATGGTGCTGGCGGTATTTCTCGCCTGGCTGTTCCCCGACCCCGGCGCCAAGGGGGGCAGTCTTCATCCCGAAATCGTCACCAAGGTCGGAGTGGCGCTGATCTTCTTCCTTCACGGGCTGGCGCTTCCCTTCGAAAGCCTCAAAGCGGGGACTCTGCGCTGGCCGCTGCACCTGGTGGTGCAGGGAACCACCTACCTGTTTTTTCCGCTGCTTGGTCTTGGTCTGCTGTGGCTGGTGGGGGACCGACTGCCCGGCGACCTGCAGCTGGGTTTCTTCTACCTCTGCGCGCTTCCCTCCACTGTTTCGTCTTCGGTTGCGCTGACGGCGGCGGCCCGTGGCAATGTGCCGGTAGCGGTCTTCAACGCCACCCTTTCCAGCCTGCTGGGGGTTTTTCTGACCCCCCTGTGGATCGGCATGATGCTCAAGAGCGGCGGCCAGGCCCTGCCGCTGGGTAAGGTGATTCTCGATTTGATCATCTGGCTGATCCTGCCGCTGGTGGTGGGGCAACTCTGCCGTCCCTGGCTTGGCGGCTGGGCCAAGCAGCGCAAAAAGTTCATCCACAAGGTGGATCGCGGCACCATTCTGCTGCTGGTCTACACCTCGTTCTGCGATTCGATGAAATGGGGAGTGTGGTCGAAACACGGAACCGGGGCCCTGCTCGCCACCCTGGCCGGAACCCTGGTCATCTTCTGGGTGGTCTTCTTCTTCTCCAGCAAGGTCTGCGACGCTCTCGGCCTGCCGCGGGCCGACCGCACCGCAGCGGTATTCTGCGGCTCGAAAAAGACCCTCGCCTCGGGGGTGCCCATGGCCCAGCTCATCTTCGGCGCCCATCCGGGGCTGAGCCTAATCCTGCTGCCGATCATGATCTACCACCCGCTGCAGCTGGTGATCTGCGGCTGGCTCGCCGGCCGTTGGGCCGAGCGGGAGGTAAAAGAAAATCCCGAGGCCCTGCAGGCGGCCTGAGACTGTTCCCGGAGCCGCATCAGGGCTTTCTCTAAACATCGGGGAGGTGCTGAGAGGATGGACATCCAGATCAAGCGGATTTACGACCCGCCAGGTCCAGCCGATGGGATTCGGATCCTGGTTGACCGTCTCTGGCCGCGGGGCCTGTCCAAGGAGAGGGCCGCCGTCGACTACTGGGCAAAGGCCATATCCCCTTCCGACGAGCTGCGCCGCTGGTACGGGCATGAACCCGACAAGTGGGAGGAGTTCAAGGCCCGGTATTTCGAGGAACTGGGCGCAAATCCCGAAGGGGTTCGAGAGCTGAGGCAGCAGCTGGACAGTGGCCCGGTGACCTTTCTCTACAGCTCGAAGGAAGAGCGGCTGAACAACGCCGTCGCCTTGCGTCAATACCTGGCGGAGGAGTGCTAGCCAAGATTGGGGGACGAGCCCCCGAAGGTAAAATCCAACCAAGCAGAGGTGTCCCGACATGAGCGTCTCCAATCCGCTGGTCCAGATGGAAACATCGCTGGGCGAAATCATCCTCGAACTCGATGCGGCCAAGGCGCCGTTGAGCGTCGAGAATTTCATCGCTTACGCCCGTGCCGGGCACTATGACGGAACCATTTTTCACCGCGTGATCAAAGGCTTCATGATCCAGGGCGGTGGGCTGACTCCCGACCTCCAGGAGAGGCCGACCCGGGACCCGATCAAAAACGAGGCCACCAACGGCCTGAAGAACAAGGTCGGCACCATTGCCATGGCGCGCAGCGAAGAGGTGGACAGCGCCGCCGCCCAGTTCTTCATCAACACCGAGGACAACAGGTCCCTCGATCACGGCGGGCTGAACCCGGCGGTGTTCGGCTATGCGGTGTTTGGCAAGGTGGTGGACGGCATGAACGTGGTCTATACCATCGAACAGCAGGCGACCGGCAGCCAAGGCGGATTCGCGGATCTGCCGAAGGAGCCGGTGGTAATCCAGTCGGTGACGATCATCGACTGACCTGGAAAAATCAGCGATCCACGCAGACAGCGGGCGGCCTTGAGCCGCCCGTTTTTTTTTTTAAAAGCGTGTAAAGCAGAAAGGCTTTTGTCAGCCACGGATAAGGGCGGATCAAATCTGATAAACCATAAGGATGGTCTTTTGTAGAACCTGACCTTCCAGGGTATCGATCCGGAATTTACAAGGCTTTGAAAATCCGATTTGATCAGATTTGATCCGTGGCTAAAAGCTTTTTTCAGGTCAAAAAGGCAGCAGCAGCAGGATCTTGACGGCGAGGATCTTGGCGATCAGGGCCACGGGGTAGACCGTGGCATAGGCGGCCGGGGCGTAGGGGGTCGTCGAAAGGGTCCCGGCGGCGGCCAGGCCCGAGGCACTGGTCATCCCTCCCACCAGCACCCCGAGCAGCTGCAGAAAGCGAATGCGCAGCAGCCACAGGCCGAGGGTTGCCCCAACGGCCACCGGCAGCAGGGTAACCAGCACCCCGGAGAAGAGCAGGGAGAGTCCCCGCTCCTGCAGGGTGGCGACGAAGGAGACCCCGGCGGAGGTCCCCACCGCCGCCATGAACAGCGCCAGACCCAGATCGCGAATCAGGCGGTTGCCCGCCGCGGGTACGTCCCAGATCAGCGGGCCGGTCTTGTAGCTGGCGCCTAGCAGCAGCCCGGCCAGCAGGGTCCCTCCGGTCGTGCCGAGGGTGAAATGGCCCACCATCGGCAGGGGGATGGTGATTCTGCCGAGCAGAAAGCCGAGCAGCAGGCCGACCAGGATCGGCAGCAGGCTGATGTCATAGGTGGCCTTGAGGTCATTGCCGAGCATCCGCGAAATGTTGCGCAGCGAACGCTCGTCGCCCACCGCGTGCAGCACGTCCCCCAGGTGCAGGCGCGTGTTGGCATCGGCGGGCAGGTCGATGCCGCTTCGGGTGATGCGCGCCACCTGTACGTTGAAGGTCTCGCGAAAATTGAAATAACCGAGGGTCGTGCCGACGAACCGTCGTTTGGAAACGATGATGCTGTTTTTCGTCAGGACCCGGTCAAATGCGATCTCTCCTGAAACCGGCCTGCCGATGTAAAGCTGAACCTTTTCCAGGTCGGCCGGCCGGCCCACCACCCTGAGGTGGTCCCCTTCCTGCAATTGGGTTTCCGCTCCCACCAGAACCGGTTCGCTGGCCCCCTGCCGCAGCAGGCGGGTGATGGTCACCGGGGCAATGCTCTTGAGAAAAATATCCGCCACCCGCTTGCCGAAGAGGTTGGGGTTACTCACCTCTACGTGCTGATAGGTGATCGGCGGGTTGGTTTCGGACAGCTCCCTGGCCAAGCGGGCCTCCTCTTCGGGCACCTTCAACCGAAGCAGGCTCGGCAACAACTTGATGAACAAGGCCACCCCGATCACCCCGAAGCCGTAGGCCACCCCGTAGGCGGCCGGAGCCCGGTCATGGCCGACGATCTCCACCGCCGCCGCCAATGACGGGGTGCTGGTCATCGCCCCGGATAGCAGGCCCGCCCCGGTGGCTGCATCGAAGGAAAAAATGCGGCAGCAGAGGTAGGTCGCTCCGGTCCCCACCAGCGCCATAGACAACACGGTCAGGGCCATGGAGATGCCGTGGCGGCGGAAGGAGCTTGCGAAGCCCGGCCCGGCCTGAAGGCCCACGGCATAGATGAACATGGCCAGGCCGATGGTCTGAACCCCTACGGGGAGGGTCAGGCCGAAATGCCCGAAGGCCAGGGCTACGAAAATGATCGCCGAGGGTCCCAGGGAGAGGTTCCAGAGGCGCACCTTCCCCAGAAAATCTCCGAGGATGATGATCAGCAGCAGCAAGAAGATTTGGTTGTGCAGCAGGGACATCGGCTTTTGGTTTTGGCGAACATGTGCAGGGCGCTGCAGTTCGCCCCGCTTCCGGGCGCCATGGAGTTGAGAGATCGGCGGACATTCAACTCGTCGAAATGTTTCTGTCGGGGAATCTTTATCTCATGCCGACCACAATGTCCAGCGGAAATCAGCATGGCTGGGGCCGGATGGCGCTTGTCTTCCTTTACGGCTTCGGTCCTGGGACCCTTACGGTGGAAATCGGCGGGCGGGGCAGCAAGCTTTTCACCAGCGACCCGTTTGACAAAGCAGGACCTGCCTGCTAGAGGTTGGAGTGTTTTAAGTTTTCTTGGTGAAAAACGTCGGTAGGTAGTTTACTCCACCGGAAAAGGGAGGAACAAATGAATAATTGGAGGCGGAGGGATTGGTGTCGAGTTTTTTCAGTAATTTCGATCATGGGAATGTTGCTGTGGGGATGCGGGGGTGGAGGGGGCGACGCCGATCCGGTCGACTCGCCATCCGTTGTGGAACAAGGGAAGGTGGTTTCGCCGGGACCGGTGGCGGATGCCATGGTTTTTGCAGATCAAAACGGCAACCGGGTTTGGGATGAGGGGCAGGAAACCATGACCTATTCCGGAGATGACGGAACTTTCCGGCTGACCATTCCCTACCGGGACTACATATTGGTCAGTGAGGATGGCTTCGATACCCTGACCGGCAGCCCGGCCCTGCCCATGACCGCCTCCCCCGGATCGAGTGTCATCAGCCCTCTGACCACCATGGTGAGTCTGGGAGAAGATTCGGGCGCCGTTCGGCAGGCCCTCGAGGATCACGCCGGGGGTCCGGTGGAGGATGTCGACCTCGCGGGGGCGCAGGGTGTACCGGCGGACCTGCTCAAGATCAACTTCAATCTGGGCGAGATGCTGCGGATCCTGGAAAATCTCGGCATCTCCGACCGGGAGCTTCAGGAGCGGGTGATGAAGTCGGCCGCCGACCGTCTCGCCGAAATGTCCATGACCCAACCGGATTTCAACCTGCTGTGCAAGCAGAGTTTTTCCGCGGCGGTAATCTCGGCGGTGCGCGATCTGAGCGGCGATCCTGAGGTTGATTTCGAAGTTACAGAAGAAAACGAGGCATTGTTCGAAGCCAACGTAGCCGGCATGGTCGAGGGGATTGGCGCCTACCTGGATGCTGCCGCGGGCGCGGCTCCTGCCGTTCACGGGGAGATCCCGGGCCCGGTCACCCTGGCGGCCAAAACCTCCCCGTCCCTGGTGGTCAATGAGTCGCTGGTGAAGGCTGTCATCGCCCAGGCAGTGGCCAAGGTCGACTTATCCGCCCTGAAGAATGTGGCGAAAACGGTGACTCTCGGCTGCCTGATCGAAGAGGGGATGGGTGGCAATTTCACCCAGGTGTTCAGCGGGGTCGAGAACCGGGTAACCGTCCATGATGCCGCCCAGGCGGCGCGTTTCACCATTACCGCCGAGAATGAATTTTCCGGCCCCAAGGTTTACGACAAGGCGAGCCTGATGATCAAGGTGCGCGAGGTCAAGGGTAAGGGGAGTCTGGATCTGGACCTCGACGGGGTCACCCTGGTGGTAGGCCCCGGCAGCAACCAGGTGAGCCTCGATACCCAGGATGCCCGGCTGAAGGTCAAGCTGACCCTCAGCGACAAGACCAAGGTGGAGACCACCCCGACCTATGGCCCCTTCGAGATCCTCACCCTGACCGGGAACAGCGTCGTCATTGATGTGGCGAAAATCCGCTTGCTGCTCGACCAGCAGGTGTTTGGCAGAGACCTGAGAAACGCGGACCTGACCGGGCTCTACGACGTGATGGTCAAGGTCAAGCATGCCCCGGCGCCCAACGTCAGTTTCAGGCTGCAGGTGCTATAGGCTCAGCGGCCTAGGCGCGTTACCGACCCCGGGGCGAGGATGGGACTCGTCCCGGGGTTTTTCGTTGCCGCGGCCCCGGGAAAAGCCGAAGCGGCCGGGGAACCTGGTGGGATCTCCGCCCCTTGGGGCCCTGCCGGCGCCGCGTGCAGGGCGGCCAGGCGCATCGCCACCAGGGTCGCCGCGCCGGTCAACAGCAGGATCAGCCCCGCCACCCCGCTCCAGCCCCAGGCACTCCAGAAAAACCCCCCGCCGGTCCCCGAAATGCTCGATCCCAGGTAATAGAAAAACAGGTAGAGGGAGGAGGCCTGGGCCCGGGCCCCGGGCGCCAGGGTTCCCACCCAGGCCGAGGCCACCGAATGCGCGCCGAAGAAGCCTATGGTGAAGACCACGATTCCGGCAATGACGGCTGCCAGGGGGGGCAGCACGGTAAGCAGCAACCCGGCGTTCATGATCCCCAGGGAGGCGAGCAGGATCTTGTCCCGGCCGAAGCGGTTGACCAGGCTTCCCATGAAGCTCGAGCCGAAGGCCCCGAAGGCGTAGGAGATGAAGATCAGCGCCACCTGGGACTGGCTCAGGGAATAGGGCGGGGCCAGCAGGCGGAAGGTCGCATAGTTGTAGAGAGTCACGAACCCGCCCATGCAGGTAAAGGCCAGGGCGAACAGGTAGAGCAGGCCCCGGTGCCGCAGCAGCCCGAGCAGGGACCTGGTGAGCGGGCCCGGGCGAAACGGCCGGCGCTGAAAATTTCGCGAGGGGGGAAGCAGGGCCAGGAAGACCAGGCTCAGGACCAGGCTTAGAACGCCGATGACGCCGATGGCTCCCCGCCAGGGGAGGTAGTCGGCCAACCAGGCGGTGAGGATGCGGCCGGTCATGCCGCCCATGGCGTTGCCGGCGATGTACAGGCCCATGGCGGCGCCCAGGGCGCCAGGTTCCATTTCCTCGCTCAGGTAGGCCATGGCCACCGCGGGGACTCCTGCCAGCACCATGCCCTGCGCCAGGCGCAGGGCGATCAGCGGCACCACCGACTCGATTCCCAGGGTGCACAGGGCCATCAACGAGGTCAGGAGCACCGCCGCCCCCATCAGCACCCGGCGCCCCAGGGCATCGGAAATGGTCCCCGAGATCGGCAGGGTCCAGGCCAGGGCGAAGGTCGCCACCGACAGCGGCAGGCTGCCCATGGCGGGTGAGATGCCGAATTCCCCGGCCAGCAGCGGCAGCAGCGGCTGGAAGTCGTAAAGGGTCGAGAAGGTCACGTACCCGGCGATGAACAGGGCCAGGTTGGCCCTGCGGTATTCCCTCGAACCCCTGGTAATATAGTTCACGTTTCCCGGCATAAGTCCCGTCTCCGCTGGTTTCCCTCCGCTTGAATCAACCTTACTCCCCGCTTGAATATAAGTAAAATATATTGTATTGATTAGTATGATAAGTAAAATTTATCTGTGAGGGTTGTATGGATCTTCGTCAATTCAAGGCTTTCGTCGCGATCGCCCGGCAGCAGAGCTTCACCAGGGCCGCAGAACAGCTGCACATCGCCCAGCCGGCGGTCAGCATGGCTATCCGCAAATTGGAGGAGGAACTGGAGCTGACCCTTTTCAACCGAAAGGACAAGCGCATTTCCCTGACCGCCGAGGGGGAGGTGTTTCTGCGCCATGCCGAACGGATCCTCGATAACTTCGGAGCCGCCCAGACCGAGATGGCCGAACTGCGCGGCCTCTCCCGCGGCGAGGTGCGCATCGGCATCCCGCCGATGATGAGCTCCTACTATTTCCCGCGGGTCATCCGCGAATTCAGGGAGCGCTACCCCGAACTGCAGCTATCGGTCAACGGCGAGGGGGCGGGCCGAATCCAGCGGCTGATCGCCCGCGGTGAGATCGACATGGGGGTGATTGCCGGCGGCAATGTCCCCGAGGGGCTGAAGAGCCGGCGGTTTCTGCGCGAGGAGATCGTCGCCTGCGTGCCTGCCGGACATCCCCTTGCCGCCGGAGGGAGCATATCGCTGGAGGTTTTCCTGGGCCAGCCGCTGATCCTGTTCAAGGAGGGGTACTTCATGCGCGAACTGATTGACGCGACGGCCAGGGAGAGGCGGCTGACACCGCAGGTGGTCTTCGAAACGAACCTGTTCTCCCTGGTGCGTTCCCTGATCAAGGAGGGGCTTGGCGTTTCCACCTTCTTGCGCATGGTGGTCAGCGAAGATCCCGATTTGGTGGCGCTCTCCTTCGATCCGCCCCTGCACCTGGACCTGCTCATCGCCTGGAAGGCCGAGGGTTATCTCTCCCGGGCCAACCGGGCATTCGTTGATTTTCTCATGGAGAGGGTGGGGGAGGTGTGAACCGGCGGGCCGTGCCCGCCCTGCGGGGCAGGGGCGGCTCAGTTCCGGAACAGTTTGACGAAATGTTCGAACAGTTCCTGGTCGATGTCCGCCACGATCTGTTCCTTCATCAACTTGAGGGCTTCGTAGGTCGATTTGCGCTTGGCATAGGGGCGGTCCGAGGTGATGGCGTCGTAGACGTCGGCCAGCCGGCAGATGCGGGCGAGGGGGTGGATGTTGTCCCGGTCGAGGGCGTTGGGGTAGCCGGTTCCGTCGTCCTTCTCGTGGTGCTGCAGGGTGATGATCTGTGCTTCGTCGGTGAGAAAGCCGGCCTCCTCGAGCATCTGGAAACCTTCCGCGGGATGGCGCTGCATGACCGACCACTCGGAGGGGGTCAATTTCCCAGGTTTGTTGAGAATTTCGATAGGCACCCGGCATTTGCCCAGGTCGTGCAGGAAGAAGCCGGCGCCCATGCGCTCGATCTTGCGAAAATCGTTTGGCCTGTAGAGCAGCCGCGCCAGGGCGACGCCGAATATGCCGACGTTGGTGGAATGGGTATAGGTGTAATGGTCGTAGGCCGTCAACTGGATCAGGTGCCGGGTCGCCGTGTCATCGGACACGATGAGGTCGATGGTCGGGGTGATGATCTCGTGGGCCTGGTTGATGAACGAGGCGCGCGGGTCGGCGATGACCCGGCTCATGATATCCTGGCAGGCCGAATGGATGACCGCGGCCTTCTGTTCCGACTGGCAGGCGGGATTGCGGACGATCTCGGTGATCGTCTCCTTGAGGTAGTCGAAGTAAAGGGCAGAATCCTCGTCGCGGATGTACAGGTGGGTGACGCCCCTCTCCTGCAGCCGGGCGCGGTGGGAGTGGCCGAAGTCGAGGCCCTTTTTGGCAAAGAACAGGTAGCCGCGGCCCCCGGTTTTCAGGTACAGGTCGCAGGGCGCCCGATACTCCGGCTGCAGGCAGGCCATGGAGATGGGCAGGTAGCGCTCACCCGAAGCGGTGGTGTCCGGGACAGGCGGGTCAAGAATTTTGGCCGGCTTAAGCATCGGTGAGAAAGGACTCTTTTTCGGGGGTTAAACTGCTTCCGCCGGAATTTTGCAAGAACAATGCCTCGACCGGCTGGGCAGTTCAGCGTTTCAGTTCATCCGGGATCGCCGACAGCCAGCCGATCGCGATGACCCCCCATAACCCCGCCAGGATCGCCTCGGCGGCATCATGGCGCAGCGCGGTGGGGCGCGCCGCCCCCGACCATTCAATGACCCTGCGCGCCATCTCCCCGGCGCAGTGCTTGGCGTCGGCGCCCGTGCGCTGCTCCCGGGGCAGAAGCAACATCTCCCGCCATTTTTCGGCACTGACCAGTCTAACCGCCACCTGCCGCCGGTTTGCCTCCTTCTCCCAGAGCGTGGCCAGGGCGCCGCCCCCCTCCAGGATAAGCCACCGGAGTTGGGGCTGCTGCTGAAAGATTCCCGGCAGAGCTCGGCGCAGACGGGCAGCGGTGCCGAAGTTCTGCGAGCGGTACCAGCGCAGCCGGCCATCGCCCCCGAACAGCGCCAAACCGGTTCGAACCCCGAGGTCTATGGCCAACAATGAGGGCATGAGGCAACTCCTCGCCGATTCGCGAGCCGGCAGATGGTCGATTCGAGGGCCAGGGCTCCCGCCCTCCCGAATTCTTCCGGGGACGGGTCAGCGCTTGAACATCACCCCGATGCCGTAGCGGGTCAGTGAGCGGTTGTAGTCGATCAGGCTCTCGCCGTAGCCGGTCCAGAGGTGGGCGAAGAGAAACAGGTTGCGGCTCGGGGTCGGCAGGCTGTAGTCGAATTGCAGTCCCCCCTTGGCCGTGGCAAAGTTCCAGCGGGTCAGCAAGGTCGCCATGTGGCCGTCCTGAAACCGGTTGGCGAACTCGTAGCCCAGGCGCAATTCACCGTAGCCGTAAAATTTCTCGATGTCGGGGTTTTCGTCCCCTGCGGGGTCGTCCGGGGTCTCCTTGACGTCCTCGGAAAGGCGGTGCCACAGCTTGAGGTCGGTGCGCAGACGGCCGTATTCGATGAACGGCTTCAGGTAGAGACGGTCCCAGCTGCGCGAGGTCGGCTCGCGGGCGCCGTTGGATTCGTGTTCGTAGCCCGCGTCCGCCCCCCAGGAACCCCAGGGGTGCTCGCTGCTGAGGTAGCGGTAGAAAAGTTCCGGGTTGTAGTTGGTTTCGCGAAAGGGGCGCGAGTCATCCTGGTCAAGGATGCGCCAGAAGGATTTCTGGGTGTAGCCGATGAAAAAATTGCTGGAGGCGATCCGCTGCTTGAAGCTCAGCTGGAATTTCAGCTCCGAATCCTCGCTGCCGTGGGCCCGGTTGCCCCAGGTCAGGGGGAGCAGGTAATTCTGCTTGTGCATGCTGAAGCCGGTGCCGATCCACTGGATGAACCCTCCGGGGCGCGTGGCCGGCGCGGGGGACTCCGAAGCCAACTCCGGGGTCTCGACCCCGGCTTCGGGGCTGGTCGGCCCCTGGGCAAGGGCGGTCCCGGTGAGAGCGCAGCTGAGAAGGAGGAGCAAACAGAGGATTAGGATTCCGCGGCCCGGCATGGATGGTTTCCCCGAAAGAATAAATGGCAGGTTCGAGTTTTCGTTGACCGGCGCGATTTTATAACCCGGCATCCGAAAAAGGCAAACCTTTTAACCGATTCGGACCGCAAAGGGTTTAAAATGACTGAGAACCTGATAGCATGGGGAACCTGATCCCGGTTAAGAGCATCCCGCTATCAGGCCCGTCAACGCCGATCCCAGGTGGAGTGGTGCAAAATGTTCGTCGCCGAACCGATGACCCTGTTTACCGACTACCTGCTGGGGCTGGTGGTCGTCGTTCTCGCCGTCAAGCTCGGCCGCAAGGGCCGGCGCCTGCGCCAGCGCAGCGTACAGTTGTGGGCGCTGGCTTTCTGGGCTTCGGCGGTCGCGGCGATTGCAGGTGGAAGCTATCACGGATTCTCTCCCTGGTTGCCGGCGACCGGTGGTGCGGCGCTGTGGAAAACTACCGTCTATGCCGCCGGGGTGGCCGGGTTCTGTCTGCTGGCCGGGGCCCTCAAGGGCCTGACGGTCCCCCCGCTGAGGCACTGGGCGATGGGCGCCGCGCTGGTCAAGCTGCTGGTTTACCTGGCCTGGATGACCACCCACAACGAATTCCGCTATGTCATCTACGATTATGCCCCGTCGCTGGTGCTGGTTCTGCTGCTGCAGCTCCCCGGCTTGTTGCGGCAGGAGCGGCGGGCCAGGTGGATCGCCGCGGGGATCCTGGCCTGCTTCGTCGGCGCGGGGATTCAGATGAGCGGCTTTGCCCTGCACCGACACTTCAACCACAACGACCTTTACCACCTTGTGCAGATAGGCGCCTTTTACCTTTTGTACCGGGGGGGCAAGCTGTTGCGGGATCGCTGAAAACTCCAACCGTTCGGGAGGGAGGATGAATCTTGAGGCTGTTTTGCACAGGTTTGCGCCCCTGGAGGAGATGATCGTCTCCCTCGGCCTGGTGTTCGCTGCCGCAGCGGTGGGGTGGCTGATCTATCTGGCGGCATTCAAGGGGCTTCACCGTTTCGCCGGGCGCACCGACACGGCCCTGGACAATTCCCTGGTCCGGCGCTGGCGGGGGCCGGGGCGGGTCCTGGTGCCGCTGCTGCTGATCATCCTTGTCGCCCCTTCCCTGAAGTTTCCGCCCGAAGTGCTGGGGGTTCTGCGCAACCTCATCAGCGTCGCCTTCATCGGCGGTTTGGCCTGGCTGCTGGTGAACACCACCTTCGCCGTCCGCGACCTGTTCCTGAACCGCTACGACGTATCCGTCAGGGACAATCTCAAGGCCAGGGTCGTGCACACCCAGGTCAATGTGCTGGTCAAAATCCTCCTGGTGGTCATCTTCGTCATCGCCTTGGCGTCGATGCTGATGACCTTTGAAAAGATCCGCCAGGTCGGGGTCAGCCTGCTCGCCTCGGCGGGCCTTGTCGGCATTATCGCCGGCTTCGCCGCCCAGCGCAGTCTGGCGACCCTGATCGCCGGCATCCAGATCGCCATCACCCAGCCGATACGGATCGACGACGTGGTCATCGTCGAGGGGGAGTGGGGGCGTATCGAGGAGATCACCCTGACCTACGTGGTGGTGCGGATCTGGGATTTGCGGCGGCTGGTGGTGCCGATCACCTGGTTTCTGGAAAAGCCCTTCCAGAACTGGACCCGGATTTCCGCCGACATCCTCGGCACGGTTTTTCTCTACACCGACTACACCGTGCCGGTGGAGGCGCTGCGCCAGGAACTCGACCGGGTTCTGAAAGGTTCGCAAAACTGGGACGGGAAGGTGTCGGGGCTGGTGGTCACCAACGCCACGGAACGCAGCATGGAGCTTCGCGCGCTGATGAGCGCCGCCGATTCGGGCCGCGCCTGGGACCTGCGTTGCGAGGTGCGCGAGAAGCTCATCGATTTCATCCGCCGCAACTACCCCGAAAGTCTGCCGAGGGTTCGGGCCGAGCTCAAATCCGACGTCCCCCTGGAGCGGGGGCTCTTGGGTGCCGATCCAACCTGAAGGGAGGTTCTCCCGGGCAGGCTGCTCAATCCTGGAAAAGGGGGTCGCAGGAAAAAGGGCTGCTGATCCTCAGGCCGCGCAGCCGTTGAATCCGTTCGCGGGCGGTGGGGTGGGTGCGCAGCAGCGGTTGGGCGCTTTTGCCGCCGCCGGGGAACAGGCGCTGCCACCAGGGGACCTTGTGCGAGGTCCCCATTTTTTTCAGCGCGCTGGCCAGGGGTTCCGGGTCGCCGAGCAGTTCGGCGGCGCCCCGATCGGCGCTGAATTCGATGCAGCGCGAGAGAGCGAACAGCAACAGGCTGCCCAGGGATGGCGCCACCAGCAGAACCAGCAGCGGCAGGACCTCGAAGGCTTCCCTTCCCAGCAGGAACATGGGGAGGTTCATGGCGACGAACAGCCCGGCAAGCACGGCCATGACTCCGATCACCCGGCGCAGCAGGCCCGAGAGGACCATCACCAGCGGGTCGCCCTGACTGAGATGGGTGACCTCGTGGGCCAGAACGCCGGCGAGCTCCCGGGTGTCGAGGTTTTCCAGCAGGCCGTGGGAGAGGGCGATGGCCGGGCGGCTGCGGCTGCCGACGGAGAAGGCGCTGATGGCGTCGCCGGGGACCATGAACAGCAGGGGGCGATGCTCCAGGTGGGCGCGTTCGGAGAGGGTCCGCAAGATCCGCTTGAGCTTGGGGGCCTGTTTGGAGGTGAGTTCATGGCCCTGGAATTTGCGGGTGATCAGGACCGAGGAGGTTTTCAGCGACAGCAGGTGAAAAGGGATGATGGCCACGGCTACGGCAAGGGCGAACCCCGGCCCCCCCAGGCAAAGTGCCGCAACACCGAGCAGCGGATAGAGCAGGGCGAAGAGGATTCTCGATTTCAGGTGGTTGCGGGAACGATTCGTTGGGTCCATTGCGCTCAGCCGGGATCCATAGACCAGGGGTTATCGTTAGCCTTGAATTAATTATACCCTGCGATTTATGGTCCGCGAACGGCTCGGCAAGACGCCCGCGGCGAGGAACCGGCTGTAAAACCCGCTCTGCACCAGGCGTTTGGCCTTTTCGATATCCGGGGCGAAGTAGCGGTCGCGATCGTAAAAGGGAACCTCCTGCCGCAGCCGCGCCTTGGCCCGCTCCAGATCCGCGGAGGTTTTCAGCGGGGCGCGAAAATCGACCCCCTGGCAGGCGGCCAGCAGCTCGATGGCGACGATCCCCGCGGTGTTGTCGGCCATGTCGCCGAGGCGGCGGGCAGCGAAGGTGGCCATGGAGACGTGGTCCTCCTGGTTGGCCGAGGTCGGCAGGCTGTCGACCGAGGCCGGGTGGGCGAGGGTCTTGTTTTCGCTGGCCAGGGCCGCGGCGGTGACCTGGGCGATCATGAAGCCGGAGTTGACGCCCCCCTTTTCGACCAGGAAGGGGGGGAGCTTGCTCAGGTGGGTATCGATGAGCAGGGCGATGCGCCGCTCGGCCAGGGCGCCGATCTCGGCGATGGCCAGGGCCAGGTTGTCGGCGGCCATGGCCACGGCCTCGGCGTGGAAATTGCCGCCGGAGAGGATTTCGCCGGTTTCGGCAAACACCAGCGGATTGTCCGAGACGGCGTTGGCCTCGCCCAGCAGCACCCGGGCCGCCTGGCGGATCTGCTCGAGGCAGGCGCCCATGACCTGGGGCTGGCAGCGCAGCGAGTAGGGGTCCTGCACCTCTTCGCACTGGCGGTGCGAGTCCTCGATCTGGCTGTGATCGAGCAGCCTGCGGAAGGCGGCCGCCGCGTCGATCTGCCCGGGGTGGCCGCCGATCTCGTGGATGCGGGCATCGAAGGGGACGCGGCTGCCCAGGGCCGCCTCGACGCTGAGGCTTCCGGTGACCACCGCCGCGGCCAACAGGTCCTCTGCGGCGAACAGCCCCTCCAGGGCGAAGGCGGTGGAGGCCTGGGTGCCGTTGAGCAGGGCCAGCCCCTCCTTGGGAGCGAGGGTAACCGGCGCCAGGCCGGCGATCTCGAGGCCCTGGCGCCCGGGGAGCCGCTTGCCCTGGTAGAGCACTTCACCCTCGCCGAGCAGCACCGTGCTCATGTGGGCCAGCGGCGCCAGGTCGCCCGAGGCGCCCACCGAGCCCTTCTGCGGAATGCAGGGGTAGACCTCGCTGCCCAGCAGGCGGATCAGGGCCTCGATGACCGCGAGGCGGATGCCCGAGTAGCCCCGCGCCAGGCTGTTGATCTTCAGCACCAGCAGCAGCCGCGCCGTCGATTCGGCCATGACCGGCCCGGTCCCGGCGGCGTGGGAGAGGACGATGGCGCGCTGCAGCTGTTCCATCTCCGCCGGGGAGATGCGGGTCTTGGCCAGCAGGCCGAAACCGGTGTTGATGCCGTAGACCACCCGGCCCCGGGCGATCACCTCGCGCACCGCGGCGGCGGCCTTTTCGATGGGCTCCTCGCAGCCGGGGGCGAGGCTCAGCCGCAGCGGCTCGGCCTGCACCCGGCGCAGCTGCGCCAGGGTGAGCTTTCCGGGTTGCAGTTGCAGGTCGAACATGGCTCAGTCCTCCAGCATCGGCAGGTCCAGGCCGTTTTCCCGGGCGCAGTCGACAGCGATCGGGTAGCCCGCGTCGGCATGGCGCATCACGCCGCTGGCCGGGTCGTTCCACAGCACCCGCTGCAGGCGCCGGGCGGCCGCCTCGCTGCCGTCGGCGACGATGACCAGCCCGGCGTGCTGGCTGAAGCCCATGCCGACCCCGCCGCCGTGGTGCAGGCTGACCCAGGTTGCGCCGCCGGCGGTAGCCAGCAGGGCGTTGAGCAGCGGCCAGTCGGAAACGGCGTCGGAGCCGTCCTGCAGCCCCTCGGTCTCGCGGTTGGGGCTGGCCACCGAACCCGAGTCGAGGTGGTCGCGGCCGATGACCACCGGGGCCTGCAGTTCGCCGCTGGCGACCATCTCGTTGAAGGCCAGTCCCAACCGGGCGCGGTCCTTGAGCCCCACCCAGCAGATGCGCGCCGGCAGCCCCTGGAAGTGGATGCGCTCGCGGGCCAGGTCGAGCCAATTGTGCAAATGGGGATCATCGGGGATCAGCTGCTTGACCCGGGCGTCGGTTCTGAAGATGTCCTCGGGGGCTCCCGAGAGTGCCGCCCAGCGAAAAGGGCCGATCCCCTCGCAGAACAGGGGGCGGATGTAGGCGGGGACGAAGCCGGGGAAGTCGAAGGCGTTTTTAACGCCTTCCTCGAGGGCCATCTGGCGGATGTTGTTGCCGTAATCCAGGGTGGCGGCGCCGCGCTTCTGCAGCTCGAGCATGGCCTGCACGTGCAGGGCGATGGAGGCCTTGGCGGCCTTCACCGTCGCCTCGGGGTCTTTGCGGCGCATCCGCTTCGCCTGCTCGAGGCTCCAGCCCTTGGGCAGGTAGCCGTTCAGCGGGTCGTGGGCGCTGGTCTGGTCGGTGCAGACATCCGGGGTCACGCCCCGTTCGACGATCAGCGGCAGGATCTCCGCGCAGTTGCCGAGCAGTCCCACGGAGAGGGGCTGCTTTTCCCGGCAGGCCCTTACGATCAACTCCAGGGCCCGGCCGAGGTCCTTCTCCTTGCGGTCCAGGTAACCGGTGGCCAGCCGCTTGTCGATGCGCGATTCGTCGCACTCCACCGCCAGCAAGGAAAAACCGCTCATGGTCGCCGCCAGGGGCTGGGCCCCGCCCATGCCGCCGAGCCCCCCGGTGAGAATCCAGCGCCCCCCGGCCTCGCCGCCGAAGTGCTTTTTCGCCACCGCGCCGAAGGTCTCGTAGGTCCCCTGGACGATCCCCTGCGAGCCGATGTAGATCCACGAGCCGGCGGTCATCTGCCCGTACATCATCAGCCCCTTTTTATCCAGCTCGTTGAAATGCTCCCAGCTCGCCCAGCGCGGCACCAGGTTCGAGTTGGCGATCAGCACCCGCGGCGCGTCGGGATGGGTCCTGAAGACCCCCACTGGCTTGCCCGACTGCACCAGCAGGGTTTCGTCTTCCTCCAGCCGGCGCAGCACCTCGACGATCTTGTCGAAGCACTCCCAGTTGCGCGCCGCCCGGCCGATGCCGCCGTAGACCACCAGCTCCTCGGGGCGCTCGGCCACCTCGGGGTCGAGGTTGTTCATCAGCATCCGCAGGGGGGCCTCCGTCAGCCAGCTTTTGGCGCTCAGCGCCGGCCCCCGCGGGGCCTGGATGCGGCGCTTTGGGTCGAGTCTGGTAGTCATGTTTTACCCCCTTGGTTTCTTCGGGCAGCCTGGTCCCGGCCGCGTCGGATCCGACTGATCGGACCGATCCGACCGATCCGTCGGATATCGGACGCGGCCGGAACCGGGTTGGAATTTCACCGACCTGCTACTCGTACTCCACCCCCTTGTCCGGCACCGGCGCAGGCACCTCCCGGGCCAGCAAGTGGGCCAGCCGCGCGGCCACCCGGGCGGTTCGCCCGTCGGGATCATCCTCCGGGTTGCACTCGGCAAGATCCGCCAGCTTCAGCTTGGCACCCGCCTCGCTGCGCAGAAAGCGCAGCAGGTGCTCCAGCACCTCAAGAGACACTCCCCGGATCGCCGGTGCGGAAACCCCCGGGGCGACGGCGCCGGGCAGCACGTCGAGATCGATGCTCAAGTATAGGGCATCGCATTCGGTCAGAAACTCGCGCAGCCGTGCCTCGGCCAGGGCCAGGTTCCACGGGGTGAGTTCCTCGTCCTTCAGATACTGCACCCCGAGGGCTTCGGCGCGGTCGAAGAGGGCGGCGGTGTTGGCGGTTTCGCTGATGCCGAGGCAGAAATAGAGAAAGGGAAGGTCCTCCTTCCAGCAGTATTCGGCGACCTGGCGGAAGGGGGTCCCGGAGGTCGGGGCCTGCCCCTGGCGCAGGTCGAAGTGGGCGTCGAAATTGACGATGCCGATGCTCGGGGCAGGGTTGTTTTTGGCCAGATGGCGGCTCAGCCCCAGGTAGTTGCCGAGGGCGATCTCGTGGCCGCCGCCGAGGATGATGGGGAAATGGCCCTGATGCAGAAACCCTTCGATCCAGCGGGCCTGCTCCTGGGCGAGGTCTTCCAGGTGGTTTTCGGGGCAGAGCAGGTTGCCGCCGTCATAGAGAGGGCGCTCGAGGTGAAAGGCCTGGTTGGCCATGGCTCTGCGGATGGCCTCGGGGCCGCCCCGGGCGCCGGGTCGGCCCTGGTTGCGGCGCACCCCTTCGTCGCTGCAGACCCCGGCGACGACGATCCCCCGGGGCGAGCCCTCCCGCAGGGGGGCGATGCACTGGTGCCAGCGTTTGGCGCGCTCCCCCTCTTCGGGGTCGCGGCGGCCCTGCCAGAGGGCCATGTCAGGCCGTTGTCGCATGGGTGATCTCTCCTGCGAAGATGCGCTGCAGCGGTCGGGGGGTGCCGACCTGGCCCGCGAGTTGGGCGGGGTGGTCCAGGTCCCAGAGCAGCATGTCGGCGCTGCGGCCGACGGCGAGCATGCCCAGGGAATCGTAGAGGCCGAGGGCCCGGGCGGCGTGCCGGGAGACGCCGAGGAGCGCCTCTTCGGGGGTAAGGCCGAAGAGCACGCAGCCCAGGTTCATCATCAGCCGCAGCGAGGCCAGGGGCGAAGTCCCCGGGTTGAGATCCGTGGCCAGCGCCATGGGCACCCGGCAGCGGCGCAGCAGCTCCACCGGCGGCTTGCGGGTTTCGCGCAGAAAGTAATAGGCCCCGGGGAGCAGCGCGGCCACGGTGCCGGCCTGCCGCAACGCCTGCACGCCGGCTTCATCCAGGCATTCGAGATGATCGGCGGACCAGGCGCCGAAGCGAGCGGCAAGGGCCGCGCCTCCGGTAGGCGAAAGCTGTTCCGCGTGGATTTTGATCCCCAGGCCGCGGTCTCTTGCCGCGGTGAACATCCGCTCGGTCTGGGCGGGGTTGAAGGCGATCTGTTCGCAGAACACGTCCACCGCCTCGGCCAGTCCTTCCCCGGCGACGCGGGGGATGAGGTCGCTGCAGATCAATTCGACCCAGTCGTCGGGATTGCAGGCGAACTCGGGCGGGACCACGTGGGCCGCCAGCAGGGTGGTGCGGATGCGCACCGGGAACTCTCGGGCCAGCTGCCTGGCGGCGCGGAGCATTTTCAGCTCGTCAGCTAGGGTCAACCCGTAGCCCGATTTGATTTCGACGGTGGTCACCCCCTCCTCGAGCAGCGCCAGCAGGCGCGGCCGCGCCTGAGCGACCAGCTGCGCCTCGCTGAGGGCCCGGGTGGCCCGGACCGTGGCCAGGATGCCCCCGCCGGCCTTGGCGATCTCCTGGTAGCTGGCTCCCTGCAGGCGCCGCTCGAATTCGTCGGCCCGGTGACCGCCGTAGACCAGGTGGGTGTGGCTGTCGATCAGCCCGGGGGTCAGCAGGGCACCGCCGCCGTCGATGATCTGGGCGTCGGCCGCAGCGGATTCGACAGCGCCGGCCGGGGCGATGGCGGCGATGATCCCGTCCCTGATCCCCAGGGCATGGTTCTCCAGTAGGCCGTAGGGGGCCGCTACGGTCGGGTCGAGGGTGGCCAGCCGCACGTTGCTCCAGATGCGCCGGCAGCGGGAGAAGTCCGAGGTCATGGTTGGCTTTCGTTATAAGTATTCCAGCCGCTTATGATCAAGGTTAACGGCAAATTCGAGGTAATCAAGGTGAGGTTTCCCTCACCGGGAGGGGGAGGGGGAGGGAGGGGGTGCTGGAGCTGGAAGCCTGTCCCGGGAAAAGAAAAAGGCAGGGAACCGGTCCCTGCCTTCCTTGACACTGAGGTATTCGTGCCTGTTCAGTCGCGATAGCGCTTGACCAACTCGTCGTAGAAGTCGATGCGCCGGTCGCGCAGGAACGGCCAGATGCGGCGGACATTTTCGCTGCGCTTGCGGTCGACCTCTACCACCAGCACCTGCTCCTGGTCGTTGCCCCCCTCGGCGAGCAACTCGCCCTGGCAGCCGGCGACGAAGCTGTTTCCCCAGAACTGTGAGCCTGCGCCCTGACCGCTGGGATCGTCCTCGAAGCCGACCCGGTTGACGCTGACCACCGGGATGCCGTTGGCCACGGCGTGGGCGCGCTGGATGGTGACCCAGGCGCCGAGCTGGCGCTGCTGCTCTTCGGCGCTGTCGTTGGGGTCCCAGCCGATGGCGGTGGGGTAGATCAGCAGGTCGGCCCCGGCCATGGCCATCAGCCGCGCGGCCTCGGGATACCACTGGTCCCAGCAGACCAGCACGCCGAGCCTTCCGACGGAGGTATCGATGGGGTTGAAGCCGAGGTCGCCGGGGGTGAAGTAGAACTTCTCGTAGTAGCCCGGGTCGTCGGGGATGTGCATCTTGCGGTACTTGCCGGCGATGCGGCCGTCCTTTTCCAGCACCACCGAGGTGTTGTGATACAGCCCCGGCGCCCGTTTCTCGAAGAGCGAGGTGACGATCACCACGCCGAGTTCCCTGGCCAGGGCCCCGAAGGCCTCGGTGGAGGGGCCGGGGATCGGCTCAGCCAGCTCGAACTGGCCGGTGTCCTCGCTCTGGCAGAAATAGAGCCCGCAGTGCAGCTCCTGCAGGACTACCAGTTGGGCCCCGCGCGCGGCGGCTTCGCGGATGCCCGCGATGCTCTTGTCGATATTGGCCTGGCGGTCCGCCGTGCAGCTCTGCTGGACCAGGCCGATGGTCAGTTTGCTCATGCCAGCACTCCTTTAGGGATCTGCATGGTCACGCAGTGCAGCGAGCCGTGCTGCAGAATCAGCGGGAAACAATCGATTCCTATGATATCACGGGCGGGAAACGCCTGTCCGACCGCCTCGAGGGCCGCCTGGTCCTTGTCGTCACCGTAGGTGGGGACCAGCACCGCGTCGTTGATGACCAGGAAGTTGGCGTAGGTCGCCGGCAGCCGCTCGCCCTCGTCGTCGTAACAGGCTACGGGCCAGGGCAGGGGGATCAGCCGATAAGGTTCGCCGGCGGCTGTGCGCAGGGCCTTGAGCTCCTGCTCCATGCGCTGCAGGGCCTCGTAATGTTCGTCCTCCGGGTCGTCGCAGGCGACGTAGGCGATAGTGTCCTCAGGGCAGAGCCGCGCCAGGGTGTCGACGTGGGAGTCAGTGTCGTCGCCGGCCAGGTAGCCGTTTTCCAGCCACAGCACCCGCTCGGCGCCGAGCTGTTCGGCGAGAACCCGTTCGATCTGCCGGCGGTCGAGGTGGGGGTTGCGATTGGGGTTGAGCAGGCATTCTGCAGTGGTGAGAATGGTGCCCCGTCCGTCGCTTTCGATGCTGCCGCCTTCGAGAATCAGCCCGACCACCTCCCGGGGGGTAGAGCCGAAGGCTCCGGCCTGGTGCAGGCCGCGGGTGATCTGGTTGTCGAAATTGCTGGCGAACTTGAGGCCCCAGCCGTTGAAACCGTAGTCGAGCAGGCGCACCTGGCCGTTGTCTTCGACGGTGATGGGACCGAAATCGCGGGCCCAGGTGTCATTGCTGGGGATCTCGAAAATCTGCACGCGGTCCAGGCAGACGCCGGCCATCTGCAGGGTGGTGCGCAGTTCCCGGGCGTCGGGGGCCACCAGCAGCACCCTCTCGAAGCGGCTGATCTGCCGGACAATTTCCACAAAGACCGGCTCGACCTGCTCCAGGTCCGCATGCCAGTCCGTTTCTTCGTGGGGCCAGGCCAGCAGTACCCCGTCCTGTGCTTCCCATTCCGCCGGTAATCTTCGGGTCATATTTTCATCCTTCTCAAGCTTGAGTCAAGTGCGCGCCAATCCTAAAAAATTTATTCCAGGAGTGCAACAAATTCCTTGTTCGAACGGGGCGACTCACAAGATCGCGAGGATTTTCCAGGCCAGGTAGGCGATAACGGAGCCCAGGACCAGCAGGGCGGCTGCGGTGAGAATCATGGCGCGGTGCGTCGGCGAGAAACTCAAGGGACTCCAGCCATGCCGCCAGGGAAATTCTCCGGCGTAGCGGCGGCGCAGTTCCGAGGCGGTGATCAGGAAGGTCAGCCAGACGGCGGCCAGGGCGAAGCCGCCCAGCACGTCGGTCAGCCAGTGGACGCCGAGATAAATGCGGCTGAACCCGATCAGCAGGGTAAGGAAACTGCCGGCCAGGACCAGTGCGAAGCGATTTTGCCAGTTGTGTACGGTGTCGATCAGCATATAGACCACCAGGCCGTAAAAAACCAGCGCGACAAAGGCGTGGGCGCTTGGAAAGCTCGAGGAGATGACTTCCAGGGCCGGTAGGATCGGGGTAGGGCGGGGGCGCTGAAACAGGTTCTTGAGAAGGAATACCAGCAGTTCCCCACCGGCGGTGCCGGCGACCAGGATAACTGCGGAGAAATCCCGGTTATTGAGCAACAGCCAGAGCATGACCAGACCCCCGAGCATCAGTACCACCGGGGCGCTGCCGAGAAAGGTCAGGGTGAGAAAAACAACATCCGTGGCCGGATGGCGCAGACTCTGTACCGCAAGGTAGGTCCATTGGTCCAGGCTCTGGAGGGTCTGCTGCAGGTGCAGGCCGAACACCAGCCCAACGAACAGCAGGGCGAACAATGCGCTGGTTAGAAAGCCGGCAGTCAGATAAAGGCCAGATCCCCTGTGCAGGCTGAAGCGATCGGCCAAAAAACTCCATAGCACGGGGTGTCGCGAAATGAAACGGGCCACCAGGGGTTTGCGCAGCAGCCGGTGCCAGCCGGTCCTGACCCGGTTCCAGATTCGGGCCAGGGTATGACCGATACGGGGGGCGAGTTTGGCCCAGAACAGGCTGTTGAGGACCAGCAGGACCACCAGCGCGGCGATCAGCAGGCTGACCCGCCCGGTGAGCTGCTGCACCTTCTGCCAGCTGGTGCCGCCGGCAAAACCGAGGCCCGGGTAGGCGAATCCCCAGAGGACGCCGCTGATCAGGGCGTAGCAGAAAAACGCCAGCGGGGACATCATGGCGCTGCCGGCTACAAAGGGGATCACCCCCCGCAGCGGGCCGAAAAAACGCCCGAGAAAGACACTTTTTCCGCCGTGGGCGGCGAAAAAGAGCTCGGCCCTGCGGATCAGGCTCTGGCGTTTGGCCAGGGGCGCCAGTTTGCTCAGCCGGGGGCCGAAGCGTGCGCCGGCCCAGTAGCAGCCCAGGTCGCCGACGATCGCTCCAGCCCCCGCGGCGGCCATGACCATCTGGATATCCCCTTTGCCGTGAGCGGCGAGAAAACCGCAGAAAACGGTCAGCACCCCGCCGGGCACGAGGAGCCCGACGCCGACCAGCGATTCGAGAAAGGCGACCACCCCGATCAGCAGGTAGTAAGACCCGCCGCTGGGCAACCAGTCGAAAAATTGCTGAAGCCAGGATTCCATGTCGGCGCCTCTGTCGGGGGCCGGTGGACAGGCTCCCGGAATCCCTGACATTTTATCATTTTTTAGGGTGTTTTCGGGAATCAGCCGGCAAATCGCCGGTGCCACCCGTCGAAGACTGCCACCTTTTCGGCGCCAAACCTGGCGAGGCTCTCCCGTACCCGCTCCGCCTGGCGCTCCCGGTGGCCGGCGGCAGGGTCTTTGGAGAAAAACAGGTCGGCGTAGGTGACGATCTGCTCTTCGACACTGAGCGGAAGCATATCCCGTGGCGGAACCGGAAGTTCCTGGCTGGTGATTTCCTCGGCGGTCAACCCAACCCCGATGTGCCGCTCGCAGACCAGGGCGTGGCGCGGCAGGCCCTCGGCCTCGAGCAGCTCCCGACCCTTGTAGCCGTGGGCCAGATAGGGAAGGGCGCCGTTGCAGCCAAGCTCCGGGGCCGAGGTGTAACAGATGCCGATATCGTGCAGCAGCGCCGCCTCGCGGACGAAGTCCGCATCGACCAGCTGCGGCCCGAGACGCCTGGCAATCGCTTCGGCCTTGGCGGCCACCGCCAGGCTGTGCTCAAGAAGGATGGCATGGCCCTGGCTGCCGGGCGGATAGTATTTTTCAAGCAGGGCAAGAGGATTCATGAATGTTGGTAACCTGCGCTTCGGGGAATTGTTAGTCCAGGGGCAGGAACGACTGGGCCAGGGCTTCGAAAACCGGCCGGTACTTGTCGAAAGCAGCCGTGGGGGCGGATAGTTCGATAATGTAGGCGCGGCGGTTCGAAGTGATCAGGTAGACCAGGGCGGTGCGCTCGGCGTTTTGCCCCGTCACCTGCCAGGCAGGGGTATAGGTCAGAGGCACCGCGGCTTCGGACTCCAGGACGAACCCCGGGGACGCCTGCAGGTAGTTCGCCTGCAAAGCGGCGTATCCGCCACGCGCCAGGGTGGGGGGGATCGAGGTGATGGTCACCCGGATTTGGCCCGCTTCGTCCTTCCTGGCCGGCGGGCCGAGCCGGATGGCGTAGGGGACCTGTGGATAACCCTCTGCGGCGACCCGGGTTCTCGTCCATTTCCTCGGGTGTTCAAGGGCGAACTCCAGGTTGGCATCGTAGTAATAGGTTTCCTGGATGCGCTTATCCCCTCCGGTGATTTGCCCCGGTCCGGAGCAGCAGCTCAGGGCAAGGACTATCCCCGCCGCCGCAATCAGCCGCATGGCGATCCGGGGCAGGCGGTACCCGCAGAAGGCAGGGATGGAAAATTCGGGTTTGGCGAAGCGGGCCACAAAAACCTCGTCCGACGATGGGGGCAATAGGTAAACATTATTTGATGGATAGAGCGATTTGATAATTCGATTTGCTATAGATTCCCGACTACTTTACTATCCACTACTCAACAATACCACCCGTCACTCAGGAGGAAAAATGAAAAAAATTGCAGCCCTGGTCGCCTTGCTGCTGGCCCCGGTTCTGGCCACCGCGGCCCAACCGGCCGAGCGCAGCGGTGTGATCACCATGGAGTTCGACCTGAGCGCCCACGCCCAGGGCGAGGAGGCCCGCCTGTGGATTCCCTATCCGGTTTCCGATGCCAACCAGCAGATTTCCGGGGTAAAGGTTTCGGGCGACTACGCCGATGCCGCGGTCTATACCGACCGGGTATTCCAGACCGCGATGCTTTCGGCCAGTTGGCCGGCCGAGGCCAAAAGCCGCAAACTGACCTTTACCTTTGCCGTTGATCGCCAGGAGGTGCAGCGGCGCGAGTTTCCCACCCGCGAGGCGGCCTGGGATCCGGCCGATTACGCCCTGTACCTGGCCCCCACCAGCCTGGGGCCCGTCGACGGGCAGGTCAAGAGGCTTGCCGACCACATCACCGCAGAGCAGAAAACCGTGCTCGGCAAGGCCCGGGCGATCTACGACTGGATCTGCGAAAACATGTACCGCGATCCCGATACCAAGGGGTGCGGGGCTGGGGATGTCTGCACCCTGCTGGAGAAGCCCGGCGGCAAGTGCGCCGATATCCATTCGGTCTTCGTTTCCCTGGCCCGGGCCGCCGGGGTTCCCTCGCGGGAGATCTTCGGCATCCGCCAGGCCAAGGAAAGCGAAAAGGATATCAGCACCTGGCAGCACTGCTGGGCCGAGTTCTACCTGCCCGGTTACGGCTGGGTCCCGGTGGATCCTGGGGATGTGCGCAAGGCGATGCTTACCGAGAAACTTGAACTTTCCGATCCCAAGACTGCAGAACACCGTAAGTATTTCTGGGGCGGAATCGACGCCTACCGGGTCAGCCTCGGCCAGGGGCGCGACCTGGTTCTCAGCCCCCCCCAGAGCGGCGAGGCGGTCAATTACCTGATGTACCCCTACGCCCAGATCGGCGGCAAGACCCTCGACTGGCTCGACCCGGCCAGTTTCAAGTACACGATCACCTACCAGGCAAAGTAAGTGGAGTGCGGGGCGGCTGTAACAGCCGCCCCGCGTTTCTTCAGGGCCCTCGACTTGCTGGCTGCAGTTCCAAACCACCCGGGCAAAGAACAGCCCTGAGCGCCATCCTCCCAATTCCCCGCCACAGCCCCATTTTCCAGACTCCCGCGCGAAATTTCCTTTAGCCAGGGATCTGCCCCCGCTCGGGGCGGATGCCGACTGCTGCGCTATGCCCACAGCCGGCATCTTTGCCATCTTGCCGGGCAGGTTAGTTCTCGGCAGCCTTGGGGGCGGTCTTCAGAAAAAGAACGGCCAAGGGCCAGATAGTTGCCGCGAAGGCCAGGGCCAGGACGAGGAAGGTCGGCTGCAAGCCCCGGGTGTCGGCGAAGTGCCCCACCAGGGGGCCGGTGGCGACGAACAGCAGGCGGAAGCTCAGTGATTTCAGCGACAGGATGCTGGCCCGGTTGGCGCGACGGCTGGCGGTCTGGAGGTGCTGGCGCAGGATCGGACCCTGCATGCCGCGCATGGCGGTCAGCAGGTAGTAGAACAGAAAACTCCAGATTCCCGCCGACAACCCCAGCCCCAGGTACCCGGCCAGGATCAGCACCAGAAACAGCGCGGTCATCCCCCGGTCGCCCAGGGCAAACCGGAAGCGGTGGCTGAGCACCGAGAACAGGGCGACGGTCAGGTTGGCGCCGGCCCAGACCGGACCAAACCAGGAGAGCGGTACGCCGGCCTGCTGCATGTAGGGCTGGATGAGCCAGACCGGGAAAAACGAAGAGATGCCGAGCACCGTCCCGAGCAGCACCGTCCAGCGCAGATGGCGGTTTTCGATGAAAACCAGGCGGCAGGTGCCGAGGGCCTCGCGAAGGTGCGAAGCGGGGGCCGCTTCGGTGTCCGCCGGGGCTTCGGCGAGGCTGCGGCAGATCAGCAGCGCCAGCACCCAGACGGCGATCTGGATGAAAAACGGCAGCAGCGGAGCGCTCGCGTAAAGCAGGCCGGCAAACAGGGCACCCGCCGCTTCCCCGGTCTGGGCAAAGCCGGTCATGCGTCCGTCGAAACGGGCATATTCCTCCTCGCGATTTTCCGTTCGCAGACTTTCGAACAGCAGGGCGCTGTCCGATCCGCTGATGAAGGCGTAGCTCACGCCCAGTAGGCACTCGGCAATCAGGACCCCGGAAAAGGAATCGGCCACCGTGTAAAACGTCCATCCGGCGATCCCGAACAGCGAAGCCAGGTTCAGGGAGAAACGGTAGCCAAGGCGGTCGCTGAGGTATCCCGAGGGATACTCCATGAGCAATGTCGCGACCGAGAACAGACCCTGGAGTACCAGGATCTGGGTAAGCGAAAGGCCGATGTGATCCTTCCAGAACAGGGTGATGATGGCCATGGGGAATAGGGCCATCTTCAGGAAGGAGAAGGCGTAGAGCTTGGGAATGTTGGAGGTGATGCTCAAGGTCTCAGGAGTCAGGGGGCAGGTCTCAGGAATAAGGACTCAGGGAAAAAATCTGAAACCTGATTCCTGAAACCTGCATCCTGTGCTTATTCCTGCCAATGAATGCAGGCCACCGGGCAGTTGTCCATGGCCTCTTCGATCTTGGCTTCGGGAGCGCCGGTGGGGTTGTAGACTACCGACTTGTGGCCATGGTCGTGGCCGTGGCCTTCTTCGCCTTCCATTTTGAAGACTTCCGGGCAGATCTGCGTGCAGACTTCGCAGCCGATGCAGGCGTCCTGGTCGACGACGGGGATGCGGGGCATGGTGGTCCTCCTTGTGCTGGGGTGATTCCCAGCCCGACATGCTAGCAGGTTGGTCGGAGCTTTTCCAGCATGGAATGCCGCTTGCATCCGGAAACGGTTGACAGGATTGGCATTCCCGGTATTTACGAGTTTTCGTGAGGCCCGCGGATATGCTATGGTTGCCTGTTTTCGGGCCGCTTAACAGCCCGTCATCCGCCGCAGGAGGGGCCGGTGCCCAAAACCATCGGACTTCGCACGGAAATCCTGGTGAATATTGCGCTGCTGCTCGGCGCAGCCCTGTTGTTCGCCGGATTTCTGCTGCTCAAATTGGCCGAGCGCGAACTGGTTTCGCAGCAGATCCTTCATTCCGGGAACCTGCTCCAGGTACTCGCCGGAGCCCTCGACGATGGCTCCGGGGACCGGGGATTGACTTCCAGGGTGCTGCCGGAGCGGCTCAAGGGGCTGCTGGGCCATCTGCCTGCCGGTTCGGCGCCCGAGGGGTGGGAGCTGGTCGGTTCCGACCTGGGCGCCCTGGCGGCGGTCGCCCCCGAAGCGATATCGCTGGCCAAAAGCTCGGACCTCGACCGGGTACGCCTCTCCGGGGAGCCTTCGATCCGCGTCCAATACCCCTCCGCCTGGTTTCAGGCAGGCCCTGCCGAGCCCGGTTTCGTTCTGATTACCGTGCCGCTGCTGCGGGGGGGCGAATTCCAGGGGGCGCTGCGGGCCAAATTTTCCCTTGAACCGGTGCGTGATCGGCTGGCAGCGGCCCGCGGACTGGTGCTGGTCTACGTCGCCTTGTACGGGGCGGTGCTGGTGCTGTTCGGCATCTACCTGCTGGGGCGCAACGTGGTGCGCCCGGTGCGGCGCCTGATGGAGATGACCCGGGTGGTGGCCGCGGGCGATCTGGAACAGTCCCTGCCGGTAGAAGGGCCCCGCGAAATCGCCGAGTTGGCCGGCAGCTTCAACGCCATGGTGGCCGCCCTCAAGGCCAGTCGCAGCGAGACCGAAGCCCATATCGAGTCGCTGCGCCAGGCCAACGAGGATCTGCGGCGCACCCGCGCCGAGCTGGTCCGTTCGGAAAAGCTTGCCTCCGTCGGACATCTGGCCGCCGGCATGGCCCACGAAATCGGCAACCCCCTGGGGGCGGTGGTCGGCTACCTGGAATTTCTCAAAACCGAGCTGCCGCCGGGCGAACAGCGTGAAATCGTCGAACGTTCCCTGGCCGAATCCGGGCGTATCGACCGCCTGGTCAAGGACCTGCTGGATTACGCCGCCCCCGGGCCGGGCGAGGCGACCCTGGTCGACCCCGCGGAGATCCTGGCCGAAGCGTTGGACATGTTGACCCACCAGGGGGCCTTCAAGCACCAGCGGATTGGGAACCATCTGCCCGCCACCCTGGTCCCCGTGCGGGCGGCGCGGCACAAGCTGCTGCAGGTTTTTGTCAACCTGCTGCTCAACGCCAAGGACGCCTGCGGAGACGGCGGGACCATCCGCGTTTCCGCGCAGCAGGAGGGCTCCTGGGCCAAACTCGAGGTGGCCGACGACGGCTGCGGAATGGGGCCCGAAGTCCTTCGCAACGTCTTCGATCCCTTTTTTACTACCAAGGCGCCCGGAAAGGGGCGCGGCCTCGGGCTGTCGGTGTGCCACCGGGTTATCGAAGAGGCCGGGGGCCGAATCGAGGTGAACTCCAAGCCCGGGGAGGGGAGTGTGTTCACGGTATTTTTGAAGACCGAGGAGGCCGATGGCCATGAACGGTGACTCGCGCAGAATCCTGGTGGTGGACGATGAAGCTTCGATGCGCCACATGCTCACCCTGGTGCTCGGCAAGCAGGGCTACCTCGTGGTCGAAGCCGGGTCGGGTGCCGCCGCCCTCAGGCAACTGGGGAGCGAGTCCTTTGACCTGGTGCTCTGCGACATCCGCATGCCGGAGATGGACGGGTTGGCCTTCCTGGCCGAGATCGAAACCCGAAAGATCCCCGCCACGGTGATCATGATGAGCGCCTACGGCAGCATGGACACGGCCATCGAGTGCATGAAGAAAGGGGCCTACGATTACATCTCCAAGCCCTTCAAGCCCGACGAGATCGTCCTGACCCTGAAAAAAGCCGAAGAGCGGCTCAAGCTGCGCCGGGAAAACCAGCAGCTTAAAGAGAAGCTGGCCGACTCGGCCGGCGGCGCCAAAATGGTATTCAAAAGCCAGGCGATGCAGGGGGTGCTCGAGACGGTGCGGCAGGTGGCCGATTCCTCCTCGCCGGTCCTCATCACCGGGGAGACCGGCACCGGCAAGGAGCTGGTAGCCCGCGCCCTGCACGCCGAGGGGGCCAGGCGCGAGCAACCGTTCATCGCCGTCAACTGCAGCGCTATATCGGCGGGCTTGATGGAGAGCGAATTGTTCGGTCACCTGCGGGGGGCATTCACGGGCGCCGACCGGCCCCGGGAAGGGCTGTTCGGGGCTGCCGACGGGGGGACGCTGTTTCTCGACGAGATCGGCGAGATGCCCCTCGGTCTGCAGCCGAAGCTGCTGCGGGTACTGCAGGAGGGGGAGGTGCGGCGCATCGGCGAGACCAAATCGCGCAAGGTCGACGTGCGGGTCCTGGCAGCCACCGCCCGCGATCTCAAGGAGGAGGTCGCCGGCAACCGTTTCCGCGACGATTTCTACTATCGGCTCGCCGTGGTCGAGATCCACATCCCGCCCCTGCGCGAACGCAAGGAGGATATCCCCCTGCTGGCCCGGCACTTTGTCCAGAGGATCGCCCGCCGGGAAGGGCGCAGCGTGCCCGAGCTGGGAAAAGACGCCCTCGAGGCCCTGCAGGGTTACGACTGGCCGGGAAACGTGCGGGAACTGGAGAACCTGATCGAGAAGACCATGATCTTCTGCCGCGGCGAGGTGATCGATCTGGGCAGGCTCCCCTGGGAGGTGCGCCGCAAAAACCGCAGCGGCTCCGAGGAGTATTCGCTCAAGAAGGCCATCGAGCGCATCGAGCGCGAGTATATCCGCAAGGCTCTCGCCGCCACCTCCGGAAACCGGACCCAGGCTGCGCAGATGCTGGAGATCAGCCTGCGCTCGCTGCAGTATAAATTGAAGGATTTCGGGCTGGATTGAGGTCGGTCGGCAACTACTGGGCGGAAGCTTCCCACCAGGAGGGGAGCTCTCCACCGTGGAGTTGCTTGGCCTGCTCGGCGAGATTGGCTTTTTCCCGTTTGATCTCCAGGATCGCCTTGACCGCCTCCTCCCGCTTGGCAGGGTCCTCCTCCTGGGCGGCCGACTGGAACTCGCTCATGGCGGACCTGTAGCGGGTCTCCAGCCGTTGCGCCTGCTCCTGAAACTCCTTGTCCCGCTCCCCATCCCCCCCCCTCAGGTCGGATTTGAACTCCTCAGTGGCATATTCCGAGTCCCGTCCGAAGCCGATGGTTTTCACCACGGCCGTCACTTCGCCTGCCTCGCCCCTGATTTTGCTGATATAGAGGACCTTGTCGCGCGGGACGTTCACCTTGCCGCCGTCCATCCAGAAACTCACGCTTTGCTTGTCAATCTCGTAATCCGGGACGACAAACCTGGTTCCGCGCTTCAGAAGGATCTGGTAATCGGCGTGCGCAGCAGGGGGAGGGGCCGGCAGGGACAGGGCGAGCAAAACTGCCGCAGTAAGGAAAGCGTTTGGTCTACGGTTCATCTGGGGAAGCCCCGCTACGGATGATCTGGAAACAAATCGACGGAATGCATTTAATCATCAGTCTTCAATTTCTGTCAAGGAAACCGCGAATATGCAGGATTGGCTGAGCCGTATAGTCCCATTGTCATGATCTGTTTCCCCCGCCGTGGCGGCGGCTGGAGGGGAAATGCTTATCCGGAGAAGAGCGCAAAGTTTGCGCGGGAAAGTGTGCAGACTTTGCAGAGTGGGTTTTGTCCCGAATCCTTAATGATCCTGATTCGGTGCACTTCAGGGGGTATTTTCTCCATCCTTTGGGGTGGTATGAAATTTGCTCTTGTGCTGGGTGGGCCTCCTGCAGTTGGCGCAGGAGCAGGTCCTAAGTTTTAAACAGGGGGAGAAATGAGATACCCAGGCAAGGGGCAAAAGGGATTTACCCTGGTGGAGTTGTTGATCGCTCTGACAATATTTGCGATCGGCCTGCTGAGTCTCGCCGGCATGCAGGTCACGGCCATACAGACGAATTCCTCTGCAAGCAGCCTTTCGGCTGCAACGGCTTTGGCCCAGGGAGTGATGGAAGAGATTCTCGCCCTGGATGTGAACCATCCGCTGATCCGGACCAACGCGGCGGATGCCACCTGGTGGTCGGATCGGGTGGTGGACGGCGGTGGAGGCTCCTACGATGCCACCTACGACGTCGTCAGGGATGCCCCGGTAGTTGGGGTGTCGACGATTACCGTCACGGTTTCCAACAACCTGGGGCGCACCATCAACCTGACAGGATACCGACGCTATGTTGATTGATTCGAAGATCCACACCGCCAGGGGATTCTCCCTGATCGAACTGCTGGTCGTCATGGCTATCCTGGGTCTGGTCACCATGGCGACCGTGACCCTGTACACCAATACCCAACGCACCGCCAACACCTCCGAAGAGGTGGTTGACGTGCAGCAGAACCTGCGTATCGGCCTGGAAGTGTTCACCCGGGATGTGCGTCTTGCCGGCCTGCTGGTCCCTTCCGGACAGGAGGGGGTTTCCAGCGCTCCCGAGTTTTCAACGGACCTGAATGGCGATGGCGACTGTTCAGACGCAGGGGAGAGTCCTGGTGCGGGTGGGGACTGCTTCTCCATCCAGGCGGCGTCAGCCACAGGTCGCATGGCACGTATCGACATCGACCCCCCGACCTCGCCCTCTGACACCGGGACCCAATACACCCTGACCGTAGCCACCGCGGACATGGTCGACCTGTTCAATGCCGGATCCTCGGACGGCGATTGGGTGCGCATCATTCGGCCCCAGGACAGCCTGGCACCCCTGGACCGGATATTCCGGGTTTTCGCCAAGGATCGGGCCAATGAGCGGCTCACCCTGACCGGGTTCAACGCCGCCACCGAGTATGCTGCCGGTGATGTCATTGTCCGGGTAATCGACCCCAATGGCGATGCCGACGGAAACCCGAACACCAACCCGCCTGCGGCACTCGAGGTGATTTCCTACCGTCTGCAGGATGATCCGACCTCCGCGGATCCAGCCATGCGGCGGTTGGTGCGCCGTACCAGCAATTCGGGGGATTCGGTCGTTGCGGAAAAAATTACCGATCTGCAACTTTCCTACATCATGGACGATGGCCCCGATGAGGTCACCGTGCCGGCGGCCCGTCTGGGCAATATCGTGGCGATCCGGGTCGCCATCGAGGGGGCCACGGACGCTACCAAGACGGGGATGGCCAACTACTCGGGAGTGAAAACCAGGCGTCTGGAAAGTGTAATCAAGCTCAGGAACCGATAGGGGAAACGTATGAACCATTCAGGCCGATTATTGAAGGGGCGGATGTTGAACCCGGGGGAGGGCGCCTGCGGGAAACAGGTTTCCACCGGTCCGGGGGAGATTCTGCGAAATCAGAGGGGGATGGCCCTGATCCTGGCGCTTTCGATGCTCACCCTGCTCAGTATTCTCGGAGCGATCGTCCTCACATCCTCCAACACCGAGGTCAACATTTCCGGCAATTTCCGCACTACCCAGGAGTCCTTCTATGCGGCGGAGAGGGCCGTTGAATATGCCATGGGCAGTGAAACCATCCTGAAGACCGCCAGCGGTGAGGTTGACCTGAATACCGACCTCGACAGCGACGGCGATACGCATCTTTCCAAATTGGCCCAGGGCGGCACCAACCTGCTGACCTCCGCGGAGAACAAGGTCAGTGTGATCGGCGCGGGGGAATTGCCCGATTCCCTGCGAGCCATATGGGGGGAGCGTTGGGCAGGCTTCTACTATGCCCTGTCGGTCACCGGGGCGGGACCCGGTTCCAGGGCCACCTCCAGGGTCGATGCCCAGCAGGTGCGCCTGTGGCAGAAGTCTGACGATTCCTTCAGAACCAGCTCAGGAGGGTGATATGCGAAAAATTGCTTTGGTGGTGGCGATGGTTTTCGGGGCTTTGCCCGTATTCCACTCAACGGCGATGGGAGGGCCCGACAAGTACCTGGGGGACACCGCCATCTACAGTGGCAGCTCCCAGTATCTCAAGCCCAATGTTCTGCTGGTTATCGACAACAACCGGGCAATGGATGCCACGACATCCACAGCGAGGGCCTACACCTCCGCGGACTACCCGGTGACCGGATCGAAAACCTCGGGCCAGGTCTACAAGTCCACATCCCTTGGTCACTATACCTCCTTTCAGCCCCTCTCGGTCATCCAGACCAACTGCCCTGCGGAATACCAGCAACTCTGGGAGACTGGCTTCGCCTTCGGCTACCTGGACAACTACAGGAACGGCTGCGTGAAAAAGAACAAAAACGACAGCCCCGGCAACTTCTACCTGGGTGACAAGCTGAACTATGAAGACAGCTCGCCAACCTCCGACCAGACTGCCATCGCCCAGGTCCAGGAGGCGGTGATCTTTGCGGCCAATGCTACCAAGGAATATGTGAAGTTCGGGGCCATGGTCTTCGGCGGCAACAACAAGGGGGGCAGCGTCTGGTACAAGGTGGCGGACATCAGCGCCCAGACCTTCAACGGCTCCTCGGCCTTCGAACAGTCGATCAATGCCATCGACGACAATCTCGTGACCGGCAACCACCAGCCCCTTGGCGAGCTTGTCTGGGATGCCGGGACCTATCTCGGGGGGCGCTACGGGACCGACAGCATTACCGACAATTCACACCTGCCAGGGCCGTACCCGAGCCCCATGGAGGAGAGTTGCCAGAAAAACATCATTATTGCCATCGCCATGGGGGGGGCGGTAGGCGAAAAGTTTCTGGATGACAAGATTGGGGATATCGGCCTTCCTCCTGACTCCAACGTGCTGGTGGACGATGCGGCTAAATATCTGGCCGAAAACGATCTCCACCCTACCCTGGACGGAGACCAGTACGCCAAGACCACCATCATCCAGGTGTTCAACACCGAGACCCCGATTCTTCAGAAAGCGGCCAACAAGTACAATGGCCAGGGCAAATACTACAACGTCCGTGACAAGGATGAGCTGGTTCAGGCCATCCTCGATTCCATAGGCAATGCGGTCCGGGAGGCAAATACCGGCTTTGTCGCCCCGGTCGTCCCGGCCAGCCCGGAAAACCGGACCTTCAGCGGCAAGCGAATTTATCTGGGGTTCTTCTACCCCCAATCCGAGAAGCCCTGGTGGGGGAATCTGAAAAAGTTCGGTCTCGATGGTGACTCCGGCATTACCAGTGTTGACGGCAGCTCGGCCACCAACCCTGATGGTGGATTCAAATCCTCCGCCCGCTCCTACTGGAGCACCGAGGACGACAGCGGAGAGGTCGACAAGGGGGGGCTCGGCGGCGTGCTGAAAGCCCGCAACATCGTACCAACCAATGTTGCCGCCAGTGATCCCCTGACAACGGCCACCGAACCGAGGAATATTTATACCTACCTTGGCAGCAGTGCCGACCTGACGGCCACCAGCAATCGGTTCACCATCGGCAACGCCGGGGTAACGACCGCATTGCTGGACGTGGCCGACGCCACGGAAAGGAAGAACCTGATCAGCTTCCTGCACGGTATCGACGCCTACGACGACGATGCCGACACCCTCACCAATGAAAAGCGCCAATGGCCGATGGGGGACATCCTTCACTCCAAGCCGCTGATCGTGAACTATGAAAAATATGCGTTCTCCGCCAGTAGTGAGGCCGACTGCAGCCAGAACAAGACCTACATTTTCGTCGGCGCCAACGACGGAATGCTGCATGCCTTCCGCGATTGCGACGGAAAAGAGGCGTGGGGTTTCATTCCCCCGGGGCTGCTCCCCAATCTCAGGCATCTGCGAGAGAATTCCCACACCTACTTCGTCGATGGCACCCCGGTGGCGTATATCCATGATGCCGACAACGACGGCAACATCGAGGCCGCCAACGGGGACAAGGTGATAATGATCTTCGGCACCCGCAGGGGGGGAGGCCTCGATACTCTCCCGGCCAGCGGCCCCCGCGGAGCCTATTACGCGCTGGACGTCACCAACCCGGCCAGCCCTCAATTCATGTGGCGTCTCGACAGTGACAATCTCATCAAACCCGGGGCTACGGCGGCCAGCTCGGGATTGGGGGAACTCGGCGAAACCTGGAGTCAGCCGCGGCTGGGAAAGGTCAAGATCGGCAGTGCCCAGAAAGTGGTAGCCTTCATCGGAGCCGGGTATGACAACAATGAGGACCTGCGGTTCGGCAGCACCCAGACATTCCCAACCGGTACCACCGCTACGACCAACGTCTCCTTGCCGACCGGCGATTTTCTCAACGGCAAAAGCAGCGATGGCGGATCAGCGGTGAATTCCCGCGGACGAGGGATTTATGTCATCGAGGTGGCCGAATTGTCCGGCACCCCGGGAAGCTTTGTCCCCAGCTTCTCCAACTCCGGAACCAAGGTCTGGGGGTACACCCATGCCGAGAACTCGGCCATGGCATTTTCCATCCCGTCGGATCTCCTGACGCTCGACCGGAACTATGACGGATTTATCGACCGGATCTATGTCGGGGATACGGGCGGCAACATGTGGAAATTCAATGTGGGCAACAGCTCCACAGGCCTCTGGACGGCGGCGAAAATCTTCAGTTCCAACCCAGGGATCGAAGACACCCCCACCAACGGCCGGAAGATATTCTACAAGCCCGAGGCCTTGGTGACGGACCATGACACCACTCTTCTCTATTTCGGTACCGGCGATCGCGCCCACCCGCAGAACTATCTCGACCCCGGCGCCTCCGGGGCAGTGGTTGATCGCCTCTATGCCCTCAGGGACACCGATAACGATACCAACCTGCTCAAACCGACGGTTTTGACGGAAACCAACCTGGTAGACGTGACCACCAACCAACTTCAGCAGGACTTCGCCGATCCCGACGATACAACCTTTGCGACCATTTACAATCAGCTTTACAACGACCCGACCAAATACGGCTGGTTCATCCGCCTCGATACCTACGGCGGGGAAAAGTCCCTGGCCACCGCCTCGGTGTTCAATAACGTGGCGCTTTACACCACCTATACGCCAAATGTCGTCGCCAACGTGGATCCCTGCTCGCCAGGCAACCCGGGGACGGCCAGAATTTATGCGGTGAACCCCAAAACCGGCGAGGCGGTTTTCAACTTCTTTACTGAGACCGGGACCGACCAGTACGGAGAGGATCAGGCTGCCTCCACCAATGAGCGCTCCCTGAGAGAAGATGATGCCGGCAATCCCTTCGTATTGAGGAGAGCCGATCGCCACAAGACCATCGGCGGCGGCATCCCCACCGATCCCGTATATACCGACGGATCGGTTCTGATCGGATCGGACGCCTCTTTCCCCAAAATCGATGTGGACAAGAGCGGTGCTATCTTCCCCATTTACTGGATGCAGTGGTAAAAGGCCGATGTGCTTGATAGACCCACCGGGGGGGGGGCAGGATAGGACCGCGATGCTATTGACAAGGAAGAGATTGAGATGATCGGAATGAAAAACTGCGCGGTTTGCCTGGGACTGATCTCTTTGCTTAGCATTGCCCCGGGTTGCGGGAAAAGTGGGGAGAGCCAGACCGAATCAGCGAAGGCCAGTTCATCCGAGGTGCCGGTAGTCAGTTCCCCCCCTGGCTCCCTCTCGGTTTCTATCCAGCCCGACAGGCCAACCGCGAGTCGGGGATTGCGGGCGGTGGTGTCTGGCGTAGCCGGGCAGCGTACCTACCGCTGGAAAAAGAACGGGGTATTGATTGCCGGCGCTTCCGAGGCTGCACTACCAGGGGATAATTTCAAAAAGGGGGATTTGCTGGAAGTCTCTGTCGATGCAGGCGAACTGACAGGAGCGGCCCAGGTGGTGATCGACAACAGTCCGCCAAAGATCCGGTCGTTGCCATTCAGCCCGGCCTATGTCTGCCGGGGACAAGACCTGGTGGTTGCGCCCGAAGTTGAAGACATGGACGGCGATCCGATCTCTCTGACCTTCACCTGGAGTATTAATGGTGAGGAACACCCCTGGGAAAAGTCATCCACCCTCCCCGGAGAAGTGTTCAAGCGGGGAGACCGGATTTCCCTCGCTGTCGTGGCCAGTGACCCAGAGGGGGAAGGCCCGGTTTTCAAAAGCGGCGAAATCGAGGTCGGAAATGCCCCTCCGAAGTTTGTCTCGAATCCGCCCAGGGAGCTTTCTTCGTCGCTCTATTCCTATCGGGCGGTGGTTGAAGACCCGGACGGAGATGCCGTATCCTACTCGCTGGAGGCGGCTCCTCAAGGAATGGAAATAGACCAGGCGACGGGTCAGCTGCTTTGGGCGATCGGCCCGGAACACACCGGGGAGCACAGCGTAAAAATCAAGGCCACCGATAGCTTGGGCATGTGGGCCGCGCAAGAGTTTTCCCTCAGCATCACGTTCGGGGATCAGCTATGAAATTTTTTCGATCGGAACAGGGTTTTTCATTCATTGAGCTTGCGGTATCCTTGGCGATTCTAGCCATTTTGCTGGCCGTGGCCTATCCATCCTATTCGGCATGGCGACAGAATGCCGGTTACAAACAGGCGGCCCGGGAGCTGGCTCTGATTATGCGGGATGCACGGTCGCGGGCTATATCCACCAACCTGGAGCATAGAGTCTCGATCGAGGTCAACAATGCCAGGTACCGAATGGAACGCGGCAATCTCGCTTACAACAGTTCGGCCTGGCCGGTCAATTTCGGCTGGATCAGTCTGCCTGGGGAAACCCTGCTCCAATCCGGAGCTGCCTGCGACCAGAATTCCAATGTCGTGGCGACCTTTTTCCCCAATGGGTCGTCTGATTCGCAGCCCGTGGTCTGTGTCATGGCCGAAGGAGGAAATGTGAAATTCAAGGTAATGGTGGGTTCCCAGTCCAGTGGCCGGGTAGTCATTGAATAATGCCACGGGGACCGGGCAGGGGGCATGGTAAGGGCGAATGGACTCTGTTTTTCGGCTTGGGAATAAAGCGGGTGGTTCCTGGTGCCCGGGTATGGACCTGGAATTAAATCCTTGTAAGCGACAGCGGATCTGTATCAAGATAGCCGTGTATTCATGAATTCCAAGAACCCCAGGTCTGGCCCATGAACAAGCGGATGTTCCTCCCCAAAGGTTTCACCCTCGTCGAACTGATGGTCGCTCTGCTGGTCTTCATGGTGGCGGTGCTCGGTCTGGCGCCGCTGCTGGTGACCAACATGCACACCGGCGCGAAAACCGATTTGCGCAACCAGGCCCGGGTGCGGGCGGCCGAGTGGATGGACCAGTTGCAGGCGATGAGCTACGCGGCACTCCCCGGTCAGGCAGGAACGGACAACGATCCGCCATTTGCCCTCACTACAGTTGTGGAGGTTGATCCTGTGGGCTTTGCCGATCAGACCCGGCTGACCGTTACGGTCGGTTGGAACTACCGTGGGGAACCCTACAGTTACCAGTTGCAGACCTTTCGGACCGAGTAGCCGACCCGGATGATGGGATACCGAGGATATACGTTGGTGGAGCTGCTGGTGGTCATGGCGATCATGGCCATGATCGGGATGATCACCTACCCCTTTTTCACCAACTACCAGTTCCAGGCGATCAAGGAGCTCAACAAGAGCGATCTCGATGACCGCGGCAACCGGGTACTGAATTTCATCGCCGAGGAGATCCGGGAAACCGGCTTCGGGGTGGGGGCCTTGCCCAAGTTTGCCGACGACAGCCAGATATCCATCGGCGGCACGACCTTCGCCGCCAGCATTGTCGCCACCGACGGGGGCGCCAGCGGGGAAGACAGCCTTTCGATTCTCAAGGCACGGAGCTTTTTTCAACGACTCTCGGTCAGCGTCTCGGCCGGCGTCGGCGACACGACCATCAGCCTCTCGCGAGCTCTTACTGCCGGCGAGATCGACCCCACCGCCAGCGCCCTGAGCGGGGTGGTCTTCGAGAACCACAAGAGCATGTACCGGGTGACGGCAATTCTGACCGGGCCGTCGCGAATTACCCTGGCGCAGCCTCTGGCCGAACCGGTGAGTGCCGGGACCGAGGTGCTGGGGGTGAGGGCGGTCAGCTTCAGCCTGGGCGGAGGGAATCTGACCTACAACAACTTTATTGACCCTGCCGAAACGCTGCTGAGCGGGGTGGACGGGCTGCAGTTCAGCTACCTGGATGTCGGGGGAGGGGCAGAGAGTAATACCCCTGGCGCCTCGGAGGATGTCAGAGGCATCAGGACCAGTGTCCTGGCCCGGGCGCCGCGCACCGACAAGGGATTCAACAATACCGATCCTTATGACAATATTGCCAATCGTGACGACTATGGCCCTTTTAATGACGGCTTTCGCCGCGAGGAGTTTTCAAGGCTGGTGGAGGTGAAAAACAATGCCTATTAGCAATCAGCGGGGGGTGGCCATGCTGACCGTGGTCATCTTCTCAGCGGTGCTGCTGGTGGTCGGTTCGCTGCTGGCCTACAAGGTGATGACCTCGACCCGCACCTCGGGCGAGCAGGGGGTGAAGACCGCCACCTATTATTCGGCCAACGCGGGAATCGAGCGGGCACGGCGGGTGCTGTCGGACAGCTATGAAGGGGCAACCAAATGGGGCAACGTCCTGACCCTGAACAGCGCCGGCGTCTACCCCACAGCCCCCCTGCTCAACGAGGCGGTGGGCGGCCAGACGGTGCGGGTCTACGTGCGGGACAACAACGACGACCCCGGCGGAAACTATCTGTTGGACAACGACTTGAAAGTCTTTGTCCTGGCCGAAGGGGAGGGACCCGACGGCACCAAGACCATGGTCGAGGCCCTGGTATTTCTCGATCCAACCGCTGGCGGCGGGGGGGGATATTCATCTCAGTTGGGAGATGGAGCGGCTCGCACCGGGCAGGCCGCATCCGGCCTTGCCGATCCGGCCGGGGCCGCGGTTTCCAACAGCGCCCTCCAGTGAGGTCGGGAAAATATCGACGTGCAGATTGACAAGGTCTGGCTTTGGCTCTGAAATCCGGAGGTGGGGATATGAAACGGCTTGGATTGCTTTTTGGGGGGACTCTGCTGGTTCTGCTGGGGTTGACACTGCCCGCGGAGGCGGCGCTGCGCACCTTTGCGACCGGATCCGTGATCGTGCCCATGGATCCCTGCTGGCAGCCGAACAGCGACAACGATGTCGATAATACCTACCTCCATGCCAGCTGCGACAGCGTCAAGAACGACCAGGGCATTTTCCAGGCTTACGGCATGGTCTACACCCTGTTGCGCAAGGGGATACCCGTCTACTGGACCATCGCCCAGAAAACCAGCGTTCACGGCGTCGATTTCACCATCAACGGCGGCGCCGGCGCCCCGGTTCTCAAGTATGGCTCGAACACGCCGGTCGATCCCGCGGCCCGCACCGTGGCCGGCGAATCCTTTTCGGCGCATGTCATCGAGTATCGCGGCGGGCCTTTCGTCATTGACAAGAAGGATCTCAATACCGATGCCCTGGCGGTGCTGAACAACTACGCCAACGTAAAGAAACATGTTTCCCAGGTGGATTTCACCGCCCCGGTGGAAAAGACCCTGGCCAGTCTGCCGCCGAAGATCGCGGTACTGGGTCAGGGGGCCACCGACGTGCTGCAGGATTATCTGATCATGTCGGGCCTGGGGTTCCAGACCAACGTGGTTTACGACGTCATCCCGCCGAGCAAGATCATCGACGGCACCCTGGCCAACGAGTACCAGCTTTTCTGGGCACCGCACTGGATCATCGAGGACGAGATCAACAACCAGGCCGAGCGCGAACTGGTGATGCTCAAGCTGCGCGAATTTCTCGAATCGGGGAACTCGGCGTTTCTCGAATGCGCCTCGCTGGAGAGCGTGGAAGGCTCGCCCAAGGGGGGAGTCGACAGCTCCACCCAGAAATACGGCGGTTGGCTGACCAAGAAAGACTATACGATCCCGCGCATCGAGATCAATGCCGGCAGTCAGGATCAGAAGTACATGACCTTTGACGACAGCGTCTCTTTCCTGACTCAGTGCGGCGGCTGGAAATACGACCCCAAGGGGGGGCACGTCCACAATTTTCGCCCGGCGCAACAGGTCCCCTACCTGTACAACAATTCGGTGACCCGACTGGCCCATGACCAGGACGGGGCCCATCCGCCAGGCAACCCCAATATCCCCGGGTTCGACTACTATGTCGGCGGCCGCATCAACGGCAGCGCCACCCAGGGCTACGTCTCCTTCCTGGCCGGCCACAGCTACGGCAAGTGCCAGGGCAACAGCGGCGGCAGCGGCAACGGCACCGTCGATTTCGTGCTGGACGTTCAGTTGAAAAAAGGCATCAACAGCAATGAATATATCGACATCACCCTGAACTACGGCGGCAACCAGGCGCTGACCGCCCGCTATTACCGCAGCGGCACCATCCAGGCCCGCAACGGCGCCACCCTGACCAGCAAACAGGTGCATGACGCCACCCTGGGGATCGAGCTCAAGGACGCGACCTGGAAAAGCAACGACAAGGAAGTTTCCGGGATCCTTATCGTCAACAAGACCACGGGGTCCGTGGCCATCAACAGCGTTACCATTACTTTCCCCAGCAGCGCCGACGAGTTGAAGGGCCTCGATGATGCCAACTCGGCCTCGGGGAAGAAAACCCTCTGCAGCGACGTCAAGAATTCGCCCGCGACCTGCTCGGTGAACTACAACATGCCGGGCACCGCAGGGCTTTCGGAGGAGATCAGTTCCTGCAATCCGGTCTGGGGCAATACCAACACCTGCGGCATGCGCTACGTGCTCAACACGGTGCTGGGGCTGCAGTTCACCCTGGTTTCCAACGAGTTCGTCGAGTCCTCGCCGATCCTCGACGGGCGCATGATGTATGCCGCCTCCTTCGAATTCCCCGGGCACAAGGGGCACCTGCGGGCCATCGATCTTCTGGAAACAGATCCGGCGCTGCGCAACAAATGGGATGCCGCCCAACAGGTGCCGCCCGCGGGGACGGGCGCCATGCCGGCCACCCCGTCGAAGAATAACGCGACCCGCCATCTCTTCACCAACAACGCCAGTTTCGTCAAGGTAGGCTTCGACGCCACCGACACCCAGGCCAATCTCCTGAAGGCGGATCTGGGGAAAACCGACCTCAACGAGGCCAAGGCGCTCATCAACTCGGTGCGCGGACGCTTCGGCGCCTCTGCCGGAAACGTGGGCGGAACCGGGGAAATGTCCCACCGGCTGTGGGGCATCACCACCAGCACCCCCGCGGTGATCGGCGGGTCGGGCATCATCGGGGCCCAGCAAGGCCGAGATCGAATCGTCTATGTGGGCGCCGAGGACGGCATGCTGCACGCCTTTTACGGCGGCTCCTGGGACGGCAGCGCCTACGGAACCGGCACCGGCAGCGAGGTGTGGGCCTACATCCCCTCCAAGATCCTGCCCCACCTGAAGAACCAGCCATTCAACGACCCCAACCAGGCCGCGGTGGTCAACGTGGATGGTTCGCCCGCGGTCGGGGACTTTTTCATCGATCCCGACGGCAACGGTTTAAACGAGTGGCACACCGTGCTGGTGGGGACCGCATCGGTGCAGTCCACCAACCTGGGGATCTTCTTCGCCCTGGACATCACCGATCCCTATGCTCCCAAGGTGCTCTGGGAGAAGACCTTCCCCAACGATAACGTCGGCAACTCCAAGGGGGTGGCCATCGGTTCGGTGCAGATCGGCGACACCACCAGGAGCTATGTTTTCCTGACCTCTACCTACAGCGCGAAGAAGCCCAACAGCAGCGGCAGCTACGGCATCAACGCCCTGGCCCTCGACCTGGTGTCCGGCAACAAGGTGTGGCAGTTCAGCGCTCCCTACAGCGGAACGGTGAGCAACGTCAACGAGGTTCCGGCCCTGCCCGCACTGATGGGCCTCGACCAGCAGGGGACGGTGACCAAGCTGGTCTTCGGCGACATGGCGGGCCAGGTCTGGGCGCTCGACCCGAAAACCGGCCAGTCGATCCACCGCTCGAACAACCAGGACCTGCCGGTCTATACCGTCCCCGGGGGCGCCCCCATCGGCGGCGGCGTGGCGGTCTTCCAGGACAAGGTGGTGTTCGGCACCGGCGGCGCCAACTTCGCCTCGGACAACGCCACCTACGGGGTGTACGCCATCAACGTCGGAGATTCCGGCAGCGCCTCGCTGCTGTGGAAGCTCGACCTGAACCAGGGCGAAAAGGTCTGGTCGCCGCCGACCATCGACAGCCAGGGGAATATCTTCCTGAGCACCGCCAAGGGGTTCAACAAATCCCTCAACCCCGATTCCCAGGGGACCACCAGCGGCCGCCTGCTGATCCTCGACATGAATAACAGCGGCTCGGTAAAGCGCTCTGTCGACATCGAGGGGGCGGGACTCGGCAACGTCGAGGTCGGCGATGGGGTGGCCGTGGCCATCTCCTTCGACGGCAAGGTGACCCAGATCGGTTCACCCCAGTCTGGCGGCGGTGGCGGCGGTGAAAAAGCGCCTGTCAGAGTCTTCTCCTGGAGGCTGCGTTGATCAGACCCCTGGGGCCGGCTCGGGGGTTCACCCTGATCGAAATGATCGTGACCATCGCGGTGGCGGGGATTCTCCTCGCCACCGCGGGGTTGACCCTGCTGCCGCTGGTCCGCTCCTGGCAGGTGCGCACCGCCGCCAACCAGGTTTACGACGACCTGGGCAGGGCCCAGAGCCTGGCCATGCGCACCGGCGAATACACCCTGGCCGGCGGCCAGTTCCAGCAGAACCGGGTGTTCGTGGCCTTTAACGGCGCAGCCAACTCCTACGCCGCCTTCACCTGCACCGACGCCAACAACAACGGCAATTTCAATGACGCCGGCGAATGCACCCAGGCCTTTTCCGGAACGCTCCCCTCCAACGTGGCCTTCGGAGTGGGAAGCGGGGTTAACAAGACGGCTTGTAATAACGCCGGCGCTGCCCCTGCCCAGAACATCACCTACGCCCCCATCGCCGGAGCACCCTGCAACGGCAGCCCGTGCCTCCGCATGAACAAGCTCGGTTTCAGCGAAGCCGGCGGCGGCCAGATCTACCTCACCAGAAGCGGCAAAAGCTATGCGGTCAGCGGCACCCGGCCGGGTAATTTTTCGGTGTGCAGCTGGAACGGCAGCTCCTGGCAGTAACGGCCCGTCAAAACTCACCTCCAGCCGACCCCTCCCTCCCAAGTACCCTTCTCCTTTCCCCCCCACATCAAACACAGCAACCCCGACCTGGTTCGGTGCTGTGTATTGTTCCCCGGTGCGCCATGGGTGTGCAAAGAATGCGTAAAAATCGAAACCAGGAAAATTTTTAATAATCTTATTGGCCTGTTAGGCGTTTATTCTCCGGCACCGTTTTTGCTGTATACCTAAACAGGGAATGCATGCGGCCGCCCTTGCGGCCGGGAGGAGGGGGAATGCCAAGCCCAGCATGGCCAGTTGAATCAACCCGCACCCGACCGCGGGGCCTTTCAGGGTTTACTCTAATCGAGCTGATTGTCGCCATGAGTGTCGCCGGCATTCTACTCGCGGTGGCTGTCCCGAGTTTCAAGGAAGTGATCAGCAGCAACCGCGAGACCGCCGAGGTCAACACTCTGGTTTCAGCGCTGAACCTGGCCCGGAGCGAGGCGGTCAAACGCGGGACCCCCGTCACCCTCTGCCAGAGCTCAGACGGAGCCGGCTGCACCGCGGATGGCGGCTATGAAAATGGCTGGCTGGTTTTTGCCGACCCGGACGGTGACGGCAGTGTCGATGGCGGCGAGGTCATCCTGAGAGTTTCTCCCCCTCTGCAGGGGAACCTGACGCTGCGCGCGGAGGCCAATTTTGCCGAATTTGTCTCCTTTTTGGCCCTGGGCACCAGTCGCGGCAACGGCGGGGCCGGCAACGGTAACTTCAGGCTCTGTGACTCCCGCGGGGCCGCCAAGGCCTTTACCGTCAATATCAGCAACACCGGACGGATCAGTTCGTCCAGAGGAGCTGCATTATGTCCGTGAATTGTCACCCGGATTCGGGCAAATGGCCGGGGCTCGGCGGCGAGGGGGGATTTTCCCTGGTCGAGGCCATGGTCGCCATGGTGGTGCTCTCCATCGGCCTGCTCGGGGTGGCCGGGCTGCAGGCGCGCGCCCTTTCCGACGGAACCGGAGCCGCCATGCGGTCGCAGGCCGCCCTGTATGCCTACGACATCGCCGAGCGGATGCGGGCCAACCGCGGCGATGCGCTGAATGCCTCGGCGCCCTACCAGGTCGCCCCGGGGGAGGTCCCGGCCATCTCGCTGCCAGCCCTGGTCTATAACGACCTCACGGACTGGCTGGCCGAGGTGGGGGATCTGCCATCGGGTCAGGGCGGGGTCGAACTGGCCACTCTGGGCACCGGACGGGTGAAGGCGACCATCACCGTGCGGTGGCTGGAGAAGGGGGCTCTTGAGCAGATCCAGGTGGAGACGCTGCTATGAAACGGCGATTTTCCGCAATGGCAAAACGACATCTGCGCAGCCAGGCCGGGCTGGGACTGGTCGAGTTGTTGGTAGCGGCGGCTATTGGTTTGATCCTGCTCGGCGGGCTCTACCAGGTCTTTATCAGCTCTTCCAATGCCTACCGGCACGACGAGCAACTTTCCAGGCTGCAGGAGAACGGGCGTTTCGCCCTCGAGGCGTTGACCCGCGAAATCCGCATGGCGGGCTACCGGGGCTGTTTCGCCAGCGGGGAGCTGGTCAACACCCTCAACGACACCGGCTTCAGCTACGCCTTCAACACGGCGGTGCAGGGTTTCGAGGCCAGCGGGCCGGGGACCTGGACGCCGGCGCTGCACGCCTCGATAACCGGCGCCCTGGGGGGGAGCGACGTGCTGACCCTGCGTTCGACGGCCTCGGGGGCCGCGCCACTGACCACCCAGATGCCGCCCCCCTCGGCCGACCTCAAGGTGCCCGACGGCACCAGCAGCCTGGTCGATGGGGGGATCGTCATGATCAGCAATTGTTCGGGGGGAGCGATTTTCCAGATCACCAACTACAACCCCTCCAACGGCAACATTGTGCACAACACCGGTAGCTCCGAGGTGCCGGGCAACGCCACCAAGGACCTCGGCCAGGCCTATGGGCCGGGGGCCGAGGTTGTGCCGGTGACAACTACCAGCTATTACGTGGCGGCAAATGCCGAGGGGCTGCCCTGCCTTTATCGCAAAGGGGCGACCGCCGCTGCCGCCGAAGAACTGGTCGAGGGGGTGGATAACCTGCAGGTGCGCTACGGCGAGGATACCGACGGCGACCGCTCCGTCGACCAGTACGTGACGGCCAACGCGGTGAGCGACTGGGCTGGGGTGCTGGCGGTGAGGGTGGGGCTGCTGCTGCGCAGCGTCGATCCTTTGCCGAAAAAGGACCCGGACACCCGCACCTACACCTTCAATGGAACCACCATCGACCCCCCGGACGAGCGGGTGCTGCGCCAGGTATACGTGACCACCGTGGGGCTGCGCAACCGGCTGCCGTAGGGAAGGGGAGGGAAATATGCCGGATATTGCCAGGAAAATTGTCGGGGACCAACGGGGCGCGGTGCTGGTGACCGGCCTGGTGCTGATGCTGGTGCTCACCCTGCTGGGGCTCGCCGCCATGCAGTCGACCACCCTGCAGGAGAAAATGGCCGGCAACCTGAGCAACCGCAACGTCGCTTTCCAGGCCGCCGAGGCGGCCCTGCGCGAAGGGGAGACCTTCCTTGGCGGGGCCACTCTTCCGGCCTTCGACGGCAACGGGGGGCTCTACCAGCCGGCCGTGAACGTTTTCGGGTTGGGCTGGGACGCGGCCGATTCGCGTCCCTATTCCGGGGTGCTCGGCGGGGTGGCTGCCCAGCCGCGCTACATCGTCGAGGAGCTCGGGCCGCTGGAGTCTTCCTCCATGTCCCTGACCGCCGGTACCGCGGTGAGCGAGGATACCCTGTACCGGGTCACAGCCCGGGGCGTGGGGGGCGCCGGGGCGGCGGAGGTCATCCTGCAGAGCACTTACCTGCGTTGAATCAGCTTCACGAGAGGCCGGGAGGGACCGGGCCGGAGGGGATCATGTCTGGGATGCACTTTGGCAAAAGGATCGGAGGGCGGGCAGCCTGGGTTCTGGCGCTGCTGCTGGGATTGACGGCCTATCCTGCGCTGGTGGGTGCGGGCTGTCTGATCAGCTCGTCGGGCACCTACATCGAGGCCGAGGACTACAACACCCTGGGCGACAACTTCCAGGTCAAATCCAGCGGCTCCCGCGACCAGGAGTATGCGGGCAACAACAGCGCCGCCTACCTGCAGGCCACCAGCAACAACGACACCAGCCATCCGCCGAGCGGTACGCCGGTCAGCTTCAATCTCAACTTCCCGGAAAGCGGAACCTGGTACCTCTGGATCCGGGGCTGGGACGACGGCAACAGCGGCCGCAATTCCATCTGGTACGGCTTGAACGGCTCCGCCGCCGGCAACGCCACCACGCCGGCCAGCGGTGACCGGTGGTACTGGGTCAACGAGCGGATGGATTACGGTTCCAACCCGATCCGTCTGAATATCCCCTCGGCGGGCAACCACACGGTGAACTTTTGGACGCGGGAGAAGCACTTCAAGTTCGACGGCTTCTACCTGACCCGCACCTCCGGCAGCATCCCCTCCGGCAATATCCCGGCCGGGGCCCTGGTCATCGACCCGGCCGCCGCCGACTGCGGCAGCGGCGCCCTCGACGCCGACGGCGACGGCTACCCCGCCTCGAACGACTGCAACGACGGCAACGACCAGATCCACCCGGGCGCCTCGGAGGTCTGCGACGGCGCCGACAACAACTGCAACGGCACGGTGGACGAGGGGTGCGCGCCGGATGCCGACGGCGACGGCTACAGCGCCGCCGTCGACTGCAACGACGGTAACCCCTTCATCTTCCCCGGCGCCCCGGAGAACTGCGGCGATGGCATCGACCAGGACTGCAGCGGCGCCGACCTGCCCTGCCCGGAGACCTGCACGGACGCCGACGGCGACGGCTATTACCTCGACGCCGGCGGCTGCCTGGCCATCCCCTTCGACTGCGACGACGGCGACGCGGCGGTCAACCCGGGGGCCGCCGAGGTCTGCGAGAACGCGGTGGACGAGAACTGCAACGGGCTGCTCAGCGAGGGGTGCGCGGCCGGGAGCGTGGGTGGCGCTGTCTCTCAGGTGCCCCTGTTTCTGTCCCAAAACGCCCCGCCGCTCAACCTGCTGGTGCTGGGGCGCGACCACAAGCTCTATTACGAGGCCTACAACGACGCCTCGGACCTCAACGGCGACGGCACCCTGGATGCCGGCTACAAGCCCGCTTCCATCGACTACTTCGGCTATTTCGATAGTCACAAGTGCTACAGCTACGACAGCGCGGGCGGCCGCTTCGTCCCCGCCGCGACCACCGCCGACAAGACCTGCGACGACCAGTGGAGCGGTGACTTTCTCAATTACCTGACCACCTCGCGCATGGACGCGCTGCGCAAGGTGCTCTACGGCGGGCGCCGGGTCAGCGACACCTCGAACCTCACCGTGCTCGAGCGCTCCCACATCCCCCAGGACGCCCACAGCTGGGGCAAGGAGTACACCGGCATCGCCAAGGACGGCTACGACCTCCGCGACTACGCGCCGGCCTCCATCGGCCTGCCCGAGCCGGGCTATCGCCACCTGTTCGCCAACACCACCCTGGGGGCCGCAAGCGCCTCCGCCGCACCGGGGCCGCCCCTGCTGCGGGTGCTCAACGACAGCAAGTACCGGGTCTGGGAGTGGCTCTCCATCGAGCGGCCGGTGGCCGGCAGCAAGTGCCTGCACGGCAGCAGCGGCCCCGATTGCGCCACCGCCGGCGGGGTGCAGTGGGAAATCGTCCCCTCGAGCGCCTTTAAAAACCTGACCCGCACCACCTACGGGTTCGCCGACCTGCCCGCCACCGGGCATCCCGGCGACCACGCCGCCTACGACACCCTGGTGGCCAACCTGGCCACGCCCGCCCGCCGCAACGGCAGCGGCTCGGTGAGCCGGATCGACGGCAGCGGCAACCCCTTCGGCAGCAACGATTATTATCTTTCGATCTTCACCGGCAAACTGGAGGTCCCGGCCGCCGGCTCCTACACCTTCGCCGTGGACGGGGACGACGCGGTGGAGCTGATCATCGACGGCACGCTGGTGGCGAGCTGGTACGGCGGCCACGGCAACTGCAGCTGCCAGAGCTATTCCGGGAGCATTTTCCTGACCGCCGGGGAGCACGACCTGGTCTTTCGCCACGAGGAAATCACCGGCGGGGACAACTACGCCCTTTACTGGCAGCGCAGCGTTCCGGCCTCGAGCATCAGCGACTACACGGTGCGGGTCGAGGTCTGCAAGGCGGGGCTGCCGGAGGAGAACTGCAAGACCTACCCGGCGGGAAGCTCCAAGCCCACCGGCCTGCTGCAGGAATACGGCGAGGAAGACCTGATGATGTTCGGCCTGCTCACCGGCTCCTATGCCAAGAACACCTCGGGCGGGGTACTGCGCAAGAAGGTCTCCTCTATTACCGACGAGATCGACCTCGAAACCGGCCAGTTCACCTCCACCGTGGGGATCGTCAAGACCATCGACCGGCTGCGCACCGTCGGTTTCTCCACGGGCTATGCCTACGAGGACAACTGCAGCTGGATCACCAACGGCCCGCTGACCGAGGGGAAATGCCGGATGTGGGGCAACCCGGTGGCCGAGATGATGTACGAGGGGCTGCGCTATTTCGCCGGCAAGGGCTCGGCGACCTCCGCCTTCAGCATTGCCGCCAGCGGCAACGACGACGCCTCGCTGGGGCTGCCGCTGGCCAGTTGGGACGATCCCTACGGCGCGGGGGGCCACGACTACTGCGCCAAGCCGTTCCAGCTGGTGATCAGCGACATCAACCCCAGCTACGACACCGACCAGGTGCCCGGCACCGGTTTCGGCAGCTTCAGCGGCGACGTGACCGGCCTGAACGTCTCCACCCTGGGGGATGACCTCTGGGATCACGAATACGGAGATAACCAGGACATCTTCATCGGCCAGTCGGGGTCGACAACGGACGGCGCGCCGACCGTCAAAGAGGCGGAGAGCTTCCGCAACATCCGCGGCCTGGCCCCGGAAGAGCCGACCAAGCTGGGCGGCTTCTACGGTGGAAGCATCGCCCAGTTCGGCCAGACCCACGATCTGAACGGCAACGCTCCCGAATCCCAGAACATGGGGACCTTCGCCGTGGCGCTGGCTTCGCCGCTGCCGCAGATCCGTATCCCGGTGGCCGGCCAGGAGATCACCCTGGTCCCCTTCGCCAAATCCGTCGGCGGCAACGGCATCAGCGCCGTGGCGGGGAGCTTTCAGCCGACCAACACCATCGTCGATTTCTATGTCGAGTCGCTGACCCCGAGCTATGGCAAGTTCCGCATCAACTTCGAGGACGTCGAGCAGGGGGCCGACCACGACATGGACGCCATCGTCGAGTACGTCTACACGGTGAACGCGGACGACACCGTCACCGTGACCCTGGACTCCACCTACGCCGCCGGCGGCATCATCCAGCACATGGGCTACGTTGTCTCGGGGACCACCGCCGACGGCACCTACCTCGAGGTGCGCGATCAGGATACCGCCACCGGCAGCGATCCCGATTATTTCCTCGATACTCCGCCGGGGCAGCGGCCGGGCCAGCTCTGGTCCGACGGGCAGGCGCTGCCGCTGACCGCGACCCGAACCTTCACCCCCAGCAACGGCTCGGGGGCCGGGTTTCTCAAGGATCCGCTCTGGTACGCCGCCAAGTACGGCCAGTTCGAGGACAAGAACGGCAACGATCTGCCCGACGCTGGCGAGTGGGACCAGGACGCCGACGGCAAGCCGGACAACTATTTTCTGGTCACCAACGCCCTGACCCTGAGCGAGCAGTTGGCCAGCGCCTTCAACCAGATCCTCGGCACCACCTCCTCGGCAGCGGCGATCGCCACCAACTCTACCCGCCTCGATACCGACACCCGCGTCTACCAGGCGCGTTTCGACAGCAACGACTGGTCGGGGCAGATGCTGGCCTACGGGGTCAATGCCGACGGTAGCGTCGGTGACCCCGAGTGGGACGCCTCAGAGCTGCTGCCGCAACCGGCCAGCCGCAGGATCTTCACCTACAAACCCTCGACCGGCGCGGGGACGGAGTTTCTCTGGGACAATCTCGATGCCGGACAGAAAGGCTATCTCAACACCGGCGCCGGAGGCGTGGTCGACAACCTGGGGAGCGGACGGCTGGGTTTCCTGCGCGGGATTCGCAACAACGAGCTGCAATACGGCGGCGCCTTCCGGGATCGCAGCCGGGTGCTGGGGGACATTGTCAACTCGGACCCCTGGTTTACCGGGACCCAGAATTACGGCTACGCCGATTTGCCCGACCCCGAGGGGCCGGCTTACCTGAGCTTCCGGGCCGATACCGCCTATCTGGAGCGGGTCCGCCTGGTCTACACCGGGGGCAACGACGGCATGCTGCATGCCTTCGACGCCATCGACGGCGACGAGGAGTTCGCCTATGTGCCCAACGCGGTGTATCCGCACCTGAGCAAGCTGACCGACCCCAATTACCAGCACCGTTTCTTCGTCGACGGTTCGCCGCGGGCCACCGATGCCTACCTCGACGTCAACGGCGATTCGGTGAAGGAGTGGCGCACCATCCTGGTCGGCACTCTCGGCGCCGGCGGGGCGGGGGTGTTCGCCCTCGATGTCACCGACCCGGCCAACTTCGGGGCCGACGACGTGCTCTGGGAGATCAATGCTTCCACCGCGGGGTTCGCCGATCTTGGGGTCGTCCTCGGCCAGGCCTACATCGTGCGCATGGCCAACGGAACCTGGGCCGCGGTGTTCGGCAATGGTTTCGGCAGCGCCTCGGGCAAGGCGCTCCTGTACATCGTCGACCTGGCCACCGGTTCGCTGATCCGGGCCATCGATACCGGGGTCGGTTCCGTGGCCCTGGCCAATGGGCTGGGGGGGGCGACCCCGGTCGACTATCCGGTCAACCGCATCGTCGACGCCGTGTACGCAGGGGATCTGCAGGGCAACCTCTGGAAGTTCGACGTCTCCCATTCCAACTCCGCCCAGTGGGCCGTGGCCTTCAAGCAGGGGACCACTCCCAAACCGTTATTTACCGCCCGGGGGCCCTCGGGCAACATCCAGCCGATTACCGCGCGGCCGGAAATCGGCCGGGGGCCCTCGGGGGCCGACGGCATCATGGTCTATTTTGGCACCGGTCAGTACTACGCCGTGGGGGACAACGTGGTCTCCGGGACACCGCCGTTGCAGAGTTTCTACGGCATCCTCGACAGCCTCGATAACTCAGCGCGGATCACCGCCACCGACCGCAGCGGGCTGCAGGCGCAGCAGATCCTGGTGGAGACCAGCGGTTTCGGCTACGAGGTGCGCGTGGTTTCGAAAAATCCCGTGGACTGGGCATCTGGCAAGAAAGGCTGGTACATGGACCTGGTCTCCCCGGCCCTCGGCGCCCAGGGCGAGAGGGTGGTCGACCCGCCGCTGCTGGTCGGGGAGAACCTGGTCTTCACCACCCTGATCCCCTCGGGCAACACCTGCGATTTCGGCGGGGACGGCTGGCTGATGGAGATCGAGCCGCACACCGGGGCGCGCACCGACGGCAGCGTCTTCGATTTGAACAAGGACGGCAAGTTCGACAGCAGCGAGTACGTCACGGTGACTATCGACTCGCAGGTGGTCACGGTGCCGGTCAACGGCAAGAAATCCAAGGAGGGGATCATCACCACCCCCGGGGTCATCAACGCCGGCAACGTCGACTACAAGCTGACCAGTACCTCCTCGGGGACCATCGAGACCACCGTGGAGAAGGCCACCGGGCAGCGGCGAGGGCGCGGATCCTGGCGGCAGTTGCGCTAAAGCGATTAAACCTTGGCAGGAAGCGGAGTTCTTCATGCGTCCCAATCTGCAAAACGGCTTCACCCTGATCGAACTGGTGGTGGCGGTGGCCATCATCGGCATCCTGGCGGCCATCGCTATTCCGGCCTACTCCAACCACGTGCGCCAGTCGCACCGGGCCAGCGCCAAGGCGGCTCTGGCCGAGGCGGCCCAGACTATGGAGCGGTTTTTTACCCGCAACAACACCTATGCCGGCGCAGCGGTCAATCCAAGTTCCACCGCAGGCGCCTCCTACCTTCTTGACTTCGTGGGCACCCCGGACGCGGCATCCTTTACCATCCGGGCCGTCCCTCAGGGAGCCCAGGCGGGCGACCGCTGCGGCAGCCTGACCATCGACCAGGCAGGGAGCAAGGGAGCGGCCGAAGCCAACTGCTGGTAGCCGGGCCGCGGTTTTTCCTTGGCATTGCCCTGACCCCATTCTCTCCTCCCCCCCTGAGCCCCGGCCCAGCCTCCCGGCGGGCCGGGTCCCTTTTTCCCTTGCAACCCTTCGCTCGATTTTCGTATAGTGATGACCGCAATTTACCTTCGCTGAGACCGTTTTTTTCCTGACGAAACCTGACCGGTTCCGCAGCCATGAAAAGCGGACGGCCGGCCCCCTGACGGGGAAATTTGGGAGTAATTCTGCAATGGCGAAAATCGCTCCGTTTCGCGGGTTGCGCTACAACGTGGCACAGATCGGCGACCCGGCCAAGGTTGTAGCCCCCCCCTACGACGTCATCTCCCCCGCACTTCAGCAGGAACTCTACCGCCGGCATCCAGCAAATATCGTGCGGCTGATCCTGGGGAAGATCAACGAAACCGACAGTGAAACGGACAACCGCTATACGCGCTCGGCAGCCGACTTCGCCAAGTGGCAACAGGAGCAGATTCTCACCCGGGACGCCGAACCCTCCATCTATCTCTACGACCAGGAATACCCCATCGAGGGGGGCGAAGTGGTGGTGCGCAAAGGGTTCGTCGCCCTGACCCGACTCGAGGATTTCAGCTCCGGGGTGGTCAAGCCCCACGAGAAGACCCTCTCCGGGCCCAAGACCGACCGCTTCAACCTGACCAAGGCCTGCGGGGCCAATTTCAGCCCGATTTTTTCCCTCTATTCGGACCCCTGCTGTGTGCTGGAATCGGTAACCAGGAAGCTCAGGGATAAATCCCCCGACATGGAGGTCGCCGACGATGACGGGGTCCGTCACCGGCTGTGGCAGGTGAGCGACCCGATGGTCATCGAAAAAGCCCAGGATCTGCTCGACAACAAGCCCCTGTTCATTGCCGACGGCCATCACCGTTACGAAACCGCCTTGAACTACCGCAATTTCATGCGGGAGAAGCACCCCGGCTATTCGGGCAAGGAACTGTTCAACTACGTGCTTATGTACTTCGCCAATATGGAAGACCGGGGGATGCAGATCTTCCCCACCCATCGGTTGGTCTACAATGTCGAAGCCCTCAATCCCGATTCTCTGCGCGACGCGCTGGGGGAATTCTTCGAGGTCGAAACCCGCAATATCGACTCCGCTGACCAAGCGGCCCGCCAGGAGGTTCGGCAGGAGCTTCGCGAGAAGGGCAAGGAGCGTCACTGCCTGGCCATGTATTGCGGCAAAGGGGATGTCATCTACCTGACGCTGCGCGAAAATGCCGTCATGGATCGCTTTTTCAGCGACAAGTCGCCCAAGGTGCTGCGGACCCTGGATGTCTCCATTTTGCATCGACTGATCCTGGAAACCCTGCTGAATATCAGCCCTGAAGCCCAGGAAAAGCAAACCAACCTCAAGTACGTCAAGAATTTCGACGAGCCCTTCGAGCTGGTGGACTGCGGAGAATTCCAACTGGCCTTCCTGATGAATCCGACGCGCATGAACGAAGTGCGCGATGTGGCCAATGCCGGCGAGAAGATGCCCCAGAAGTCGACCTATTTCTATCCCAAGCTGCTCAGCGGACTGGTGATCAACAAGATCGTCGAAGGCGAGAAGGTCGAAGATTGAAACTCGTGAGGCGTGAGGCGTGAGGCGCAAACCCGTCCCCAGCCCCTAGCCCCTTTTTTTCCCCCAGGAGGAACAACCGTGGAAATCCTCGGTATCGATATCGGGTTCGGATTCACCAAGGCCACCAACGGCAGGGATTCTCTGATTTTCAAATCGGTGCTCGGCGAGGCGACCGATATCCAGTTTCGTGAGGCGATCCTCTCGGAGGGGAAAGAGGAGGATCACCTGCAACTGGAGGTGGATGGAAAGTCCTTTTTCCTCGGCGAACTGGCCGAACGCCAGAGCAACGTCCGGTTTTTCACCCTGGATCAGACCCAGTTCATCAGCAAATTCGCCAAGTACCTGGCCCTGGCCGCGGCTGCGCGGTTGGTCGGCGGGTTCATCCCAGTCAACATGGTCACCGGCCTGCCCATCGGCCATTACCGCCAGCACAAGGATGAGCTCGCGCGGATCCTGCAGGGAGAGCATAAGGTGACGGTGGTCGACGCCGAGGGCAAGACCCAGGAGAAGACCATCAGCGTCAACAAGGTGCGGGTTATCCCCCAGCCCTTCGGCTCCATGTTCAACATGATGCTCAATGACCTCGGTGAACTCGGCGACAAGCGCCTGGTCAAGGAGAAGATCGGCATCATCGATGTCGGGTTCCGCACCTCGGACTATACCATCTCGGACAAGATGCGCTATTCTGAACGGGGCAGTCGCACCACGGATTCGGGGATCGCCCGGGCGTTCAACGTGATCGCCTCCAAGCTGAGGGAGAAAAGCGGGGTCAACGTCGAACTGTACCGTCTTTACGAGGCCGTGGAACGGGGTTCCATCAAGATCCGCGGCAAGGAGCACGAGCTGAAAAGCCTGACCGAACAGGTCTTCGGGCAGTTGGCGACCACAGTGGCCAACGAAGTCGACCGCCTCTGGGCCGATGACTGGGATATGGACACCATGGTCGTCACCGGCGGCGGCGGTGCCGTGCTCGAGCCGTTCCTCAAGCCGCTGCTCAAGGGGAATGTGCTCGCCCTCGATCCCTCCCAGGATGCCCGGCTCAACAACGTGCGAGGCTATTGGCGGTTCGGCAAGCATATCTGGGCCCGCGGCGTGGTTCCGTCGCCGGCCGGCCCTGCCGAAAAATAAGCACATCGTCGCAGCTTCGCCCATTTTCAGGCGAAAGGGATCCGTTTTTTTCATGCCTGTATTCGCGGCAGAACTCGTTGAATTTTTAGAAAAACGAGCCCGGCAGCCGCTCACCGCCCGCGAGATTCTGGGGGAGCTCGATCTGTCCCGGGGCGATCGCCAGGAGGCGGTGCGCCTGATCGAAGAGCTGGCACGCGAAGGGACCCTGGTCCGGCTCAAGGGGAACCGCTACGCATTGCCGCGGAGGGTCAATCTGGCCATCGGCACGGTTTCGATTCACCGGGACGGTTACGGCTTCGTCGCCCCGGGTGATGGCCGGCCCGACGTCTTCATCCCCGCCCGTTTCCTGCGTGAGGCGATGCACGGGGACCGGGTTGCGGTGCGCATCGAGCACGCCGGCCGCTTCGGCAAACCCGAAGGACGGGTGATCCGGGTCCTGGAGCGGGTTCACCAGACCCTGGTGGGGCGGTTCGAGGCCGGCCGCGGCTTTGGCTACGTGGTCCCCGCCGACCCCCGCCTCTCCCACGACATCCTCATTCCCAAGGGGGCTGCCGGTACGGCCCGCCCCGGTCAGATCGTCGTCGCCCGCATCGACACCTACCCGGAACGCAACCGCATGCCCGAAGGGGTCATCGTCGAGGTACTCGGCGAGCCCGACGACCCCGAGGTGGAAATCCTCGCCATCGTGCACAAGCACGGTCTGCCCAACCGCTTTCCTGCCGAGGTCCTCGAGGCCGCCGCCCAGGTACCCGACCGGGTTCGCCCCGAGGATCTGGCGGGCCGGGAGGACCTGCGCGAGCTGCCGACGGTGACCATCGACGGCGAGACCGCCAAGGACTTCGACGATGCCGTAGCTGTGCGCAGGGAAAAGGGCCAGGCTATCCGGCTCTGGGTCTCGATCGCCGATGTCGGCCACTATGTGAGCGAGGGGAGTCCGGTGGACCGCGAGGCCTATGAGCGGGGAACCAGCGTTTATTTCCCGGGCCGCTGCATCCCGATGCTTCCGGAAAATCTCAGTAACGGCATCTGTTCGCTCAACCCCGAGGTCGAGCGGTTGGCCATGACCGCCGAGATGGTCTTCGACGCGCAGGGGAACCGCATCTCCAGCCGTTTCTATCCCTCGGTGATCCGCAGCCGGGCCCGGCTGACCTACACCGAGGTGGCCTCGGTGCTGGTCGAGCGTGACCCCGCAGCCATCAGCCGGCTGGGGGGGGAGCTGCCGGTGCAGCTGGAAACCATGGAGCTGCTGGCCCGGCGACTGATGGCAATGCGCCGGCGGCGGGGAAGCCTCGATTTCGATCTGCCCGAGGCCGAGATCGTTCTCGATCTTCGCGGTAGGCCTGAGAACATCGTGCGGGCCGAACGCACCATCGCCCATCGGGTCATCGAGGAATTCATGCTGGCCGCCAACGAGGCGGTGGCCTCCTTCCTGGTTGATAAGGGAGCTCCCCTGCTGTTTCGCGTCCACGAACCTCCGGATCTGGAAAAACTTCAGGCCTTTCAGGAATTCGTCGGCCATTTCAACTACGGCTTCAATCTCTCCGGCAGCCGCGTCGACCCAGCCGAACTGCAGGTGCTGCTCGCCGAGGTGGAGGGCAGGCCCGAGGAGCGCATGATCAACCAGGTGCTGCTGCGCAGCATGAAGCAGGCCTGCTATTCGCCGGACAACAGCGGCCATTTCGGACTGGCTGCAGACCCTTATTGCCACTTTACCTCGCCCATCCGGCGCTATCCCGACCTGGTGGTGCACCGGGTGCTGCGCCAGGTGCTGACCCGGGGACAGCTGCCGCCGGGGCAGAAGTCGCATCTGGAACGTGAGCTTCCCGGACAGGGGGAGCAGACCAGTCACCGCGAGCGACGGGCCATGGAGGCGGAGCGGGAAATCGTCGAGCTAAAAAAGTGCCAGTTCATGGCCGGCCGGGTCGGGGAGCAGTTCGATGGTATAGTCTCCGGGGTTCAGCCCTTCGGGGTGTTTGTCGAGCTCAAGGAATATTTCGTGGAGGGACTGGTCCACATCTCCTCCCTGACGGATGACTTTTATCACTTTGAGGAAGATCTGCAGCGCCTGATCGGAGAAAACAGGCGGCGCGAGCTGCAGGTTGGCAGCGGGGTTCGGGTGTCCGTCAAAAATGTGAACCTGGAGCGCCGGGAAATTGACTTCGTTCTCGCCGACCTGCCGGAAGAGGGCAGACGGCGGCCGTCTCCGCGGCGCAAAACCGGCAGAAGGCGGCGGGCCTGAGACCTATGCGAATCATCCGCAACCTCGATGAGATTACCTCCCCGTTTCTCGGGGCCGTGGTCACCCTGGGCAATTTCGACGGTGTTCACCTGGGGCACCGGGAAATTTTCCGGCGTGTGGTCCAGAAGGCCAGGGAGATCGGCGGAACGTCCATCGTTTATACCTTCGACCCCCATCCGCTCAAGGTGGTTGCGCCTCCGCGTGCGCCCCGGCTGATAAACACCAGCGCCGAGAAAGAGCGGCTCATCGAGGCGTCCTGCTTTGATGTGATGATCGCCGCCCCCTTCAACCTGGAGATCGCCGCCCAACCGGCTGCCAGTTTCGTCGAGGAGATTCTGGTTGCCAAGATCGGGGTGCGCTATCTGGTGGTGGGATATGATTATGCTTTTGGCCGAGGCCGGGAGGGCGATGCCGCTTACCTGGCGAGGCGCGGCCAGGAACTCGGGTTTGGCGTCGAGATTCTGAAGCCGGTTTCTCACGAAGGGGAGGTGTACAGCTCCACCCGGGTGCGCCAGTTGATCGAGGCGGGGGACGTCACCGGGGTGGTGGGGTATCTCGGCCGGCATTTCACCATGGAGGGGACAGTGGTGCATGGTGCCCGGCGTGGCACCACCCTCGGGTTTCCCACCGCCAACCTCGCCACCGACAAAGAGTTGCTGCCCAAGCCCGGGGTTTACGCGGTAAAGGTCAAGCTAGCCAGCGAAATTCACGATGGGGTGGTGAACATCGGCTTCAATCCCACCTTCCAGGGCGGGAAAATGACCGTTGAGGTCTATATCTTCAACTTCCGGCGGGAAATCTACGGGGAGAACCTGCGCCTCTATTTCGTCGACCGGTTGCGGGACGAAAAACGTTTCGGCTCCCCGCAGGAGTTGGTCGCTGCCATCGATGCGGACATCCGCAAGGCACAACTGGTGCTGGCCGCGACCCGCGTCATCGAGTACCGCGAATATCTCGATTGCGGCTATCTGCACGACCGGCCGGGCTGTCCCGCCAAGGATCACGAAGCATGAACCTGCGAGGTACTACCCGGGTGCTGGGAATTTTCGGTGACCCGATCGCTCATTCCCTGTCGCCGGCGATGCAGAATGCGGCCTTTGGCAAGGCAGGGATCGACGCTGTTTACGTCCCTTTTCACGTGCTCCCAGGGGGGCTTGCCGATGCCGTGGCAGGACTTCGCGCCCTGAACATCCTGGGGGTGAACGTTACCGTGCCGCACAAGGAGGCGGTGCTGCCCCTGCTGGATGAAATCGATCCCGAGGCGCGCCTGATCGGTGCGGTCAACACCATCGTCAACCGCGAAGGGCGATTGTGCGGATACAACACCGACGGCCTCGGCTTCCTGCGCTCCCTGGCTGAGGATCTGCAATTCCAACCGGCGGGGAAAAGGGTGTTGTTATTGGGGGCGGGCGGTGCCTGTCGGGCCGCCGTGGTCGCGCTGGCGCGGGCGGGTGCCGCGGCGCTGAGCATCGCCAATCGCACCCCGGAAAGGGGAGAAAAGCTCGTCCGGGAATTCTCAGATCATTTTAACGGCACAAGGTTTGCAGCCTGCGGATTGGAGCCCGCGGTTCTGGACCGGATGGCCGCAGATGCGGACCTGGTGGTCAATACCGCGGTCGTCGGACTCAAAGGCGATTCTTTTGCCTACTTCCCCTGGACGGCGCTGCCGCCGGCTGCCTGCCTCTACGACATGGTCTACGGGCCAGGGGGAACGGCTCTGGTAAGCGAAGGGCGCCGGCGGGGGATGCGCTGCGCCGACGGCCTCGGAATGCTCGCCGGCCAGGGCGAGGAGGCCTTTCGCCTCTGGACCGGCTCGCTGCCGCCTTCTGGCGTGATGAAGAACCGGCTTTTGGCCGAAATGAAACCTCTTCCGGAACCCTAGCTTGACAGGGTTAGAGCTTTTTTATAGCATGGCCGCCAATTTCGCCCCGAGGAGATTTTTCCATTCATGAGCACCAACCGACTTGGAGAACTGCTTGTTCGCAACAAGCTGATCGACGAAAAACAACTTGCCAAGGCGCTCGAGGAACAGAAAGTCCAGGGGGGAAGGCTGGGGGCCAGCCTGATCAAACTCGGGTTTCTCAAGGAAGAGGAACTGGCCGCCTTCCTTTCGCGCCAGTACGGTGTCCCTTCCATCAACCTCGCCGAATTCGAGGTCGACCCCAATGTGATCCGGCTGGTTCCGCCGGAGGTTGCCCAGAAATACCAGATCGTCCCGATCAACCGCGCCGGATCGACCCTGATCGTGGCGATGAGCGATCCCTCGAACATTTTCGCCATCGACGACATCAAGTTCATGACCGGCTACAACGTCGAGGTGGTCGTCGCCCCGGAGGCTGGAATCAAGGGGGCCATCGACAAGTACTACGACCAGAGCGCCAGCCTGGCCGACGTCATGAGCGATCTCGAGGACATCGACCTCGAGGTGGTCGACGATGATGACCAGGTCGATGTCAACGAGCTGGAAAAGGCCAGCGAGGACGCCCCGGTCGTCAAGCTGGTCAACCTGATTCTGACCGATGCGATCAAGCGCCACGCCTCGGACATCCATATCGAGCCCTACGAAAAATCCTTCCGCGTCCGCTACCGCATCGACGGTGTGCTCTACGAAGTCATGAAGCCGCCGATGAAGCTGAAGAACGCAATTACCTCGCGTCTGAAGATCATGTCGGAGATGGATATCGCCGAGCGCCGCCTGCCGCAGGACGGCCGCATCAAGATCAAGCTGCCCGGCGGCAAGGACATGGACTACCGGGTCAACTGCCTGCCGACCCTGTTCGGCGAGAAGGTCTGCCTGCGGTTGCTTGACAAGTCGAACCTGCAGCTCGACATGACCAAGCTCGGCTACGAGGCCGAGGCGCTGTCTCACTTCAAGCGCGAAATCCACAAACCCTTCGGCATGGTGCTGGTCACCGGGCCGACCGGCTCGGGCAAGACCGTTTCGCTCTACTCGGCGCTCTCGGAACTGAACAAGGTCACCGAGAACATCTCCACCGCCGAGGACCCGGTGGAGTTCAACTTCGCCGGCATCAACCAGGTGCAGATGCACGAGGAGATCGGGCTGAACTTCGCCGCCGCCCTGCGCGCCTTTCTGCGCCAGGACCCGGATATCATCATGATCGGCGAGATCCGCGATTTCGAGACCGCCGAGATCGGGGTCAAGGCGGCCCTGACCGGGCACCTGGTGCTCTCCACCCTGCATACCAACGACGCGCCGAGCACCATCAACCGTCTGCTCAACATGGGGATCGAGCCTTTCCTGGTGGCCTCGGCGGTCAACCTGATCACCGCCCAGCGCCTCGGGCGAAGGGTCTGCTCCGAGTGCAAGGAGCCCGAAGACATTCCCAAGCAGGCGCTCATCGAGGCCGGCGTGCCCCCCGAGGATGTCGACAGCTACGTCTGCTACCGGGGAACCGGCTGCGCCACCTGCAACAACACCGGCTACAAGGGGCGGGTCGGCATCTACCAGGTCATGCCGATGTTCGAGGAGATCCGCGAATTGATCCTGGCCGGAGCCAACACCGCCGAAATCAAGCGTGAATCGATGCGGCTGGGGGTAAAGACCATGCGTCAGTCTGCGCTCTCCAAGCTCAAGGAAGGGGTCACCAGTTTCGAAGAAGTGCTCCGCTGCACGGTTGCGGATGATTGATTAAATCGGTTCGAGATTCGCCGTTCGATGGTCGAGGGTATAAACAAACTTCGAACCTCGAACATCGAACGTCGAACATTTTCCGGAGGGAAATGACTCCATGGTCAGTATGCACCAGCTTCTGAAGACGATGGTCGAGCAGGGGGCCTCGGACCTCCACATCTCCACGGGTACCCCGCCGCAGATCCGTATCGACGGGCACATGACGCCGCTGAAGATGCCGCCCCTGCAGCCCGCCGAGACCAAGCAGCTCTGCTACAGCATTCTCACCGATTCGCAAAAGCGCAAGTTCGAGGAGGAGAACGAGCTCGACCTCTCCTTCGGGGTCAAGGGGCTCTCGCGGTTCCGCGGCAATATTTTCATCCAGCGCGGCGCGGTGGCCGGGGTCTTTCGACTGATTCCCTACAAGATTCTGACCTTCGATGAACTGGGGCTCCCCCCGGTGGTCAAGACCATCGCCCAGAAGCCCCGCGGCCTGGTGCTGGTCACCGGTCCCACCGGCAGTGGCAAATCGACGACCCTGGCCTCGATCATTGACCACATCAACACCGAGCGCCACGAGCATATCATCACCATCGAGGACCCCGTCGAATTCCTGCATCCGCACAAGAAATGCCTGGTCAACCAGCGCGAGGTCGGCGCCGACACCCAGTCATTCAAAAAGGCCCTCAAGTACATCCTGCGTCAGGACCCCGACGTGGTCCTTGTCGGCGAGCTGCGCGACATCGAAACCATCGAAGCGGCCCTGACCATTGCCGAAACTGGTCACCTCTGCTTCGCCACTTTGCATACCAATTCCTGCGTGCAGACCATCAACCGCATCGTCGACGTCTTTCCCACGACCCAGCAGGCACAGGTGCGCACCCAGCTCTCCTTCGTCCTCGAGGGGGTCCTTTCGCAGACCCTGTTGCCCAAGGCGGGCGGCTCCGGGCGGGCGCTGGCGCTGGAGGTCATGGTGCCCAACATCGCCATCCGCGCCCTGATCCGGGACGACAAGATTCACCAGATCTATTCGCAGATGCAGATGGGCCAGGACAAGTACGGGATGCAGACCATGAATCAGGCACTGTTCATGCTTTACCACAAAAAGCAGATCACCATGGAGGTGGCCCTGTCCCGCTCCTCCGAGCCTGATGAACTGAAGCAGATGATCGCCAACCCCGCCGCGGTGCTGCGCCGCCCGGTTCAGGGTGCCGCCGCCGGCGCTCGAGGATAAGATAGACCGTGACTGGTGACTGGTGACTGGTGACCAAAAGGTGTTGCCAAGCCACGATCACGAATCACGAATCACGAATCACGAATCACGAATCACGAATCACGAATCACGAATCACGAATCACGAATCACGAATCACGAATCACGAATCACGAATTACGGCTTTCCAAAGATGAGGTAACAGATGCCCAAGTTTGCCTGGGAAGGGAAAACCCGCACCGACAGGTTCAGAAAGGCGAAATGGAGGCCCCCAACGAGGCGGCCGTCACGGCGCAGTTGCGCCGCCAGGGCATCATGCCTTCGAAGCTCAAGGAGCGGGGCAAGGGGCTGGACGTCGAACTGAAGATCCCCGGCATGGAGCCCAAGGTCACCACTAAGGACCTGGTGGTCTTCACCCGCCAGTTCGCCACCATGATCGATGCCGGCCTGCCCCTGGTGCAGTGCCTGGACATCCTCGGCAAGCAGCAGGACAACAAGACCTTCAAGAAGATGCTGATCCAGGTCAAGGAGGACGTGGAGTCGGGCTCCACCTTTGCCGACGCCCTGAAAAAACATCCCAAGGCCTTCGACGAGCTCTACGTCAACCTGGTCTCCGCAGGGGAGGTGGGGGGTATCCTCGACACCATCCTCAACCGGCTCGCGGCCTACATCGAAAAAGCACTCAAGCTGAAAAAACAGGTCAAGAGCGCCATGACCTACCCGACGACTATTATTGGTATCGCCCTTGTTGTTGTCTCGGTCATTCTTGTCTTTGTTATTCCCGCTTTTGAAAAAATGTTTGCCGATTTCGGTGGGGCTCTGCCTGCCCCGACCCAAGTGGTCATCAACCTCAGCAATTTCATTCAGAAATATATCTTGGTCATCATCGGGGCTATTGTTGCCTTCATCTTCACTTTCAAAAAGATTTACGCTACGGAAAAGGGACGCGCGCGCATCGACGACTGGGCATTGAAACTTCCCATTATGGGGATCCTGATCCGGAAAGTCGCCGTTGCCAAGTTCACCCGTACCCTGGGGACCATGATCTCCAGCGGTGTGCCCATCCTTGACGGCCTTGAAATCGTCGCCAAGACCGCCGGAAACCGGACCGTCGAAAAAGCCATCTATAAAGTCAGGCAGAGTATCAGCGAAGGCAAAACCATCGCTGAGCCTCTTGAAAAATCAGGGGTCTTCCCACCCATGGTCTGCCAGATGATCGCGGTCGGTGAACAGTCGGGCGCCATCGACACCATGCTCAACAAGATCGCTGACTTTTACGATGACGAGGTCGATGATGCAGTGGCCAACCTGACCGCCATGATGGAGCCGCTGCTCATGCTGTTCCTGGGAACCACCGTCGGTGGCCTGGTCATCGCCATGTACCTGCCGATATTCAAGCTCGCCGGGACGGTGGGTGGCTAAGAATTCTTCCCATGAAAAGTAACGCCGGCACCGCCCCCCGCATCATCCCATCAAGGCGGCAACTGAGCTGGTTTCTCTGCCTTCGGGTGCTTGTCATCACCCTTTTTCTGGGCGGGGCGATATTCTACCAGGTGCAAAGCACCGGATACCGCCCGGGCTCTGTCCTGTCCTACCACTATGGTCTGGTCGGGCTCTCCTATCTGCATGCCCTGCTTTCAGCTCTTGCACTTCCCCGGCTGAAAAGCGTCAGATGCTTCATTCAAAGCCAGCTAGTCTGGGATTTGGTGGTTGTTGCCGCTTTTATTTATCTCACCGGCGGAATCGACAGTCCTTTTTCCTTCCTGTTCATATTTGTCATCCTCTGTTCGGGGGTTTTCTGTCGGCGCAAGGAGATCCTGTTTACCGCATCCGCCGCAGCCATCCTTTACGGAAGCTTGGTGGAACTTCAGTTTTTCGGATATCTCCCGCACCCTCCCTGGGCTAGTTTCAGGCCCTTCGTCAACGAAGGGGAGGTGTTTTATGCGGTATTTATCAACGTATCCGGCTTCTTTCTGACCGCACTGTTGAGCGGGGCTCTCGCCGAACGGTTTCAAAAGAGTGAGCAGGCCCTTGAAAAAGCCGAAATCGACTATGTCGAACTTGAAAAGCTTAACCAGACTCTGATTGCCAACATCACCAGCGGTCTAATGATCATCAACGAGCAGGGCCGGATCCGGTCCTTCAACGCTGCAGCGGCAAAAATTACAGGTTATTCCCTCCCCGAGGTGTACAATCGGCCGACTGCTGATATCTTTCCCCAGATCCATGTCCTGGATTCCAACGGGTTTATTGTTGTTGGTCGTGGAGAGGGATTTTTCCTGGACAAAGAGCGGCAGCTGCGGCCCCTGGGTTACAGTTCTTCCCTAGTCAAAGACCCCCAGGAAAAAACCCTGGGACTGCTCGTCTCATTCCAGGACCTGACCCACCTCAAGGAAATGGAAGAGGCTCTCAAACAAGCCGATAGGCTGGCCGCGGTAGGGCGGCTTGCGGCGGGCATGGCCCATGAGATCCGCAATCCTTTGGCCTCGATCAGCGGCTCGGTACAACTGCTCATGGAAGGCAGCAATGTCTCCAGGGACGACCTGCGGCTGATGCGGATCGTCGTCAAGGAGGCCGATCGTCTCAGCCGCCTGTTGACGGACTTTCTTGAATATGCCCGCCCGGTCCCCCCGAAATTTGAAATCACGGACGTCTCGGCCCTGCTCGATGAACTTGCCGATATGGCCTCCAGCGATCCCCGGTTTGAAAAGGTGAAAATCGTCAGGGACTATCCTCCCGGGGAAAAAATCCGGCTGGACCGCCAGCAGATCTTCCAGGCTGTCTGGAATCTGGTCATCAACGCCGCCGAAGTCCTGGAAAGTGGCGGTACGCTGCGCCTTGGGGTATTATCCAGGCGAGGCGAGATTTTCGTCCAGGATTCCGGCCAGGGCATCCCCGAAAATATTCGCGACAAGATCTTTGAGCCCTTTTTCACCACCAAGAACAACGGAACAGGTCTGGGATTGGCCACCACCCACGCAATTGTCGAGGCCCACGGCGGGAAAATCGAGGTATCCTCGGTCCCCGGCGGGGGAACCCGGCTTACCATCAAGCTTCAAGCCCGATAAAAACTCTCCGCTGTTCTCGCAAAAAACGACGGGGGCATTGATGCACCCAAGGGAAAGAAAAAAATGGCACTTGATTCCTCAAAATACAGAATCCTGGTCGTCGACGACGAAGAGAGCATGCGGGAGTTTCTCGCCATCATGCTGCACCGAGAGGGTTACCAGGTCGATGTCGGGATGGATGGGGGCCAGGCCGTCGAGCGGCTCAAGGAGTGCACCTACGATCTGGTCATCAGCGACATCAAAATGCCCAGGGTTAGCGGGATCGAGTTGCTCAAGCATATCAAGGAACGCTTTCCGGAAACCGTCGTGCTGATGATTACCGCCTTCTCAACCACCGAGGAGGCGGTCGAGGCGATGAAGCAGGGGGCCTACGACTACATCACCAAGCCTTTCAAGAACGAGGAAATTCGGCTCATCGTTCAGAACGCCCTCGAGCGCAAACTGCTCCGCCAGGAGAATCTTGCCCTGAAAAAGGAGCTGGGCAAGCGCTACTCCTTCGGCAATCTGGTGGGCAAGAGCAAGCCGATGCAGGAGGTTTATGACCTGATCCAGAAGGTCGCATCCAGCAAGGCCAACGTGCTGGTGACCGGTGAGAGCGGTACGGGCAAGGAGCTTGTCGCCAAGGCCATCCATTACAACAGCGAACGGCGCGATAAGCCTTTTGTCCCAATCAACTGCGGTGCGATCCCCGAAAATCTGCTGGAGAGCGAACTGTTCGGCCACGAAAAAGGCTCCTTTACCGGGGCGGTACAGCAGAAGCAGGGGCTATTTCAGGTGGCCGAGGGAGGCACGATCTTCCTCGACGAGATCGCCGAACTGCCGCAGATGATGCAAGTCAAGCTGTTGCGGGTTCTTCAAGAGCGGGAGATTCGCAGGGTAGGGGGGACCAAGGATATCCCGGTGGACGTGCGCCTGGTGGCCGCCACCAACAAGACCCTGGAGCAGCAGGTCGCCGACGGTCAGTTTCGGGAGGATCTCTTTTACCGGCTCAACGTGATACGCATTCAGCTCCCTTCGCTGCGCGAGCGGCGCGAGGATATCCCTCTGCTGATTGAGCATTTTTTTGAAAAAATCATCGGGGAAAAGGATATTCAGGTCGCCGAAGGGGCAATGCGTAGGTTGCTCGACTATCACTGGCCCGGCAACATTCGCGAACTTGAAAACGTTGTGGAGCGCTGCGTGGTCCTGGGGCAGTCCGAAGAGATAGGGGAGGATTGCCTGCCGGCCAATCTGCGCAGCGCTAATGGACCTGGCGCAGGCCCGGGGCTGGTTATTCCGGACTCGGGTTTTGACCTGGACGGTTATCTGGGGGAAATCGAGCAAAATATCCTGCTCAAGGCTCTGGACAAGACGGGAGGGGTCCGGAAAAAGGCTGCCGAACTGCTCGGAATCACCTTTCGCTCCATCCGCTACCGGTTGGCCAAGTTTGGGATCGACCCCGATGAGGAGGGGGGGTGACGGTTATTGTCACCTGCAAATGACGCAAAGGGGTAGGTATCGTGACACGTCAATATTGCCTGAAGGGTTGCAAGTCCACGAAAACAAACGAAAAAGTAAAATTTGAAAAGGGTTTTTACCTGTTGGCATGGGGGTTGCTTGTAGTAGTGCAAAGGATCGAGGGCTTCCCATCGATTCAAGGGAGGGAAAAAGAACAACCCGATCTCTTAGTGCCGGAGGGTCCGGCAGCCACTTGCCCACAGTTGAAAGGAGAAAGCGCATGCTGAAGAAATTCAGAAAGAACCAGAAGGGTTTCACCCTGATCGAACTGTTGATCGTTGTCGCGATCATCGGTATCCTCGCCGCCATCGCTATCCCCCAGTTCGCTTCCTATCGGCAGAAGGCGTTCAACTCCGCAGCCCAGAGTGACGTGCGGACCGTGCGTACCAACGTCGAAGCCTACTTTGCCGAAAACTACCACTACCCCAACTAACTTGACGAAATAAGGAGGATATAACGATGAGGAAAAATCTTTTCGCTCTGATCATGGCCGGCCTGCTCGTTGGGGCATTTGCTCTTCCGGCGATGGCTGCCGATTGTTCTGTAGATGGCACTTTTACTTCCTGTGACACTATTCCGGATGCTAATGGTGGTGCGGCAGACCTGACGGGCCTCACTTTCTCGCCCAATGTCACCTTTGCCTATCTCTCGGATGGCAATAAGTACCTGATGGGTACATTTAACTCCAAGGGAACCAAGACCTACGGCGCCGACAGCGACTATTCTGGCCTGTACCAGACTAAAGACGACGTGACTTCTGCCGAGGCTATCCCGACTGACCAGTCGGCGGCATGGGATTCTGATACTTGGGCTCAGGTTGCAAAGTAAAGAAGTTGAGTTCATGCAAAAGCCCCTCTTTCGACGAGGGGCTTTTTTTTTAAAATCTGCGTGACGAATTTATGAAATTTGGCTTGTCCGGACTCCTGCTGACGCTCCCCTTTTTCAGTTTTCCCTGGCTGACTAACCCCAATGCGACCGCAAAAGCCTATTGGCTATATTTCTGCGTCATATCGTTGTTGGTTTTTGAATTGTCCCGCGCGAAAAAGCTTTACTTGGACTCATCCATTTGCTTGGGGGGGGGATTCGTTGTCGCTCTTTGCATCTCCACATCCTTGAATGGTAATCCCGCGTCGGCTTGGCAATTTGTCGGAATGGCAGCTGTAGCCTGGGGCTTTTTTTATCTGACTGCATGCTGGAACCAGCGCTGCACCGATGCGATCACTGTGGTCATGAAGGTTCTACTGAGTGTCGCTGTGTTGTTCGCACTGTTGGGACTCGGGCAGGGCATTGATTTTTTGGTGAATGGCCGGCGCGCTGGAATGCTTATTCCCTACCTTTTGCCTGGGACCTGGGGCCTTCGTATCAGTGGCCCGTTTGGGCAACCAAACTTTCATGCATTGTTGATGACGGCAGGTCTTTGTTCCTTTACCTACGTGTATTTCAAGGAGGTGTGGGGAAAAAGGTCCAAATGGGTTCAGGGTGGGGGATTACTTCTGGCTCTATTGCTCCTAGTCAATTTTTTCCAGACGGATTCCCGTGGAGGACAGATTGCATTTACAATAGTAGCCATTAGCTTATTATGGATTAAATCACGCCATCCAGAGTTTTTCCCCAGCCACCTAGGTTGGAAACCGTTTGCGCTATTGACTGGCCTTGTTTTAATTGCCTATAGTTTTCGCCGATTGTTACTGCTGTTTCTGTTTGACCCCAGCCTTGTCTCTGGCCACCATGTAGCGCAATCCTACAGCATCACCTCGCGGATAAACATGTGGCTTTCCTCACTGTTAATGGCTTATGATAATCCACTGTTTGGGTTTGGACCAGATAGTTTTAAAAAATACTTGTTTGAATACCAATTAAAAGCCCTTGAAATTCTTCGTTTTGAATATGAGGATTTATCTTATACGCGCTGGGCGCATAACGAATACCTTCAAGTACTTGCGGAAGGAGGAACTATTTCCTTTTGCCTTCTGATTTTATTTTTATGCGTCTCGATCACCAAAATCATTAAAAAAATAAAAAATAAAAATGATCAATACACAATTTTTGCTTTTTTATCTCTGATACCTTTTTTTGTCCAAGCCAGCTTTAGCTGGCCACTGCGATTTTCACCACTTCTGGCAATCTTTTTGGCAATATTAGCAACGTTGCTCCCCAAGGAGCAGTTTCTAACGATTGAACTCGGAAAATATAGTCGCTTCTTTTTAATTTTTTCCTGCGGTGCCTTGTTTTATTGCGGGGGTTGGTCCTTGATCAGCGATTTACGCGTGAGTAATTTGAGCCACGATATTTCTAATAAAGATAATGTTGTCGAGGAATTCACGCAATACTCTACGCTTTCAGAGGGATTTTTCGCCGAAACCGAACTGGTAACCCAGGGTATAATCCCTTTTGTCAGATATGCTGTCCGTGAAAAGGACAAAGACTTGGCCATTAAGTTGATTCCTTTTCTTGAGCGCGGTGTTAACGTACGTGGCGATTATTGGCTTTGGTACAATTTGGCACGGGTCTTGTTTGTTGCTGGAGATGAAAACAGGTCGAAGACCGCAATCCTGAAGTGTATCGATTTAAATCCGCTCTTTGGCCCTGGCTGGGCTTTCCGTCACTACCTTGATGTCGTGGAAGCCGCCAGGCAGACAGGGCGCACGATAGAATCGTTTTATCCAAAAAATACTCCAAAATTGGGCCTTGATTATGATAGCGCTGTCTTTCTCCAACATCAGTAAAACCTATGATCCCGGGCTCTTCAAAAAAAAGGTTTCCGCCGTAAAGGACCTGAGTCTGGATGTTCAAGAGGGAGAGGTTTTCGGTCTGGTTGGACCAAACGGGGCCGGCAAGAGTACGACGATTCGCATGTTGCTTGGATTGATCAGGCCAGACAGCGGCACAATATGTTTTCGTGGCAAGCCATTGGCTGAGGCCGGAATACAGAAAGAGATCGGCTATCTTCCTGAAAATCCATACCTGTATGATCATCTGACATTGCGGGAGCTGTTGGTGTTCTGCAGCCAGGTGTCCGAGATCGCACCTCAGGTTTCCAGGGCCCGGATTGAATACCTGCTGGAGCGAACAGGGATGGCGGCGGCCCAGAAAAGGCCATTGCGCACCTTTTCCAAGGGGATGTTGCAGCGCGCAGGGATCTGTTTTGCCTTGTTGCACGATCCGTCGGTGGTGATCCTTGATGAACCCATGTCGGGGCTTGACCCCCTGGGGCGCAAGATGGTTTTCGATGTTGTCATGGAGTTGAAGGAGCAGGGAAAGACGATCTTTTTTTGCTCACACATCCTTAGCGATGTCGAAAGGCTTTGTGACCGGATTGGGGTTTTGGTTGCAGGTCGCCTGGTCAGGGAGTTTTCCCTTCAGGACTTCGAGCAAGAGCGGGCACGAAGTATTCACCTGCTGTTAGGTCAGGTGTCGGACCCTAAAGAAGAGGCTTTGCGATCCGTCCCCGGCGAGTTCCTGAAAACGCCGAGCGGATGCATGCTGTCCATCGCTCCAGGCCAGTTTGCTGAAGTTTCACAGCGACTGGTGGCTCTGGATATACCTGTGCTGGCAACGCGCTCGGAGAGGGTTTCTCTCGAAGAGCTTTTTCTGCAGACTGTAAAGGAGCATGCGGCATGAGGCGGGTAGCGGCTCTGGCATTGATCACATTCAAGGAAGGGATTCGTAATCGTTCGCTTTTCGGTATTCTTTTCTTTTCGCTTTTTATGCTTGGCCTCAATGTCGCAGTGGCCGGCTTTTTCATGCGTGAGATTGGCAAAGTGACGGTTGATATGAACCTGAGCGCTCTGTCATTCTCCGGTCTGCTCCTGGTGTTGTTTGTTGGTGTCAACCTGATGGCCAAAGATATTGACCGCAAAACCATTCACCTGGTGCTCTCCAAGCCGATAAGCCGCATTGAATATCTATGGGGAAAGTATCTGGGGATTGTCTGGTTTGTTCTGGTTTCCCTGTCTGTTTTGCTGTTTTTCTCTAGCGTGACGGTTTTTGGGCTCAGGGCTCTTTACCCGGTTTATTTCGGGAATTTTTCCTGGTTGGTTTTTTTTCAGGCCTGCATTTTTATCTTTGTGAAGTTGGCCGTTCTGAGTTCCATTGTTGTCTTCTTCAGCGCCATTACCACGAGCTCTTTTTTAACTCTGGTGTTGGGTATTTGTTCCTACATCGTTGGTGAGGCTATTGAAGAAGTTGTTTTTTATTTGAAATCAGGCTTGTCCGGTGATTCTTTCCCGGTCTATATGCAAAAATTCATCGACCTAGTGTCCTTTGTTTTTCCCAATTTTTCCGTTTTCGATTTTAAACTTGAAGCGGCCCATGGTCTGGCTATTGCTTCGGACAGGCTCGTATTTTCTTTAGGGTATGCTGCTGTTTACGTAACGATTTTGTTGGTTTGTGGCTCAATTATTTTCAGCAGACGGGAATTTAACTGATGTGGGGCAGGGTTTTTCTGCTTGGCGTGCTTCTATTGTTGCTCCCTTGCTATTATTACCTTGGCGACAAGGTCTGGGGCCAGCGAGAGGAAGTGCGGCGTAGCATTGAGGCCGGCTACGTGATCCCGTCAAAATACAGTCGGGTGCTGGCGCTGGAGTATAAAGGCCTGTTGTCCGATTTCTTGTTGCTCAAAACGATTACTTTTTTTGGTGAACGGGTTGTTTTCGGGCAGGAACTTAGTCAAGAGGATTGGCAGTACATAATTGGCAGTTTGGATGCGATAACTGATCTTGATCCTTATTTTCTCGATCCTTATATTCTGGCCGAGGGCCTTCTGACCTGGGAAGCAGGCCACTATGCAGACGCCAATCGTTTGCTGGAGAAGGGTCTCGAGTATCGGGTGAATGACTGGCAACTGCCCTTTTTTATTGGATTTAACCATTTCTTTTTTCTTAAGGACTTTGAAAAGGGCGCTGAATATTTGATGATGGCCAGTCGTTTGCCCAACAGCCCATCCTTTTTGCCCGGTCTTGCTGCGCGGATTGGATATTACGGAGACAAAGCGCACACGGCCGTAATGTTTCTTAAAGGGGTTATTGCGCAGACCAGTGACGAACGTCTGAAAAGCAGGCTGAACCTTAGGATGATGGCCTTGGAGAAGGCTGCATTGCTTGAAGATTTGGTGCAAAAATACCGTGAGGAGCGAGGTTCCCTACCTGAGAAAATTGAGGATCTGGTTTCGGGGGGGTATATTGACCAAATCCCGATTGATCCGTATGGGGGCGAGTGGCTCATTATGAAAAATGGGCGGGTTTTCAGTACTAGCAAGTTTGTAGAAAAATTGGACGAAAACACCGGGAATTGAGAAATGGCTTCGACAAATTCTTTGCTGAACACCATTTTGCCCATCGCCTCAGTCCGCCGCGCCACTCACAGAATAACGGTTTGGTGGAGAGCTCTAATGGTCGCAATAAGGAAGTCTACACTAAGAGCCGTTTCGATTCCTCCAAGGATTTAAAAACGATACCCGTGCCCAATGTCATATTTTTACTGCCATTACCTTCCTCAGCGGGATCATAAGACACTCGTTGAGGCGCTGGATCCTTGGCAAAAAGATCAACCCGAGTTATTTCGAAAAATTGTCTGGTTGCATCCGGGATCTGACATCCGTCAGAGGCAAAATGGTTTTTTCTTCCGCGCTCTGAATATCCCCTTGCTTTGTTAAATACTTGAAGAGGTATGTCTTGTTGAAGGTTTTGTCCGTTTTTGGAACACGGCCCGAGGCGATCAAGATGGCTCCCGTTGTGAAGGCACTGAGGGACCACCCGGAATGCTTTGACAGTCTGGTTTGCGTGACGGCGCAGCACAGGCATATGCTCGATCAGGTTTTGTCCCTGTTTAAAATTTTTCCTGATGTAGACCTGAATCTTATGAAGCCAAAGCAGGATCTCACTGATATTACAGCAAATGTTCTTGTTGGCATGCGTGATGTACTCCGAGACCTGCGCCCCGACTTGGTGCTGGTGCATGGTGATACCACCACGGCCCTGGCAGCCGGTTTGGCTTCATATTATGAAAAAATCCCGGTTGGACACGTAGAGGCCGGACTGCGTACCAAAAACATCTACTCCCCCTGGCCTGAAGAAATCAACCGTCGTCTGATCGCTGGTATCGCGTGTTTGCATTTTGCCCCTACCGATCAGGCGCGTGAGAACTTGTTGCAAGAAGGTGTCTCCCCATCCAAAATTCATGTCACTGGCAATTCAGTCGTTGATGCGCTGTCTAAGGTAACGGGCCTGATTAAATCCGACCCCGCTGTGCAAAAATCACTGGCCGAAAAATTTTCTTTTCTGGACCCGCAGGCAAAGCTGATCCTGGTTACAGGGCATCGTCGTGAAAATTTTGGCGATGGGCTCAAGGACATCTGTCGGGCATTGGTTGATCTTGCAAGCTGTGACGGTGTGCAAATCATTTATCCGGTGCATTTGAATCCCCAGGTCCGTGATCCCGTGGTTCGGCTACTGGGGGGATGCGCCAACATACATCTCATCGAGCCGCAAGAGTATTTGGCATTTGTCTATCTTATGATCCGATCAGATCTGATTCTCACCGACTCCGGCGGCATCCAGGAAGAGGCCCCATCTCTTGGCAAACCTGTTCTCGTCTTACGCCATACCACCGAGAGGCCCGAAGTGGTGGCAAGTGGTGCAGTTCGTCTGATCGGGACAGATCCGAGTGCCATTTTTCGGCATGCGACCCACATGCTCTTCCATTCGGGTTTGGACAGATCTGAAAACGTTGCGTATAACCCCTATGGGGATGGCAAAGCCAGTGAGCGCATTGTGGCTGTGCTGATGAAGGGTTTAAGCGACCACCGCGCTGAGGGGCAGTAACGCCTCCTCATTGCTGGAAGGTAAGGGCGGCCATGGGCCCGGGAAAACATTCAACAGCCTCTTCCCCACTCGCGTGGGTCATATCAACCTTGGCCTCCTCGCGCAAGGCGGTAGAGGATGTTATCATCTCTGCTGCGCCTCAGGCTTTTAAAGCGTTTTCCGGAATAATAATCTCGGTTCTGATGGCCCGTGGCTTAGGGGCGGACGGAATGGGGGAGTATGCCTTAGTAATGAGCGTTTCAAGCTTTATCCTTGGCCTGTCAGATCTGGGTATCGGGCAAACAGCCATTCGCTTTGCCTCGCGAGCCGCCGGGCAGGGAAATGTAAAGCTTCAGTTGGCTGTTCTGTGCTGGAGTTTTCACCGGCGCATGTTTGCCGTCCTGTTGCTATGCGTGGCGGGCTTTTTCATTACTCCATTGGTCGTCGAAAAGCTTTGGCATGTAGACCATTTGACCCCCTTGGTGCGCTTGAGCCTGTTGATAGCGGTTTTTGGTGCCATCGCTGCAGTCCCGATCATATATTTCCAGTCCATCAAACGTTTTAAAATGAGTGCCTTGGTCGGGATCGGTCAAACACTTCTATTGCTGGTGGGGGTGTCGCTACTCGCTTATCTGGGCAATTGGTCGGTTAATGGGGTTATTGTCGTTACCATCCTTGCATCGGCCTTTAGTTCCGCCATTTCTGTTTTTCTGGTGCCCAGGTCAATTTTTTTCAACCCGATGGAGGGGCGGGGGGGGGCGGCCGGGAAGGGGAAACTGAAAAACTTCTGGCTGGTTCCTGGCACGGCCTCTTCAGGGTCAGAAAATCCAGGGGTTTTCGATGGCCAATCTTTTGCCTTTTTTATGATGCTCTCATCGGTCACGGTTCTTTTGACCATGAGGGCAGATGTCTGGCTGATGGGCCTTTTTCTAGATACGAACCAAATAGGCATCTATAGTGTCGCTACTAGACTCACTTTGCCACTGGTTATGTTGTTGGGGGCCCTCAATACCGCCCTTTGGCCCAGGGCATCATCGTTAATATGCCGGGAAGAAATCAAAAAACTGCTCAGAAAAACCTTCGGAATCAGCGTGGCCATCGCTGTGTGTGCGGTGGCTTATTCCATAGTCGCCCCCCTGTTTATTCCCTGGGTATTCGGTTCGGCGTATGAAGGGGGTATTTTGCTAGCCCAACTGTTGTGCCTCAGATATTGTATTTCGATTCTGGTGTGTCCTGTCGGCGTGATTGGCTACAGTTTCGGAATGGTTAGCGTCTACTGGTGGATAAATCTTTGTCAATTGATAGTTGTTGTGGGAATCAATATCCTGCTTCTGCCGAAAGTTGGTGTATTGGGCGCGGCTATCGCACTAATTTTAAATGAAGTTATCGGGCTTTCTTTGATTCTAAACAATATCCGGGAAAAGTTGAAGACCATATCGTGATGGATGCCTTTCCCATGGAGACCGGTTGGCTGGAGTCGAAATCGAAATTGGTATGAAGGTACTTTTTGTCGCACAAAAATACTATCCCCATATTGGCGGGGTTGAAAAGCATCTTCGAGAACTTTCAACAGGATTGTTGAGAGATGGTCATACCGTCACCATCATTGTGAGAAAGCACAAAGACTCGCTTAAGAATTTCGAAAAGGTTGCGGGTGTCGACGTCATAAGATTGAAAAACAGCACCAAGGGAGTTGCGGGTAGGTTCAGCAATTGTCTCCGGGTTTTAATGAAATTGCCGGCCTTTGTAACAGCGGATGTTGTTCACTTTCACGATTACAGCGCTATGTGGTCTTGCGCCCCCATTGTATTGTTTTTAAAGCTGATTTGGAAAAGGGTTTTCATTACCTTTCATGGATGGGAGGGAGTTTTTCCTCCCAAGAAAAATGTCATTTTTAAAAGAAAAATCTGTGAAAAAATAGCCGACGGCAATATTTGCATCGGTCATTACATAACTAAATGGTACGGTACCAAACCAGACTATGTGATTTACGGAGGGGTGCATCAAAACACTGGTCCGACCGACCAGGGCAATTATGCCGTGTATATCGGAAGGTTGGCCTCGGATACAGGGATATTCACCTATTTAAAGGCTTGGGAAAAAATAGCCAAAGAAAATGATAATCTCAGTCTCATCATCTGTGGCGATGGGCCCTTGCGGGAAGAGCTTGAAGGCTATGCTTGTCGGAATAACCTGAACAACATTGAGTTTAAAGGGTTCCTTGTAGAAACCGAGGGGGTCCTCAGAAATGCAAAAATCGTCTTGACATCAGGTTATCTAGGAATTCTTGAGGCATTTTCCATGGGAAAGCCGGTTGTTTCCGTTTTTGACAACCAATTGAAAAAAGATTATTTAGAAATGATACCGCATTCCCGGGAGATGATGTGGATCGCCCAAGACAGTGATGAGGTTGCGGACTGTATCAATGCTTTGTTATTGGGTCAGTCAAAAACCAGGCCGGCCTTGTCGTTTGCGCAGGAAAATAGCTGGGAACGCGTGAAGAGTTCCTATTGTGACCTGTGGGGGTGGCATGATAATCATCTGTGAACCGCAATGTTCCGGTTTTGAGCATGTTCCGGTAAACAGTGCATTGATAACCACGGTAAAGAAGGCATTTTCCGATGAGAAAATCCTTTTCCTGGCGGAAAAAGATCACCTTGAACAAGTCAGAGAAAACCTTTCCGACCGAGGGCTTGGCCACATAGATTTCGTGCCTGTTGCCATTGCGAACAGGCAAGGCCCCAAAATTTCGAAGGTCGTGCCAGACTTCAAGCTTTGTTATGAAGTTTTCAAACTGGCCAGGAGAAATAAGGTTCGGAGGTTGTTGTTCTGTTCAACAACGACCTCATTCCTGTATGCAATTAAACTGTTGCAGCGATTGTATGACGACTTGAGATGCATTGTTGTTCCTCATGGAATTCTGTCTTCGGTAACCCAGTGGCCCCAAAGGCGGATCCTTGGATATCCAATGTGGTTTCGCAATGCCCTTTTATGGTTTGACACGGGCCGCCTCAGATATTTGGTTTTGGGGGAATCAATAAGGGCTGCCCTGGTACAGCGATTCCCCAGGCTTGGCCCCCTGGTTTTCTCAATTGATCATCCCTATTTTTTCCAACCGCCCGAATCAGAAATTCTCAAAATAGATAGAGGCCTGACCTTTGGGTTTCTTGGTGTTGGGGTAAGGGCCAAGGGGATCGATTTGTTTTTCAAACTGGCCAAAGAAGTATGTTATGGTCGCGGTAACTCAAAAACACAATTTACCCTAGTCGGTTCATTGGTCGATAGGGATATCGATGATTTTGCCTCCAGTGCCATTGTGATGCCTTCGCCAGACCAACCGCTAAGCCGGGCGGAATTTTGCACCCGCGCAAAGGCCATTGATTACGCTCTTTTTTTTTTAGATCCAGCCGAGTATGAACTAAGAGCAAGCGGAACCTTGTTTGACGCGTTCGCCTTTTTAAAACCGATCATTGCGATTGAGAACCCCTTCTTCGATTATTATTTTCGGAAAATGGGAGACATTGGCTATCTCTGTAAGGATTATGAGGAAATGAAATCCGTTGTCCAAGAGCTTGTTAATAAGCCAGCGACCGATCGGTATTGCCGGCAGCAACATAACATTGCCCGTTGGATAAGAGAATTTAACAATGAAAATCAAGCCAGGAAGTTCGCTGAGATTGCAACAGGCATTTGGGACTGAATCGATATGAGTTACCGGAACGCAACGATTTCGGTTGTATTTTCTCCAGGCGATTGAAATGAAGATGTGGATGTTTGTTGACCCCGGTGTTTATGCCCACTCTGGATATTCCCGCCGGGTCAAGTTCGAGATTCAACTATTACGCCAGGTATTCGATGAGATTACCTTGTGGGTCCCCTTTGGGGTTGACGGTCTGGAAGAATATGAAAGCCTTGCCCAAATAAGAGACGTTGGCGCATTCCGCCCATTTTTATTGAACTTCAGAACATACACAGGCATATTTAATAATTTCACCTTGCAAAATCAACCTCCCGACCTTATTTACGTGCAGAACCTACAAGTTGCCAATCTTATTGTTGGCCTGGTAAAAGCCAGTAAAATTCCACTTATTTTTGATTATCATGGTCTGGTCTCAAAAGAGTACGCGATGAATGAGGTCGGCATTAAGAAGTTTATCGGTAGTAACTATTACAACATATGTGAGTCGAGAAATCTAATAGGCGCGTCTTTAATTACGGTTGTGTCGGAAAATTTTAAAAAATACCTGTTAAACAAGTACAGTGATCTCCAAGAAGAAAAGATTGTTGTCCTGCCGATGCTGCCTGGTCTCGATTTTTTCTGTCCAACTGGTCAAGATTTTCCTGATGCAGCTGGAAGAGAAGTGTTCCAAAAAATTAAAAATAACCCTGGTCCCAACTTTTGTTACATTGGTCAGAATCAGGAATGGCAACTTAGTGAAGAGACACTCGACTTCTATCTATCAGTAGAAAATGAATCAAACAACTGCCTGCTGACAATTTTGAGTCATGACCAGGGGGAGTTTCGGAAATTGGTATTAAACAAAGGTCTGAAAAATGTATTGCTTTACAGTGCCCAGCATAAAATAGTACCTCATTTCTTGGAATTGATGGATTATGGTTTCGTGTTGCGTAAACCCTGTATGGTCAATTATGTGGCTTCACCGACAAAGGTTCTTGAGTATCTTTCCTCCGGTGTCCTGCCCATTTACACCGAATCTGTCGGAGATTTCTCGGTTGCGTTGACTGCGGTCGGAGTTGGGAAACAGGTCTCTTATAAAAACCTCCTTAAGGGGAAGGGCAGAGGCATGGAATTCGCAAAAGTCAGTGAAAAAAGCAGGGAAGAAGCAAAAAGGTTTGCATCGAGCTATGTTGATCAATACAGAAGCAATTATCTTGACCGGGTTTACCGCCTTGCGTCCGGCGGGACGCACTAATTGTCCCTTTTGGAGTTAATAAATCCTGGCATTTTTACAATGAAAATACCTTTCGAATGAAGCACATGCCAAAATAATGAAGATTTGCCTATTGAACACCTTGTATCACCCCTACCGAGTAGGTGGCGCGGAAAAATCCGTGCAGGTGATTGCCGAAGGCCTTTTGGCCCAAAACCATATACCCTTTGTGATTACTGTGGGGGAGACAGACAGGGTTTTCTCTGTCGGTGGTGTCAAGGTCTATTCACTGAAGTACACCAATCTGTATTGGCATTATCGGGACTCCCTGCAAAAAAGAGTGCTTAAGCCGTTTTGGCATTTGTTTGACATTTACAATCCCGTTATGGCCCACAAGGTCGGGAGAATTCTTGATGCAGAGAACCCAGATGTGGTTCATACCAATAATCTCGCAGGATTTTCAGTAGCTGTTTGGCCAGCGATTGAAAAAAGAGGTATTCCATTTGTCCATACCATTCGTGACCACTACCTGCTTTGCATTATGGGGATGTTTAGGAACAGGAAGAATTGCCGATCCCAATGTGGAATCTGTCAAACCTATGGATGGTTGCGGAAATATTTTTCGAAAAGAGTTAAATATGTAGTGGGAAACAGCGATTTCATTCTCAAGCAGCATGTTGAGAGCGGTTTGTTCCTCAAGGCCAAGTCGTGGGTTGTATATAACGGCTACAGGGCCAGCGGTTCTTCAATTCTCCCAACACCCAGACCTGATCGAGTTAGGTTTGGCTATCTCGGGCGCATCACTCCGATTAAGGGGATTGATTTGCTTCTTGCCGCCTTTAATCGGTTGAACGAACCGGATACCCAATTGCTTATTGCAGGGGAGGGTAATGAACGTTATCTTCACAAGCTGAAGAAATTGGTTTCCTCTACTAAGGTACAGTATCTTGGTTATGTTAAGCCAGAGGACCTTTTTAATCAAATCAATGTATTGGTGGTGCCTTCTCTGTGGAATGAGCCCCTTGCCCGGGTCGTTTATGAAGCTTATGGCCACGGGATCCCCGTGATCACATCCGATCGAGGAGGGCTTCCGGAAATTGTAGAAGAGGGGAGAACCGGGTTTGTTTTTGATCCTGAAAAACCGCTGGCACTTGTGTCAAAAATGAAAAAATTTATAGAAGATAAGTCTCTCCCAGGGCGAATGAGAAAAGACTGTCTCAGGAAAGCTCAAGATTTCCTGCCAGAGAAAATTGTGGAAAATTATATTGAAGTGTTCCAGGCCGCGGTTAATAAACATCTAAATTAGTTCGGTTAAAGCGTACATTGTAATGGGGCCAAGGGGCCTTTCATTTCCGTTTGTTTTACGTTTTGGGAAAGATAATGCTTAATAGATTAAAAGTTGCACTCGTCCATTACTGGCTAGCGAATATGCGCGGTGGGGAAAAGGTCCTCGAAGCTTTATGTGAGATTTTTCCTCAGGCGGATGTCTACAGTCTTGTAGTTGACCCTGATTCAATTTCAGACAAGATCACCAGCCATAACATTCGCTCCTCCTTCGTTCAAAAAATTCCCGGTGCACTAAAGCACTATCAAAGCCTCCTCCCGCTCTACCCCATCGCCCTCGAACAGTTCGACCTGTCCGGTTACGACTTGGTCATTAGCAGCGAGTCCGGCCCGGCGAAGGGGGTCCTGACCCGGCCCGAAACCTGCCATATCTGCTATTGCCACACCCCGATGAGATACCTTTGGGACATGTACCATGACTACCGCCGCGATACGGGGTGGCTGAAACGGCTGGCCATGGTGCCGCTTGCTCATTATCTGCGGCAATGGGATCTGGCCTCTGCCTCCAGGGTCGATTATTTCGTTGCCAATTCCAGGCATGTGGCCCGACGGATCAGCAAACATTATCGGAGAAATTCCGAGGTTATTCATCCTCCAGTAGCCACCGGAGAGTTCGGTCTGGCCGACGAGCAGGGTGACTTTTACCTGATGGTCGGGCAGTTGGTTAAATACAAGCGCCCCGACCTGGCGGTGGAGGCATTTTCGCGTCTTGGCAAGCCTCTGGTTGTGATCGGAGAGGGGGAGGAACTGGGACGGCTCAAAGGGCTGGCGGGCCCTTCAGTGAAGTTTCTTGGCCGCCAGCCTTTTTCGGTAATCAAGGATCACTATGCCCGCTGCAGGGCGTTTATCTTTCCCGGGGAGGAGGATTTCGGGATCACTCCGGTGGAGGCTCAGGCCTCCGGTCGACCAGTGATTGCCTTCGCCCGCGGTGGGGCTCTCGAGACGGTTGTCGACGGGGAAACAGGATTTTTTTTCGCCGAGCCTACGGTTGAAAGCCTGAATGAAGCAATTTTGAAATTCGAAACCCTGGCGGATAGCTTTGATCCTCGCCGTATCCGCGAACATAGTCTTGCTTTTGACAAGTCCGTTTTCAATGAAAAAATCAGGAGCTTCATTGATGCCCGCGTTGCCGAGCATTTTGAAAAGTTCCGGGGGGCTGGCTCGAAGTGAGGCGGCAAATAAGGATATTTTTCAGTCTGGTCGCCGCTGACCTGCTGGGGCTCTCGATGGCGGTGGTCCTGGGTGTGACCTTCCGCCAGCTCGTTCTGCCTCATCTTTCCAATATTTTTCAAACCGATCCTGCATGGCGGGTTGAATACCTCTGGCTTTTGGTGATCGGCGTTGGCGTTTTCGCCTATGACGGTCTCTACTGGCGTCGCCATACCGCCTGGGAGGAATTGCGGCACCTGTTGCGCAGCGTTTCCATTGCCTTGATCCTGTTTCTCGCCGTCATGACCATCATGAAGCGGGGGGCCGATGTTTCGCGTCCCGCCCTGATTATTGCCTGGATTGCCGCTCCCGGGATTCTGGTCGGCTTGCGGATCTGGGTCAAGCGGCACCTGCTGGCCAGAAGTTCTTTCTGGCCTCGGCGGATTCTTGTTGCCGGGGCGGGTGCCGAGGCCGCCCGGGTTGCCAGTCATTTGAAGCATTTTCCTGAGTTGGGATATGAGCTGGTTGGCTATCTGGGCAGTGAAGCAACGGCCCCGGGCATGCCCGGAACACATTATGGGGCGCTGGACGATCTGGAGTCGGTGGTTGCCTCCCAGCGCATTGATGAATTGATCATTGCCCTCCCGGGAGAATCCCGTATCACGCAGTTCGATTTATTGAAGCGAGCCGAGGGGCTTGTCCCGCGGGTTTCGGTACTTCCGGAGCTTTTTGACGCGGACAAGCTCAATGTCGACGTGGAGAAGGTTGAGAGGTACTTTTTTCTGTCCTTCCAGAACAATTTAATGAAGAGGTCGAACCGGTACCTAAAAAGTGCTTTTGAAATATTGACAATTCTGGTAACTGTTCCTTTTTGGGGAGGGATGCTACTCGCCCTGAGTGTGGCAACCAAGGTGACTTCTCCCGGTCCAGTGTTTTTTCGGCAGAAACGGATTGGCGCCGGCGGAGGGGATTTCTGGTGCTATAAATTTCGCACCATGGTGATTGACGCTGATGAGCGGTTAAGTCGATACCTTGCCGAAAATCCTGCGGCTCAACGGGAATGGCTGGCCGAGCGGAAGTTGAAGGATGACCCGCGAATCACCCCGATCGGCCGTATCCTGCGAAAAACGAGTCTTGACGAGTTGCCCCAGATGTTAAACGTCCTCATGGGAGAAATGAGTCTGGTCGGCCCTCGCCCCATAGTTGTGGACGAAATCGAAAAGTATGGAGATTACTTTTCCTACTATAAGGCGGTGTGTCCGGGCATATCCGGCCTGTGGCAGGTGAGTGGGCGAAACGACATCGACTACCAGCAGCGGGTGATGCTCGATACTTTTTACGTTCGAAACTGGTCCCTCTGGCTTGATTTCATGATTTTGCTGAAAACCATTCCTGCCGTACTGAAAAAAGACGGCGCCTATTGATTGGAGAATCCGCTTTGCCCCCCATCTACTATCTCGCCCTCGGCTTCGCTTTCACCCTCGGCGCCTGTATAGGCTCCTTTCTCAACGTCTGCATCTACCGCATCCCCGCCGGCGAATCGATCGTATCGCCGCCGTCGCGCTGCCCGAATTGCGGGGCGGGGATCCGCTGGTATCAGAACATCCCCATCCTCAGTTATCTGCTTCTTGGCGGCAAGTGTGCCTCGTGCAAAGTACGGATTTCTCCACGCTACCCTTTGGTCGAGGCCCTGACCGGCCTGCTCTTTGTCCTGGTGCTTTATTATTTCGGCATCAGTTGGGCAACCCCCGTGTATTGGCTGTTCGTTGCGACGCTGGTTGTCATCACTTTCATCGATCTGGATCACCAGATCATCCCCGACGTGATCAGCCTGCCGGGGATTCCGATCGGTTTTGCCTGCTCCTTCGCCATCCCCTGGATCTCCTGGAGCGACTCCCTGCTGGGAATCCTTATCGGGGGGGGGAGTCTGTTTCTGGTGGCATTCGTTTACGAACTGTTGACCAAGAAAGAGGGGATGGGGGGCGGGGACATCAAGCTGCTGGCCATGCTGGGGGCCTTCCTCGGCTGGAAGGCGGTGCTGCCGATCATCTTTATCAGTTCGCTGTTGGGTTCGCTGGTCGGGGTGCCGGTGATGCTGCTCAAGAAGGCTGACAGCAAGCTGGCGATACCGTTCGGGCCGTTCCTGGCTGCCGGGGCGCTGATCTTCCTGTTCTGGGGAAGGGCCATAATACACTGGTATCTGTCATTTTTTGTCACCTAGGCCAGGTTTAATTCCGGACACGAAGTCGCTTATATTCCATGTGTTTTCAGATGTTTAGGGAGGCTCTTGGCAGGCTCTGCGCTTCTGGCGGGGCAGATGCCTCCGATTTTTTTGGGTCTTCCCTAGTCAATGGTACCCACCCGTTAAGCAAATCTGTTCTCCCTCCAAAGAGCTAAAAATCTTTCCCCAAGATGTTGTATGATTGGCTTCGCCTAATCCCATGATCTAGTGTATTCTCAGCGATGGGCGAGTAAGTTCCCGAGATCCTGTGGTATTTTCCATTTAAATTGCTTGACACTAGATTTAATAGACATATAATTATGCCTAATTTGGGTATATGTATGCTACCGGGTGTTGCGATGGAAAAAAATCAGGTTAAGAAGATTCGCGAATCGCTGCTGATGAGCAAGGCCGAACTGGCCCGCAAGGCCGGGGTTTCGCCGCTGACCGTGGATCGCATTGAAAGCGGCGCCGCCTGCCGGATGGCCACCAAACGGAAAATAATCCTCGCTCTGGGGCTCAGTCTGGGCGATCGGGAAAAAGTTTTCCCGGAGCACGAGGGCTAACTGGTACGGGCTTTGCTGTTACTGGTCAGCAACATTCAGGCAAGGATGCTTTTAAACCTCTGAGTCAGGGTCCTGCAGATGCTATTCAAGGGCAAAAAAGACGTAATCGGCATTGATATCGGCTCGAGTTCCGTCAAGTCGGTGCAACTCAGGGAGGTGAAGGGAGGATACCAGCTGGTCGGGCTGGGGAACTATCCGCTGCCTCCCGAGGCCATCGTCGACAATGCGATCATGGACTCGAGCGCCGTGGTCGAGGCCATTCGCAACCTGGTGGAAAGCCAGAAGATCAAAACAAAAAACGTCGCCACCTCGATTTCGGGCCACTCGGTGATCATCCGCAAGATCCAGTTGCCCATCATGACCGAGGAGGAGATGGAGTCCTCCATCCAGTGGGAGGCCGAGCAGTACATTCCTTTCGAGATCTCCGAGGTCAACCTTGATTTTCAGATCCTCGGCCCCGACGCCAAAGACCCCTCGCAGATGAATGTCGTCCTGGTGGCTGCCAAAAAGGAGTTCGTCAACGACTACGTGGCTGTGTTTAGCGAGTGCGGTTTGAACCCGGTGGTCATGGACATCGACTGCTTCGCCATTGAAAATGCGTTCGAGGCCAGCTACGGGACCGCCGCGGAGGGAATCGTTGCCCTGATCAATATGGGGGCGGGAGCCATGAACGTCAATATCCTCAAGGAGGGGGTTTCCGTCTTCACCCGCGACATTCAGGTCGGCGGCAATATGTTCAACGAGGAGATCCAGAAACGTCTCGGCCTCAGCGGCGAGGATGCCGAAAGGGTCAAGCTGGGAGCAGAGTTGGAAGACGTTGACCCCGACGAACTGCAGGAGGTCATGCAGGACTCGGTGGAAACGCTCTGCCAGGAGGTTCAGCGCTCCCTGGATTTTTTCTCGGCCACTTCGGCCGACGAAAAGGTTCAGAAAATCTTCATCACCGGCGGGGTATCCAAGGCCACACAGGTCAAGGAGTCCCTCGAGCAGCGGCTGGGGATCCCCGTCGAGGGGATGGATCCTTTCCGGCAGATCGTGGTGGACGAAAAGAATTTTGACATGGAATACATCAAGGCCATCGGCCCGCTGTTCACGGTGGCGGTTGGCCTGGCCATGAGGAGGTTGGGCGACAAATGATTCGTATCAATCTTTTACCGGTCAGGGCGGCCCAGAAAAAAGAGCAGCTCAAGGGCCAGTTGGTTATCCTGACCCTCGCCTTGATCGCCGTGGCAGTCGGCTGCGGAGGTGTGTACGCTTCCCTGGCTGGCAGGGTGAACGACGAAAAGGCCGCCATCGCTCAGAAAGAAGCTGAAATCAACCAACTGCGCAAGGCCATCGGCGAGGTCGCCCATTTCAAGAAATTGCAGGCCGAACTGCGCGGCAAGCTTGATGTTCTCGACCAGCTCAAGGCTGGCAAGTCGGGCCCGGTACATCTGCTCGATGAATTGAGCAGCGCCCTGCCCGACAAGCTCTGGATCCTTTCGTTCAAAGAGTCAGGTGGTGCAGTTAGTCTCACCGGGGTAGGCCTCAACGAAGAAACCGTCGCCCAGTTTCTGCGCAACCTCGAGGCTTCGCCCTACTACCAGAAAGTTGAACTTCAGGTCGTCGAACAGATGGTCCAGTCTGGCCTGAAAATGCAGAAGTTTAACGTGAATTGCCGGGTGGAAGCGCCGCCCAAGGCCCCGGAAAAATGATGAGGTGCATGGACTTATGAACCCTCGCCTTGAAAAAGTCCTGAAGCTGCCCGCCTACCAGCGCATCCTGATCCTGGTCGGGATCATGCTGTTGATTGCCGGGTTGTTCGTCTACCTGGTCTACCTGCCTATGGGCGAGGAGTATTCTCAGTTGCAGGAGCGCAACCGGACCCTGGAAGCCAAACTGCAGGAAGACCGGCGGATCGCCAACAACCTGCCCAAGTTCCGCGCCGAATACGAAAAGATGAAGGAACAGCTGGACGCTGCCCTGAGCGAGTTGCCAAACGAGAAAGAAATTCCCACTCTGCTGACCAGCATCGCCTCTCTCGCCAAGGAAAATGGCCTGGATGTGCTCAAGTTTCAGCCTAACTCCGAGGTCAGCAAGGGCTTTTATGCGGAAGTCCCGGTGACCCTGCGGCTTGCGGGCTCTTACCACGAGGTCGGCCTGTTCTCCGATGCGATAAGCAGGTTGCCGCGGATTGTCAACCTTAACAACCTCAGCCTGAGCACCCCCAAATCCGAGGATGGCCGGACCCAGTTGTCCGTCGATGTTCTGGCTACCACTTTCCGGTTTATTGAAGGCTCTACCAGCAAGTGATGCGGAAGAGGAATTTTGACATGGTCCGAAAGTTGTTGCTAATTGCCGTGGCAGCTGCGGCGGTTTCGGGGATGCTGCCAGGCTGCGGCGAGGAATCGCCGCCACCCGCGCCGGCTCCGGCTCCGAAAAAGGTGGTCGCCAAGCCGGAACCACAACCTGCCGGCGCAGATGTCGAGGTGGTTCAGGAACCGCCCGCACCGGTGTATGCCTATGACCCTTCGGGGCGGCGCGACCCCTTTACACCGCTGCTCGAGGTAAAAAGGCCGATGGCTGTTTCGGACGAGCCCCTGACGCCCCTGCAACGGTTCGACCTCAGTCAGCTGCGGTTGATCGGGGTGATCATCGGCAAAGGCGAACCCCGGGCCATGGTCGTGGCGCCTGACGGCAAATCCTTCATCCTGAAAAAAGGGATCAAGGTCGGCAAGAATGACGGCACTGTTGCCGCCATTACCAAGGATGGAGTCGAAGTCGAGGAGCGCTACTACGATTTTTCTGGTGAAGTGAGGAGAAGCATCCAGGCAATCCAACTTCCTCAGCGAGAAGGAGTTGAGTAAAATGCGGCTATTTGGGCATGTGAAAACGAGGGCGACGCTTCGAGGCCTTTTCTCCTGGGGGCTGGCACTGGCTCTGCTATGGACGGCTGTGGCCTCGCCGGTCCCGGCTCGGGCCGAAGAGGGGGGGCAGGGGAAGAACAGGATCCTCGGCATAACCGCCGATGCGGACAAGACCCAGCCTACCATCAACATCCAGACCAAGGACCCGGTCGGTTATCGCTACACGGTCTACGACTCATTTGACCCGATCCGGGTGGTGATCGATTATCCCAACATGGACGTGGCCGGGGTCGGTCAGGTGGTCGCCGTGAACCTGCCCGGGGTTCAGGAGGTCCGCATCTCCTCCCACGAACTTGCCACCGGCCAGTTGGGCAGGGTAGAGATCCTGCTGGAGAAGCCTGCCGGCTACAACGTGCACCTTTCGGGGACCAGTTTCCGGGTGACCTTCTCCGGGGCCCCGGCCAAGCCGGCGGTTCAGGAGACAGCCCTCGCCAAACCGCAGATTGCCGCGCCGGTGGCCGCAGCCCCTGCCGGGGCTGCAACCGCTGCCTCGGTGGTTAAATCGGTGGATGTGGAACCGGGGCGCGCCACTTTGTTTACCGATGGGATCCTCGAGGACTTCAAGTTTTTCAGCCTTAGCGCCCCGCCCCGACTGGTGGTGGACCTGTTCGGCGTAAAGCCTGGATTCGCCGAAAGAGCCTTCAGTTCTGCCAACGGGTTCTCGCAGATCCGGGTCGGTACCTATGATAACCGGACCCGGTTCGTTTTCGATGCCCAGGGTGATCAGCTGCCCCGGCATGACGTCCTGCAGCAGGACAGTGCCGTGCAGGTGACCTGGGAAGGAACCGGCGCCCCGATCAGCCCGGCGCCTCGGCCCGCAGGCACCTCGGTGTCGGTGGAGGCGGTCGATTTCCAGGTCCGCGGCGGGCGCTCCGTTTTCACCGTGACCCTCTCCGGGCCCGCCCAGGTTACCGAGACCGTTGCCAGGGGGGACATCGTCCGCTTCGGTGTCAAAAATGCCTCCATCAGCAGAGCTCTGCGTCGGATTATCGACCCCTCCGCGTTTCCCAGTTCGGTGCGGATGATCACCCCCTATACCGTTCAGGAAAAAGGGGGACAGGAAGTGCGTTTCGCCGTCGAATTGAAGGGGCCGGTTCCCTACTCGCTGCAGCAAGAGGGTAATAACCTGGTGTTCTGGGTTGACAACGGGGCATTCGCCGAGGTCTCGCCGGCCCCGCTGAGCACCGTGACCGTCCCGGTCGCCCCTGCGGTTGCTGCGGGCGTCGCGCCGGCTATCCCCGGAGTTACCGCGGCGCGGCCGATTGTTCCGGCCGCCGCACCCGTTGCCCCTCGGCTCGAACCTGAGGCGGTGGCCATCCCCAAGGCCGTCTACACGGGTCAGAAGATCAGCCTGGTTTTTGATGATGCCGATATTCGCAAGATTCTTCAGCTTATCGCCGAAGTCAGCGAACTGAACATCATTGTTTCCGATGAGGTCAAGGGCACCATCACCCTGCGGCTGATCGACGTGCCCTGGGACCAGGCCCTTGACCTGGTGATGGATATCAAGGACCTCGGCATGCTGCGCGAGGGGAACGTGGTGCGGGTATTGCCTAAAGGCAAAATCCGGGAAATGGAAGAGGCGAGGTTCACCGCCGCTCGCACCAAGGAGAAACTTGAAGACCTCTCGACCAAGGTTATCAGCGTCAGCTACTCGGATCTGGCCAATGTCGCCGCCCCCAGCCGCGAACTGCTTACCGAGCGGGGCAAGATCACCGAAGATAAGCGCAACAAGCAGTTGATCATTACCGACGTACCCGCCGCGGTCGGCGAGGTCGTCAAGCTGGTCAAGATTCTCGACACCCCCGAGCGCCAGGTGATGATCGAAGCACGGATCGTTGAAGCCAGCTCCACTTTCAGCAGGGATGTCGGTGTGAAATGGGGTATTTCCTCCGGTAAAACCGATGCAGATCCCAATTTCAACGTGGGCCTGGGCGGCAGTTTCCTGATTTCTCCTCCTGCAGCAGGGGCGGTCGGCGCTGCCGGTCTGGGCTCCGGCATCACCTTCGGTCAGGTAGGCATCGACAGCACTGTGCTCGACCTGCGCATCTCGGCCCTCGAATCGGCCGGGCAGGGCAAGGTCATCTCCACACCGCGGGTATCGACCCTCAATGGCGGAGAAGCCAAAATCAGCCAGGGGACCAAGATTCCCTACGTCTCCTCCGACGGCGACAGCGTCAAGACCGAGTTCGTCGATGCCAACCTCGAGTTGAACGTCAAACCGGTTATCAACCCCGACAATAGTATTATTCTCGATATCGAGGCCACCAACAGCAGCATCGGCACCAACGTCAGCGTGGGGGTCGGCAGCGCCCCGAGTATCGATACCAAGGAAGCCAAGACCAAGGTGCTGGTACGGGACGGCGAAACCACCGTAATCGGCGGGATTTTCGTTGAATCGGAAAATTCCAGCGACGCCGGGGTGCCATGGCTGATGGAGATCCCGATTTTGGGGCATCTGTTCAAATCCCGCAACGATTCCAACCAGCGCTCCGAACTGCTGATCTTCATTACCCCGCGCATCGTTCAATGAGGTGCTTGCCCCTCTGGTGCAATGAGGGTATCATCCCAAGGACAGGCTCCGGCCTGTCCTTTTTTTTCGCCGGAGACCTGTTCGAATCCTGGCGGTTGGAGAAGCGGGCCGGCGGCGGTGGCCAACTTTGGTAGGCAGGTGTCCCTTCGTAAGAAGGGGGTTGCAGGGACGATCCGTATGGAAACAATGACCCCGAATATCGTCCTGGTCGGCTTCATGGGGGCCGGGAAGACCTCGGTCGGCAAAGCTATTGAACAATTGAAGGGCTACCGTTTCGTCGATCTCGATCAGGTTATTGTCCAGATCTGCGGACGGTCCATCCCCGAGATCTTTTCCCTCAGAGGAGAGGAGGCTTTCCGCCAGCTGGAATCGGCCGCTCTTCGCTCTCTGCAGGGGGTGCGGCGCACGGTGCTCAGCACCGGAGGTGGCATCGTCGGCCGCGCCGAAAATTGGGAGACCATGCACCGATTCGGTCCGGTGGTCTATCTGGAGGCGGATTGGGCGGTTTTGCAAGAGCGCATCGGGCAGGGCGAGGGACGGCCGCTTGCCAGCGCCGAGGGCGGCTGGGAGAAGGTCATGGCCCTGTGGGAAAAACGGCTTCCGCTTTATCTGCAGGCCGACCTGAGAGTTGACTGCAGCCAGGGCAGCCCGGAACAGGTCGCTTTGGCGGTTCTCGGCAAACTGAACGAATGGAGTGGCACTTGGTGGAAAAAATAACAGTTGGCCTTGGCGAAAATTCTTATCCGATCTGGATCGGGGCGGGTATCCTCGAGCGGCTCGGCGAGGCGCTTCAGAGCGTAAAGTTTCCCCGCAAGGTCGCCGTGGTCACCAATCCCACGGTGGCCGGCCATTACGGGGAGCGGGTGCTGGAGAGCTTGGCTGGCAGCGGCTTTATCGCCAGAACGGTGGTCCTGCCGGATGGGGAGGAGCATAAGAACGCGCAGACCCTCATGTCGATCTATGATGAGCTGATCCAAGGCGGCTTCGACCGCAGCAGCGGTCTGATCGCCCTGGGGGGCGGGGTCATCGGCGACATGACCGGTTATGCCGCCGCCACCTTCCTGCGGGGTATCCCCTTTGCCCAGGTCCCTACCACCCTGCTTGCCCAGGTTGACAGCTCGGTGGGGGGGAAGACCGGGATCAATCACCCTCTTGGCAAGAATTTGATCGGGGCCTTTTACCAGCCGCGCCTGGTGCACATCGACGTGGATACCCTGGCCACTTTGCCCCCCAGGGAATTTGCCGCGGGAATGGCCGAGGTGGTCAAGTACGGAATCATCCGCGACCGGGAGTTTTTTCTGTGGCTAAATGACCGGCGTGAGGCCTTGAAGGGGCTGGACCCGGGCAGTCTGATCACCGCGGTAATGAAATCTTGCCAAATAAAAGCGAATGTTGTAGAAATTGACGAAAAAGAAAGCTCTTTACGGGCTATTCTCAATTTCGGACACACCTTCGGCCATGCCGTGGAAACCCTTTCCGGCTACAGTGAATTCCGGCATGGCGAGGCCGTGGCCATCGGCATGATTGTTGCGGCAAGGATTTCCCAAGAACTGGGTCTTTGCTCCCAGGAGGACGTCGATGCGCTCCGGACCCTGCTGCTTTCCTTCGACCTGCCCGTCGAGGCGCCGCGATTCCCCCTCGATGACTACCTGGACGCCATGGGGCGGGACAAGAAAGTCAGGGAAGGGGTACTGCGCCTCATTCTCAACCGGGGCATCGGCGATTGTGAAATCAGGGCCGTCAACGATCCCCGCAAGCTGGTCGCCGCTGCCTTGACCTCTGAACCCCGATAAGTAGGTGGAATCATGTCAACAAAACCTTCCGATGCCTCCCTGTTGTCGAAAATTGCCGGTTACACCGAAATTCTCGCCAAGGATTCCAAGTCCACGGTATTTGTCCCGCTGGCTGAATGCTATCGGAAGATGGGGATGCTCGATGAAGCCCTCGAGGTAGCTTCGCTGGGTACCCGGGCCATGCCCCGTTTCAGCCCCGGATTTACGGCGCTGGGCCGCATCCAGGCGCAACGCCAGGATCTGTCTGCGGCTCTCGGAGCTTTTGAAAAAGCCCTGGAGATTGACGGTGACAGCCTGGTGGCCCTGAAAAGCATGGCCCGGGTCCTGGTTCAGTTGGGCAGGAAAAGCCGGGCCAGGGAATTGTTGGAGAGAGCGGTGAGCCTCGATCCAGGCGACGAGAACGCTCTCAAGATGCTCCAGGCCCTGGGCGGGCCGGTTTCCCCCGACCCTGAAAAGAAGCAGCAGAGCCCTGCTTCGCCTGCCCCCCCGGCCAAATTCCGTCCCGTCCCGCCGCGCCGTGGCCACGAATCCGAGGATGAGCAGGGATTGGAGACCGTCGATCCCATCACCACAGCCACCATTGCCGACATCTACATCAAGCAGGGTTTTCCCCGGCGGGCGATGAAGGTCTATCGCGACCTGCTCAAGGCCGATCCCCATAATGCCGATATCCGGGCCCGGCTGGTAGCCTTGAAGCGCCAACTGGATGCCGAAGATTCAGCCATGGAGTCGGCCGGAGAGTCTTCAACGGTTCTCGAGGGGGAAAACCTGGAGCCCATCCCTGGTCCCGTTGCCTCGGGCCGGGAGGAAAACATCGCGATGGCGGAGGTGCCGGCCGTTGACCCGGGGCCTGAGATTGCCAGTTCCCTGGGAGCCTTCGCACCTGGCAGTGAACAGCCCGAACCTGCAGCAAACGCTGAGGGGCTGATTGCTGCCCGGATCGCTGCGCTGCAGGGCTGGCTGAATGCAATCGCCATGAGGAGAGCCCATGTTTAATGCGATTTTGAAGACGATTGTCGAGGGAACCGGCGGCGGCATCGGCGCCGTGTTGATGGGGTACGATGGCATTGCCATCGAGCAGCATTTCGAACCCTGCGAAGGAATCGACCTGCACCTGGTGGCGGTGGAATATGCGAACATCCTGAAGGAGATCAAAAAGGCCGCGGTAGTGCTCAATATAGGTTTCATGGAGGAAGTTTCCATTCGCACCGAACGCTTCCTTGTCGTGATCCGAGCCCTGTCCGATGAGTATTTTGTCGCCCTGACGCTCAAACGCGACGGCAATTTCGGCAAAGCGCGCTACCTTCTCATGAAAGAGGCGGGCAGCCTTCGGGAAGCCCTCGCCTGAAAGTACTTCCCATGCGAATTCTCGTCCTGCACGGCCCCAACCTCAACCTTCTCGGCACGCGTGAACCTGAGGTTTATGGGCGCGACACCCTCGAGGACATCAACGATAGTCTCCGCCAGTTGGGTGCCGAACTCGGCGCGCACCTGGACTTTCTCCAGTCCAACCACGAAGGGGTGCTGATCGACAGGATTCACCATGCCCGGGATGAGCAGGTTGCCGGCATCCTCATCAACCCCGGGGGATTGACCCACACCAGCATCGCCCTGCGTGACGCGGTTTCGGCGGTAGGCATACCCACGGTCGAGGTTCACCTTTCCAACATCCATGCCCGGGAGGCCTTTCGCAGCCACTCCTTTCTTGCCCCGGTGGCGATCGGTCAGGTATGCGGCTTCGGAGCAGACGGCTACCTGCTTGCTTTGCGCGGACTTTTGACTAGATTAAAATCTTAATAATTGAGAGTAAAATCAAATTATGCTAAAAGACGGAGCACCGCGTACTGCCGGTATTCTTGACCAGGGCGGGTTGGACGCTATTGTCTTTTTGAACCTGTCCAACATACGCTACCTCTGCGGATTCACCGGTACCGACGGGGCCCTGGTAGTTACCCCGGGCCGCAACTGCTTTCTGACCGACTCGCGCTACACCACGCAGGCTCGCGGTCAGGTTTGCGTCGAGCAGATTACCGAGTACCGCCTGAAGATTGACGGCATTGTCGACTGTCTCCGTGCTGTGGGCGCAAAAAAGGTCGGCTTCGAGGCTGAAACGATCACCTTTGCCACCCTCGAGGAACTTCGTGAGAGGTCGGGGGAGGGTATCGAATGGGTACCCCTCGCCAAACAACTCAAGACCCTGCGTTCCATCAAAACTATCGATGAAATAGAAGCGATGGAGAAGGCCGCAGGCATCTGCGCCGACGCTCTTGCCGAAGTCCTCCCCCTGATCAGGCCCGGGGCCATTGAACGGGACATCGCCCTGGCGCTCGAATTCGCCATCAAGCAGCGCGGGGCCGAGGAAAAATCCTTCGATTTCATCGTAGCCTCGGGTGAACGGGGGGCCCTGCCCCACGGGATCGCCTCCGAGCGGGCGTTGCAAGCGGGGGACCTGGTGACCATCGATTTCGGCGCGCGGCTGAATGGTTACCATTCCGACGAAACGGTCACCCTGGCGCTGGGAGACGTTCGCCCCGAGCTGCGGAGGATTTTCGACACCGTGCTCGAGGCCCATGACCGGGCCCTGGCTCTGATCAAACCTGGGGTGGCCCTGCGCGAAGTCGACGCGGCGGCCAGGCAGTACATCGCCGATAGCGGTTACGGGGAGTATTTCGGCCATGGCCTCGGGCATGGCGTCGGACTCGAAGTCCACGAATCCCCGGTGGTGTCGCCGCGTGCCGATACGGTGGCCGAGGAGGGGATGGTATTTACCGTCGAGCCTGGCATCTATGTCCCCGGGCTTGGGGGCGTGCGGATCGAGGACATGGTCGCCGTCACGTCGAGCGGCGCCCGCAGGCTGACGAGAATACCCAAGGATTATCGCGTGCTGGCCGTCTGAAATGGCCGGGGTTGGCACGTAATCACTGTCGTGGCGGGCTGGTCCGAGGTGAACCGTTCGCCCGAATGCGAAAGCAGGCATTAAGACTACAGGAGGATACAGCTAATGGATATCAAGGACATCAAATCTCTCATCAAGATGGTGACGGAAACAGACATCACCGAGTTTGAAATGGAAAGCGCGGACGAGAAAATCGTCATCAAGCGCGGCAAGGAGCAGGAGGTCATTCACGTTCAGGCTCCCCAGGCCTACATGCCTGCTTCCGCCATGCCTGCCGTGGCCCCGGCACCCGCCGCAGCTCAGGCTGCCGCGGCCAGCGCACCTGCCGCTTCGCCCGCCAAGCCGGTCAACGACAAGCAGGAAATCATCACCTCGCCCATCGTCGGTACCTTCTACCGCGCTCCCTCGCCCGATTCGGATCCCTACGCCCAGGTAGGCACCGTGGTGGAAAAGGGGCAGATTCTCTGCATCGTCGAGGCCATGAAACTGATGAACGAGATCGAAGCCGAGTTCAAATGCAAGGTGGTGGAGATCTGCAAGGAAAATGCGGAGCCGGTTGAATTCGGCGATGCCCTGTTCGTGGTGGAAAAGCTGTAAGGGCCAGTGAGAAGTGAGGAGTAGGGAGTGAGGAGCGAAGGGCCACGAGCCCGGACCGCGAACTTTCTCCAGTCTCAGAGCAGTTTCACCTGTCACCAGTTACCAATCACTAGTCACTAATCACTGGGAGTCGTCCCATGTTTCATAAAATTTTGATCGCCAATCGTGGCGAGATCGCTCTGCGCATCATCCGGGCCTGCAAAGAACTCGGCATCAAGACGGTGGCGGTTCATTCCGATGCGGACCGCGAGGCTCTGCACGTCAAACTGGCCGATGAGAGCATCTGCATCGGTCCGGCCCCCAGCGCCAAGAGCTACCTCAACATGAAGGCGCTGATCAGCGCGGCCGAGGTGGTGGATGCCGATGCCATTCACCCCGGTTACGGCTTTCTTTCCGAAAACGCGGAATTCGCCGAAATCTGCGCCAACTGCGGACTGACCTTCATTGGGCCCACTGCCGAAAACATGCGCCTGATGGGCGACAAGATCACCGCGCGGCAGACGGTGATCAAGGCCGGCGTGCCCATCCTCCCCGGCACCACCGAGGGGGTGAAGAACGTCGAGGAGGCGAAGAAGATTGCCGGGGAGATCGGTTACCCGGTAATCATCAAGGCCACCGCCGGGGGCGGGGGGCGCGGCATGAAGGTCGTCCACTCTCCTGCCTCGCTGGGCAACGCCTTCGCCGCGGCCCGCACCGAGGCCCAGGCCGGCTTCGGCAATCCCGACGTCTATATCGAAAAATACTGCGAGCGGCCCCGGCACGTCGAAATCCAGATCCTGGCCGACAAGCACGGCAACGTCATTCACCTCGGCGAACGCGACTGCTCCATCCAGCGCCGCCATCAGAAACTCATCGAAGAGGCCCCCTGTCCGGTGCTCAGCCCCGCGCTGCGCAAGAAGATGGGCGAGTGCGCGGTAGCTGCCGCGAAGGCGGTCAACTACTCCAGCGTCGGCACCATGGAGTTTCTCCTCGACCAGGACAACAACTTCTACTTCATGGAGATGAACACCCGCGTTCAGGTCGAACATCCGGTCACCGAGATGATCACCGGCGTCGACATCATCAAGGAGCAGATCCGCTCCGCGGCCGGTTTCCCCCTGCGCTTCAAACAGTCCGACATCAAGATCAACGGCCACGCCATCGAGTGCCGCATCAACGCCGAGGACCCGGTCAAGTTCACCCCCAGCCCCGGAAAGATCGACGGCTACCACACCCCCGGCGGCCTCGGGGTGCGGGTGGACAGCGCCGTTTACGACCAGTACACGGTGCTGCCCCACTACGATTCGATGATCGCCAAGCTCATCGTCCACGCCGATACCCGCGAGGAGGCTATTAAACGCATGGCCCGCGCCCTGGACGAGTACATCATCGAAGGGATCAAGACCACCATCCCCTTTCATCAGCGGATCATGAGCAACAAGGAGTTTATCGAGGGGAAGGTGGATACCGGTTTCCTCGAGCGCCTGGTGCTCTAACCGGTGGGCTGATGGCGAATGCAAAGGAAAAAGGACCGGGAGTTTTCCGGTCCTTTTTTCGTTTTTGGGTCTCCAGGGGTGATTTGCCGGATTCCCTCCCCGCGAAGGGGATGGGATTGATTGTTGGGGAGCATCGTGCCAACGAGGCAATTTGGCAGGGATTGCTTGGCTTAAACAACAAGATGGTGTAAGTTAGTGCCGGTTTTTCATCGCCAAGGGGAAGGGACCTCAAACCATGCACTTTCGCAGCCTGCTGGCCATCCTGCTCTTAGGCGCTTCGCTTCCTGCCCTTGGGGCAGCCCAGACAGTCAACCTCCGCGAAGCCGAACGCATCGCGCTTGAGCGCAACCTGTCCCTCCAGGGGCAGGCCTACGATACCCGCGCCAGCGAGGCCCTGGTCCGCAAGGGGTACGGTATTTACGATCCTCTGGCCAGCTTCTCATTCGTCGAGGGGGAACAGCGCGACCAGTCCAACTCCCAGTTTTTCAGCGGCGCCACCGGGGCGGAGTTCCGGCAGTTCGATTTCTCGCTCACCCAAAAACTGCCCACGGGGGCCGATCTTACCCTGAGCTTCAACAATCAACGCAATCGGATCTTCACCCCGCCCAAGCCCCCGATCAACCCATCCTACGACAGCGAGTTGCGCCTGTCACTGACCCAGCCCCTGCTCAGGGATTTCGGGCGTACCGTCACCGAGCAGGGCATCTTGTTCGCGGTCAAGGACCGTGAAATCTCCCTTCAGGATCTTCGCGACCAGGCATTTCAGCTACTGGTCGGCGTTCGGGACGCCTACTTCAACGTGCTGCGGTATCGGGACAACCTGGAATATCGACGGACCTCGGTGGAGTTGGCGGCCACCGTCCTCGAAGAGAACCGCTTACGGGTCAAGGCCGGGGTCCTGCCCCCGGTGGAGGAACTCGAAGCCGAGGTGGGGCTCAGGACCCGCGAGCGTGAACTGCTCGATGCCGAGCGGGAATACCGCGATGCGCTCGACACGCTTGCGGTGCTTGTCAACGCCGGCGGCGAGCTGCAGGTGGCCGAAGAGACGTTGGGTGTGCCGGCGGTGCAGACCGATGAGAGAGAAGGTTTTCTGAGCGCTCTCGAAAAGCGCCCCGACCTGCAACGGCGGGTCCGGGAAATCGAACGGTTGGCTCTGCAGAAGAAAATCGCCCGTAACCAGACCCTACCGGCCCTCGACCTGGTGGCGGGGTATGCCCAGAAAGGGTTGGGGGAAGACTACAGCGACGACATGGACATGCTGATAACTGAGGACCTGCGCGATTGGGAGATCGGCATGATCGTCACCTATCCGCTCGGCAACCGTGAGGCGCGCAACGAGTATCGCCGAACCGACCTGCAGCTTAAGGGGAGCCGGGCCCGGCTTGGGCAGCTTCGCGAAGAGGTTCGCGCGGAGATCCGCTCCGCCATTCGCCTGCTGGAGGTGAACAGCAAAAAAATAGAGGTTGCGCGGCGCGGGCGGGAACTGGCCGAGGAAAAACTGCGCATGCTCATCAAGCGCAAGGAGGTCGGGCTGGCCACCACCCGCGAGGTGCTGGAAGGGGAGGAGGATCTGGCCCTGGCCCGCACCGATCAGATTGCCGCCCTGGCCGATTACAACCAGGCCATTACCGAATACCTGCGGGTCACCGGCACGCTGCTGGAGCACGAAGGGATTTACTTCTCGGGGCCGGTAACCCTTGAGGAGGGCAGCCCACTGCTCAGAATGAATTGATCATGATGCTTACCCTCGGGCAGATCAACTACCTGAATTGCGAGCCATTTTTCCATTTTCTGACGGATTCCGGGTTCGCCGGCAACATCGTCAGCGGCGTCCCTTCCCAGCTTAACCGCCTGCTCGCCCAGGGAGCTATCGACGTCAGCCCGTCTTCCTCTTTCGAGTACGCCCGCAACTGGCAGGACTACCTGCTGCTTCCAGGGCTGTCCATCAGCTCGGTGGGACCGGTGCAGAGCGTCCTGCTTTTTTCCGGCCGGACCCTGGAAGAGCTGGAGAATGCGGAGATCTTTCTGACCGGCGAGTCGGCTACCTCGGTGAACCTGCTCAAGGTCCTGCTGCGCGAGTATCTGCATTTCGATAAAGTCGTCTGCCGGGTTCCCGAGCAGCCCGTCGAGGAAATCATCGCCGGAGGGGGCAGCGCCCTGCTGATCGGCGATCGAGCCCTCAGGGCCTCACTGGCAAGCCCTCCCGGCACGCATATTTACGATCTTGGAGAATTGTGGCTGCGCTTCACCGGCTTGCCCTTTGTTTTTGCGCTGTGGATCCTGCGCCGCGAAGCTGCTTCTGCCAAGCGCGGCGAAGTGGTTCAACTGCTTCGCCAGTTGGCCGCTTCCCGGGAGCGGGCCTGCGCCTCCCTCGAAGAACTGGCCGCGGCCGTCCCCGAGGTGGAATGGATGGGCAGCCAGAGGCTTGTCGACTACTGGCGCTGCATGTCCTACGATCTTGGCGGGGCTCACCTGGAAGGGCTGCGGCTTTTCTTCGGGCTGTGCCGCAAGCACGGGCTGCTGGAGTCAGAGCCCGAAGTGAAGTTTTTCGAATAATCTCTTCTGCTTGAATCCCGCCCCTTTACCATTGACACCCAGCGAACAAATCGTTTAATAATAACCCCTCCTCGCCCGGGTGGCGGAATTGGCAGACGCAAGGGACTTAAAATCCCTCGGCCGTATGGCTGTACGGGTTCGACCCCCGTCCCGGGCACCACTTGAAATTTCCCGGCATCGACCGATGCCTACCAGAAGGCTCGCTGAATCGGCGGGCTTTTTTATTTTCATGGAGTCGGCAGGGCAGGCGCGCCGGGCGGGGGTGTTTTCAATGCTCGGTGGACGAATCTGTGCCATACTAGGAAGGATTCCGGTTCGCCCATTGACAAGAAATTGAGGGATGGACCCTTTCAGAAGAAAAGGCGAGAACGTGGCAGAGCAGACTCAGAAATTCGTTTTCATCGACGTTGAGACCACCGGGACCAATCCCGAAAGCCATGGTATCGTCCAGATTTCGGGTTGCGTCCAGGTCGGGGATGAGGTGCGGGAAACCTTCGACCATTTTGTCCGGCCTTTTCCCCAGGATCGGATCGATGACCAGGCGCTCAAGGTGTGCGGCATCGATCGTCGGCAGTTGCTGCCGAAGGATGACCCTGCCTTGCTGCATGTGCCCGGCAAGGAATTTCTCGAGCCTCAGGAGGTGTTCTCCCTGCTCAGGGAGATGCTGACGAGGTATGTCAGCCCCTATGAAAAGAAGGACAAGTTCCAGTTCGTCGGGTATAACGCCCACAGCTTCGACATGCCCTTCGTGCGCCGGTTCTGGGAGAAAAACAACGACCGCTATTTCGGCAGCTGGTTCTGGTACCCCTGCCTCGATGTGATGCTGGTCTGGGCCCAGATCCTTCAACCGGTGCGCGAACAGCTGCCCAACTTCAGGCTGGCCACGGTCGCCAGGCACTGCGGGATCGAGGTGGATGACACCCGGCTGCACGACTCCATGTACGACATCGAACTGACCCGGGCTTTATGGCTGGAGGCGCGCAGGATCATCGAGCAGGGCAGGAGTGTCCCCCCGCCGGGGACGCAAGGGGAGTTGTTTGATTTTTGATGGGGGCTGAACCTGTAGAAGATGCATAACTTCCAGTCCGGGAATTGCGGATCACGGTCAACAAAGGAGTTCTTTGAATGGGCTGGTTCAGTCTTGTCTTGAGCGCAGAGCAGGTCGCCAAAGGCGAAATGGAAGGCCGCCGGAATGAATTCGCCGCAGCATTCAAGGCGGCCGGGGCGCCGCGGATGATGGCCCTGTTCAGGGAGGCCGGTCCAGAAGGGGGCCTGACCCTTTACCTGACTCCCGACTGTGGCTCCCATGCCCCATCCCTGGTCGGCGGGTGGAACTGTGCTCCCTGCGAGAAACCGGCGATGGCCGGCCTCGAGCTGGTCGTCGGGTTCAACGAGATCACCTACTACCTTTACTGAAGGCCCTTCCGACAGCAAGCGGACCGGGGGCTGCCGTAAGGGGGCAGCTAAGGTTCCGTTTCCTCTTCAGCTGGCGCCTCTGTGGCAGGATTTACTTCACCGGGGCGCTCGAGGCTGATCCGTCCCAGTTTTCCGCTGCGCAGCTCACGCAAGAACAGCTCTGCAGCCCGCGTCAGATCGACTTCCCCGCCACCGACCAGGCAGCCGCGGCGGCGCCCCAGCTCCTCCAGGAAGTGGCTCGGGGACGCTGGCCTCTCGGTCAGCTTGTAGCGCTGCAGCAAAAACTGCGGATACCTTTCCAGAAGATAGTCTGCGGTAGTCAGCGCGATCGCCGGGGAATCGTAGGCATTGTCGCCGATCGCCCCGCTGGCCGCGAGGCGACTGGCTCCGTCCTTGTCAGCTAGCACCGGCCAGAGCAGCCCCGGGGTGTCCGAGAGCAGAATCCCGTTGCGCAGGTCGATTTGTTGCGGGCATGTGGTGATCGCCGGTTTGTCGCCCACTCTGGCTATTTTTTTCCCGGCCAGAGTATTGATTAGGGTCGATTTACCGACATTGGGGATGCCGACAATCATGACCCTGAGCGGCCTTTGACCCTTGCCGCCGCGGTTTGGCGCGAGCTTGCGGCAGAGCTTGGGCAGCGGGCCGACATCACGCCGGTCCTTCGCCTCGAGGGGGATCGCCTTGACCCCCTGCAGGCTATCAAAGAAACTGACCCACTCCCGGGTCACCTCCGGGTCGGCCAGGTCCTTCTTGTTCAAGACCTTGATGCAGGGTTTATTGCCGCGCAGCTTTTCAAGCAATGGATTGGCACTGCTTTGCGGAAGGCGGGCATCAAGCACCTCGATGAACAGGTCGATCGACGGCAGGGCCTTGATGATCTGTTCCCGGGCCGTTTTCATATGCCCGGGATACCAGTCGATAATCATTGATCTGCTCCAAAATGAAAAACCACGGGATGCTCCCAGTGGTTTTTTTAAAGAGTGTTCTTATAGCACGTTTGAAAGATAAAGGTAACCCCTCAGAAATTAAACGGCTCCGGGCGGCTTGCCGAGCCCGAATATCCAGAAGGCCAGCAGCAGGATGGCGGTCTGGATGATCCATCCGATCAGGCAGACGCCGATGGCCCTCCAGGTACTATGGTAGTCCAGAGCCTGGCGCACGGCAATCACCATGGCCACCAGCATCCAGACCCCGGCAGCCAGGTTGAGGACGGCCGTCAGCCCGGGCACGATGCCGAATACCCTGATCAGCCCCGGCGAGCTGGCAAAGCCGATGGCGCGGAGCAACTCGCCCGGGTCCGAGCTGGTCTGGGGTTCGGGGAGAAGCCTGGTGCCGATGTAGTAGGTGAGATAGGCCCAAACCCCCCAGCTGACCAGAGAGGCGAGGGTGATTCCCACCAGCCCCCCGAGCCCTCCATGCGACAGGCTGCCGATGCCCGCTGCCAAGCCCGACAGGACCACCACCAGCCCGGCCTGGCCAATTGTTTCCCGGTCGGCCTCGACCTCCTCGTAGAGGTGAATGTCGAGTAGCGCAGCTCGCTTGATGCGTTTCCAGAACAGAGCAAAGTCCATAAGTTCTCCCACCCGCGTTTGCACCGATCCCGGTCCAGTGAACCTTGCGGCCGCATCAGGATCAGGCCATTGTTTCATCCCTGGTGCAGCCTGCGCCGCCCCTTCGACCCAACGTTTTCATTATCTCACAGTGTAGAGGAGAATTTGCGAATTGCCAGTTGGCCCCGGTCTGCGGTCACTCTGGCGGATCAGTTGGGAAAGGCCAGGGGCTTGCAGGGCTTCAATGGGCCGCGCTTCACTGCTCAACGATAGGGTATTTGCCCCCGAAAATGGTAAACTTAGCGCATAGGGTCAGGAGCCTGGGAGACCACCCGGCGGGTGGTTCTCGCATTTTTGAGCGACCCATTGCTCCAGACACATTTCTGGATGGCAGGGCATATGGGGAATAAGATCGAGTCCGTGGCACTGCTTGGCCTGGGAAGGGTGGGACTGCTGGTGGCGTCCCTGTTGCACCGGGGGGGATACCGGGTGACCGGGGTTGACCGCAATCCGCCTGAGGGGGCCGAATTTGCCACCCGGCAGGCCAGCCTGATTGCCGGCGAGGCGCTGCAGGAGATCCTTAAGGGACAGGATGCGGTAGTCTCCTGTCTGCCTTACCACCTGAACCTCTCCGTGGCGCGGGCCGCCCACGCCATGGGGATGCATTATTTCGACCTGACCGAGGATGTCGCCACCACCCGGGACATCAAGGAAATTGCCCGCTCGGCCAGGGCCATTATGGCCCCGCAGTGCGGGCTGGCGCCAGGTTTCATCTCGATTGTCGGAGCTGACCTCGCGTCGCGTTTTGATAAAATCCGCAGTATCGAACTGCGGGTCGGCGCCCTGCCTCAGCATCCCCGGGGCCTGCTGGGGTATGCATTCAACTGGTCGCCGGAGGGGGTCGTCAACGAGTACCTGAATTCCTGCGAGGTGATTGCCGACGGCAAGCGGGTGCAGATGCCACCCATGGAGGGGCTGGAAACGATCATCATCGACGGCGTGCAACTCGAGGCCTTTACCACCTCCGGTGGCCTTGGGACCATGTGCGAGACCTTCGAGGGGCGGGTTGACACACTCGATTACAAGACCATACGGTATCTCGGGCACTGCAAACTGATGCGTTTTTTCTTCCTGGAACTGCTGATGAAGAACGACCGGGAGCGCGCCGGAGAAATCCTGGTAAACGCCAAGCCACCCGTCAACGATGACGTGGTTTATGTTCATGCCGCGGTGGAAGGTCTCCAACAGGGTAAATTGCGTCGCGAAGAGTTCGTGCGGGGCTACTACCCGCAGAACATCGCCGGGAAAACCTGGCCCGCCATCGCCTGGACAACGGCTGCCTCGGTCTGTGCGGTGGTGGAGCTCGCGGCGCGAGGAGTCCTGCCGGACAGTGGCTTTCTCAAACAGGAAGATATCGGCCTGCAAGCCTTTTTTGCAACCCCTACCGGGGCCCTTTACCGCGGCAAGTCAACCTAGTTGCCTAAAACAGCAAGGGCCGACTGTCGCCAGTCGGCCCTTGCTGTTTCTGCCTTCACCCGTGGTCGGATTTTGTTATTGCTCCGGCGGAATGACCACGCAACAGATGAATTCTACCCGGCGGTTCATCTGCCGGCCCTCCTTGGTTTTGTTGGTGGCTACCGGCCGGCTTTCGCCATAGCCGCGCGGATAGAGCTGAGCAGCGTCGATGCCGAAGTTTTTCACCATGTAGGCCTTGAGCGCCTGGGCCCGTCTCATGGAGAGACCCTTGTTGTAATCCGCCTCGCCCACATCGTCGGTATGGCCGGCCACCAGGATATTGACCCGGGGGTATTTCTTGACGAATTCGGCTGCCTTGGCGATGTCGTTGTGGTATCCGGGACGGATATCGGCCTTGTCGAAGTCGAACTCGATCTGCAGGGTGTACTTGAGATCACATCCGTCCGCATCGACCATCACTCCGGGGAGCGTGTCGGGGCACTTGTCCTTGTCGTCGAGGACGCCGTCGCCGTCACTGTCTCCGATTACCGGAGCCGGGGCCGGGGCCGGGGTGGTTTCGCCGTAGAAGACATCCTTGGCAAACTGGGCCATGCCGGCGTCGGTCGCCAACGAATCAACGTCGGCTGCGACGGTGCAATTCGAGATGCGGCGGATTTCATCGATGACCCGCTTGCCGTTCGCTTCATCGGCATAGCTGACCACATGGATGCACAGGTTCGGGTTGTACTGATTGTAAAGAGCCTTGGCCTGGGCAACGGGGTCGGAACCCGCGTTGTTGTCGCCATCGGTGAATAGGACCAGCGCGGTTTTACCAGAGAGCTTGCCGAGAGCAGGTCCCAGGGCCGAGAGGTCGTCCCCCAGCCTGGTTTCCCGGCCGAAAATGTAGAAGTCGGTGTCCACGCCCATGGCGGCGCTGGCCAGAGGGCCGGTCTTGTAGGGAGCGGTCTGGCCAAGGGACTTGAACTTCGATCCGAGATACAGCGAGCCATTGTATCCCAGCTCGGGGATGGCCTTGTCCAGGCGGGAAACCGCATCTACGGCAAGGTCGATTTTTTTCTTCCCGGTCTTGCCGTATTTCTGGGACATGGACCCGGACTGGTCCACCAGCAAGATGAAATTGTCGACCTTTTTCACCATCTCCGCCGATGCGGGAGAGGGGAGGGTAAAGGCCAGGGTCAGTGCGGCGGTCAGGATGAACAAGGGCATTCTCATTCTAATTTTCATCATTCGGCTCCTAATCATTGGATAAAAACGATCCTATTGCACGTGTAACTCTCTTGCGTGTAATTTACCAGAATAATTCCTATATGCAAATGTTGGGGGCTTTCGTGGAAACCCTGGGTATCCACCGGAAGTAGAATGAAGATGGACAACCCCAAAGCGGAGATAAATTTGAATTGCACTCCACCGTAACGTGCCCGGATATGTGCTGAACCTGACTGCCGGTGAGTCGGAGGCGATGCCCGCCAAGGGACCAGGGCGGAACCGAAACAGGGCGTCACCAACTACAATCTCCCGAGCCCCCGAGAAGGGGCCTTTTCCGTGGCCGGCCGTCGCGTCCTGCTCAGGGCACCAGGACGATTTTCCCATATGCCCCCTTGGCCATCACCGCGTGGTGGGCCTCAGGGGCGTCTTTCAGGGGCATTTCCCTCCCCACCACCGGATTCAGGGACCCGTTCTCCAACCCCGCACCCAGGGCAGCATGAATTCTGCGCCGCTCGGCAGCGGTGGCGTTGAAGATGACCAGTCCCAGAATGGCGGCATTGCGGCCCATGGTTTCGCGGGGATTGATCTCCACCGTGCCGCGGCAACCGATCACCACCACCCGTCCGCCAGGGGCGAGGATGGTCAGGTCCTTGCCAAGGTTGACATCGGCGAGCATCTCCAGCACCACGTCCATACCGTGCTTGCAGGTCAACTCTGGAATCCGCTCCAGGTAGCCGGGCTGGGAGTGGTCGAGGACCTGGTGGGCGCCATTTTTCAGGACCAGCGCTTTGCCTTTATCGCTGCTCGCGGTTCCGGTCACCCGCAGCCCGGCCGCCCGGGCGATCTGCACGGCCGCGCTGCCGACTCCTCCGCTGGCCCCATGGATGAGCACGAAGTCGCCCGGCTGGGCCTGGGCACGGCAGAAAAGGCCGTACCAGGCCGTGGAATAGGGGATCCCGAGCGCAGCTCCCTGGGCGAAGGACGTGTTCGCAGGCAGGGGGTAGACCTGACTCTCTTCGCAGAGGACTTTTTCCGCGTAACTGCCGCTCAAACAACCCGACAGGTAAACTCGATCTCCTGCTTGAAGGTGACCGACCCCAGGGCCAACCTGCTCGATGACACCTGCTCCGTCGAAACCGGGGGTGAATGGGAGGTCTCCTCGAAGCGGATAGTTGCCGGAGCGGATATAGGTGTCCACCGGGTTTACCCCGATGGCCTTCATGGCCACGACCACCTGACTCTGACCGGGCTTGAGGTCGGGAATTTCTTCCAGGCGCATCACCTCCGGTGCGCCGACCTGGTGTACACGTATCGCTTTCATCGCCTGATCTCCTCCATGGTTGCTCCCCAGGGCAACGGGGGGCTGGTGAAAATTGTAACCTAAAACCCCGTGGGGGCAATTTCCGGCGGGAATTGCTCAATCCAAACCTGGGAATGCTGCCTTGTCGAACCCGACATGGGATGGTTCAATTTGTCGAAAACACATGGTTTTTTCCCGACATCGGGTGGCGCGATGATAGATATCTGATGTTGGCGATAGGTTTCTCGGGTAGGCTTTTTTCCAACACAGGCCCACTCGTGAAATTCCGTCAGCAAAGGAGGTCAAGTCATGAAGCGTCTCGTTCTCAGCATGTTGGTATCCGGGGTCCTGCTGCTCCCCGCAGTCTCCGCAACCGCCGGTGACTTGCGCGGCACCATCAGCGTTACATTCGGTGGAGTACCGGTGGTTTACCTCCCCCCGCCGACCACTGTCGTGGTCAAGGAGCATCACTACCACCCCAGGCACGAACACAGGCACGGCAAGCATTGGAAGAATTGGAAGCATGAGGTTCGCCACCGCCATGATTGCGACGGGAGGGCCCGCTATGTGGAAAAGGTCTATTATGACGACGGGCGGAGCTATCGCAGGGAGAAACTGATCGTCCGCGACGATCACCGCAACCACCGCGACCGCTGGGACTATTGAGCCCGCCACTTCCCTTCAACGCGCCTCTTTCCTCCAGGCCCCGCCGGCAAAGCCGGCGGGGCTTTCACGATTAAAGCCAAAGGGTTATACTAAAATCAAGATGGTTGCGAGGGAAGCTGGACGCAGCTTCCTTTTTGCCCTGGAAAACTAGCCCTCCTGGTTTCCAGGGCTTTTTTTTCTGGTCAATGGGGTAATCAGGCCACATTGCTTTGAAATCGGAGCGCCCGGCGGGGCGGTTCGCACAGTATTTGCAACCCATGAGAAATATTACATTCCGACTACCAAGGAGGGCGCATGTCGAACCCGTTGTACAAAATCGTTTTTCGTGGGGAGCTGGCTGCCGGATTTGCCAGGGAGGAGGTCGAAGCCAACCTCAGGGCCCGTTTCCGCTACAGTGATGCGGCTTTGGCAAAACTATTTTCAAACCGGGCACTGGCACTGAAGGGCGAGCTGGACCGGCCAACGGCGTTGAAATTCCAGGAGGCATTGGAAAGGGCGGGCCTTATCGTGGAAATTCAGCCCATGGGCGCGGCCAGGCCCTCGCCGGCAACCGGGGAGGAATGTCCCCAGGCCAGCGATTCTCCGGAAAATGCAGGGCCGACCCGGGAAGCCGCCGGAGGTGGTGAGCCGGCGCCGAGCACGGACAAGGAACCTGAAGAGGCCGCGGCGTCTTCCCTGCCGCAGCCGCAGGGGCCGGAAACTCAGGATGCCTCCACGGAAATTACAGCAGCGGAAGAGGCGGAAGATGGCGCGGGGCAGGAGGGAGTGATTCTGACCGAGGTGATCTATCAGTCGATGCGGCAGACCCGGCCCTGGGTTCGGCTGATCGCCATTTTGCTGTTCCTGGGTGCCGTTTTGGGTCTTCTCGGCAGCGTGGCCCCGCTGCTGGCCGGATTGCCGGGGACTCCCGGGGCTCCTCCATATCTGCTGGTGTTTCTGGCCCAGGCTATTTTCTGCCTGTTCTATCTGGTCCCTGCCTGGTACCTGTTCAAATACGCCAAGGCGATTGGAGCGCTGCTCGCTGGCGGCGGCACTGCTGAACTGGAATCGGCCCTGCTCAGCCAGAAGTCGTTTTGGAAATTTTCCGGAATCATGGCTTTGGTTGGGCTGGTTTTGGCTCTGGTGGGTGTGGTGGCTGCGGTGGCGATTCCCATGTTCATGGGATAAAGTCCCCCTTTAGTGTCCCAAGGGGCAGGGGTTGCATCCGCTGGCCACCCAAATCGGCGGCCTGTTGAATATATTCCGCAGAGGTTCATACTTTAAGCAGATGTCGATTCCGGCATCCGGAACGCAACCAATACTCTGCGGAGAGTTGCCATGACGCGCATCGAAAAAATCTTGATTGTTCTGCTGATTCTGGTTTTTGGCCTGGTCCCGGTAGCCCTGGCCAAGGGCGGCGGGTCCGGCCACGGCGGGGGCCATTCGGGCCGGGGCGGAGGGGACGACCATGGCCGGCACCGCTCGGGGCACCACGGCGAGTTCGAGGTTGAACACCACGGCCGCCATGGCGGCATCTCGCTGGACGATCGTGGCCGTCACCACCACGGCAACCTGCTCTTCGATCATCACCATGGCGATGGCGATCACGGCCATCATCACCTGGAGATGGAATTTGAGGACCATGGGCGGCATGGGGTGGGGGAGGTGGAGATTCATCGCAGCAGCGGGCATTGATCGCCACCTCGAAGATTGAAAGTTGAACCTGGGGCCTTGAACCTCGAAGTTCGAACTTCGAACGTCAAAACCGCCGGTTCCGTCCGGCATCCGGGTTACTGCTTTGCTGGTCCAAAGAAGTAACCAAGAAAGGACCTCGCCTGGCGGCGGGCACTTCTGCCGCGTGCGGGCGGAGCTGTTGCCACCGGTGCTGCGGAAGAGTTCCCTTTCGTCTTCGTTGGTCCCACTTTTCAGCCAGGGTGGGGCGCCGACGATCTACGGGGCTGTTGCAAACCACGGTGCTGCCAAAAGAAAATAAATCCCACTGCCCACTGCCCACTGCCCACTGCCCACTGCCCACTGCCCACTGCCCACTGCCCACTGCCCACTGCCCGCCATAATATTGCATTTCCCAAGTGCATCCCGCACCGCAAAATGTTATCTTAGTGCGCGAAATCCTTGTCGAATCGTAACAAAGGGAGGGACAATGGAGATCCAGCTCCTCTGGTGGCACTGGATGGTCTTGGGCATGCTGCTGATGCTGGCCGAGATTTTCGTGCCTAGCTTCACCATCTTCTGGTTCGGCCTGGCCGGACTGGTGGTGGCTGTCCTGCTTTGGTTGGCGCCCGAGCTGGCCATCAGCTGGCAGGTAGTTATCTGGGCGCTGGCGAGTATCGGGTTCACCATCGCCTGGTTCCGCTTCTTCAAGCCGACCATGACCGACCGCACCAAGGCGGGGCTTTCCCGGGAGGCGGTGGTCGGTGAAATCGGCCAGGTGATCCGCGACCCCCAGGACGGGCGCCGCGGGGTGGTGCGCTTTTCCCTGCCGCTGCTCGGCGACGACGAATGGGAGTTCGTCACCACCGAAGAACTCAAGGTCGGGGACCGGGTGGTCGTGGTGGACGTCTCGGGAAACACCCTGGTGGTGGCCAAAAAAGGCAACTGAGTCTCAACTGTTTTCGGAGGGTTTATCATGGAAGGTCTTATTATTGCGGTCATTTTCGCCATTCTGGTGCTGGTCACCATCTCCCTCGGCGTGCGCCTGGTTCCCCAGGGGTACAAGTACGTCGTCCAGCGTCTCGGCAAATACCACAAAACCCTTGGCCCGGGGCTCAATATCATCATCCCCTATGTCGACACCGTTGCCTACAAGGTGACCACCAAGGATATTGTGCTCGACATCCCCAGCCAGGATGTCATCACCAAGGACAACGTGGTGATCATCGCCAACGCGGTGGCCTACATCAATATCGTCACCCCGGAAAAGGCGGTCTACGGCGTCGAAAATTACACCCTGGCCATCCAGACCCTGGTGCAGACCTCGCTGCGCTCCATCGTCGGCGAGATGGAACTCGATGACGCGCTCTCCAGCCGCGACCAGATCAAGGCCAAGCTCAAGGCAAGCATCTCCGACGACATCGCCGACTGGGGGATCACCCTTAAGACCGTGGAGATCCAGGACATCAACCCCAGCCCCACCATGCAGAAGGCGATGGAGGAGCAGGCCGCCGCCGAGCGTTTGCGGCGCGCAACTGTCACCAAGGCCGACGGCGAGAAGCAGGCTGCGATCCTCCAGGCCGAGGGGCGCTTCGAGGCCTCCAAGCGCGACGCCCAAGCCAAGATCGTGCTGGCCCAGGCCAGCCAGCAGGCCATCGAAAAGGTAGCCCAGGCGATTCAGGAAAAGGAGCTGCCGGTGGTCTATCTGCTCGGGGAGAAATATATCGAAGCGGTCAAAGGGCTCTCCGAAAGCCCCAACGGCAAGACCATCCTGCTGCCCGCCGACATCCCCGCCGCGGTGCGAGGCATCATGGGGGCCATGGGGAAATAACCCGCGGAGGCAATAAATGCAGGCCAAGGTTCTCGCAAAACAGTTGAAGGCCGGCAAGGCGCCTTGCATCGTCGATGTGCGCAGCGGTTTCGAATTCAGGTCGGGCCACATCCCCGGGGCGGTGCACGCACCGGCCCTGAAGATCCTGCTGCGGATGGCGAATCTGCCCCGGGACAAGGAGGCTCTGCTGGTGGTGACCTGCGAGCACGGTCCCCGCGCCCAGCTGGCCAAATCCCTGCTCGGCCTGGCAGGCTACCGCAACATCGAGCTTCTCGAGGGGCACATGGCGGGCTGGCGTCGCGCCGGGCTGCCGGTGGAAAAATAACCCGTCCGACATCAATTCTATCCGCAAGGAGGAGGCAATGCGCACCACCAACCCCGTCCTGAAAGAAAAAGTCTTCAGCCAGTCTCTGCCAGGGGTCGAGACCATGACCCTGCAGGGGGCGGTGAACAAGACCGTGGCCCTGCTGGCCCTGATCGTGATCGGCGCCGCCTGGACCTGGAACCTGCTCTACAACCAAGGTCCCCAGGCGGTCATGCCCTGGATGATGACCGGGCTGATCGGCGGGGCCGTCGTCGCCCTGGTCACGATCTTCAAAGCCAACTGGGCGCCGGCCCTGGCGCCCGCCTATGCGGTGCTGGAAGGACTGGCCCTGGGGGGAATCTCCGGCTTCTTCGAGGCGCGTTTCCCAGGAATCGTTCTGCAGGCCGTGGCTTTGACCTTCGGGGTGGCCTTTTGTCTGCTGATGGCCTACAAGTCGCGCTTGATTCAGGCGACCCAGAACTTCCGCCTCGGCATCGTCGCCGCCACCGGCGGGATTTTCGTGGTCTACCTGGCCGGGTGGATCGGCTCCTTCTTCGGGTGGCAGATCCCCTATATCCACGAATCGGGCGTGGTCGGCATCGGCTTCAGCCTGTTCGTGGTAGTGATCGCGGCCCTCAACCTGGTGCTCGATTTCGACTTTATCGAGCGGGGTGACGGCGTGGCGCCGAAATACATGGAGTGGTACGCGGCCTTCGGCCTGGTGGTGACCCTGGTCTGGCTTTACCTGGAGCTTCTGCGCCTGCTTTCGAAACTGCGTTCCCGCTGAATCATCGATTCCAAGCCATTTCCGCCCGGTGTGGCCTGCCGACCAGAAGGCTGCACCGGGCTTTTCCCCATTTTTCACGTCCCGCCCCGTCGCCCCGCTATCCCATCCGCGAATCTTCCTCCCGTGAATAATTTCAAAGTATTGAGGCATTTTCCCCTTGACGGGGCGATCTTCGATTAATACGCTCAAACCTTTCCGCCTTCAGTACAGTCTGCATTTTAAGACAATGCCTCGTTCAACGGGAGATCACCCATGGTTCTTTGGCTCCTTCCCTGGTTATTCACCCTGTTGCTGCTGCCCGCTCCAGTGGGGGCCGGTGGGCCCTGCCCCGAACTTGCGGAGGATACTGCCGCTAAACGGATCGCGCGCCTGGGGGCCGAGATCCAGCATCACAACCGCCTCTATTACCAGGAGTTGCGTCCGGAAATATCCGATGCGGAGTATGATCGGCTGTTCGCCGAGTTGGTCCACTTGGAAGAGTGCTTTCCCGGACTGGCCTCGGCGGATTCGCCGACCGGGAGGGTCGGCGGCGGCAGGGTCGCGGACGATACGCGGGTGGTCCATGAGCGCCCGATGCTCAGCCTGACTTCGGGAAGCGGGCCCGAGGCGGTGGAAAAACTGCTTGGACGGCTTGAGGGGGAGCGGGAGGGCGAAGTGGCGCTGCTGGTTCAGCCCAAGGTCGACGGCCTTCCGGTGGAGCTGATCTATCAGAAGGGCGAACTGGTGTCAGCAGCGACTCGCGGCGACGGACAGGCGGGGGAAGATGTCACTGCCCGGGCCAGGGAGATTCCGGGGGTTCCCCTGCAATTGCACGGCGGGTTCCCCGCCAGGTTGGTGGTGCGCGGGGAGGTTTATGCCGACCTGGAACTCTATCGCCGGCAACGGGGGGGCTTGGCCGGGACCTATGCGACCCCCCGGCATCTGGCCGCAGGGGCGTTGCGCGCCGGGCAGCCCAATGTAGAAGGCACCGCCTGCCTGCGGCTATTTACCTTCGAGTGGGTCAATCCAGTTCCCCAAAACGGACCTCCAGAGAGCGATTTACTCGCCTTGCAGCGGCTGCGGGATTGGGGTTTCCCGGTACTTCTCGAGCACACCCATCGGGCGCGATCACTCGGTGACGTGCGTTCGGTCTACCGGCATTATCTTCGTGAGCGCGAGGAGCAGCCATTCGCCATGGACGGCATTGTGGTCAAAGCAGACTCCCTGGCGCTGCGCAACAGACTGGGGGAGGGCAGCCGGGCTCCTCTGTGGGCCGCGGCCTGGAAATTTCCGCCCGCAACCGCCGTCACCCGGGTGGTCGCGGTCGAATGGAGCGTCGGCCGCACCGGTCGCCGCACCCCGGTGGCCATCGTGAACCCCGTGAAAATCGGCGGAATCCGCGTGCAGAGGGTTTCCCTCCACAGCCAGTCCGAGGTGGTCCGGCTCGGGGTTGCCCCCGACGACGAGGTGGTTGTCGCCCTGGTCGGGGACGTCATCCCCCAACTGACCGAGGTGATCGGGAGGGCCTCCGGCGAGCGGGCGGAGTTGGAGATAGCCCTGGATGGGGTGAAACCCAAGGCAGGCCAGTGCCTGCGGGAATCCGCCGCATGCCGCGAGCAGTTCGTCGCACGAGTGACCCATTTTGCCTCGAGGGAAGGGTTGGGGATTTCCGGCTTGGGCCGGGGGCGCATCGAACGGCTGGTGGAAGCTGGGCTGATCGGTGGTCTTCCCGATCTGTTCCGCTTGCGGGCCAGCGAGATCGCTGCCGTACCCGGGTTCGGGGATCGCTCGGCGGAAAATCTCGTCGCTGCCATCCGCGTAGTCGGCCGGCCGCCGCTATACCGCCTGGTGGCCGCGCTGGGGATTCCCGGTGTCGGCCAGGCAACCGCCCGCCGGTTGGGCGAGCATTTCGCGACCCTGGCTGATTTGCTGGCTGCCGATGAACAGGCGCTCTCCAGCATACCCGGGATCGGTGTCGTGACGGCGGGCGCTATCCGCTCCTTTTTCAGGTCGCAGGGCGGGGTGCGATTGGTGGAGGGGTTGAGGGCCCTGGGGATAACCGGCGAGCGGGTAGGAACCGAACCGCGCGGGTAGATAGCCGGGTTCGGCGGATATTCTGGCTGAGGACCATTTGTAGAGGAGCAGATCGGGGCCAAATTACAAAACTTTACCTAGGTTGCCCGAGTCTTTACACACCAGCGGGGGGCGTGCGTCCTAAAGTGGAAGCAAGGGAGTCTGTATCAGGACAGGCTCCAATTCCTGGGAAAGGAGTATGAGTATGAAATACGCTGCTTCTTATCCGGCCCACTCGCTGGGAAAGTTTTTTCTTCCCCTGGTAATGTTGTTAATCTGCGGAGTTCTGCTGTTGGCGGCGCCGGTCTCCGCCGGCCAGGTTCGCCTTGGCTTCGGGTATATCGACTCCCCGGAGGTGCTCGATTCGCGGTATCTTGCTGCTGATGCCTTGTCGCTGTTTTGGCTCTCCGGGCGTCACTGGAGCGGGCACTCGGGGTATTGCGACAGGCGCAAGGGGCATTTCTACAGGCATTTTGGCCATTACGGAAGGGGACATGACCACCTCCACAGGCATCACGGCAGGCACTTCGGCACTTTCGACCGCCATTTCGACAAACTGGAGCGCCATTACAGGAGCCATGACCGTTATTTTCATGGTCACAGGCAGTTCCATGACGGTCCCGGCCGCCGCTTCCGGCACAGATGAGCACCATAGGTACAATTGGCAACAGTCCAGGGACCCTTTTCCCCCTGCGAATGATCGTTTTGTTCATTGACATCCCCTGGGGAAACGGCTTAGCCTGAGTGATATTTATGGGATAGCATTGGTGTGGTAAAATACGGCTTTCGGGGTCCGAAGCCGTTTTCCTCTTTTTATCCGGGAGAGATTCTCCCCATCGATCAACAAGGCCATGACAAAACGCATACTGATTACCCTGTTAGGTCTCATCCTGCTGATTGCCGGCATCGCCGGCATCAAAACCCTGCAGATTCGAAAAATGATCGCCCAGGGGAGCCAGTTCGTGCCGCCGCCGGAAATCGTGACCACGGCGGTTGCCGAAAAGGATTCCTGGGAATCGCTGCTGACCGCCGTCGGCTCTCTGGAGGCGGTGCGCGGCGTCACGGTTTCCGCCGAACTCTCCGGCAAGGTGGTCGGTATCGAGTTCGAAGCGGGGAGCACGGTCCAGAAGGGGGATATCCTGCTGCGCCAGGACACCTCTTCGGAGAAAGCCCGCTTGCCCGGCGCCGAGGCCGCGGTCGCCCTGGCCAGGAGCAATCTGGACCGGTATCGGGAACTGCTCCAGCAGAGGGTGATCTCCCAGGCCGAGTACGATTCGTTTTCCGCGACCTACAAGCAGGCGGTGGCCGAGGCGGACAACATTCGCGCCACCATCGAGAAGAAAACCGTGCGTGCACCGTTCGGCGGCAGGCTGGGGATTCGTCTGGTCAACCTTGGGCAGATCCTTAACGAAGGGGAGGCCATCGTATCGCTGCAAGCGCCCGACCCGATCTATGCCAATTTCCTGCTCCCCCAGCAGGACCTGACGCAACTCGGGGTGGGGATGGCGGTTCGGGTCACCACCGACGCTTTGCCGGGAGAGACCATCGAAGGGACCATCACTGCAATCAACCCCGAAGTGGACGCCGCCACCCGCAACATCCGCCTGCAGGCCACGGTTCCCAACCCCGGGGAAAAGCTGCGCCCGGGGATGTTCGCCAGCGTCGCCGTGGTGCGCCCGGTGCAGGATCCGGTGCTGACCATTCCGGCCACCGCCGTGCTCTATGCCCCGTACAGCGACTCGGTGTTCGTGGTCGAAGAGAAGCCTGCCGAGCAGGGGGCTGAAGCTGGGAAAGTTCTGCGCCAGCAGTTCGTGCGCCTGGGGCGCAAGCACGGGGATTTTGTCGCCGTGGCCTCAGGCCTGGAGGAAGGCGAAACGGTGGTGAGCACCGGCGTGTTCAAACTGCGCAACGGCCAGGCGGTGGTGGTGGACAACACTCTGTCCCCCGAGTTCAAGCTGGCGCCGACGGTGGAGAATAACTGAACCGATAATTGGGCTTCGGCCGCGTCTGATTCGACCGATCGGACAGATCCGTCGGGTCCGACCCGGCCAGGCCTTAATGATCTTTTTTCAAACCAAACCTTAACTCTATGAAATTCACCGATCTCTTCATCCGCCGCCCGGTTTTGTCGCTGGTGGTCAGCCTGGTGATCATCATCGCCGGACTGCAGGCGATCCGCTCGCTCAACGTGCGTCAGTACCCGCTGAGCGAGAACGCCACGGTCACCGTCACCACCGTCTACGTGGGGGCCAGCGCCGACCTGGTGCGCGGCTTCATCACCACGCCCCTCGAGCGGGCCATCGCCGCGGCCGACGGCATCGACTATCTCCAGTCCGAGAGCAAGCTGGGGCTTTCGACCATCAAGGTGCGGCTCAAGCTCAACTACGATTCGACCAAGGCTCTGGCGGAGATCAGCTCCAAGGTGGACCAGGTGCGCAACGACCTGCCGCCCGAGGCCGAAGTCCCCATCATCAACATCGAGTCGGCCGACAGCCAGTTCGCCTCGGCCTACCTGAGCTTCACCTCCGATGTGCTGCTGCAGAACGAGATCACCGACTACCTGGTGCGTATCGTCCAGCCGCGCCTCTCGGCCATCGAGGGGGTGCAGCGGGCCGACATCCTCGGCGCCCGCACCTTCGCCATGCGCATCTGGCTCAAGCCCGAGCGGATGGCCGCCTTCAACATCACCCCGGTGCAGGTGCGCCAGGCGCTGGCCGCCAACAACTTCCTCTCCGCCGTCGGCCAGACCAAGGGTTCGCTGGTCCAGGTCAACCTGACCGCCAACACCGACCTGCGCTCGGTGGAGGAGTTCAAGCGCCTGGTGGTGCGCGAGCAGGGCGGCGCCATCGTGCGCATCGAGGACATCGCCGAGGTGGTGCTGGGTGCCGAGGACTATGACGCCGAGGTGCGCTTCTCCGGGCAGACCGCGGTGTTCATGGGGATCTGGCCCCTGCCCAACGCCAACTCCCTCGACGTCATCAAGCGGGTGTCGGCGGAAATGGAAGCGATCCAGAAGGACCTGCCCAGCGGCATGCAGGCCCGGGTCGCCTACGACGCCACGGCCTACATCGACAGCGCCATCCACGAGGTGCTCAAGACCCTGGGCGACACGTTGCTGATCGTGGTGGTCATCATCTTCCTGTTTCTCGGCTCTTTCCGCTCGGTGCTGATCCCGGTGGTGGCCATCCCCATGTCGCTGATCGGCGCGGTGTTCCTGATGCAGGCCTTCGGCTTCACCATCAACCTGCTGACCCTGCTGGCCATCGTGCTCTCCGTCGGCCTGGTGGTCGACGACGCCATCGTCGTCGTGGAGAACGTCGAGCGCCATCTGAGCCTCGGCGAATCGCCGCTCAACGCCGCGCTGCTCGGGGCCCGCGAACTGGTCGGGCCGATCATCGCCATGACCATCACCCTGGCGGCGGTCTACGCCCCCATCGGCCTGCAGGGCGGGCTGACCGGCTCCCTGTTCCGCGAGTTCGCCTTCACCCTGGCCGGGGCCGTCACCATCTCCGGGGTGGTGGCCCTGACCCTCTCGCCGATGATGTCGGCCAAGCTGCTCAAGCCCGGGATCGAGGAGCACGGCCTGGCTCTGCGCATCGCTAAGGGCTTCAAATGGTTCCGCGGGCTTTACGGGCGCATGCTCGATGTAACCCTCGGCACCCGCCCGGCGGTCTACCTGGTCTGGATCGTGATCAGCCTGCTCGCGGTCCCCATGTTCACCATGTCGCCGGTTGAACTCGCTCCCACCGAGGACCAGGGGGTCATCTTCGGCATCCTCGACGCCTCGGCC